>DATDAS010000054.1:0-39589 GCA_036525315.1 Allosphingosinicella sp.
CGGCGCTGTCACCCTCACCCGACGATCAGGTACAAACTGCCCCCAGCAGTTTGTAGCTATGTCTGGGGGACATAGCGACCTGATCATCCGCCTAAGCTCGCCGAAGTGGCTCGCCAAGGCGAAGCGTCCCTCCCCCGTCAAAGGGGGAGGAAAATCCCCCTTAACGAAATTTTCGCAGGCCCTGGCTTATGGCTTGTCGCTCAGGCGATGCGAGGCGGGCAGATGGGGGCAGCGGGCAGGATCGAAGGGCGGGCCATGGCGTCACGCTGGCGCAGACGGCGCATGTGCGTGCTGATCGCCGAGCATCCCGCCCCGGCGGCTTTGCGAGAGATCTCGGCGACCGGCGCCTTCGTCGAGACCAATGTCCGGCCCCCGCTCGGAAGCGCCGTCGAGCTCCATCATCCCGAGGCCGGAGCGATCGATGCGGTGGTCGGCTCGCTCGCTGACGACGGAATCAGCCTCACCTTCGCCTGCGGCGAGTATTCGGTCGCCTTCGCCATGGCTGCGATCGCGGCGGACATGAGCAGGCCGGCGGCTTAGGCGCCTTCCCGTCATTCCAGCGAAAGCTGGAATCTCATTTCATTCCGGCTAATGAGCAGGTGTTGCACTTCGTTTGTGAACCCACTGCCTCTGCTTTGAAAGAAGCAGTGAGATTCCAGCTTGCGCTGGAATGACGAATAAGGGTCAGACCTGGGCCCACTCCGACCTTGCATAGCCCTGGGCGTAGAGAAGGGCCGTGAGGTCGTTATGCTCGATCACGGCGTCCGCGGCGGCGGCGGCCGCTGGCTTGGCGTGATAGGCCACGCCGAGGCCGGCGGCCCGGAGCATCGGAATGTCGTTGGCGCCGTCTCCCACCGCTAGAGCGGCCGAGGAATCGAGGCCGCGTTCGGCGAGCGCCTCCTCGAGAGCCATGCGCTTGCCTTCGGCGCCGAGGATGGGCGGCGAGACGGTGCCGACGAGCTTGCCTTCGCTCGTGTCGAGCCGGTTGGCGACGGCGCGGTCGAAGCCGATCTGGCGCGCGACCCGGTCGGCGAAGGCGGTGAAGCCGCCCGACACGAGCAGGCAGAAGGCCCCTTCCCTCTTCATCGTCCAGATCAGGGCGCGGGCGCCGGGGGTGAGGCGCACCCGCTCGGCGTGGCAGAGCGCGAGGATCTCCTCGTCCATGCCCTGGAGCAGCGCGACCCGCTGGGCGAGCGCTTCCTCGAACGCCAGATCGCCGGCCATGGCACGCTCGGTCACGGCCGCGACCTCTGCCTTCAGGCCGACATAGTCAGCGAGCTCGTCGATACATTCGACCGTGATCATGGTGGAATCCATGTCGGCGACCAGAAGGCGCTTGCGGCGCCCGGCCTCGCCCTGGACGATGACATCGACTCCCGGGACGAGGCCCTGGAGCGCCTCTCGCGCCTTGCCGGATCCGAGCGAGAAGAGGAGATCGCAGGCGAAATCGTCCTCGATCCAGCTCCGGCCGAAGACGTGGACCCCGGCCTGCGCGAGCGCATCCTCGGCCGCCGAAATATCGCCGCTACTCAGCCGTTCCTTTGCTATCAGCGTGGCAATGAACACCGGTCCCGATCTCCCTAGGGTCGCGCTTATCGCGGGGCCGACCGCGAGCGGCAAGTCGTCGCTGGCGCTCGCTTTGGCCGAGCGGACGGGCGGGACGATCGTCAATGCCGACAGCGCCCAGGTCTATCGCGACCTGCGGGTGGTCACCGCGAGGCCGAGCCCGCAGGACGAGGCGCGAGCCCCGCATCGTCTCTACGGGCACCGCGACGGCGCCGACCCCTGTTCGGCGGCCGACTGGGCTGCCGAGGCGCGGCGCGCGATCGCCGAGGTGCATGAAGCCGGCGGGCTGCCGATCCTGGCCGGAGGAACGGGCCTCTACATGCGCACCCTGATCGACGGGATCGCTCCGGTGCCCGAGATCGATCCGGCGATCCGGGCCGAGGTGCGGGCGCTCGACGTCGCCTGGGCGCATGAACGGCTGGCGATCGAGGATCCCGAAGCCGCGGCGAGGCTTCGCCCAACCGACTCGACCCGCGTGGCCCGGGCGCTGGAGGTGGTGCGCTCGACCGGGCGGCCGCTGGCGGCGTGGCAGAAGGAACGCGACGGGGGGATCGGCGGGAGGGTGGAGCTGCGCGCGATTGTGCTCCTTCCGCCGAGGCCGTGGCTCCAAGCGCGCTGTGACGTCAGATTCGAGAAAATCCTGTCGGACGAAGGTGTAGAAGAGGTTCGCTCTCTTCTCGAGAGAAGATTGAATCCGGTGCTTCCGGTGATGCGGGCGATCGGCGTGCCTGAGATCCAGGCGATGATCGAGGGCCGTATGAGCCGGACCGAGGCTCTGGAGGCCGGACGGACGGCGACCCGCCAATATGCCAAGCGCCAATATACCTGGTTCTCACGGCAGCCGCCGGCGGAGTGGGCGCGGTTCGCCGAGCCCCTGGAGGGCGAGGCGATGGAGCGGGCTATGGGCCTCCTGGCCGCTTCCCGCTGAGTCGAGCCCGCCCCAGGCGGCGCGGACCGGATTTGCGGACCTCGAAATGCGAGGAGCGGCAGCCCTGGGGCCGCCGCTCCTCTGGTCCGTTCGATCAGATCGGATAGGTTACCGGGTCGAGAGTCTCCGGGTTCCACTCGCCGCGCGCGAGCGACTGGCCCTCGGCCTTGATGCAGGCGCCGCGGCTCGCATAGCCACGGCTTTCCCAATAGGTCGTGCCGCCGGTCGTCGGGCCGACATGGTCGCAGAGCCGTCCGGCCCAGTAGCCGTAAGCGTTGCCGTTCGGAGCCGAAACCGCCGGAGTGGTTCCCACCACGCCGACGACGGCAACGGCAGCCAAAAGAAGCTTCTTCATCATGCATCCTCCTGTCGCGTTGAAGGTGCCGGCTCATCCCCCACGGGCCTTGCGCGAGCCGGCACGCACTTTCCCCCACCATGCCCATGGCTGGCACTCACCAACTCTCCGAGTCAACGGTCTCTTAACCGTGAAAGCCGCGGACGTCCCGAATCGAGACTCGGCCCGGACGAAGGCCGCTCGGGGGGCGCCCTCCGTCGTCGCAACGCTCGGGCAGGAGGAGCCGCTTTCCCGTGCGAATTGCCGCAGGGGGGCAAATCCCCTAGCCCAGCGGCATGCGCGTCTATTTCGACCAGGATGCCGACGTCGAGCTGATCCGGGACCGCAAGGTGGCGGTGATCGGCTACGGCAATCAGGGGCGGGCGCAGGCGCTGAACCTCAGGGACAGCGGCGTAAAGGTGACGATCGGGCTTCCGGAAGGATCGGGGAGCCGGGCGCGCGCCGGCGAGGACGGGTTTGACGTCATGACGGCAGCCGGGGCCGCGGCGCGGGCGGACGCGGCGGTCATGCTCGCGGCGGACGAGGACCAGGGCCTGATCTACAGAGAGGAGATCGAGCCGAACCTGCGCGAGCGCGGAGCGCTCATCTTCGCCCACGGCCTCAACATTCACTTCAAGCTGATCGTGCCAAGGCCCGACATGGACGTGATGCTGGTGGCGCCCAAGGGGCCGGGAACCGCGCTCCGCGCCGATTATCTGAGAGGAAGCGGCCTCATCTCTCTGTTCGCCGTCGCTCAGGACGCGTCCGGGCGGGCCGAGGCGCTGGCCCTCTCCTACGCGGCGGCGATCGGCAGCGGCCGGGTGGGCATATTGCCGACCAGCTTCGCGGAGGAATGCGAGGCCGATCTGTTCAACGAGCAGGCGGTATTGTGGGGCGCGATCCCCGAGCTGATCCATGCCGGCTACGAGACTCTGGTCGATGCGGGTTTCTCGCCTGAAATCTCTTATTTCGAATGCCTTACAGAGGTGAAGCTCATATCCGATCTCATCTATGAGCGCGGCATCGCCGGAATGCGCGAGGCAATCTCCAACACCGCCGAGTTCGGGGCCCTCAAGGGCGGCGACCGGATCGTCACGGCGGACACGAGAACCGAGATGCGTCGGATCCTTCGCGAGGTGCGGAGCGGCGCCTTCGTCAAGGACCTGCTCGCCGATGCCGAGGCCGGCTATCCGAAGCTCAAGGCTTCGCGAGCCAGGGCGGCGGCGCACCCGATCGAGGAGGTTGGCAAGAGGCTTCGAGGCCTCGCCTCGGGGAAATGATCTTCGCCCGATCGGAACGACTGGTGTTGCGCGCGCCGGTGGACGAGGATCTCGAGCCCCTTCTCACGAGCTGGTCCGATCCCGACACCGTCAAATATACGAGCGAGCGGGAGAATCTCCGCGGCTTTCTCAAGCAATTGATCGCCGACATGCAGGTCAAGGCGCCGGGCGGCCAGGATCCGGGCGGCCCCTGGTTCCAATATGTCGTCGAGCGGACCGAGGATGGCGCAGTGGTCGGCGACCTGGGCGCAGGATTCTTCGTTCCCGGCGAGAGGCAGGTCGAGCTCGGCTATCGGATCCTCCCCGTCCATCGCCGACAGGGCTATGCCAAAGAGGCGCTGGCCGCCTTGATCTGCCATCTGATCGAGGCGCACGACATTCACCGCTTTGTCGGCGTTGCCGCGTCCATCAACGCGCCCTCGATCGCCGTCCTTCGTTCGCTCGGCTTTCGGCACGAGGGCCAGTTCCGTCAGAGCTTCCTCTGCAACGGCGCCTGGTTGGACGACGATTATTTCGCTCTCCTGGCGAGCGAGTGGGACAGCGGGGGGCGGAGCAGCATGGTGCTAGCAAATAAATAGCCTTTTCATAGGGTTTTACGAGGTTACATTCACTGACAGACTTAATGTGTGCCTAGAACTTCTTGCGGAACTCCAGCTCGATGCTTCGGCCGATCGGATCTCGGTAGCCCGGCTGGTAGCTGAGCGGCGTCACCCCGAACCGATCGGAGACCCGCTCGCGGACATTGGTGAGATTGGTCAAGGCGAGGGTGAACCGGGTGCCCTTCATCAGCTTCGACTTGGGCGCGAGCCTTTCGCCCTGGATCCAGGCGCGCAGATCGAACCTGTTGAGCGGCTCGAAGCGAAGCAGGTTGGCCGTCGTGCCGCTCGATTCGATGAAGCTCGGTCCGCGCGACTGGACGGTCAGCCTGGCGCCGAGGCCCCGCTCCGCATAACCCAGGCTCGCGTCGAAGCGGTGGCGCGGCTGGCCGAGCCCGCCGAAGCCGACGGCCTGGCGGGAGAGCAGGTCTACCGCGCGCTGGCCCGGAGCGATGACCAGCCGGCTCTCGAGCAGCCAGGAGTGCGCGGCGCTGAGCTGGAGTCGCGGCCGGACTCGAGCGGCGGACGGACGCGACAATCTGGTGAGCGACGCGCCGCCCTCCCCCTCCTCCTCGTCCTGGGCAAGCCCGGCCGGCGCGCCGTTCGCCTTGCCGAGGGGAAGGCTGAGGATGAGGCCGGTGCGCAATTGCCGGTCAGTCCGGCCCGCGAAGACGACCGGCCTCGCGTCCACGCCGGTCAGCCGACCGCCGGGGTCGCGGACGAAGCGCTGCGGAAAGGCCTGCATGATCGAGAGGCTGCCCGCGGGAAGCTCGGAGACATGGTTGCGGGTGCGGCTCTCGAAATATTCCGCCGTGAGCCGGAGCGAGAGCGATCGGAAGGGCTTCACATTGGCGGCGATCCGGTTGGTCTCGCCTCGCCGGCGCCCGAGGCCGGGAGTCCCGCCGGTGACCAAAGTGACGTCGACCGTCTCGCCGCGCACGGGATCGAAATAGCGCACTCCGGGGGTTTCGACGATCGGATCGTCCAGGCTGGCGATGGACGGGGCTTCCGCGCTCCGGGCGATCGAGCCGGTCAGGCTGAGCCAGTCGGCGGGCCTCCACAGAGCCGACAAGGTCCAGGCGCTGAAGCTTCCGAAATCCGACATGTGCTGAAGGCTGTATTCGGCGCTCGCCGAAAGGTCTCCGAGCGCGGCGAGCGCTCCGGGGCGTCGGCTCGCGATCGGCACCTCGATCCCCGCGGTCAGGTTCGTCGAGGCGAGCGAGGAACTGTTGCGGAGGGTCACGTTCCCGAAGCGCCGTTCGCCGTCAATCCAGTCCCGGGCCGCCCCGGCCTTGAGGTTGAGGATGAGAGGTCCGGCGGGCAGCTTCGCGAGCGGTCCGAAGGCGCTGATCTCGGCGCCGAGGGTCCTGACGGAAGACCGCACCCGCGAAAGCGAAGGCGCCGCTGCGCCCGCCGAGGGAATGTCGGTCGCGGTGCGGACGCGGTTGTAGCCGTAATTGCCGAAAAAGGCGGCCTGCCAGGTCCCGATCTCGGCGTTCAGCGTGAGATCGGCCGAGGCGGAGACGGTCCTTCCGCGCTGGTCCAGCGGCTCGGGGGCGGCACCTGCCTTGATGAAAGGACCGAGCGCTACGCGCCTGTCGGCGAACGCCAATCTCCCGTTGAGCGCGCCCGAGAGCCATGGGGTGAGCTGATCGGCGGCGACGGCCGAGAGATCGATCCGGCGGGCCGCGGGCGCGAGGCTCCGGAACCGGCCGGCATCGGGCAGAACTCCGGCCGGCTGGACGATATCGCGCTCGCTCTCGAGCAGGATGTCATCGTCCCGGACCTTGGCGGTGAGGTGGAACCTCTGCTCGCCCCTGATCCGGGTCCAGGTCGCATCGCCGCGCGCCGAGCTCCAGCCGCCGTCGGTCGAAGCCCTGGCGGCGGCGCGGCCGGCGAACAGGTCGAGGTCTCGGCGAAGGCGGATTTGGTAGACCCGCTGCGAAGGCGACGCGCCGAGCTTCACGCCGGTGCCCACGGGAAGCACCTCGATGCTCTGGATCGCCTCGGCGGGCAGATCGGAAACGCTTCCCAAGCCGCTGATTCTCTTGCCGTTGACGATGTAGGCGGCCTCTTCGCGGCTCTCCCCGTCCTCGGCGGCGACCTCGCTCATCACCTCGCCGACCGTCGCGAGCCCGTAGGATTCCACGTCGGCGCCGGAGAGCGAGCGCTCGGGCGCGACCCTGGCCGGAGTGGCGGTGACCAATATGTCGGGATGGTCGGGCGGCTGAGCGAGCGCGGGCGACGGGCAAGCGCAGACGGCCGCTGCGAGAGCGGCTAGAGCGATCAGTCCTTTAAACGTCCGGCCGTGAGCGGAAGAGTGGGGTGAGCGCGCGGGGCTCATCACCCCACTCTCCTTTCACCAGCGATCAGTGAACGTTGATGTTGCCGCGGATCACCTCTTCCATCGGGAAGTCGCCATTGTTGACGAGCTGGCAGGTGGCCGGATCGCCGGTCGTATTGGGATCGCCGTCCCAGAAGAAGGCCCGGCTCAGGAGGTCGTCCTTGCCGTTGTCCTGGACCTGGAAGAAGACCGCGTCGATGAGGTTCGAGTCGTTGGTCCTGCGGGTGAAGCCGCCGATGACGACCGTGTTGTCGTCGAGCTGCTTGGCGCAGCTGATGTCGATGTGGAGCTTGTAGGGCCCCTTGCCGGAGTCGCCCGAGAAGTTGCGGTTGGTGAGCGTCGCCTGGCCGCGGGCCGTGCCGTCCTGGTAGAGCACGGCGCTGACCGAAAAGGTCCGTCCGTCCTCGATCGTGCCCTGCCCGGAAACCCGGACGTCGCCCTTGTTGGCCGCGATGGCCGGAGTCGTCGCCAGGGCGACGGCGATAAAGCCTGCAAAGATCTTGCGCATTCTGGTCCTCCCTTATTTCCCACGGAGCGCGGACGCTTATCCAGGAAACGGGCCCTGTAAAGCGGCCGGCGACCGCATTGGAGCGGCCCTCCGGACGCTGTCCCGGAGCGGCACAGAGTTGGGGGATTGGTCAACGGTGGATCGCCGTCGCGCCGGATGCCGGTCGAGCAGCCCCGCGCACGGTGGGCTCACTCCCGCGTGATCCCGAAATAGTACTTTCCTGATAGTCTGATGCGTGTGCTTCCTGTCATCCACAGACAAGGTGAATGATACGCCCAGACGGGCTGAGATAGACGTTGAGCCGCCGTTCATTCATTTTCTCATCCGGATCGGCCACGTCGTTGAAACGGAACAGCTTCACGACTTCGGCGCCGGTCCTGGCCTTGATCGCGGCCGAGCTTTCGGCGGTCCAGCTCTTGCCGAGAAAATCCTGGGCCCTCGGTGAACCGCAAGGGCCGTCGATCGCGCCCAATATCTGCTCGAAATCGCCCGCCGGGGCGCCGGGAGGCGTCGCCACTGTGACCGTCGGCCGATCGTTCGGGGTGCCGGCCTGTTCGTTCGTGTCGGCGGGCGCCTCGGAGCAGGCCGCGGCCAGAAGGGCAAGAAGGAGGCTGGTTCGGTTCACGAGAGCTGCACCTCGAGGCAGGTTTGAAATGACGAGGAAGCTTCGCCGAGGCTTTTGGGCCTGACAAGCCCCCAGGATGGTTGCACCGGGGAAGCCCCTCCCCGCCCGAGCGCAGGGGCCAAGGCGCGAGGTGAAGATGAGCAGGATGCCCGCATTGTTCATCGGCCACGGCAGCCCGATGAACACGCTCGAGACCAACGGCTTCACTTCGGCGTGGCGGGCGCTGGGGCGGGCGCTTCCGAGGCCGCGGGCCCTGCTCGTCGTGTCGGCGCACTGGTATATCGGAGCGACCGCGGTAACGGCGATGCCGCGGCCGCGCACGATCCACGATTTCTACGGCTTCCCGCCGGAACTGTTCGCTTTCGACTATCCGGCGCCGGGCGATCCCGAGCTTGCCGAGGAAGTGGCGGAGGTGGTCAAGCCGCACTGGGTCGGCCTCGACCGGGACCAGTGGGGAATCGACCACGGCACCTGGAGCGTCCTCGCCCATCTCTATCCCGAGGCCGAAGTGCCGGTCGTCCAGCTTTCGATCAACGCGCTGAAGCCGCTCGACTATCATGTGAAGCTGGGCGCCGCGCTCGCGCCGCTTCGCGAGCGTGGCGTCATGATCCTGGCGAGCGGAAACGTCGTCCACAATCTGCGGCGAATCCAGTGGGACAGGCCCGATTCGGCGTTTGACTGGGCCGAACGGTTCGACGACGCCGCCGCCGACCAGCTTACCCGGGCGCCGGGTGACGTGATGAAGCTGGCCGAACATCCCGAGTACGACCTGGCGGTGCCGACCCCGGACCATTTCATCCCATTGCTCTATCTGGCCGGGCTGGCGGCCGATGAAGGCGGGATCGATCCGCTCGTGCGGGGGCACGCGATGGGGTCGATCTCGATGACCTGCTACGGGCTGGGGACGGACGGTCTCGGCTGCAAGGACGGCGACGGCGCGGCGACCCTGCCGGAGCATGTGCCGCCGGATCAGACGAATATGTAGGGACGTGCGGGGGAATCGCGCGGGCCGGTGGGGACCCGACCTCCCCCACCCCCGGCCCCCTCAAGGGGAGGGGTGATGCGAGACACCGCTCGCGACCATGGCGGCGGGGCGCCCATTGTTGTACGCCGGCGGAACGAATTGCCCAACGGGAGCGACGTCATGAAGATAGTCTGCGTGCTCTATCCCGATCCGGTCGGCGGCTGTCCTGACCGCTATCCCCGCGACGATCTTCCGAGGCTCGAAGCCTATCCCGACGGGCAGAGCCTTCCGACTCCCGCGGCGATCGACTTCCGGCCGGGCGACCTGCTCGGCTGCGTTTCCGGCGAGCTCGGGCTTCGGCACTTTCTGGAGGCGGGAGGCCACAGCCTGGTCGTCACCGCGGACAAGGACGAGCCGGGCTGCGAATTCGAGCGCGAGCTGGCCGACGCCGACATCGTCATCTCCCAGCCCTTCTGGCCCGCCTATCTGACCGCGGAGCGGATCGCCAAGGCGAGGAACCTGAAGCTGGCCATCACGGCCGGAATCGGCTCCGACCATGTCGACCTGCAGGCCGCGATCGACCGCGGGATCACCGTCGCCGAGGTCACCTACTGCAACTCGATCTCGGTCGCCGAGCATGTGGTGATGATGATCCTGTCGCTGGTCAGAAATTATCTGCCCTCGCACGAGGTGGCGAAGAAGGGCGGCTGGAACATCGCCGACTGCGCGGCGCGCTCCTACGACGTCGAGGGCATGCATGTCGGCACCGTCGCCGCCGGCCGGATCGGAACGGCGGTGCTCCGGCGGATGAAGCCGTTCGACGTCCACCTCCATTATCACGACCGGCACCGTCTTCCGGCCGAGGTCGAGGCTGAGCTCGGCCTGACCTGGCACGACAGCGTCGAGGACATGATCGGCCAGTGCGACGTCGTCACCATCAACTGCCCGCTCCATCCCGAGACCGAGCATATGTTCGACGAGGCGATGATCGCCCGGATGAAACGGGGCGCCTATCTGGTGAACACGGCGCGCGGCAAGATCTGCGACCGCGACGCGGTGGCCCGGGCGCTCGAGAGCGGGCAGCTGGCCGGCTATGCCGGCGACGTCTGGTTCCCGCAGCCCGCGCCCGAGGACCATCCCTGGCGAACCATGCCCAATCACGGAATGACTCCGCACATTTCCGGAACCACGCTGTCGGCGCAGGCGCGCTACGCCGCCGGAACGCGCGAGATTCTCGAATGCTTCTTCGCCGGACGGCCGATGCGGGAGGAATATCTGATCGTCGAGGGCGGCCGCCTCGCCGGCGCCGGCGCCCACTCCTATTCGGAAGGCGATTCGACCGGCGGCTCGGAGGAGGCGGCCAGGTTCACGGCCCACAAGGACAATCCGACCCAGGTGCCGGTGGGGAGGCCGATCGATTAGGGTGGTGAGCCACCGGCCTGATCGCCAAGCCGCCTGCGAATGTCCCTTTAGGCGACGCCGACAAGTCGAACCGAAGTGCGGCGCAAGGGATTTGCTAATCCTTTGGTTGCAGCTGCCCGCCCGTCGAGCCACAAGGGGCGTTGATCTGGAGATGCGAAATGTCGAGCAGAAGGAATGGGTTGGGGTTCGTTGTCCGGGTGATCGAGGGGCTCGCCGTTGGCCTGGCCCTGGTCTGTGTGCCGGATGCGGCATCGGCAAAGACCAAGCATTCCGCGCCTGCGGATCTTAGGCGCTTCATCGAGGTCACCCGGAGCCTGGAGCAAGCGCCCCTGGGCGAAAGCGCCAGCGAGAATCGCGAATGGGCATTGGCATGGCTCACCGAAGCGCCGGACGTCTCCGTCACCCTCTGCACGGACGCCTTGGGAGGCATGGACGACGGCGAATATCCCCATACTGCCGAGATCATCCTGCAGGACTCGTTCGCGATGGGCGCCTTCGCGATCGAGCATCCCGACAAAGCGAACGATCCCGAAGCGCAGCAATTGGCCGGCGTCGAGGGCGCGCTCAACGCCTACCGGTCGATCCTCCGGGACAGGCCGGAGGCGAAATCGGCGTTCCTCGACAAGTTGCTTCAGACCCGGGCCGAGGGCGGGTTAGGGGACCACGTCCGGCAGGCGCTGGTACGCTGTTCCGCGAAGAAATAGGGACCAGCCTTTACCGTCTGCTCCACAGGTTCCGCGGCGCCGGAAGGCTTTCGAGAATCTCGTCGAACCTGCGATTGCGCTCGGCTTGCCTGTCACGATCGCATCCGAGCTCGGCCAGATAATGCTCGTCCGTCACGGGGCCGATCCAGCGGATGTAGATTGCGCCATTGTCGGTCACGTACGGCACGCCCTCGGGGCATGTCCTCTCGATAAACTCGCGGGCACTCTCATCGGTAAACGGCACTGCCTCGCGGCGGAATTCCTCAAGCCGATTGCGAAACTGCTGGAACTGCCCCGGGGTCACCGAGAATCTTCCCCGCTTCTTCCTGGGGTAGCTGCTGAGGCGGTAGCGCCCGCTACCGTCACGGTTCAACTCGATGTCGCGCGATGCCCAAGTCCCGGATTCGCGTATCTCGATTCTGTCGATCCGAGGCGCAGCCCCGTCCCCCTCGAGCGGGGCGAACGCCGTCGCGAACAGGAGGAGGCACGCCAGGACTCCAACGCGCCGGGGGTGTCTCGCCGGGGAGTGATTCAAGGAAGCCGCACTCCCCGTTGGGCTACGCCCGTCTTCGACTCCGCGGGAGCGACGAGGAAAGTGCAGGGCGATTGGGAAGTGCGCAGCGGTTTTTCTCCCTGAGATCCCGGCCTTCGCCGGGATGACGATTATTCCGGTTATTTGCGCCCGAACAATTTCTCGATGTCGCCATGGGCGAGCTTTACCCAGGTGGGGCGGCCGTGATTGCATTGGCCGCTATGGGGGGTGACCTCCATTTCGCGGAGGAGCGCGTTCATCTCGGCGACCGAGAGGATTCGGCCGGCGCGGACCGAGCCGTGGCAGGCCATGGTCGCGGCGACGTGGTCGAGCTTTTCCTTCAGGGACAGGGCCTCGTCGAAGGCGGCGAGCTCGTCGGCGAGGTCGGTGACGAGACCGCGTACGTCGCCGGCGCCGAGCAGGGCCGGAGTCGCTCGGACGAGGACGGCGCGGGCGCCGAAGCGCTCGAGCTCGAGGCCCATCTCGGCGAGCTCGGGCGCGCGGGCTTCGAGGCGGTCGCAGGCGGATTCGTCCAGCTCGACGACTTCCGGGAGAAGAAGGGCTTGGCGGGCGACTCCGCCGTTCGCCATGGCGCGGCGCATCCGCTCCAGCACGAGCCGCTCATGGGCGGCGTGCTGATCGACGAGGACGAGGCCGTCCTCGGCCTCGGCGACGATGTAGGTCGCGGCAACCTGGCCCCGGGCAACTCCGAGGGGATAGGTGGCGGCGGACGGCGGGGGCGCTTCGGCGGCTTCGGCTCGGGCGGCGGGGAGGAAGTCGGAGCGGGTGTCGCCGACCCAGGTCCCCTCTCCCCGGCGGGGAGAGGGATAGGGTGAGGGGGCTCCCACGTACGAAAAGAGGCGCTGATCCCGGTGCCCCTGCTGGCGAATCAGGACCCCCTCACCCCCGCCCTCTCCCCACTGGGGAGAGGGGGTTTCCGGCTGCCAGTTCCCCAGCGCCGCCGCCGAGGGGCGTTGAGCGCTTCTGTGGCCGGCTTCGTCGAGGGCGTGGCGGAGGCCGCCGACGATGAGGCCGCGGATCCCGGCAGGGTCGCGGAAGCGCACCTCGGTCTTGGCTGGGTGGACGTTGACGTCGACCTCCTCGCCGGGGAGGTCGATGAACAGAGCGAGGATCGGATGGCGGTCGCGGGCGAGCAAGTCCTGGTAGGCGGCGCGGACCGCGCCGATCAGAAGCCTGTCCTTCACCGGCCGGCCGTTCACGAAAAGGAATTGATGGTCGGCGACTCCGCGGTTGAAGGTGGGAAGGCCGGCGACTCCGCCGAGCCGCGCCGGGCCGCGCACATAATCGACGGCGATGCTGTTCTCGTGGAGACCGCGGTCGGTGAGGGCCGCGACCCGCGCCGGCCGGTCCTCGCCGGGCTGGACGTGGAGGGTGCGCCGGCCTTCGCTCTCGACGCTGAAGCCGATGTCGGGACGCGCCATCGCAAGCCGCTTCACCACGTCGATGCAGGCGGCATATTCGGAGCGGTCGGAGCGGAGGAACTTGCGGCGGGCGGGGACGCGCTCGAACAGGCCCTCGACGCGGATCCGGGTGCCGGGCGGGAGGGCCGCGGGCCCCTCCCCCGTCAGCTTGCCATTGTCGACGGTCAGCGACCAGCCGTCGGCGCCGCGCACCCGGCTCTCCACCGTGAGGCGGGCGACGCTGGCGATCGACGGCAGCGCCTCGCCGCGGAAACCGAGGGTCGAGACCGCCTCGATCGCGTCGTCTGGAAGCTTGGAGGTGGCGTGGCGCTCGAGCGCGAGGGCCATGTCGGCGGGGCTCATCCCGCAGCCGTCGTCGGTCACCTCGATCCGGCCGATGCCGCCGGCGGCGAGGGAGACGGCGATCCGGCTCGCGCCGGCGTCAATCGCGTTTTCCACCAGTTCCTTCAACGCGCTGGCCGGTCTTTCCACCACTTCACCGGCGGCGATGCGGTTGACGAGATGCTCGGGCAGTCGGCGTATTGACATGGATAATGCTCTAGACCAATCGCCCCTCTCCCGCGAGAGGAGCTTTGGCCCGCTCTCGCGGGATCGGTGCCAAGCCCGCTCCCCCATCCAGCCTCCCGATCCTGCGTGACAATGTCGGGAGGCCGGGTGGGGGAGCGGACCGATGCCGCTCACCATGGACCGAACGTTAACGATCTGTGGCGCAAGGCGTGGGGGCATCCTATAGAGAGGAAGAGTAAGCGGGGCCGTGACTTAAGAGCTCCGACCAGCCGGAAAAGCGAGACCCTTCGAAATGTCCTTTTTGCGTTTCTTCAAATTCCCCTCCCACGACATGGCGATCGACCTCGGCACCGCCAACACGGTCGTCTACGTGCGCGGCCGCGGAATCGTCCTCAACGAGCCTTCGGTGGTCGCGATCGAGACGATCAACGGCGTCAAGCGAGTCAAGGCGGTCGGCGACGACGCCAAATTGATGATGGGCAAGACCCCGGACCAGATCGAGGCGATCAGGCCCCTGAGGGACGGAGTGATCGCCGACATCGACGTCGCCGAGCAGATGATCAAGCATTTCATCCAGAAGGTCCACGGCAAGCGCCGGTTCCCGCGCTGGCCCGAGATCGTGATCTGCGTGCCCTCGGGCTCGACCTCGGTCGAGAGGCGCGCGATCCGCGACGCCGCGTCGAACGCGGGCGCGAGCCAGGTGTGGCTGATCGAGGAGCCGATGGCGGCCGCGATCGGCGCCGACATGCCGGTCACCGAGCCGATCGGATCGATGGTCGTCGACATCGGGGGAGGCACGACCGAGGTGGCCGTGCTCTCGCTCCGGGGCCTCGCCTACACCACTTCGGTGCGGGTGGGCGGCGACAAGATGGACGAGGCGATCAGCTCCTACGTCCGGCGCAACCACAACCTTCTGATCGGCGAGGCCACGGCCGAGCGGATCAAGCAGCAGGTCGGGATCGCCAAGCCGCCGGCCGACGGCGACGGGCTCACCGTCCACATCAAGGGCCGCGACCTGGTCAACGGCGTTCCCAAGGAGATCACGATCAACCAGCGCCAGATCGCCGAGGCCCTTTCGGAGCCGGTCGGGACGATCGTCGAGGGCGTGAGGATCGCGCTCGAGAATACGGCGCCCGAGCTTGCCGCCGACATCGTCGACCAGGGCATCGTCCTGACCGGCGGCGGCGCTCTGCTGCAGGGGCTCGACGAGGTGCTTCGCGACGAGACGGGGCTTCCGGTCACAGTCGCCGACGATCCGCTCACCTGCGTCGCATTGGGCACCGGCCGGGCGCTGGAGGAAGAGATCTTCCGCGGCGTTCTCCAGACCGCCTAGGTTTAGGCAGAACACATGGCGCCGCCATCGACCCGGCGCCCGGGCTTCTCCCGAAGGGCGCAATATGGATTGTTCCTCGGCTATGTTCTGGCCGTGGCGGGAATCCTGTTCGCAATGATGCTCCTGGTCATCCAGGCGGTCGATCCGCGCGGATTCTCGGCGCTGAAGGGGGCCGCGGCGGACATCACCACCCCGATCGCGTCCGGGGGGCGTAGCGTCGTCGGATTCTTCACCGGGATCGGGGATTCGGTCGGCAATTATTTCATGGCCGGATCGCAGAATGCCGACCTCAAGCGCGAGGTCGCCGAGAACCGGCGCAAGCTGATCGAGGCCCAGGCGACCGCGCTCGAGAACAAGAGGCTGAAGGCGCTCCTCAAGGTCCGCGAGGCCGAGACGGCCGAGGTGGCGACGGCGCGGATCGTCGGCTCCTCGTTCGACAGCCTTCGCAGGCTCGGAACCCTGACCGCGGGAAGCTCGGAAGGAGTCGAGATCGGGCAGGCGGTGCGCGGGCCGGACGGGCTGATCGGCCGGGTCATCGAGCGCGGGCGCTGGGCGAGCCGAGTGCTCCTGGTCACCGACACTGCGAGCCGGGTTCCGGTTCGGCTGGTCCGCGATGGGACCCCGGCGATGGCCGTCGGCCATGGCGACGGGACGATCGACCTCAATACGCTCGAGGTGGGCGAGAACCCGTTCAAGCGCGGCGACATATTGGTGACTTCGGGAACCGGCGGCCTCTATCCGCCCGGAATCCCGGTCGCTTTGGTCGTCCGCGCCGAGCGCGAGCGGACGGTGGCGACGCCGATCGCCGATCCCGGCGAGATCGATTACGCCATCGTCCTGCCCATCTATCAGCCGGGGGCCGACGCGCCCTTGCCCGAACCGGGCGAACCCAGGCCCAAGGCCGCGCCCCGATGAGCCGCATCGCCTCAGCCGACGAATATGGCTACCGGATCGCCAAGAGGGAGGTCGTCCCGGTCGTCACCACGATCCTGGCCTGCATGACCGACCTGCTGCCGATCGTGATGGAGCAGCCGCTCATCCCCGATTTCGCCTTCCTGGTGCTGGTCGCCTGGAGGCTCCTGAGGCCCGAAGTCTGGACGGCGCAGATGGCCCTGCCCCTGGGCTTCTTCAACGACCTCGTCTCGGGCCACCCGATCGGCCAGTCGATGGCGCTGTGGACCGCCTGCTTCCTGGCCTTCGACCTGATCGACAGCCGGGTGGGGTGGCGCGATTACTGGCTCGACTGGCTGTTCGCCAGCCTCGCGATAATCTTTTATGCGTTCGGAAGCTGGTACGTTGCCCAGATGATGGGCGCGCGAATCGAGATGGCGATCATGGTCCCCCAGATCCTTCTCTCGCTTCTCGCTTATCCGTTCGTCGCCCGGCTGATCCTGGCGCTCGACCGCTGGCGGCTGTCTCGATGAACGAGCTTCCTTCGGAAATGGCCAGATGAGCTGGCATTCGATGCGGCGGCGGGCCCGGCCGATCATCACCGAGAGCAACCAGGCCTATACGTTCACGCGCCGGGCGATGGTGCTCGGAGGCGCCCAGGGCCTGGTCGCGGCGCTTCTGGCGGGCCGGATGGGCTGGATCTCGATCGCCGAGAACGAGCATTACAATCTGCTCTCCGAGAGCAACCGGGTGCAGATGCGGCTGATCCCGCCAAGGCGCGGCTGGATCGTCGACCGGACCGGACAGCCGATCGCGATCAACCGGAGCGACTTCCGGGTCGATTTGATCCCCGACCGGATCATCGACGAGGACCGAATCATCTTCGAGCTGACCCGATTGCTCGAGCTCCCGCCCGAGGAGGTCGAGCGGATCCGGGAGGAATTGAAGCGGGCGGCCGGATATCAGCCCGTGCCGGTCGCCGAAAATCTGGACTATGAGAAATATGCGGCGGTGACGGTGCGCCTTCCCGAGCTTCCGGGAGTCTCTCCGCTTCGGAGCTTCTCGAGATCCTATCCCGAAGGCGCGGCGGTCGGCCATCTGGTCGGCTATGTCGGGACCCCCAACAAGCAGGAATATGAGAAGGAGGACAAGAATCCGCTTCTGATCACGCCCGGCTTCAAGGTCGGCAAGGAGGGGCTCGAGAAGGTGCTGGAGCCGCGGCTTCGCGGCCGGCCCGGAGCGCAAAGGGTCGAGGTGACCGCGCGCGGCAAGCTGGTGCGCGAGCTCTCGACCCTGCCCGACCGCGGCGGCGGAATGCTTCAGCTGACCATCGATGCCGGCCTCCAGGCCTTCGCGGCGCGGCGGCTGGGCCCCGAATCCGGATCGGTGGTGGTGATCGACTGCCTGACCGGGGACATACTCGCGCTCGCATCGATGCCGGCCTACGACCCCAATGCGTTCACCGACGGGATCAGCCAGAAGGAATGGAAGATGCTCTCGCAGGACGAGCGCAAGCCATTGCTCAACAAGTCGCTGAACGGCCTCTATCCGCCCGGCTCGACCTTCAAGCCGATGGTTGCGATGGCCCTTCTGAGGGCCGGGATCGACCCCGAGCAGAGGGTCAACTGCCCCGGCGGATTCCAGCTCGGCAACCGCTTCTTCCGCTGCCTCGGCCGGCATGGATCGATGAACATGCACACGGCGATCGCCCGGAGCTGCAACACCTATTTCTATTCGATGGGCCGCCGGGCGGGGATCGACGTGATCTCGGCGATGGGCAAGAGCCTCGGGTTCGGCCAGAAGTTCGACCTGCCGGTGGTCTCCCAGAATTACGGGACGATGCCGAGCGCCGAGTGGAAGAAGGCGCGTTACGAGAGGAGCAAGAAGCTGGTCGAGCGGCCCGACTGGACCGAGTCCGACACGCTCAACACGTCGATCGGCCAGGGCTTCGTGATCGTCAATCCGCTTCAGCTCGCGATCATGTCGAGCCGGATCGCCTCCGGGCTCGACATACAGCCCCATCTGATCCGTGAGAAGCGGGCGGCCCCGAAGCCCCTCCCCTATCCCAAGGAGCATTTCGACGCCGTGCGCGCCGGCATGTGGGAAGTGGTGAACGGCCACGGCACCGCCGGCCGGAGCAAGCTCGAGGTCCCGGGCGTCGAGATGGGCGGCAAGACCGGTACCGCCCAGGTGCGCCGGATCACCGGAGGCCAGCGCGGCCAGTCCGGCGCCTGGAAATATCGCGACCACGGCCTGTTCGTCTGCTTCGCGCCGACCGCGGCGCCGCGCTACGCCGCCTCCGTCGTCATCGAGCACGGCATGGGCGGCGCCCGGGCGGCGGCGCCGGTCGCCAAGGACGTTCTCACCTGGCTCTACGACAAGCCGAAGGCGCTGGCCTCGCTCGCCACGTTCGAGGAGCAATGGGGCGGCGACATCAAGGCCCGGATGGAGGCCGAAGCGCGGCGCTGGGACCTGACCAACCCGCCCCGGCCGGCGAACGGAGCGACATGAGCACGAGCTCGCTGGTTCCGGCGCCGATCCTCGCACTCCCCTGGAAGATTTTGCTGCTGGTCAGCGCGATCGCGGGATTCGGGCTGTTGATCCTCTACTCGGCGGCCGGGGCCCGGATGACCTGGGCCCTGCCCCAGGCGGTCCGCTTCGTCGTCTTCCTGACCATGGCGATCGCCATGTCGAGGGTCCATCCGGACCGCTACAAGATGGCGGCATTCCCGACCTATGCGCTGGTCCTGGTGCTTCTGATGCTGGTCGAGGCCCTGGGCTTCGTCGGCGGCGGCGCGCAGAGATGGCTCGATCTCGGCGTGATCAGGCTCCAGCCGTCCGAGCTGATGAAGCCGGTGATCGTGATCACCGTCGCCGCTTTCTATTCGAGCCTGCCGCCGGCCGAGATCAGGCGCTGGAACGCGATCTGGCCGGCCGCCCTGCTGATCGGGATTCCGTGGGCGCTGGTCCTGATCCAGCCCGATCTCGGAACCGCGACGATGGTTCTGGCGGGCGGGATGACGGTGATGTTCCTTGCGGGCCTGCCGCTCCGGCTGTTCATCGGCGGAGCGGCGGTCCTTGCGGTGGCGGGGCCGGTCGCCTTCTCCTTCCTTCACGAATATCAGCAGCGAAGGGTGCTGATCTTCATGGATCCCGACGCCGATCCGCTCGGCGCGGGCTATCATATCAGCCAGTCCAAGATCGCGATCGGATCGGGCGGGCTGTTCGGCAAGGGCTTCCTCAACGGCACCCAGAGCCATCTCGACTATCTTCCCGAGGGCCATACCGACTTCATCTTCGCGACCATGGCGGAGGAATGGGGGCTGATGGGCGGCATCTTCCTGATCGCTTGCTTCGCGATGGTGATCAAATGGGGAATCGGGGTGGCGCTGGATGCCAAGGACCGGTTCGCGCGTCTCACCGCGGCCGGGCTGACCACGACCATCTTCTTCTACGTCGCGATCAACCTGATGATGGTGATGGGGCTTGCGCCGGTGGTGGGGATCCCGCTCCCGCTCGTCTCCTACGGCGGATCGGCGATGCTGACGATCATGCTGTGCCTGGGGATCTTGATGTCGATCGAGCGGCAGAACGTCCGGGAGAGAAGGCGGTAACGCCGGCGCGGGCGGTGTTGAGCCGAATCCGATGTTCGCGTTGCCGTCACCCCGGACGGTCTCCCACAGGCGTCACCCTGAACTGACGGCCCCCACAGGTCGTCATCCTGAACTTGTTTCAGGATCCAGCGTCGAACGTCCGCGAGGGTAGAGAAGTGGATGCTGTGATCCTGAAATCAATTCAGGACAGGCAAGTTCAGCATGACAGGAAGAAATAAGGGGGCAGGCCGCCGGCCCGCCCCCCTTCATTCATCGACCGATCGGCCGCCGGTCAGGCGTCCTCTCTCCGGGCTTCGGCCCGATCGGAGACGGCGTCGAGCACGGCCAGCCTGGCCTGCTGAACGGTCGCGATCGCATAATCGATCGCGATCGCGGCGCCGAGCTTGCGGTCCTCGTCGCTCGAATCGGCGAAGAAGGCCCGATAGGCTTCCCTTCGCTCGCTCATCTTGTCCTTCAGCCGCTGGCGGTCGCCTTTGACCTTTTCGCGGAAGGCGGCGAAATCGGCGCCGCCTTTCTCGCCGGCTTTCTGAAGGTTCGATTCGAGCCGGTCCATCCGTTCGGAGAGATGGGTGCGGATCCTGTCGCGACGTTCGTCGAGCTTCTCGCGGGCTTCGGTGCGGACCGCGTCGGCATCCTCCTGGATGCGCGCCGCCAGGTCCTTAAGCTCCGCCACGTTGGATGGGAGGGGAGTCATGCTGAATTCCTTCTCTTGGTTGCGACAATCGAACCTTCCCTCACCTGGGCGCGCTGATCCGTCCGGCAAAGATGCCGTGCTTCCTCGCTCCTCCTTCCGGAATGGAAGTCGGCTGCGCTGTCATGTGAAGGCAGGAGCGCCGATTAGGGGGCCGGCTCAGACCCGGACAATCAGGACTAACACCCAGAATCGGCCCGGGGCCCGACAAGCCGTGCGATGGACCATTTGGACCGTGTCCCCGAGTGAGCTCCAGGCCCGATTGCCGGCTGGATATCGGCGCCGAGATCGGCGCCGACGCGCCTCCGGTTGCAATCGGCGGCTTCCCTCACTAGATGGCCCGTCTGCCCGACAGGCAGTTGGATACCGCGATCGTCGAATCGCCGGATTTCATCCGGCTTGCGATCGCTCAAGGACGCATAGCTCAGTTGGTAGAGCAGCTGACTCTTAATCAGCGGGTCCCAGGTTCGAGCCCTGGTGCGTCCACCACCTCCCCTTCCCTTCTCTCCGTTTGCCGGGACGTCGGTCGCGCCGCGGCGCCGGTGGGCCCCGGCCTTCGCCGGGGTGACGCAATTCCTAAGCTCCTTCGTCGCCAATGAATTGCGTCAGTTCGAGCCGTGGTGCGTCCACCACCATTTCCTCCCTTAACTGATAGTCGGGCGCTCCGGCCGCTCAACAGCGCACGTGGGCCTGGGCCGGGGGGCGAGATTCCCAGGATCGCAGCTCGCATCGGACGGCGCCGGTTCGAGCGCGTGCCGTCCCGACGTCCAGTATTTCGGGGGGATTGTGAGCAGGCTGGAGGCTGGTTCAACGAGCCGAGGCTCCGATATAAGTATAGTGTCCCCGCATTGTTCAAACCGTCTACTCGGTCCTGAGAGCCTCGATCGGCGAAAGCCTGGAAGCGCGGACGGCGGGCCAGCCGCCGAAGAGCAGCCCGACCACCGCGGAAAAAAGGATCGCGCCAAGTGCGGTGCCGACACCGATCGGGACCGGGAAGTCCGCCTGCGCCTGAAAGACGGCGGCCGCGGCGATCGCAAGCAGGAGGCCAATCGCGCCTCCTATCATGCACAGGACCGCTGCCTCGACCAGAAACTGGTTGCGGATGTCGCTGCGTTTGGCGCCAAGAGCCATGCGAAGGCCGATCTCGCGTGTGCGCTCGGTGACGCTGACCAGCATGATGTTCATGATGCCGATGCCGCCGACGAGAAGAGAGATCGACGCGATGGCAACGAGAACCGCCTGGAATATGCCGGTCACCATGGCGGTTTCCTCCATGAACTCCTCGGTCGTGCGGATGATGAACGGGCTCCCCTCTCCGTCGCGCACCCGATAGCGGTCGCGAAGCAGCCGCGACATCTCGCGCTTCGTCTTTCCCAGGGACACCCCATCCTCGATGCCGACGAACAGGATACGAAGATCGTCGGGGCCCAGCACACGGTCGGACGTGAATCGTTGTCTCGCCGCGCTGATCGGCACGAGGGCGAGATCGTCATTGTCCTCGCCCAGGTTCGATCCCTTGGCTTCGAGAATGCCGACCACCGTGAACGGCACCTTGTTCACGCGCACGGTCTCGCCGAGCGGATCGTAGTCGCCGAACAATTTCGTAAC
Source organism: Allosphingosinicella sp. (assembly GCA_036525315.1). Taxonomy (GTDB): domain Bacteria; phylum Pseudomonadota; class Alphaproteobacteria; order Sphingomonadales; family Sphingomonadaceae; genus Allosphingosinicella. The sequence continues at coordinate 21,890 of DATDAS010000054.1, forward strand.
GACAGTGCGGCCCAGGACGATGACACGGGCGGCGGCGCGCACGTCGGCGTCGGAGATGAAGCGGCCCGTCTCCGCCGCGGCATTGGTGACCTCGGCATAGCCGGGCGTCACGCCGATGGCCTGCGTGGAGGCGTTGCGCCCGCCGCTGACGATCTGGACGTTGGCGACCAATTGCGGCGCGATCGCGGTCACGCCCTCGACCTGGCGCTCGATCGCGACCGCGTCCCGCATCGTCAGCCGGCCGCGCTCCGCCACGGCTCCGCCGCCCTCGTCGTCCGGCACCGGAAACACGATCGCCATGTTGGAGCCGAGCGAATTGATCGCCCCCATCACCGACACCTGCGCGCCCGATCCGACGGCAACCGCCAGCACGACCGCGAAGACGCCGATGCTGACGCCCAGGGTGGTCAGTATCGAGCGCATCAAATTCACTCGAAGCGCCGTGAGCGCGATAGCCAGATTGAAGACCGCGCGGCTCGCCGCTTTTCGAAAGCCGGAGGTCACGGCCTGGCCCGCCTCCGGCTCGTCACCGGCCCATCCTCGATGACCTTGCCGTCGCGGAACATGATCTGACGGGAGGCATGATCGGCGACTTCCCGCTCATGAGTCACCAGCACGATGGTGTTGCCCGCTTCGTTCAGCATCTGGAAGAGGTGCATGATGTCTTCGGACGTCTGGCTGTCGAGCGCGCCGGTCGGCTCGTCGGCGAGCAGCATCAGCGGCTCGGTGACCAGCGCCCGCGCGATCGCCACCCGCTGCTGCTGGCCGCCGGACAGCTTCGCCGGCGAGTGGTCGAGCCGATCGCCGAGTCCCATCGCCTCGAGCTTGGCCCGCGCCCGTTCCAGCCGCTCGGCGCGGCCCACACCCGCGTAGATGAGCGGCATCGCGACATTATCGAGCGCGGTGGTGCGCGGCAGCAGATTGAACTGCTGGAAGACGAAGCCGATCTTGCGGTTCCTGAGCTCGGCCAGCGCGTCGGAATCCATCGCGCTGGTGGCGGTGCCGTCGATCCTCACGTCGCCCGAGCTGGGAACATCCAGACAGCCGATCATGTTCATGAAGGTGGACTTGCCCGAGCCGCTGGCGCCCATGATGGCGACGAACTCGCCTCGTGCGATGGCGATCGACACGCCGTCGATGGCATGAACCGTGCCTCCGCCGGACGCATATTCCTTAACCAGCGAAAGCGTCTCGACGAGCGGAACCGTCATTGGCCGCCGCCGTCCTCATCCTCTTCGTCGCTTCCGCTTTCTTCCTCCTCCACCAGGGACCTCGATCGCATCAGGATCTTCTCGCCGGGCCTGAGCCCGCCCACCACTTCGACGAACTCCTCCCCCTGCAGCCCGAGCCGAACCGCGCGCCTGACCGGCTTGTACGGGTCGGCGCCTACGACCCAGACGTATACGGGCTTGTTGACCGGCGGCTTCGAAGCCGCGGCCGCCTTTGCCGGATTCTTCTCTTCCACCGGACGGTCCGCGGCGCGGGGCCGGAAACGCGTGGCCGCGACGGGGACCCGAAGCACTTCTGCCTTGCGCCCGGTGATGATGTCGACATTCGCGGTCATACCGGTGAGCAGTTTGCCGGCGCTGTTATCGACGTCCAGGATGACGAGATAGCTGACGACATTCTGCGTTTCGGTGGCCGACTTGCGGATTTGCCCGACGACGGCGGCGAAGGTTTCGTCGGGATAGCTGTCGACCGTGAAGCGGACCTGCTGGCCGACGCGCACCTGCCCGATGTCGGCCTCGTCAACGGAGGCTTCGACCTGCATGCGGCTGGTGTCGGCGGCGATCTCGAACAGATTGGGCGTCTGGAAGCTCGCGGCGACCGTCGCGCCCGGCTCGACGAGCTTGTTCACCACCACGCCGCTGGCGGGGGCCAGAATACGGGTACGCCTCAGCTCGAGCTGCGCCGTCGACAGTTCGGCCTGGCTCTGGGCGATCTGGGCTCGGCCGCCTTGCGCCTGCGCGATGGCGGTCCTCAGCGCGGCCCGCGCCGTCGACAAATTGTTCTCCGCCTGGTCGATCGAGGCCTTGGAAATGAAGCCGCGCTCGACGAGCTGCTTGCGGCGCGCATATTCGCGCTCCTGAATTTCGACATCGGTCCGGGCGCGGGCGATAGCGGCCTCCGCCTGCGCCAGCCCCGCCTGCGCAACGCCGACCTGGGCGCCCGTCTGCGCGACTCGGGCGCGGGGGCGCGTACCGTCGATAATTGCGAGCACCTGCCCGGCGCGCACCGGCGAGTTGAAGTCGACATAGACGGCGGTAACCTGACCCGACACTTCGGACCCCACCTTGAAAGTGTTGAGCGCTCTGAGCTTTCCGCTTGCCGAGACGATCCGGACCACTTCGCCGCGGTCGGCTTCGGCGGTCACATATTCATAGTCCGGCCGGGACGGCGCGAATATCTGATAAAGCAGGAACAGCAGAGCGAGGCCGATGAGGCCCGACCATATTGGATGACGACGCACCCATCCAAGCAACTTTTGCACTGTTCCTCCTCGGCACCCCTTACCGAGGTGTGTTAGTCATAGCATACACATAAAAATCGCGGTGGGAATGAACCAGCCGAATTTTTTGGTCGTTCGGCGCAGCCCATGGACGTCGCGCGCGCGCGGCGCGAGCGCGACCAGGCCGGCCGCGGGGAAAGCCAGGGCTGCAGCGGGATGCGTTCGGCAAAGCCGTTCAGCCAGCGCCGCATCAGCCACCAAGCGATCGGCCAGGCGAGGAGTCTTGCTCATGTAAGGCCCCCTACCCCGGCCATGTCTCCGCCAGTCGATGAGGATCGCCGGCGAGCGCCGCGCCGTTTGAGGCGACGACCTGGGCGTAGAAGCGCGCGCTGTCTTTCGGGGTTCTTGCCTGGCTTTCGTGGTCGACGTGGACGATGCCGAAGCGCTTCGAGAAGCCGAGCGACCATTCCAGATTGTCGAGCAGCGACCAGACCATATAGCCCCTCACATCCGCCCCGGCCTGAATCGCTTCATGCACCGCGCGCAGATGCCGGTGAAGATAGTCGAGGCGAAGAGGGTCGCGCACGCGCCCGTCTGTCGCGGTCGGGGGATCGAAGAAGGCGGCCCCGTTCTCGGTCACGTAAACGGGGGGATTGCCGTAGCGCTCCTTCACCCAGAGGAGAGTCTCCTCGAGCCCCTTCTCGAACACTTCCCAGCCGGTCTCCGAATAGGTCGCCCCGGCCTGCCGGACATAGGCCGCCCCAACCGGCCAGGCCGCCGGATCCGCGCGCATGACCCCGCGCGTGTAATAATTGACGCCGAGCCAGTCGATCGGCTGAGCGGCCAGCGCCAGCTCCTCCGCCGTCCAGTCGCGCCATGCGGGGCCGAACACCTCCGCCATCTCCTCGGGACAGCCGAGGCCGAACACAGGATCGAGATACTGGCGGTTCATATAGGCGTCGGAGCGGTTCGCGGCGGCGAGATCCTCCGGGCTGTCGCTCGCCGGATATTTGGGCTCGAGATTGACGACGATGCCGATCTCATGCCGGCCGACGGCACGGTAGCGCTGGACCGCGGCGCCGTGGGCGAGCAGCAGGTTGCGCGAGGCGATCGGAGTCTCGAACAGATTGCGATGCCCGGGCGCGAGGGCGCCGTGAAGATAGCCGCCGTCGGTCACGACCCAGGGTTCGTTGAGAGTCGCCCAGCGCCGCGCCCGCCCGTCGAGCTTGCGGAACATGACCTCCGCATAATCGGCGAACCAGCCGGCGACGTCGGGATTGAGCCAGCCGCCGCGATCGTCCAGCGCCGAAGGCAGATCCCAATGGTAGAGCGTCGGCAGCGGCTCGATCCCCGCTTCGAGCAGCTCGTCGACGAGCCGGTCGTAGAAGTCGAGGCCCGCCGCATTGACCGCGCCCGTGCCCCCGGGAAGCACCCGCGCCCAGGCGATGCTGAATCGATAGGCCTTGAAGCCGAGCGCGCGCATCAGCGCGACGTCTTCCTTGTAGCGGTTGTAATGGTCGCAGGCGAAATCGCCGGTGCAGCCGTCGGCCGTCAGCCCCGGCGTGTGGACGAAGCGGTGCCAGATGCTTGCGCCGCCGCCGTCGGCGAATGGCGAGCCCTCGATCTGATAGGCGGAGGTGGCGCTGCCCCACAGGAAGCCTTCCGGAAAGCTATAGTCTTTGGTCATCGGGTCGGGGCTCCAGGCGAGGCGGGAAAGGGGGCGCTAGCGAGGCGCGGCGGGCAAGGGAAGCGACGTGTCAAAGGACGAACCAGCGGCGGCCGCTGGCGCCCGCCAGCGCGATGTCGCCGCGCAGCCAGTGGAGCACCAGTCCCCCCGGCGGGGGGGTCCCATCGAGCCGGTAGGACAGGATTCCGCGCCCTCCTTCGGCGCGAATTGCATAGCTGAGCGCGCCGTACGGAGTGCGCAGTCGCTCCACCTTTACGCCCTCGCCTTCCAGCCACGCAGGGGGGATTCCGGCGCCGAGGACCAGCGCGTCGTCTTCGAACCGTTCGAAGACGAGCATGTCGAGCACCGCGTTGATGAAGTCGGAGGCGACCCAGCCGTGGGGCATGTCGCCGATGAAGCGCGGCTCGCGAGGCTTGCGCCCAACGACCTCGGCCCACTGGTTCCAGGCGGCCGGGCGGCGATCGGCCATGAAGAAATCGGCCATGGCCAGCGCCCGCTCGCGCCAGCCGAGCCGCACCATCGCCCCGACATTGCGCCATTCGTAGGGCGTGTAATCGCTCCATTCCCGGGCGCCGTCGCGCCGCGCCACGGATTCCCGCCAGTAACGATCGAAGGTCGCGCGGACCATGGATTGGGGGAGCCAGCGCTCCTCGCCGCCGGGGCTCAGGCCGATCGTGGTGGAGGTCGGATCGAAATCGCCGAGGTCCGCGGCGCCGGGGATGAAGGCGTTGCCGTATACCGCCCGGGTGGCGGCGATGGAGGCGACCAGCTCGGCGCGATAGGAGTCGATTCGCGTCTCCAGCAGCCGCGCCTCCTCCGGCCGGCCCAGCTCGGCCGCCAGCCAGGCCGCGTCCTTCAGCCCGAGCAGCGCCCAGAAATTGTCCCAATAAGAATAAGCCGGCTTCGACGAATAGCCTTCGTGGCTGATCGACGGCGGCAGCAGGCCGTAGCGGGGCCGGAGGGCCGGCACGCGCCGATTCTCGTCGGTCCGAGTGGTCTGCCGAAGCATTTCGATATGATCGGCCGCGGCGCGCACCCGCGGCCACATCTCCGCGAGCCGCGCGGCGTCGGGCGCATAACGGTGAAGCTGCGCGACCAGATGGATGAACTCGCCGTGGCTGTCATGCTCCGGCACCGGATCGGCGCCGCGCGAGTCGACGCAGCAGGGCACCTTGCCGTTCTCATACTGATAGGGCGCGTACCAGCGAAGGTAGCGGTCGGCGGGCTCGGCGAGGCCCATGCGCAGCAAAGCGGTCGACATCATCGTGCCGTCGCGAATCCAGGAGCGGGCGTAGGAACGCGAGCCCGGCCGCAATGCCGGCCCCTCCCGGGTGGCGAGAAGATGGGCAAGGGCGGTGCGCAACGTATCGAACAGCGGCGTTGCGGCAGCCGGACCGGCGATTCGCACATCGCCGAGCGCCCGACGCCATTTCGAAGCAGCCTCCTCCACGCTCGCCGGCCGATGGCGCGCTGTGGACCGCCTGTCGCTCAGCGGCGCCTCCCAAGACAGGGTGCGGCTTTCGCCCGGGGCGAGGCGGATGCGATAGAGAAAGGAGGCGGTGGCAAGGCCGGTGGGATCCTCGATCGTCGCACCGCCGCTCGATCCCGAGAGGGCAACGGGCGGGCCGGACGCGAAGCTGCTCATCGCGACCTGGTCCGCGTCTTCATGCATGCGCAGCGCCGGCTTGCCGTTGACCTTCAGCACCCCCGCGCTGCCGTCGAGGCGCGTGACCGGGCTGACTCCACCCCGGGTGTTGAGGAATTGCTGGGGCGGATTGACTTGGAACGGCCGCACCGCAAGCACCAGTGTCAGCTCGCGGGGGGCGGCGTCGTCGTTGCGCAGAGTGTGACGGCCGATCAGATGGCCGCCCTGCTTTTCATCGGCATAAGCGGTCGTGACGAGCGACCAGCCGGGGCGGCGCCAGGTGACGCTGGGGATGGGCAGCGCATTGTCGAGCAGGCCGTTGCCGGTTTCCACGTCGGCCCAGCTCACCAGGGTGCCGCCGTCGAGGACGAAGGGCTCGACCGAGAAGCCGCCGCGGCCGACCTCGATCGCACCGGATTCGTCCATCAGGCCGCTATTGCCGCCGGCGGGCGTCGCGACGAGCGTCCAGTAATTCTGCTCGCCGACGAAGCCGCGCGGATAGAGGCCGCGCCGCGCTTCCCGGGCGACGGCCGCCACGAACGCATTGTCGCTGGCCCCGAAGGCGAGAGGCTGCACCTCCGCTTTCTCGAGCCGGAAGCCCCTGGCGGCCGCCGGCACAATCCGAACGAAGCGCGCCTCGCTTTCCTCCAGCCTGATCCAGTCGACGCCGCCGTCCGATCCCCGCACATCGCGCACGACGCGCCAGCTCTTGCCGTCGATCGAGAACTGAACGGCATAATCGGCGGCATGGGCGCCGCCGGCCCAGGTGAGCCTGAGGCCGCCGAACTCCCGGACATAGCCGAGGTCGAGCAGGAGCGGCTGGCCGATACCGCCCGAGACGATCGGCGCGGGGGGCGCGGCGGGAGGAATCGGGAGCGGCGCAATCGTCAGATCGTCGACCGCGATCCAGCCCTTGCCCCCGCCCGAGCCCGCCGCGACCACGAACTCGATCGCCGCCGTGCGCCGCAGATTCCTGTCCGTGGCCGGCCCCCAGGCGAACTCGATCTGCCGGCGCTTGACCCGGATCGTCGTCCATTGGCCGGGCGCGACGTAATCGGCCTTTCGGTGCCACCAGACATTGTCGCCGCTGGGATCGACCAGCTTGATCTCGAGCGCGTTGGCCGGGCCGCCGCCGCGCAGGCGGAAGCGCAGCTCGAAATTCTCCGGAAGCTCGAGTGGAAGCTCGCGGCGCAGGAAGGCATAGCCCGAGCCTTTGGTGAAATCGTAGTCGAGCCGAAGGCCGCCTTCGAAAGGGCGGCTCGAGACGCCGACGCCGTCCGACGCCGCCGCGCGCCACCGGGAGACCGCGGAAAAGTCGTCGAGCAGCCGGGAATCCTGCGCCTCGGCCGATCCGCCGAGGGCCGCGACGACCAGGAGGCAGGCACGTATGGCCGGGCTCATCCCTTGACGCTGCCGGCCAGCAGGCCCTGCATGTAGTAACGCTGCAGGACGAAGAAGAGCAGAAGCACCGGCAGGATGGTCAGCACCGATCCCGCCATCATCAGCTCGTTGTCCTGGACATGCTCGCGCGACAGCGCGGCCAAAGCGACCGGCAATGTGTAGAGGTCCTGATCGACGAGGACGATCAGCGGCCACATGAAATCGTTCCAGGTGCCCAGGAAGGTGAACAAAGCCAGCGTGATCAGGATCGGAGTGAGCGCCGGAACCACGATCTGGACGAAGATCCGCCCTTCGCCGGCGCCGTCGACTCTCGCCGCCTCGAGCAGCTCATCAGGTATCGACATCGCATATTGCCGCACCAGGAAGATTCCGAAGATGCTGGCGGTGACGGGCACCAGCACTCCGGCGAAGGTGTTGATCAGCCCCAGCTCCTTCAGCATCAGGAACAAGGGCAGCATCGTGACCTGCGCCGGAATGACGAGCGCGGCGAGGAGAAGCTGGAAGATTCGGTCGCGCCCCTGGAAGCGCAGCTTGGCGAAGGCGTAGCCGGCGGTGGCGTTGAACAGCAGCGACAGCAAGGTGCCGAGGCTGGCGACGAACAGGCTGTTGAGGAAATAGCGGGCAATGCCGGTGGTCTCGAACAGTGCGCGATAGGCGCTGAGCCCCGGCGCTGCGGGCAGGAAGGGCGGCGGGAAGCGGCTCGCCTCGCCGGGCTGCATCAGCGACACCGACACCATCCAGAGCAAGGGGAACAATGCGAAGCCCGCGAGCAGGCCCAGAAGCCCGATCTGGAGGAAGCCGGCGCGGCGCGAGCGGCGCATCAGATCGCCCCCCGGGCCCGGGCGATCCGGAACTGGGTCATCGTGATGAAGAACATCAGGACGAAGAGGATGAAGGCGACGGCCGATGCGACGCCCAGGTTCCACCATTTGAAGCCCTGCTCGTACATGAAATAGAGCACGCTGACCGTGCTCTCCACCGGCCCGCCCTGGGTCATGACATAGGGCTCGGCGAAAAGCTGGAAATAACCGGCCATGGTGAGGATCGAGACGAGCAGAAGCATCGGCGCAAGCGAGGGAATGGTGACGTGGCGGAAGCGTTGCCACGCCGAAGCGCCGTCGATCGTCGCCGCCTCGTAGAGGTCGGCGGGAATGGTCTGAAGCCCGGCGAGCAGGATCACCATGTTGTAGCCGAAATTCTTCCACACGGCCAAAAGGATGATCGCGGGCATCGACCAGTTTGGGTCGCCGAGCCAATCGATCGGCTCGATGCCGAGCTGCGCGAGGCCGTAATTGATCATTCCGTAGCGGGTGTGGAGCAGATAGCGCCAGATCACGGCGACCGCGACGAGCGTGGTCACGACCGGCGCGAATAGAGCGGTTCTGAACAGCCCGGAGAGGCGCCTCAAGCCAGTGTTGAGCAGCAGCGCCGCGCCCAGCGACAGCCCGATCGAGAGCGGCACGCCGACGATCACGAAGTAGAATGTGTTGCCGAGCGCCTTCCAGAAGAGAGGCGTGCCGAACAGCTCGCCGTAATTGGCGAGGCCGACGAAGCGCAGATTGCCGAGGTCGGCGAGGGCGTAAAGATCAAAATCGGTGAGGCTCAAGGCGAAGGCGAGAACCACCGGCACGAAGAAGAACAGGCCGAGCATGAACAAAGCCGGCCCCGCGAAGGCCCAGCCCGCACGGGAAGCCCGCCTCACCGTCCCGCCGCCCGCGCCAGCAGGGAGCGGCGCTTTTCGAGTATCCGGTCGGCATCGGCGTCGAGCGTGGCGCGGAACTGGGCGGGAGAGATCTGCCCGGCCACGGCCCGTTCCGAGACGATCCGCAGCTGGGTGCCGATCCGCTCCCATTCCGGCACCGGCGGCGGCGGCTTTGCGCGCTCGAGCTGATCGCCGAAGGCGGCCGCATAGCGGTCCTCCGCGAGGAGGGGCGCCCGCCAGACGCTGCGCCGAGGCGGCAGGTCGCCGGTCAGCTCGAAGAAGCGCAGCTGGATCGCCGGGCTGGAGAGGAACTCGACCAGCTTCCATGCCGCCGCCTTGCGCTCCGAGCGTGCGAAGACGGCCAGAGCGGAACCGCCCGCGATCGACGCGCCGGGACCGTCGGGACCCGGAAGCGGCGCCGTCATCCAGTCATCCTGCCGCTCGGGCGGCAGCCGCCGCGTGAACTCGCCGATGTTCCACGGACCGCTGATATAGAAGGCGAAATAGCCGCGAGCGAACTCATCGTAGACATTGGATATCTGGGTGTTGTTGAGCGGCGGCGCGAGCCCCTCCCGGAACAATGAGAGATAGAAGTCCGATGCGCGCACGAAGCCGGGCGAGCGGAAGTTGCCGTAGCGTCCATCCTCTCTCAGCAGCGGGTCCGGCTGCTGCAGGCTCAACGCCAGCAAGGGCTCGAACTCATTGACGGGAAGGAAGATGGCGTAATCGCGGGGAGCGGCGCGGGCCTTGATCGCGCGCATCGCGGCGATCCACTCGGCCCAGCTTTGCGGAGGCTTTGCGAAGCCCGCCTCGCGCAGGAGATCCTGCCGGTAGAAGAGCAGCCTCGTATCCGCATACCAGGGCACCCCCCAGGTGCGGCCGCCAAGTACGTTGTTGGCCCACCCGCCCGGGAAATAGTCCGTCTGCTTGACCTCCAGGGAAGCGGCAATGCGCGCATCGAGCGGCTCGAGAGCGCCGAGCGCGACCAGCTCGGCGACCCAGCTCGTGCCCAACTGGGCGACGTCCGGAGTCACTCCGCCGGCAAAGGCGGTGAGCAGCTTCTCATGAGCGGCGGTCCAGGGGATCTGCTGGACCTCGACCCGGATGTCGGGATTGAGCCGCTCGAATTCGGGGATGAGCTGGACCACCACCTCCCCTTCCCGCCCCATCGCCCAGAAGCGCACCACCTCGCGCTCGTCGCCTCGTCCGGAGCAGCTCAGCAGCATCGTCAGCAGCAGCGCGAGGAGGGCGAAACGGGCGGCGTCGCGGTTCATGCGCCGAGCCATCCGCCAGCAAAGCCGGCCCTTTGCAGCCCCCGACGAATATGCGGATTGCCGCGCAGCACCTTCCAGACGAGGCCGCTTCGGTGATTCTCGATCATCGCCAGGATCGGTCCCTGGTCGATGCCGAGATAGTCGGTGTCGTACCAGCCCTTGCCCGGCACCACCCGGCCGTGGAGCAGCTTCACGGGCGCGGTGAAGCTGGGGTTCAGCGCATCGCGAAACCCATAGTCTCCGTAGAGGTCCTCGCCATGATCGCGCCGCATCGCCTTCAGCGCCGGAATGCAGATTTCAGGGGCGAAGGGCACCGATCCTCCGACCGCGGTGGGCGCGACGGTGCCGTCGTCGAAATCGCCCGGCCCGCGCGCCGCATAGGAGCGGAAAGTGCGGCTTCGGCCGTCCACTTCCAGCGTGAGGTCCGCCGGCCCGTCGCAAGCGCTGAGGCCCCACAGGTCGCGACCGTAGCCCCGCCAGCCCATCGGATTCGCCAGCGCATAGGCATGCTGGGCCAGCGCCGCGCGGCGACTGTTCTCGAAATAGTCGAGCCCCTTGCCGCGCATGAAGGCGTCGCGAATTCCCCGAAAGTCGATCCAGACATGGCTGTACTGGTGTCCGAACATCGGGCCGAAGCGGACCAGCTCCTGGCCTCCGGCCGTTCCCCAATGCCCGGCCAGGCCCTTCGCCCAGCCGTCCCAGCTCGCCGGATCGAGCGGATGAGTGGGGGAACCGAGACCGATTATGTAGACGAGCATCGCCTCGCTATAGGCGACCCAATCGTAGGGAAGGTGCCCCTTTTCCGGCGACCAGCCGAGCGCCACCAAAGGCGGCCTCGCCATCGCCCAGCGCCAGTCGACGCGGCGGTAGATCGTCTCCGCCAGCTCGCCAATCTCGCGCTCGCCGGGCCGGTCGAAATAGCTCTGGACGAACAATATGCCGCCGAGCAGCAAAGCGGTGTCGACGGTGGAGAGCTCGGTCTTCTCGAACCGCGCGCCGCGTTCCATATCCACGAAATGGTAGAAGAAGCCCTGGTGGCCGCTCATTCCGTACGGCGCGTCGCCTTGCGGCGCGCGGGCGAGGAAGCGCAGGGTCGCCAGTGCGCGCGCGGCGGCGGCGGCGCGGTCGACGAACCCGCGCTCCACGCCGATCGGATAGGCGGTCAGCGCGAAGCCGACCGCCGCCATGCTGGCGAAGGAGGGCGTGGGATAACGGTCGCGGGCGAGGCCGTTTTCCGGGTTGGTCGTCTCCCAGAAGTAGCGGAAGGTCCGCCGCTGGAGATCGTCGAGGAAGGCCTCTTTCCCGGCCGCCGCCGCGCCGAGGAGCGGCCGGTGACTGCAGGCGGCGGCCAGCGCCGCGAGGCCCAGCCCGCCCATTTTGACGATATCGCGGCGACCGATCACATTCGTCAACTCACACGCAGGCGGGCCCGGGGCGGCGACGGCCGCCCTCCCGATCAGAAGCGGAAGGCGGCGCCGACCTGGAGGCTGCGGGGCGGCCCGACCACAATGTTCGGCGCCGAATCGATCTGGTTCCCGCAGCACACGAAGCTGTCGTAGCGGGCGATATTGTCGCGGTTGAAGACGTTGAACACCTCCGCCCAGAGGGTGAACCGTCCGCCGTCGAACAGGCTGATATCCTTTTGCAGCCTGAGGTCGAGCTGCATGAACATCCTGTTGTCGCCGACATTGCCCGGGAAAAGGATGTCGCGCGCTCCGAAGCCGTTGCGGGCATCGATGAGGAAGAACGGGACGCCGGAGCCGAAAGTGAACAGGCCCGAACCCCGCAGGCCCAGCGGCAGATCGACCATGGCGTTGGCGACAAGCCGATGCCGCTCGTCGCCCGCGTTCGGGACGAACGGCCGCTCACCGATATTCGGGAAGTCGAAGTTGAAGGCGAAGCCGCGCTCCTTCGAGAAAGCGAGAGTATAGGCGATGCCGAAGCCGAAGCCCGAGGCCTTGGTATAGGGCTTGTCGATCGTGACGAAGACCGCATTGTACCTTGTGGCCCGGCTGTTGAACGCCGCGACGATATTGGCATAGCCGTTGGTCAGCGGGATGTAGTCATAGAAGCCGCCCGCGTTGATCGCCGCCGAGCGGTTGAGCGGAGCATAGCCGATCTGGTTCTTGCCGACGGTGTGATTGAAGGTGAGCGAGGTGCGCAGAGCGCCGATGCGCTGGCGGATGCCGAGGCTGAACTGATCGGCGTAGGGCGTCTTGAGATCGTTGGGGATCACCCGAAGCTCGTTGGTGCCCGGCGACGTCGGATCGGCGGCCAGGCTCGCGAGCAGCGCCTGGAAACCCTCCGGGGTCAGATAGGCGGGCTGAAACATGATCGTCGGCTGGCCGTTGCGGGGCAGGCCGTTGGCCGAGAACAAGAGCTGCCCGGACCGGTATTGGGTAAGCAGGGTTTCCTCGGCCGCGCTACGGAACAAGGCCCGGTCGTAATAGCGTCCGAAGCCGCCGAACAGCACGGTGCGCTGGTCGCCGTTGAAATCGTAGGAGAAGCCGATCCGCGGCGCGAAATTGTCCATCTCCGGATCCCGATTGTCGCCGGTGGAGATGTAATCCTCGACGTCGAAGAAGGCCGGCTGGATCCGGGGGTCGGCGCCCAGCGTCCGCAATGTCGCCGCCGCGTTGGCCGGAGTTACGAAGCTGTTGTTCTTGGCGTTGGAATCATAGTCCCAGCGCAGGCCCAGATTGACCGTCAGGTGCCGGTCCACCTCCCAATCGTCCTGCAGGAACAGGCCGATCTGAGTCGTCTTCGCCTCGACCTCCGGATCGCCGCCGCCGAAGCGCACGATCTCGGGAATCGAGAAGTTCAATCCCTGACCCGGATCGAAGCGGAAGTTGAACTGCGGAACCGCGTTCGGGCCGGAGCCGCCGACCCGGTATTTCTGGAACGAGATCTTGACGCCGCCCTTGACGAGATGATTGCCGTTCCAGTGGATGTTGGTCAGGCTGACATTGTCGCGGAAGGTCAGGCCCTGCTGCTCGACCTCCTGGAACGAGGCGCTGCCGCCGACGGCGATCACGCCCTCGTAGATCTGGCCGAAGCCCTGGTTCAGGTCGGCGCCGAAGGCGAGGTCGGAGAGCAGGAAATCGACGGTCGCCTCATTGACGAAGCCGTTGCCCTCCAGCTCGTGGCGAATCTTTCCGGTATAGACGTTGTTATCGACCGACTCGCCACGCGACCGGGCGTTCTGGCCGCCAAAGGTGCGAAGATCGGTTTCCTGGCGGATGCTGCCGGTCGCTTCGAGAAGCTGGGTGTCGGAGATCTGGAAGCTGAGCTTGGCGAAGCCAAGATGCTCGCGGAAGGGGCTGACGAAGGTGCCGGCGAAGTCCGCGGGGTTGAACGGAAGCGTCGCCCCGGGCGGCGGCGTGCCGGGAACGACGGTTGCGGCCCGGTCCTGGATGTTGCCTTCGTAATTGGCGAAGAAGAAGATTCGATCCCTGGCGATCGGGCCGCCCAGCGCGGCGCCGAACTGGTAGCGTTTCAGGGCGACGTCCTCGTTGCGCTGGCGCTGGAAGAAATCGCGCGAGATCATGTCTTCGTTCTGGAAGGTCCCGAACAGCTCGCCGTGCAGGTCGTTGGTGCCGGACTTGGTGATCGCGGTGATGATCGAGGTCCCGGCATCCTCATATTCGGCCTTGAAGTTGGAGGTGAGGACCCGAAATTCCTGCACCGCCAGCTGGGAGAAGGGATTGCCGCGGCTGACATCCTGGCCGACGATGCCGCCCTGGTTGACGTTGGACTTGAGGCTGACGCCATCGATGAAGACGTTGACCTGGGGGCCGCCGAAGCTGTCACCGTTGCGATCCGAGCCGACTCCGCCGCCGCCGAAGGTCTGCCTGAATTCGGTCTGATTGACTCGAACGCCCGGGGCGAGCGCGGCGAAGTTGAGGAAGTTGCGATTGTTCTGCGGCAGGTTCTCGATCTGGTCGCGGCTGACGTTGGTCGCCACCTCGGAGGTCTTGACCTCAACGAGACGCGTGGCGGTGACGAAGATATCGGTACTGCCCGCCGCGGCGCTTCCCGGCGCCGTCGCGCCCTGATCGTCGATCGAGGTGCTGTTCGCGCCGGTATCGGCGTCGAGCGAGGCAGTCTGGCCGACCGAGACGATGACGCGGCGGACGATCGCTTCGCCCCCGCTGGGCGTAAAGCTGATGTCGTAGGTGCCGGGGCGAAGGCCGGTGAGGTTGTAGCTGCCGTCGGCACCGGTAGCGGCGGTGCGCACCTCGCCGGTCTCGACGTTGGTCGCGGTGACCGTCGCCCCGGCGACACCGGACTCACCGCTGCTCACGGTGCCGCGGATGGTCGCGGTGCTCAGCTGCGCCATCGCGGGCGTGGTCGCGAGCAGCGACGTGGCGAGCAGCGCCAGCCTGAAGGCGGTGAGCGGCCTGCTGCGCGAATTGAAATTTGCCATGTCTATATCCTCTCTGATGCCGGGCTCTTCGGCCCGTGTTCGGAATTGCCCGTGGACGATGCCCGGACGACGAGTTGTGGCGTGAAGATGCGGTGGCGATCGCCGGGATCGGCGCCGCGGATGATCGCGACGCAGCATTCGAGCGCCTGGCGCCCGATCTCGGCGATCGGTACGCCGGCGGTCGTGAGGGCCGGCTCGACGAAGCGCGCGACCGGAATATCGTCGAACCCCGCCACGGCGACGCTTCCCGGCACCCGCAGATCCGCCTCGCGAAGCGCCTGCAGGCAGCCGATCGCCATCATGTCGTTGGCGGCGAAGATCGCGTCCGGACGCGCGGTCAGGAGGAGCTCCCTCGTCGCGGCAAGGCCCGATCGCTCAGTGAAATCGCCCTGGGCAATCAGCTCGCCCGACTGTTCCGTCGAAGCCAAAGCGGCGCGATAGCCGCGCAGGCGCTCGGCCGCTTCGATATTGTCGGCGGGTCCGGCGATGAAGGCGACCCGCCGCCGCCCTGTCTCGAGCAGATGGGCGGTGATCGCGAAGGCGCCGGCGTGATTGTCGATGGCAAAAGTGGGGTGGCGGCCGCCGCCGCCGCCGCTGCTGTTGAGGAGCACCAGGGGAACCCCGCCCTTGAGGGCCGAGGAGAGCTCCTCGCCGTCCGCATAAGGCGACATGACCAGCATCGCATCCACGCGGCTGCGCATCGCGCGAAGCACGGCGGCGGCCTCCTGCGGATCTCCGTGGGAGCGCGACAGGAGAAGATGAAGACCGTGCGCGCTGGTGCCGGCGTCGATCCCGCGGATCAGCTCCGAGAAGAACTCCCCGTGAAGGTCCGGAAGCAGCACGCCGATCGTGTCGGTGCGCTTGCTGGCGAGCGAACGGGCGCCGCCATGAGGCACGTAATCGAGCTCGTTGGCGGCCTTGAGCACGCGATCGACGGTCGGATCGGCGACCGCCTCGCTCCGGTTCAGAACGCGCGACACCGTGGCGGTCGAGACATTGGCCGCGCGCGCGACGTCTCGAATCGTCGCGCTCCTCATCGGCCGGACCCGAAGCCGAAGCTGCCTTGCCTGATGCAGAAGGCGAGCATCCCATTCTCCCCGATGCACCGTCTTTATGTAAACGGTTACATGCGGGCGAGCCTATCATGTCTCAGGAACGCTGCAAGCGGTTTCATGAAAGCCCCGCAGCCGGGATTAGGCCGCCAGCGAGCGGCGCCCCACGCGGGAGAAGGCCCGGCCGTCCGAGTCGAAAAGGTGGCACTGATCGGGGGCTGCACCGACCCTCAGAGTCTCGCCCTGGCGGATCGTCTCGTTCGCCTCAGGCTGCAGGACGAGGGGGTCGGGGTCCGCGGCCGTGGCGAAATAGGCGAAGCGAACATTGCCGAGCGACTCGACCAGGGCGACCTCGCCCGCAATACCTTCCTTCTGCGATCTGAGATGCTCGGGCCGAATGCCGAGCGTGACCTTGTCGCCGGGCCGGGCCGTGCCTGCATCGACTGCCGCGTCCAGAACCGCGCCCCCGTGCAGCTTCACCGTCGCCCGCGCCGGCTCGGCCTTTTCGATGACGCCTTCCAGCAGGTTCATTTTGGGCGAACCGATGAAGGAGGCGACGAAGACCGACCGCGGGTCGTTGTAGAGATCGTCCGGCGTACCGAATTGCTCGATCTGGCCGCGATTCATGATCGCGATGCGGTCGGCGAGCGTCATCGCCTCGACCTGGTCGTGGGTGACGTAGATGGTGGTCGTCTTGAGCCGCTGGTGAAGCTTCGCGAATTCATAACGCATCCTGACCCGCAGGGCCGCGTCGAGGTTGGACAGAGGTTCGTCGAACAGGAAAACGGCCGGCTCGCGAACGATCGCGCGGCCGATGGCGACGCGCTGGCGCTGCCCCCCGGAAAGCGTCTTGGGGCGGCGTTCCAGCAGGTGCTCGATGTCGAGCAGACGGGCGGCATCGCGGACCGCCGAGTCGATCGCCTCTTTGCCCTGCCCCGCCAGGCGCAGGCCGAAGGCCATGTTCTGGTAGACGGTCATCTGCGGGTAGAGTGCGTAGGATTGGAAGACCATCGCGATCCGCCGCTTCGCCGGCGGGAGCAAAGTGACGTCGGTTTCGCCGATCAGGACGGTACCGGAATCCACCTCATCCAAACCGGCGATCGTGCGCAGCAGCGTCGATTTACCGCAGCCGGACGGCCCGACGAGAACGACGAACTCGCTTTCCTCGACGGCCAGGCTGATGTCGCGCAGAACGGCGGTCGCGCCAAAGGATTTGCTTATTCCGCAAACCTCGACGCGCGCCATCAGACCCTCCTGGAGAGACCATGTCTATTGGGGGCAAGCCGCAAAGGCCGTCAAGCCGCAGCCCCGACCATTCCGGCCGACCGGCCGGGCGGTTGATCTGAAACGGACACAAGCGAACTGTCGGAATGGCCGTCGATCTCATTGGAACTGTACAGGTCTCTTAGCGGGTCCCAGGTTCGAGCCATGGTGCGTTCACCACCTCCCCGTCCCTTCTCTCCGTTTGCCGGGACGTCGGTCGCGCCGCGGCGCCCCTGAGCCCCGGCCTTCGCCGGGGTGACGCAATTCCTAAGCTCCTTCGTCGCCAATGAATTGCGTCAGTTCGAGCCCTGGTGCGAGCGCGGCCAGGCCGGCGGCGGGGAAAAGCCAGGGCTGCAGCGGGATTCGTTCGGCGAAGCCGTTCAGCCAGCGCCGCATCAGCCACCAGGCAATCAGCCAGGCGATGAGGTTGGCGAGCAGGACCGGCCGGCTGAGCTGCCAGAGGAGCAAAGCGAGGATCCGGCTCGTGCTGGCTCCAAGCGCCTTGCGGGCGGCGCCCCTAGATGCGCCCCCTGCCCACACAGGCAGTTGGATATCGCGATCGACGAATCGCCGGATTTCATCCGGCTTGCGATCGCTTCAGGACGAATAGCTCAGTTCGTAGAGCAGCTGGCTCTTGATCAGCGGGTCCCAGGTTCGAGCCCTAGGTCCTGTGGACTCTTAGGGGATTCCCAAACTGGTTGAGGCGTGATTCAAGACTGCTTTTTGAGGGAGGCAGTCTTGGGAGTGATGGATCGTTTGGTTTTGAGCGATCGGGCGTGGGATCGGATTGCGCCTTTGATC
>DATDAS010000055.1:0-65330 GCA_036525315.1 Allosphingosinicella sp.
TCTTCATATTCCGGTCTCCTGTTCCAAAGCTTTGGAAGTCCACACTTCCGTACCTGCCCCCTTTGGTAAGTCCGGGTAGGCCAAGGTTGGTTTATCGGTCGAAGGTTTCCAAATCGTTAGCGCCCGAGGCACAAATCTTTACGAGCTGCTGCCCGACACGTTCGCGGCGATATCGTTCCACATGCCGATGGTCGTGCTCGCGAACTGCGAGAGACCTGCCATCATGGCAAGAACGATTAGGGCGATGATGAGCCCATACTCGACCGCGGTCGCCGCTTTCTGGTCCCGGAGCAGCTTTGCAAATCTGGCCATCGACCCTATCCCCATCGCGGGCAGTTCGCCCATTTGCGGTTCTGGAATAATGCGATGTCGTTAACGAACTCCTAGCGGGGACCGCGAAGCTGGAAAAAAATCCGACAATGGTCGTGGTCGCCGCGGCGCTCGTGGACGGGGAGGGAAGGGTGCTTCTGCAGCAGCGCCTGCCCGGCCGCTCCATGGCCGGCCTGTGGGAGTTTCCGGGCGGCAAGGTCGAGGAGGGCGAGCGGCCGGAGGCGGCCCTGATCCGCGAGCTGGAGGAAGAGCTCGGGATCGCGACCGACGAGGCCTGCCTCGCCCCCGCAGCCTTCGCCAGCGCCGACAATGGCGGGCGGCACATGCTCCTGCTCCTCTACATCTGCAGGAAATGGCGAGGCACCCCTCAGCCGCTCGACGCCGCGGCGCTCGCCTGGGTCCGCCCCGCGCAGATGTTCGCGCTCGACATGCCGCCGGCCGACAAGCCGCTGATCGGGCTCCTCGACGCCCTGATCTAGGCAGGCCGATTCACCAAAATACCGTTCGCCCTGAGCCTGTCGAAGGGCTTTCCTTCTTCCTTCCCCCGCTCTCTCACAAAGAAGGGGTGGGCTTCGACAGGCTCAGCCCGAACGGAGTGGGTAATGACTATGCCGGAAGCGGAGCAGCCCAGCCCGACAGATAGACGATCTCGAACCGCTCCACGGTCTTGCCGTCCGCCTCGGCATGGGCGGCGAAGTCCGACAGAGCGGCGGCCAGCGCGGCGCGCCCGAGCGGGCGGCGCGAGCGGCCGGCCAGCACATTGGTCGCGCCCATCGCCCGAAGGTCGGCGACGAGCGCGGCGAGGCTCGGGAAGCGGACGTCGACGCCATGGCCGTCCGCGACCGAAAGCGTGAATCCGGCGCGGGCGAGCAGGTCTCCGGCCGCCCGGACGTCGATCTGAGGGTGAATCCGGGGGGCGGCGCCGCCTTCGGCCGAATCGGCGGCAAGCATCGCGCTTCGCAATCGGGGAAGCGATCCGGCGCCGGCGAAGGCGCCGAGGAACAGGCCGTCGGGCGCGAGCGCTCGGCGGATCAGGATGAGCGCGCCCGGCAGATCGTTGACGCCGTCGAGGACTCCGGCCGACAGGATCAGGTCGAACGCTCCGTCGGCGAAGGGAAGGCGATCCTCGTCGCACTGGATGCCGCCCGCCGCGTGCGCGAAGGCGAATCCGGGATCGGCCGAGGTCACCTCGAGGCTCCGCTCGCGCAGGCGCCCGGCCAGATATCCGGAGGCGCAGCCGAGATCGAGGACGTTGCTGAAGCGCCTCTTCACCAGGTCGAGCCGCTCGATCAGCTCGTCGGCGACGAGCCGGTGCAGATAATCCGCCTCGTGAAAGCGCCGCGCCGCCCGGTCCCGGCGAAGGCGGCGAAGGCGCCGGTCGAAGGGCAGGTCCTGGCTCATCGCCGCGGCGATAGGGCCTGCGGCCGCCCACGCAAAGCAGTGCGGCTCCCAAGCCGTAGTTTGGAGACGATCGTCAGCGGTTGAAGCGAACCCGGCCGATCAGCCTTTCGCGAGCGCTTTCCTCCGGCAGGAGCTCGATGTCGATCACCTCCTCGGACTGGGTCGGCCGGCCGAAATCGCGGATCAGCCTGGCGGTGACGGTGGACGCCCCGTTCGGATTGAGCCGGTCCGCGGCGTAGACGTTCGCCCGTATCGTGAAGGTGCCCCCGGGAGCCCTGCGCAGCAGATATTCCTCCGGGCCGAAGCCCGAGGTCATGTCGTTGGACAGGCGGCCGCCGATCATCGTGCGCGGATTGTTGTAGATCGCGCGTTCGCCGTTCGGCTCGTCGACCCAAAGGTCGATGTCGGTCGCCTCGCTGTTCCACTCGATCACGATTCGAAGGTCGACGTCGAGCAAAGCGATCAGCCGCGGATCGAGCGGGACCGCCTCGCCCCCGAGCGACTTGTGAAGCGGGATCAGCCGGTTGACCTCCATCAGCGAGATCAGCTCGATCCCGTCATAGGCAGTGGACCAGGGAGTCATGATCACTTCGGCGAGGAGCGAGATGGCGCGCGCCAGATCGTCGCGGCGCTGCTCCTTCGTCCTGCCCTCCGACTCGGCCCGCCTGGCGAGCGCCAGGGCGAGAGTCCGCTTCGGCTGCGGCCGGCTTCGCTCGGCGTCGACAAGCCTTTCGAGCAGGAAGATGGCGCGGTCGGGCTCGCCGTAGCGCACGAGCCGGTCGGCGACGATCGACAGGGTCTGGCTGTTGCGGGCCGGAAGCTCGAGCGCCGAGAGCAAGGCGGCGAGCGCCTCGGCCCGGCGCCCCTTCCGGAAATGCCATTCGGCGACGTCGAGCCAGAAGGCGGGGAGGCTCCCATGCTTCTCCTGCTGCTCGGCGAAGACGGTCTCGCGGCGCGACTCGGGAGCGGCGTCGAGCGCCGCCAGATAGGGCCGGTCGGGCGCCCAGGGCGCGACGATCGTCACCGCCGACGGCTGTTCGTCAGGCTGTCCGCTGTCGGCCGCCGTGACCGGCGCGGCAGACTCGGCATAGCCTTGGGGAATTCTGCTCCCGGTGACGAGCATGTCGCGCGACTCGCCGCCGGCCGCAGGCGCGGGCGGCGGAGGCGGCGCGGGCGGCGGCGGCAGTGGAGCTGGCATCGGCATCGGCTCCGCCTCGACTTGGCGAGCGGATTTCTTCTCCCTGGGCGGCCTGGCATTCGGATCGAAGCGGCGTTGCCACCAGGCCTGCTGCTCGTCCCATTGCGCGAGGACCTTGCCCAGCCTCTGCTCCTTCGCCTGCGCCTCGGCCGCCTCGATGTCGCTGCGCATCCTGTCGTAGGCTGCGCGCTGGTCTTTGGCGAAGCCGGCCGGCGGCTCGATCGCCGAGCGGGCATAGTCGGCGGCGGTTTCGAGCACGACGAAGGAGATGGTCGGGCTCGCTACCGAGTAGCGACGTGAGAAAGCCACGAGAGAGTCGCGGTCGACATCGTCGCTCGCCGAGCGCACAGCGACCCGATCGGCCGCCCACAAAGCCGCCGGACCCGAATTCTCCGCGACCGGACGGGTGCCCGCGCCATAGAGCCGCTCGGTGATCCCGTCGGCGGCGCCGGAGAGCCGGACGAGCACGTCGCCCGATTCCGGCATCGGACCGACGATCCGCCATCCGGTGTCGCCGCCGTCGAGCAAAGCGAACTCGATCGGCGCTCCGCCGGTGCTTCGAACGTCGACGACCCGCGGCACCCGCCGGGTGATCCGGGTCAAGGCCTCGTCGACGGTCCGGGCGGCGAGGTCGATCCCTTCGCCGCCGTTTCCGCGGGCGAAGGCACCGAGCCAGGCGCGGTCCGCATCGACCGCGCTCGAGACCGCGAAAAGCGGGCAATCGGCGCGGAAGCCGTCGCGCCGGTCGATCGTGACCAGCCCGTCGGTGAAGAGCAGGCAGGAATCGGCGGCGCCGCCTTTCGCTTCGCCGGCGAGGACCGCCAGGCTGGTGCCGCCGCGATAGCGCACCGAGCGGAGCCGCTCGGCCGCCTCGGCGCCGCTCGCGACGTGGATCCGCTCGACCCCGGAGCTGTCGAACAGGACGATCTCGATCCGCTCCGGCCGGGTCCGTTCGAGCCAGGCGCGGACGAGCGCGATCTCCTCGGCCAATTTGTCGTCGGCGCGGGAAAGCGAGCGGTCCCAGTACAAGCGGACCCGGCGGACGTCGCGCGGGTCGCGAGCGGCCGAAGCGACGCCGTCGAAGATCTGGAAGAAGTCGCCTTCGCCGGGATGGCGGCTGACGAGCAGGGGCGCGGAGGGCCGGGGAGCGCCGAGGGCGAGGGTGCCGCCGATCACCGAGTCGCGCGCCGCCGCGGCAAGCCGATGGCCGGCACCGTCCTGCTCCCAGCGTCCGGCCACGCCCGACGGCAGGGTGAGTCGCGGCGGCCCGTCGGTTCCGCTGGCCTTGATGTCGAGCCGGAAATCGCCGACCCGGCCGGCGTCGGTCAGCGGAAGCGCGTAGCCGTGGGCGGGATCGAGCGGCGTGGTGAAGCGAATGCTGATCGTGCGGGACGACCGCCGCATGATCGGAAAGATCCGGGTCCGGAAGACATTGTCCCGAGCGACCTCGGCAAGGCCCGGGTCGATCCCCGCCCGGACCCGCGCCTCATAGGCCTGGCGGGCCTGATACTGGTCGACCAGGACCCCGTCGAGCATCGCCCCGCCGACATCGAGCGAATAGCCGGTGACGACCGATCCGGCCGGCATCGCGAAGGCGAAGTCGCCCTCGAGCACCTCGTCGCCAGGATTGGCGAAGACGATCACCATCTCCGTCTCGGCGATCGTTCCGTGCAGGCGGACGTCGATTGCGAGGCGCGCAATCTCCAGCCGCCGCTCGGCCTCGGCCGAACGCACGCCCTGGACCCGCGCGACCAGGCTCGGATTGGCATCGGCCGCCAGCGCCGGCACGGCCGGGGCGGCCAGAAGGATGGCGAGGGTGAGAAGACCATTCGCAAGCCGGCTTGGCGATCGACGCATAACAACTCCCCGTTCGTTCAACTCGATGTTATAGTATATCCTGCCCGGTGCAAGCGCGAAGCCGGCGCGGCCTTGCTGCCCGAGCCCTGGTTCAGATCGGGTTACCGGCGGGTCGCTTCAGGAGCCCGAATGCGGATATAGATCGGGGCGGGAGGCCAGCCGGCGCGATCCGATGACGATGCTCGACCGCTTCTTCAGGACGCTGATCCGATCCGGCCCGCTGACCGTGATCGGCCCCGCCGGTAAGAGCCGTTCCTATGGCGAGCCGGTCCCAGAGGTGCGGCCGGTGTCGATCCGGATCCACGACCGGCGGACGGCCCGGGCGATCCTTCGCAACCCCGCGCTCGGCTTCGGCGAGGGCTGGATGGACGGGCGGCTGACGGTCGAGGACGGCGGAATCCGCGCGCTTGCCGACCTGATCGGCTTCAACATCCGCTGGGAGAAGGAGAATCCGGTCCGGGCCGCTTTGTGGCGGCCGCGCCGGATCGGAGCGGCGCTGAGCGTGTGGAACTGGCGGCGCCGCTCGCGGCGCAACGTCGCCCATCATTACGACCTTTCGGACGAATTGTTCGCGCTCTTCCTCGACTCGGAGCGCCAATATAGCTGCGGCTATTTCGCCGTTCCCGGCGCGAGCCTCGACGAGGCGCAGTCGGCGAAGATGGCGCATATCGCCGCCAAGCTCCGGCTCGAGCCGGGCCAGCATGTGCTCGACATCGGCTGCGGCTGGGGCGGGCTCGCCCTTCACCTCGCGCGCAGTTTCGAGGTCGAGGTGACCGGAATCACATTGTCGGAGCGCCAGCTCGCCGCGGCGCGGAAGCGCGCGGAAGAGGAGGGGTTGTCCGGCCGGGTTCGATTCGCGCTCGCCGACTGGCGCGACGTCCGGGGGCGGTTCGACCGGATCGTCTCGGTCGGCATGTTCGAGCATGTCGGCCCGCCTTTCTATTCCCGGTTCCTCGACCGTTGCCGGGACCTGATGACCGAGGACGGAGTGATGCTCCTCCACACGATCGGCCGCGCCGACGGTCCGGGCGCGACCGACCCGTGGCTCGCCAAATATATCTTCCCCGGCGGCTACGTGCCGGCGCTCAGCCAGATCGCGCCGGCGATCGAGCGTTCCTGGCTGTGGCTGACCGACCTCGAGGTGTGGCGGCTCCATTATGCGCGCACCCTGGAGCATTGGTACGATCGGGTGGAGCAGGCGCGGGACGAGATCGTGGCGCTCTACGACGAGCGATTCCTGCGCATGTGGCAATTCTATCTGGCCGGCGGGATCGCGGCCTTCCGGCACGACGGCCATGTCGTGTTCCAGATCCAGCTCGCCAGGCGCCGCGACTCGCTGCCGCTCAGCCGCGACTATATGGGCGAGGGGGATTTGGCGCTGACGGCCCGCAAACAGCTCCTGGACCAAGATTCGATCGCAGGATTGCCCTGACGACGCCAGGGCCGTCATTGCGAGGAGCGTCGCGACGAAGCAATCCAGCTTCGGCATGTCCGATCCGCGCCGCACTGGATTGCTTCGCGCTGCTCGCAATGACGCAGGGGGGGGGAAGGCGGGTACCGCGAGCTCGAGAACCACTGAAAGGAAAGCACCACGTCCCCCGCGA
This sequence comes from Allosphingosinicella sp., assembly GCA_036525315.1. Taxonomy (GTDB): domain Bacteria; phylum Pseudomonadota; class Alphaproteobacteria; order Sphingomonadales; family Sphingomonadaceae; genus Allosphingosinicella. Next base: position 6,391 of record DATDAS010000055.1, read on the forward strand.
AAGACGGATTCCGTCGCGCAATCGGACGCCGCGGAGCCGCGTAAGTTTACAAAGTTTACCACCACGTCGATTCAAAAAATAAGTTTCACCCCGCCCGAAACTGCCGCGCGCCTCCGATCACCGGCGACAATCCGGTGTCATTGCAGTCGATTCACGTTTCAAACAGCCATTTCGGTCCTGAGAACATAGCATGAACACCGGCAAAAGTCAAGTCTTGCCGCGCGCCCGCTTCGGCTCCAATCTGGACCGATGCAGATGCCGTCCGCGGCCCGCTTCATGCTTCGCCACGCGGTGGATTTCGCACTTCCGCCGCGCTGCGCGGGGTGCGGTGCGATCGTTCCAGACGAGCATGGCTTCTGCCTCGATTGCTGGCAGGGCCTGACCTTTCTCGGCGATCCGTGCTGCGTGCGGTGCGGGCTGCCCTTCGACTATGCGGGCGAGGAGGAGGCCGAATGCGGCCGCTGCCTCGCCGATCCGCCGCCTTTCGATCGGATGCGCGCCGCCGTCGCTTATGGCGACCTGGCGCGCCGGGTCGCGCTCAAGCTCAAATATGGCGGACGGCCGGGAGTTGCAGTGACGCTGGCGCGCTTCATGGCGCGGCATGTCGGCGGCGAGGCGCGGGGCGCTTTGCTCGTTCCAGTGCCGCTCCATCGCTGGCGGATCTGGCGCCGGGGATACAATCAGTCGGCGCTCATCGCCTCGGCCCTGGCGGAGCGCACCGGCCTCGATTCGGATCTCGATCTCATCCGGCGGGTGAAGCGGACCCCGATCCTGCGCGGCCTCGGCCGGCGCGAGCGCGCGCTCGCGGTTCGCGGCGCCTTCGCGGTGCGGGAGGAGAAGAAGGCGGCGATTGCGGGGCGGACGATCGTCCTGGTCGACGACGTCTTCACCAGCGGCGCCACCGCAGGCGCGTGCTCGAAGGCGCTGAAGCGGGCGGGCGCGGGTCGGGTCGAGATATTGTGCTGGGCGCGCGTGGTGCTGGAGGAGACCGGCTGAGGCCCGGCCTCAGGGCCGATAGTCGCCGGCCATCGTGACGTTGAGGCCGTTGACGCACTGCTCGCCTTCCTCGACGGTCCAGCCGCGGCCGTTGCGGACGAAGGTCAGCGTGCAGCCGTTGCCCTCGCGCCAGATTCCGCGATCCCCGGCGATCGTCACCATGCCCGAGGCGCCGCCCGTGTTCGCGTTCGCGCCGCCCGGATAGACCCATGAGGCATAGAGCACGAAGAGGTGGGCGCCCTCGCCCAGGGACGCCATGTCGAGACTGGCCGGCTCGGCCGCGCTCCCGCGCCTTGCGTAACGAAGCGGCAGCTCGACCCGGTCCATCAGCTCCGCGATGCGCGCTTCGTAGGTGGCCGCGAGGCAGAAGCTGTTGTCGGCGCAAGAGTCGCGCAGCGCCAGCCATTCCCTTTGCTCGCGCCGGAGCCCGTCTCGGCGAATGGCCTTCCCGTGGACGACGGCCATGATCCGGTCCGCTTTGGCGAGGTCCGGATCGGCGCAGATCGTCCGCTCGGTGGCGGACGTCGCGCGGGAGCAGTCGAAGCTCGGCCCCGAGGTCATGGCAGAAGCGGCGAGGAGAGTGGAGAGAAGGATGCTCATCGTCATGCACCTGTAAATTGCTGGACGAATATCCTTCGGCGCGTCCCGGTCCGCCAGCTTCAATGCCGCCAAATGCCTGCCGCATTCCGCCGCGCAGCCGCTTGCGCGTGCGGGCCTGTGCAAGGCTGTCTGGCTGGGTCCGGTCCGGTCCGGCCGGGGCCTGGAGCTACGCCTTGTATCCGATCGCGACCCAGTAAGGCGGCTTCTCCTGGAAGCGGATCCCGCCGAGGCCGCAGCGGATCATCATTGCTTCCATCTCGGCTCTCGAGAAGCGCTGCTCGAGGCGCGTTCCGAACCGGTCGAGGGCGTGGACCCCGAGATGACGAAACCTTTTGTGCCGGTAGAAGCCGAGCGGGTAATTCTCGACGTTCCGGCCGGCTCTTTCCATGAAAAGCGCGAAGCGGCTCAGCGGAAAATACACAAAGGCGCCGATTGCATTGCTGAGCTGCCTTCGAGCGCCGAACGGCAACCGGGCGATCAGCCTGCGGGCGATGTCGGAGCTTCTCCACACCGCTCGAAACCATGCCGGCCGGTTGTCGAGCGCGTAATAGAGGTAGAGCAGGAAAGGCGCGCCCGGCTTCAGCTTCGACACGCACTGCCGAAGCGCGGCCTCGGTGTCCGGAATGTGGTGGAGGACTCCGATCGAATAGCCGAAGCCCTGGCTGGAATCGGCGATCGGCATCTCGTCCACCGAAGCGACGTGGAACTCGACATTGTGTCGGTCCGCCAGGCGCTTTCGAGCCATGGCGATTCCATTCGGGGAGGGATCGATGCAGTGAAGCTTCGCGACGTGCGGAGCGATCGCGGCCGCGCGCTGACCGGTTCCGCAGCCGAGGTCGAAGCCTTCGGCCCGGCCGAGCTCGTGAAGAGGAAACATCAGGAAGAAGTCGTCGAAGCAGCGCCTGACATCGGCGGGATTCCCGGTTCGAAGCCGGGACACGCCCCAATTGCGGTCGAAAGCCCTGGCGGTTTCGGGATCGATGTTGGTCATGGCCGAAAAACCTAGCCCGCGCATCCAGCCCCGCCGACCGAAATTTGATCATCCCGCTGAACAATCCGCAATCGTCGCCGGTTCTTTCCCCGCACAGATTGACACGGATCGGGCGCGCCCTCACTTCGGAGCGCCCGGGAGGAGCTGATTGGGAATGGCGAAGGTCGAGATTTATAGCAGGTTCGGATGCCCTTACTGCACGCGCGCCAAGTCGCTTCTGGCGGAGAAGGGAATTGATTTCGAGGAGATCGACATCGGCATGGATTCGGGCCGGCGGCAGGAGATGATGGGGCGCTCGAACGGGCGCTACACGGTGCCGCAAATCTTCATCGACGGGCGCCATGTCGGCGGGTCGGACGATCTCGCCGAGCTCGACCGGAGCGGACGGCTCGACCCCATGCTCGCGGCGGGATGAGGATAGCGCTCTACCAGGCGCGGACCGGTGTTGATCCGGTCCGAAACGCGCACGACCTGGAGGAAGCCGTCGCCGGGGCCGCGGCCGGCGGCGCGGCGATATTGTTCACGCCGGAGATGAGCGGGCTTCTCGACCGCGACCGTTCGCGGAGCGAGGCGCATCTGCGCGGCGAGGAGGATGATCCCGTGCTTGCGGCCGTTCGGGCGGCGGCGAAGGAAGCCGGGATCTGGGTCCATATCGGATCGCTGGCGCTTCGCGGCGGGGCCGGCGGACGGCTCGCCAATCGCGGCTTCCTGATCGACGGCGCGGGCGCGATCAGGGCGCGCTACGACAAGATCCACCTGTTCGACGTCGACCTGGCCAGCGGCGAGAGCTGGCGCGAATCCTCGGTCTATGCGCCGGGCGAGGGCGCGGTGGTCGCCGACACGCCGGCCGGGCCGCTCGGCCTCTCCATCTGCTACGATCTGCGCTTTCCCGATCTGTACCGGGCGCTGACCGACGCCGGCGCCAAGATCCTCACGATCCCGGCCGCCTTCACCGTCCCGACCGGGCAGGCGCATTGGCACGTCATGATGCGCGCGCGGGCGATCGAGGCGGGGGCGTTCGTCGTCGCCGCGGCGCAGTGCGGCCGCCATGAGGACGGGCGCGAGACCTACGGACATTCGCTGGTCGTGGATCCGTGGGGCGAGGTGCTTCTCGACATGGGCGCGGAGGTCGCGCTGGGATTCGCCGAGATCGACCTCGACCGGGTCGACGAGGTGCGCGGGCGGCTTCCGGCGATCAGGCACCGGCGGCCGATTCCGGAGCCCGAGCGGGTGCCGATGGACGTTGCCGGCGGCGCGCACGTGCGGACGGCGCGATGATAATCTTCGACCTCAAATGCGCGCCGAACGGCCACGTCTTCGAAGCCTGGTTCGGATCGAGCGGCGATTATGCGGAGCAGCAGGCGCGCGGACTCGTCGCCTGTCCCCTGTGCGGCTCGGCCGAGGTGGCCAAGGCGGTGATGGCGCCTTCGGTCGGCGCCAAGGGCAATCGCGGCGGGGCCGCCGCTCCGACCGAAGCTCGGGAGGAAGGCGCGGCGGGGGCGCCGGAACTGTTCTCGGGGGATGCCGAGAGCGTCAAGGCGATGCTCGCTGCGGCGGCGGCGGTCCAGCGCAGGATTCTCGAAGGATCGGAAAGCGTCGGCGAGCGGTTCGCCGAGGAAGCGCGGGCGATCCATCTCGGCGAGAAGGAGAAAAGGGCGATCCACGGCCGCGCAAGCCGCGCCGAGGCGGAGAGCCTGATCGAGGACGGAATCCCGGTCGCGCCACTGCCGTTTCCGGTGGTCGAGCCCGGCGAGGAGAATTGACCCGAAGGCGGGCGGGCCCTAGTTCCGCCGAAGCGCGGCCCCGTAGCTCAGCAGGATAGAGCATCAGATTCCTAATCTGGGGGTCACAGGTTCGAATCCTGTCGGGGTCGCCATCATTTTCCGCAGAAAACTGCCAAAAACGTCGATGCTCAGCATGCCCTATTTAGACGAAGGGCAATTATGCCGGTGGGTTATAAAATGAGGGTGTCCGATTTGCGCGGACACAAACCGCTTGCGGATTGAATTGGAAGTAGATGAGGTTGTGGAGTCGAGCCCCTCCACAAGGTTTGGCGCGGATAGGTTGCCGCCTCCTGTCAGGACACCAGCCCCTTCCAAAAGGGCAGTAGCACCGGCACCCTATCCGCCTTCCTATCTTGGCAGGACGTCAGACCATGCGCAACGACGGGAAATAGCGGACCTGTGTGGCCCTTCCGACGAAAACCGAGTCCAGCCGACGCGGCTATCGCCGTCATGCCGGATGCCATCGATTTTGCAGCAGAGAAGTGGCTTTTCTTCACGGAGAGCCTCGTCTTCAAACCGGAAGTTTCGTTGCGCTACCGCCTCCGTTCGTTCGCAATTCCGGCTAAGCAGGGACTTCAGAACAATTTCGCGGCACTTAAGAGTGCGCCCGATGCCCTGCTTTTCATGGTCGTCGCCATGGGTGTTTGGAAGTCGGGGACCCATTCGCGAGAAGAGGTCGAAACTGCGCTGGGCGCACAATTGCCGGATTTGCTCTGACGCTGTCGATTAAGCGTCGAGAAGGTCGAGGTTGGTGAGCGCAATGAGGCTGTGGGGTAGGTCACCGGGGGGATGGACCGGATAGGCTTCGCCAGCGGCATGCTTGCGCCTCGCCGCGCCTTGGATACGCCCGTGCATTTCCAAGAGCACAGATTCTCGGCTGTCGGGCGGAACGTCCAGCGTGATGGTTGAGTCAAGCTCGACAACGATGCGCTCCATTCCGCTATCGCCCGTCAATTCGAAGTGACCCCGATCATTTACCCGTAGGTCTTTTCCGACCCAAATCTGTTTCGCCCGCTTCATCACTACCTCTGCCAAATCGAAAACACCTGTCAGGAACGATTCTCGGTGCTTCCAAATGCCATTACAAGCACCCTTTCACGGGGTAACATGATCATTAGTGGTCCGCCTTGTCAGGGAGTGAGCCGTTGAGCGATCAAGGTGAGGAAGCCGCCCCGCACGTGCCATCCGACGAGGCGCTTCGGCTCCTGATGGCGCAAACGATGGAGCAAATGTTCCTCCATTCCAAGGCAAGCACCGGCATTATTCTTGAGCTTCAGGAGCGGCTCACAGCGGTCGAGGCCGTGCTACCGGACGAGCGGGAAGTCGAACTGGAGCGAGTGGTCACCGCCCAGAAGGACGTGCTCACGCACATGTTCGAGAAGTTCAAACAATATACGACGGTGATTATAGCTGGTGCCTTCGCCGCTTATTTTACGACGCTCGGTGTGCTGTCGGATCGATTTTCAGACGGTGAGCTTCTCTTATCAGCCCTTCTTATGACCACCTCGCTCTTCGTTTTCGTCATGTGGGAGGTCACCGGCATCATTTGGATGGGCATCCATACCATCCGAGGCGACCATTTGGAAAAGTTGCAAGGCCCGCCTCGATGGCAAGAAGTAGGTTGGGCACTCGCGATGACTTTCTCGCTGCTGACCGCCGTTCCTGCCGTTGGCATCTCGGTATGGGTCTACCTTCGCCGGTTGGGTGCCCTCGAATGGCTTGGCTCGTGGTTCTGACTTTTCAATCCGAGCTTCGGCTACCGTGGATGCCAATATCGAGCCCATCGAGCAGCAAAGCCGTTCCGAACCATAGCGAGGCTTAGATCGCCGCTACGACGGTTCGAGCACCATGCCGCTGTCCTATCGCCCTTGCCAGACCTATCGCTCGTGCAGCGCAACGGCTCGCCTCGAACCAAGATGTGCCCGGTAGAGGCAACCCCGACCTTTCTGCCGATAAGCGAGGCGAGATGGTCGCGAGCTTCAATCTTCCTCGGAACGACCTGCGTCGAAGCCGTCTTGCCCGCCTTCCTCTCGAAATATGGTCCGCCAACGTTGGAGCAGACCGAGGAACGCAAGACTATCCTCGACAAGACCTATCAGCACGTCACGTCCGTGTGGGTGAAGAATGGTGCGACGATCACGCTGGTGCGCGACGTCGGGGACAGTGACGAGTTCTGGTCGGTCACCTACGAGCCCGTCACGGAATCGGGCATTTAATTGACCGCTGACCTACCGATCTCCCTCATGATCGGCTCGCCCGCCAGCCAAGAGGCTCAGTAGCGAGAATGTATCGGGGTGCTTGTAACGGGCGCTATTCTTCGGACACCGGCATGCCCAAATGATTCCGGAAACGGTCCTCATAATGCCGACCGCTGCTGCGGCGAGCACTGTAGCGAGCATAACCGTCTCTGACATCGTAGCCTCCCCAAGGAGCGACTGACTTCGACTTTATGCTTATCTCAACCGGGGTATCCCGAGACCCGAAGTTATACGGAGTAGAGGTCAAATTGCGGTGAGGGGTTCGAGGCTTGCGACCGGGCTACGGAATTTACACTCATTGCCGATGGTAACGCAGGATCGACAGCTACTTGCCGCCTCAAACGGAGCGCCGTCGAGCATACCCGATAACGAGCGGGCTAGGGCTCGGCTTCAAACGGACTCGCCAGCACGGCTAGGAGGGCCTCTGAGAGTCGATCCGGGAAAGCCGGTGCTTGTGGACTCACTCGCGCTCAGCGGGCTCCTACGGGGTCAGGCGGGCCGTTCCGGGGTCGGACTAATGCTCAGTCCTCCGGCTTGGGATGGTGACCTTCTTCAGCGGACCTCTTCCACGACGCAGCATGTGTGTTCCCCGGCGAAAGCCGGGGTCCAGCCGCACCGCCGTCTTGACTGGACCCCTGTATATTGGCTGGTGCGGACGATAGGTTCGTCTGAGGCGGCCGTGGCGCGATGGACCCCTGGCTTCGAAGCCGTAAGCCGGCATGCGTGCGGCCGCCCAGTTGCGTCGTTCCGAACAGTCGCATGAGCGGGGCCCACGTGGCTCGGGCTCGGATACAGGAGCGGACAGATGACGACGACCCTTGCCGCTGGCGTGGATGTCGGCCGCGACCACCTCGACGTAGCCTTTGCACCCTCGGGCCAGGCCTTTCGTGTTCCCAACCGGCCGGAAGGCATCGCAACGATCCTGACTCGCATGAAGCGCGGCGGCGTGCGCAAGGTCGTGCTCGAGTCGATCGGCGGCTACGGCGCCCGCCTGGTGCGCTCGCTCGCAGATGCCGGTTTCGAGACCGGCATCGTCGATCCGCGCCGGATCAAGGCGCTCCGCCTCGCCGAAGGCAAGCGCGCGAAGACGGACAGGCTGGACGCCGCGCTGATTGCGCGCTTCGCTCTCACCATGGAGCATACCGCCCGACCAGTCCCGAGCGCCCGGACCTTCCAGATCCGAGCGCTCTCCACCCGAAGGCGCCAGCTCGTCGAGGCCGCGGCGATCGAGAAGACCCGGATCAAGCAGGCGCTCGATCCCGCCATCATCGACAGCTGCCGAAGGATGATCGACGTCCTCACCGAGGAACGGCGCCTGGTCGAGAAGCAGGTCGCATCCCTCCTTGCCGAGCAGCCCAACCATCAGCGCCGCGACACGCTCTTGAGAACCATACCGGGCATCGGTCCCGCCGTCGCCATGACCTTGCTCGCAGACCTGCCCGAGCTCGGCACGCTCGACCGCCGCGCCGTCGCAAGCCTCGCCGGCCTTGCGCCCCACCCCAACCAGTCGGGAACCCGCATCGGTGCCGCTCACATCCAGGGCGGACGGCCTTGCGTCCGCGTCGCCCTCTACTGCGCAGCCCTCAGCGCAGCACGATCGGACAAGGGCTTCAAAGCCGAATATCTCGCCATGCGAGCAAGCGGTAAACCGGCAAAGGTCGCTCTAATCGCCATTGCTCGAAAACTCGTCGTCGCAGCCAACGGAATGCTCAAGGAAGACCGCCCCTGGAAGCAAACGACCCCTTGACCCACAACACAGTCGCCGGCTTTCGCCGGGGAACATTAGTGGCAGTCCCTTGGCCGTTCCTGTCATCCTGGACTTGCCTGCCCTGGACTTGATCCAGGGACCCGGAATCTATGAACACGATCGTGAATTGAGAGGTCGCCGAACTTAGGGGCTGGCTGGATTTGAATCGTGTTCATGGGTCCCGGATCAAGTCCGGGATGACGGGGGTCGGTTGCCGAGGTGACACGACTGCGCCACGGATATCCATAGCTTCGACTGGACCCCGGCCTTCGCCGGGGAACATAAGAAGCGATGACCATCGTCGATCACATCCTGGCCGGTGCGCTGGTCGTGGCTTGCGTGGCGCAGCTGTTCGTGTCGATCGATGCTTCGAAGCTCGACCGGGCGACATTGTACAAGGCGGGCACGGCGAGCGGGCTGCTGTTCGGCGGACTGCCGCTGCTGGCCTGGGGGCTGGCGGGACGGCCGCTCTCCGGCTTCGGGTTGTTTGGGTGGACCGGTGCACTGCCCGCCGCGCTCGCGGTGGGGGCGGCCTGGGCGGCGGGGCTTCTGCTCCTCGTCCGTCTCATCCGCGGGGGAGCGTGGCGCGAGACGCTCACCGCTTATTACCGTCGCTTCGACTGGATCATGCCGCGCGACCGCCGCGAGCTTGGGGCGAGCAGGGCGGTGTCGCTGGTCGCGGGCAGCGGCGAGGAGATCGCGTTCAGGGGCTTCCTGCTCTGGTATCTGGCCAGTCAGGCCGGGCTGCCGGCCGCGATCCTGGTCTCGAGCCTGGTCTTCGGCGCCGCCCATTCCTACCAGAAAAAGGCCGGGATAGTGTTCGCGACCGTGGCCGGGCTGGTGCTCGGCCTCGCTTATGCCGCCAGCGGCAGCCTGCCGCTCGTCATGTGGATTCACGCGACCTGGAACATGGCGAGCTTCGCGGTCGGGCGGATGCTGCTTTCCCCCGAAGCCGGCGAGAAGCTATAGCCCGCGCCGAAGGAGAAGATCGTGGCGCAGGACGGGATGAGCGAGGGCGATTTGGTGCGGGCGGCGCCCAAGGTCGCGGTGCCGGGCGAGGTTGAGGAGGCGGTGCGCACTTTGATCCGCTGGGCCGGGGACGATCCCGACCGCGAGGGCCTGCTCGACACGCCGGCGCGGGTGGCGCGCGCGTGGAAGGAATATGCGCGCGGCTACGGCGAGGATCCGGCGCTCCATCTCAGCCGCACGTTCGAGGAGGTGGGCGGCTATGACGAGATCGTGCTCCTGAAGGACATACCGTTCCAGTCCCACTGCGAGCATCACATGGCGCCGATCATCGGCAAGGCGTCGATCGCCTATCTGCCCAATGACCGAGTGGTCGGGATCTCGAAGCTTGCCCGGGTGCTCCACGGCTTCGCCCGGCGGCTGCAGGTCCAGGAGAGGCTGACCGCCGAGGTGGCCGACTGCGTGTGGGACAATCTGAAGCCCCAGGGGGTCGCGGTGGTGATCGAGGCGAGCCATGCCTGCATGACCGCCCGGGGGGTGCATACGCCCGGCGTGATGATGACGACCAGCCGGATGATGGGCGTGTTCCGCGAGGACGAGCGGAGCCGGCGCGAGGTTCTGGCGCTTATGGGGTATTGAGGGGGCCGGACGGGCCGTCACCCTGAACTGACGGCCCCCACAGGCCGTCATCCTGAACTTGTTTCAGGATCCAGCTGGTCGCGCGCCCGGGAGGTGGAGAACTGGATGCTGAAACAAGTTCAGCATGACGGAAGAAGCGGGATTCCCGCCTGCGCGGGGATGACGAAGGAAGGGAGGGTAAGGGCCGCTTCGCGGACCCACCCCCGGCCCCTCCCTGGAAGGGAGGGGAGTTCAGCCGGTGACGGCTTCGAGGACCGCTCGGCGGAGCTGATCCATGCCGAGGCCGGTTTCGCTCGAGGTGGCGATGATCTCGGGGAAGGCGGCGCCGTGCTTTCTGGCTTCCTCGGCGGTTCGGGCGGTGACCTCCGCCAGCTCGGTGGCCTTGATCTTGTCGGCCTTGGTGAGGACCAGGCGGTAGCCGACCGCGGCTTCGTCGAGCATCTTCATGACCTCGCGGTCGCTGTCCTTGATGCCGTGGCGGCTGTCGATCAGGACGAGCGCGCGCTTGAGGACGGCGCGGCCGCGCAGATAATCGTTGATGAGGTAGCGCCACTTGCGCGCGACGTCCTTCGGGGCCTTGGCGAAGCCGTAGCCGGGCATGTCGACCAGGCGGAAGAAGAGGGGCTCGCCGACGTCGAAGAAGTTGAGCTCCTGGGTCCGGCCGGGCGTGTTCGAGGTTCGGGCGAGGCCGTTGCGGTTGGCGAGCCTGTTGAGGAGCGAGGACTTGCCGACGTTCGAGCGGCCGGCGAAGGCGATTTCCGGCACCGACGGATCGGGCAGGAATTCGAGCTTCGGCGCCGATTTCAGAAAGGCGATCGGGCCCGAAAAGATCTTCCGGGCCCGCTCGTCCAGATCCATGGCTTCTTCGGTCATGGCTTGGCTGGAGCCGTCGCCACCGCCTCCTTCATTCCCGGATGGCGGCTGTAGAGCCATTTCTGCTGAAGGATGGTGAGGATGTTGTTGACCGTCCAGTAGAGCTGGAGACCGGCCGCGAACGGCGCCATCACGAACATCAGGACCCAGGGCATGAAGGCGAAGACCTGCTGCTGCACCGGATCGGCGGGCGGCGGGTTGAGCTTGAACTGGAGCCACATCGTGACCCCGAGAAGGATCGGAAGAACGCCCAGGGCGAGGAAGCCCGGCGGATCCCAAGGCAGATAGCCGAACAAATTGACCGGGGTGAGCGGATCGGGCGCCGAGAGGTCCTTGATCCAGAGGATGAAGGGCTGGTGGCGCATCTCCACCGCGAGCAGGAGCACCTTGTAGAGGGCGTAGAAGATCGGGATCTGGATCAGGATCGGAAGGCAGCCCGCCATCGGGTTCACCTTCTCCTCCTGGTAGAGCTTGAGCATCTCCTGCTGCAGCCGGGGCTTGTCGTCCTTGTAGCGCTCCTGGAGCGCCTTCATCTTGGGCTGGAGGACCCGCATTCCGGCGAAGGACTTGAACTGCTTCTGGGCGACCGGGAACATGAGCAGGCGCACGATCAGGGTCAGGCCGATGATCGCCAGGCCGAAATTGCCGAGCTGGGCGAACAGCCAGTTCAGAAGCTTGAAGATGGGCTTCATGAACCATTCGAACCAGCCCCAGTCGATCGCCTGCTCGAGCGGCGTTCCCAGCGACGCCGTATAACGGTCGAGGAGCTTGATCTCCTTGGCGCCGGCGAAAAGGCTCGATCGCGCCGCGGTCGCCGTATTGGGCGCGACGACGGCATTGTCGACATAAGCGATAGCCCGGAAGCCGCCCGTTTCCGTCGGCGGGATGAAGGCGGCGTCGACGCGGCTCCTCTGGTCCGGGACCACCGCGGCGAGCCAGTAAGCGTCGCCGAAGCCGATCCAGCCCCCGGTGCTCGCGAAATCCCGCTCCCCCTCCTCGACCAGATCCTCGAACCCCCAATCGTAATTGGCAACGCCGTTGAACACGCCGACCGGCCCGACATGGAGAGTCCAGGTGTCCGGATCCTTGGACGCCTTGGCTCGGCTGATCAGGGAGTAGGGACGGACGGCGACCGCGCCGGTGCCGCGATTGGTCACCCTCTGCTCGGCGGTGAACAGATAATCCTTGTCGACGGCGAGGCGGATCTCGAAGATCTGGCCGGTTCGGTTCGGCCAGGTCAAAGTGACCGGAGTCTCCGGCGTGAGCTTCGCGCCTTGCGGGGCGGTCCAGCCCGTATCGGGGCCGGGGAGCTCGACGCCCTGGCCGGTCCAGCCGAAGCCCGCATAATAAGAATCGGCGGTGCCTTGGGGCGCGAACAGGCGAACCGGCGGCGAGTTGGGCTTGATCGTGACCTTCTCGGTGGAGAGGACGAGATCGTCGATCCGGGCGCCCCTCAGGTTGATCGAGCCGCGCAGGCGCGGAGTCTCGATCGCGACCCGCGGCGATTCGCCGCGGACCGTGGCGAGATCGCGCGGGGCGGCGGGTGCGGCCGGCGCGGGCGCGGTCGACTTGACGTCCGAGGGGCGGGCGACCGGCACCTCCTTGCCGTCGACGATCCTGGTCGCCGGCGGATTGGCGGTCGGGAAGAAATATTCGGTGACGATCCCCCATCCGAACAGCACGATCGCCGACAAGGCGATCGCGAGGATCATGTTGCGCTGTTCGTTCACTTTGGGTCCAAACCTATGGCTGAAGACGGCCGGGATCGGCCGGGGAAGGCGGCTGAGTAGGAGAGTGTCGCGGGGTGGGCAAGATAGCCGCGCGCAGGCGCTCGATGCCCGAAGCCACCTTCCCCGACCGACCGCTGAAGCGGCAGGCCGGCTTTTGCCGCCCGGACGTCGTCAATCGATCGGTCACGATGCGTCGACATCGCTCCCTCCTCTTTCCTAGCCGGACAACAAAATCCAGCCTGTCGCGGCCGCCTCCAGCCACAGGTTTGGACCCTGGTCCCTTTCAATCTAAGGTACGGGATCATGGCCGGAGCCCCCCCAGGGGTGGCATCTGAGCAGACGTCGGGCGGCGAGAAGGCCGCCGCGCAGGGCGCCATAGCGTTCTATCGCGCCGATTGCATAGGCCGAGCAGCTCGGCTGGTAGCGGCAGCTCGGCGGAAGAAGCATCGAGGGGCCCTTCTGCCAGCCTTTCGCGACCAGGATGAGCAGCTTGCCGATCACGGTTGAGGCCCGCCACCCGTTCGGGCTGAGCTTGTCGAAGCCTTCCCTTCATCTCGATTGGCGGTGGACGAAGAAAAATGAGGGGCTTCGACGGGCTCAGCCCGAACGGTGTTTCGGGAAATCGTCGCCAAGGCCTTGCAAAGATCGGCCCGAAGCAAGGCGAATTCGCGCTCGACCCCGCCGGCCCGGCCGATCAGGACATGGTCGGCCCCCGGAACGCCGCGCGCCGGCAGGATCTCGCGGGCCAGGGCCCGGAACCGCCGCTTCATCCGGTTGCGGACGACGGCGCCGCCGATCTTCTTCGTCACCGTGATTCCGAGGCGCATCGCCGAGCTGCCGTCGGAGCGATCGCGGACGAGCAGGACGAAGCCGGCCGCCGGGGCCCGGCGCCCGCGATTGGCCGACAGGAAATCGGCGCGCTTCGTGATGGTGGCGAGGGGAGGGGCCTTGCCCGTCTCCGCCGCGCCGGGAGCCGTTTCGCTCAGGCCGAAAGAGTCTTGCGGCCGCGCGCGCGGCGGGCGGCAAGGACCTTGCGGCCGCCCGGAGTCGCCTTGCGGGCGCGGAAACCGTGACGGCGCTTGCGCACGAGATTGCTCGGCTGGAAGGTGCGCTTCATCTCTCATTCCTCGAATCTTGAAATCAAAAGGGCCGCCATACAAAGGGCGGCCGCTCGTCGGGCGCGCATATGCAAGGGAGGGCGCAAAGTCAATCACCTGCGGGCGGCTTCGGCCTCTTCGCCGCCCTCCGCGGGCGCGGGGGCGGCGGCCTCATCGGCGAGGCGCCGCTCCTTCTCCAGAGCCTGGCGGCGGAGAGCGCTTCGGCGCCTCAGGCTCCAGTCCGCCCAGGCGCCCTTCTTCGGATGCTTACGCTTGAGCCGCACATAGAGCCGCTTCGCCCAGCCGCTATATTTGAGGACGAGGGAAAGACCCCCGGCGAAGACGATGATTCCGCCGGGGCCGGGGATCGGCCCGACCAGCGGCGTGACGGCGATCAGTAGCAGACCGACGCCGACGAGAGCCGAGCGGCCCAGGTTCGACTGGCTGAAGGCGTGCCATTGGCGGCGGAGCGTCATGAGCAGGGATGTAAGCACGGTGTATTAGCTCGACAAGACGGGGTTCTTCCCGACAGAAAAGGCCGACGGCGGCGACTGACAAGAAACGATCGGCGTCCATCAGGTTCCGGGGATGGGACCAGCGACGTTGGCCAAGCAGGCGGCGCGGTGAGCCGTTGCCATGAGGGAGGGGGAAATATGCCTGTCCTGGATTGTCCGAGCAAACCGACACAAGGGCCGGTGAGGAGCGCGAGCGACGGCGCTCTTGGCTGGTCACCCCAGAATGCGATCCGAAATGCGCGCAGGGATGCGATGGATGAGGCCGCGGACGAGGTGCTCGACGCCGTGGAGAACGGTTATTCATGCGCCGAAGGGTGCGAGCTGCACGTTTTCCCGCCTTACTCCGTAGGCATGTTTCGCTACACCCCGCCGAAGCGAGCGTGGTGGACGCTTGGGCTCTTCTATTGGGTAGAGGGCTCGATCACGGCAACTTGCCTGGTCCAGTGCGTTCATGGGGACGGCTGAGAGCGGCCCGGACACCCAAAGTATCGCGCGTGGCCTGACGCAGCTCCTCGCCCTGGCGGGCGAGATAATGGCGAAGCCAGGGAGCGAGACTTTTCGGGCGCTCCGCCGCGATCCGGTCGAGATCGTCCCAGGGGAGGAAGCGGATTTCGGAGATCTCCTCCGGATCGGGGCGCAGAGTCTCCGGCGCACGGCCGAAAAAGACATGGACCAGCTCGTTCTCGACCATGTCCGGGCCGACCTCGGCGCGATAGCGGGCGAGGAAGCGGGCCTGAAGCGGCACCTCGACTCCGAGCTCCTCGCCAAGGCGGCGCATGGCGGCCGAGCGGGTCCGCTCGCCGGGCCGGGGATGGCCGCAGCAGCTGTTCCCCCACAATCCGCCCGAATGATATTTGCCGTATGCGCGGCGCTGGACGAGAAGCCGGCCCTCGCGGTCGACGAGGAAGATGGAGAAAGCGCGGTGGAGCAGGCCGCGGCGGTGCACCTCGGTCTTGCCGGCGGTGCCGCGGGCGCGGCCGGATTCGGCGACGAGGATCAGTTGCTCTTCGGTTTGCACGCGGGGGCTCCTAGCGATTCAGGCCGTCATGCTGAACTTGTTTCAGCATCCAGGGTGGAGCTTCGCCAGGGGTGGCGGACCGGATCCTGACCGCTTCATCGCCGTCATGCTGAACTGGTTTCAGCATCCAGCATCGAGCTTCGGCGTGGGTCGCGGACTGGATCCTGACCGCTCCATCACCGGCATGCTGAACTCGTTTCAGCATCCAGGGTCGAGCTTCGGTGCGGGTGGAGGACTGGATCCTGAAATAAATTCAGGATGACGCCCTGTCGGGGGCGTCAATTCCGGATGACGGTCCGTTGGAACGACAGCCTGCCGCACCCCCCGCCTTTTTCCTTTGACAGCCGCGAACCTGCCCGGCGACTAAGCCAAAGCGTTCAGCGGGGCGGTTTTCGATGGTTGCACATGTCGCGACGGTGGCTTTCCTCGGCCTCGAGGCGCGCGCCGTCGACGTTCAGGTGCAGATTTCGGCGGGGCTGCCCAAGTTCCTGGTCGTCGGCCTGCCCGACAAGGCGGTCGCCGAGAGCCGGGAGCGGGTCCATGCCGCGCTTGCCGCGATCGGGCTTTCGCTTCCGCCGAAGCGGATCACGGTCAATCTCTCGCCCGCCGATCTGCCCAAGGAAGGATCGCATTACGACCTTCCGATCGCTCTCGGGCTGCTCGCGGCGATGGGCGCGGCCGATTCCGAGAGCCTGGCCGAATATGTGGCGGTGGGCGAGCTTGGGCTGGACGGCCGGCTTGCGCCGTCGCCGGGAGTCCTGCTCGCGGCGATCCATGCGAGCGCGCGCGGGCTCGGGCTGATCTGCCCGGCCGTCCAGGGGCCCGAGGCGGCCTGGGCGGGCGAGATCGACGTCGTCGCCGCGCCCGACCTCATCGCCTTGCTCAATCATTTCAAGGGGACCGGCCTGCTGCCGCCGCCCGCGCCCGGAACGGTCGAGCCCGCCGGCCACGGACCCGATCTGTCGCAAGTGAAGGGGCAGGAGACCGCGAAGCGCGCGATCGAGATCGCCGCGGCGGGCGGCCACAATCTGCTGATGAGCGGGCCGCCCGGGGCAGGCAAGTCGCTCCTCGCTGCCTGCCTGCCGGGGATATTGCCCGAGCTCGGGCCGAGCGAGGCGCTCGAAGTCTCGATGATCGCGAGCGTCGCCGGAGCGCTGGAGGAGGGGCGGCTGATCAGGCGCCGGCCGTTCCGGGCGCCGCACCACAGCGCCTCGATGGTCGCTTTGGTCGGCGGTGGGCTCAAGGTGCGGCCCGGCGAGGTCAGCCTCGCCCATCTCGGAGTGCTGTTCCTCGACGAGCTGCCGGAATTCCAGCGCCAGGCCCTGGATTCGCTCCGCCAGCCGCTCGAGACCGGAAAGGTCAGCGTCGCCCGCGCCAACGCCCATGTCACCTTTCCGGCGCGGGTCCAGCTGGTCGCGGCGATGAACCCGTGCCGGTGCGGCCATCTCGGCGACCCGGCCCTGGCCTGCTCGCGGGCGCCGCGCTGCGCGGCCGATTACCAGGCCAAGGTGTCGGGGCCTCTGCTCGACCGCATCGATCTCCATGTCGAGGTCGCCGCGGTGGCGGCGGCCGACCTCGTCCTGCCGCCGCCGACCGAAGGCTCGGCCGAGGTCGCCGCCCGGGTCAAGGCCGCCCGCGATGTCCAGACCGCGCGCTACGAAGGAAAAGGCGTGCGCACCAACGCCGAGGCGGACGGAGACCTGCTCGAGGCGGTGGCCACCCCCGACGAGGCGGGGCGGCGGCTCATGGCGCAGGCGGCCGAGGCGATGCGGCTGTCGGCGCGCGGCTTCCACAGGGTGCTCCGCGTCGCCCGGACGATCGCCGATCTCTCGGGAAGCGAAGGGGTCGGGCGAATCCATGTCGCGGAGGCGCTCAGCTATCGAAGGCAGGCGCCGGTCAATTGAGCGACGGCAAACCGCAATCGGGCGCTCCTGGGTACGAGACGGCGCGGCTCGACTGGCTCGACGAGCGGCTTGCCAAGATCCCGGTTCCGAGCGGCGCTCTTTCCATTTCGCGAGGGCTCGGGTCGGGGCTTGCGCGCCGCGCGTCGGACCCGCCCGGCACGATCTGGGCGATCGGGGACCGCGGGCCCAATCTGAAGGTGAAGGCGGCGATCAAACATTGCGGGCTCGAGGGTCTTCGGCCGCTCACCGATATCGATGGGGCGAAGATCATGCCGTGCCTGGACCATGGGCCGGCGCTTGCGCAGCTTCGGATCGAGGGGGACAAAGTCACCCTGCTTCGGGTTATTCCTCTGCGCGGGGCGGATGGCCGGCCGCTTTCGGGCCTTCCGCCGCCCGAAAGTTCGCATTCGGAGCACGAGCCGATCTTCTCGCTCGGGGGCGAGAGGCTCGGGACCGATCCTTCGGGAGTCGACAGCGAGGGTATCGTCGCATTGTCTGACGGGAGCTTCTTCATCGGCGACGAATATGGGCCTTCGCTCCTGAAGGTCGACCGGACAGGGCGGGTGCTGGTGCGCTGGGTTCCCGCCGGCCTGGAGAAGCATTTCGAGGGCGCGACCTACAAGATCGAGGGCGCGCTTCCGGCCATCGCGGCCGCCCGGCGGCTCAATCGCGGATTCGAGGCGCTCGCGCTGGCGCCGGACGAAGCCTCGTTGCTCATCGCCTTCCAGAGCCCGCTCGCCCATCCCGACCGGGCGGCGCACGAGCGCAGCCGGCACGTGCGGATCTGGCGGCTGGACGTTGCGACGGGTGCGCTGCTCGCCGAATATCTCTATCCGCTCGACCCGCCCGCGGCCTTCGAGCGCGACCTCGAGCAGGGGCCCGTGGAGCCCGGCGACGTCAAGGTCAGCGAAGCGTTCATGCTCGACGACAGGCGCATGGTGCTTCTCGAACGGGTCTCGGCCTCGACCAAATTCCATTCGGTCGAGCTCGGCGCGGCTCATGAAGTGCCGGCGCGATTCTCCGATCCCGCGACCCGGCCGACGATCGAGCAGATGGACGAGGCGGCGCTGGCCGCGGCCGGGATCGTGCCTTTGACCAAGAGCCTGATCTTCGACACGGACCGGGCGCCGGAGATTTGCGCAGACCTGGAAGGCGCGATCCTGCTCGGCCCTTGCGAAATGCTGCTGGTCAACGACAATGATTTCGGGGTGGAAGGCGTGAAGACCCAATTCTGGCGCGTGAGGTTCGACCGGCCGATCGGCTGACGGCGGAGCTTTACCGGTCGCCGGCCGGCTCGGCCGGCTCATTCGGCTGCTCCGGCCCGGGCGGCTCCTCGCGCGCATAGCGAAGGTCGGTTCCGCGCCAGGTGAAGCTGAGCGCTCCGGGCTCGACCCGAACCGGCAGGTCGCGGAAATCGACCCGGCCGAGCTGGTTGGGGATGAAGCGGAAGGTCATCACGTTGCCGGCGGCGGGCGAGACCGGGTAGCGGTCCGAGACCAGGTCGAAGGGGCCGCTCAGCAACCGGATCGCGACGATCGGCCGGCCGCGCACGGCCGGGAAAAGATGCTCGCCCTCCTCGAAATCGGCGCGGCTTCGGCTGCCGTCGGCATGTTCGGCCTCGACGTCGAGAAAGTATGGGGTCCGGCCCTGCTCGTCGGCGACCCTGACCAGAAGTCCGCCGCCGCGGCCGCGGCCGGTTCCGACCAGCTCGAAGCGCGGCGGGACGACCGGCGGATCGCTGTTGAGGACGAGCGAGCCGTCGTCGCGCCGGGTCCACAGCCCTTCGCCCTCGAGATCGAGAGCGCCCACCGAAAACATCCAGCGGAAGCGCCCGCACGGCTGGATCTCCAGGGCGGTCGCCGTTTCCATGATGTCGGCGACATAGAGGCCTTCGACCGGACCCTGGTCGGGCGCGGGCGCGGCGGCGCAAAGGGCCAAGGCGGCAAAAGCGAGGCTGAGCAGTCGGGTGCGGCGTTTCATAACGCCACCATAATGAATCGCCACGCTGGCGACAGCAAAACCATCGCCGGCTGAGCTCAAACCGTAGAGCCTGATCGTCTTAGGTTGAACCGCTGCTCGCGGTTCCACCTAAGTCGTGAATCAGGCTCTCAGATATGGCGAGACCATGATTCACGTCTCAGGCTGATTCAGCCTGAGACGATCATGGTCTAGGCGGCGGGCATGGCCATGAGGAGCGAGGTCTCGATCGAGGCCGCCTGAGCGGCTTCCGCCTTCTCGGCGGCCTGCTTGGCGCGGAAGGTGTCGCTGCGATGGGCCCTGGAGGCCATGGCTTCCCAGGCCGCCGCGGCGCGAAGGCAGCGGTCGCGGACGTTGGCCAGGGTGGCGGATTCGGCGTCGGCCAGGGCCTCGGCCGCGCGGGTAGCATAGAAATCGTGCTGACTCATAAGATCGCCTCCGCCCCCGCGGTAGTTGAAAAGGGCGGGAGCCCGAAGGCCCCCGCCCGGAAAGTTCAGGCCGGCTGAATGTTGACGGCGCTGGTCTTGCCGCGATTGTCCGTCTCGAGCTCGTAGGAGACGCGCTGGTCGCGATCGAGCGTGGTCATTCCGGCGGCCTGGACGGCGCTGATATGGACGAACGCGTCGTTTCCGCCGCCCTCGGGCTGGATGAAGCCGTAGCCTTTGTCGGTGTTGAAGAACTTTACGGTACCGATGGTCATGTCATTTTCCTTCTGGTGGCCGGCCGAGGTTCGGCCCGCCGGTCAGTCATTGCAGTCGCATCGCTGGTGCGGAAAACCGGATCCCACTTTTCCGCGCGATGCTCTACGAGAGGCGAGAAGGAAAAAGGAGCCGCAAAGCGCCAAAGACCGTCCGATTGCGACTAGTAGCGGCGCCGCTTTAGGCGAAGGGCCGCGATTAAGCAAATCGGCGGACGCCTTGCTTTAGCAACTTGCTGGAATTGCAGCCTTATTTACTTGCGAATTGCCCGGCTTCGGCACCGTAATGCTCGCGCGCATGGGCCCGGGCGGCGGTCGCCGTCTTGAAGCTTTCGTCGAGCAGGGTCGAGGTCACCAGGGGATAGCCCTGGCTGTTGAAGCGGGTCTCGCGGACCGTGAGCCTCACCTGGCCCTCCTCGTCCTTCGCGATCAGGAACGGCTTCACTGGGGTTCGGGACATTCGGGTCTCCTTGGTCGAGCTAGCCGATCATCTCGGCGGCCACGCGCCGGAGACGATCGGTGGAAATTGGAAGGGCGATATGAGCCAAATGCGCGGGAGCGCGGTCGGTTTCACCCGGCCGCGGCGAGAGCGCCAGCGGCAAATAGAGCTTGGGCCGTCGGTTCGGCCTCTTTTCGTCGATGTTCATTGTCATTCCTTGTGCGGCGCATCGGCCGCGATTCTGTTTGTGGGCGCTAACGTCGCCGCATCATGTTTTCGGAAAACCGGTATCCACTTTTCCGCATGATGCCGTGTCTGTGCGCATCATGTTATCGGAAAACCGGTTCCCACTTTTCCGCATGATGCTTATCGCCGCTTGAACCCGCCGCGCCTCGGCCCGCCAGGGCCGGCGCCGGGGGTCCGCTCTCGAAAGACGAGCCGGCCCTTGCTGAGATCGTAGGGGGTCATCTCGACATGGACCCGGTCGCCTACCACCGAGCGGATGCGGAAACGCCGCATCTTGCCCGCGGTATAGACGATCACCCGGTGAGCGTTGTCGAGAGTCACTCCGAAGCGGCCGTCGGGCAGGATCTCGTCGATCATGCCTTCGACCGTCAGCAGGGCTTCCTTGGCCAAATTCGAGTCCTTCCTGGACAGACAATGCCGGCCGCGAGAATGCGCCGGCTGGGCCAGGAAGCTTGAAAGGGAAGGTGGCGGCGAGACGCCGCCAATCCGTCGCAGGCGACGTCAGCAAGCTTCAGATAGGCGCTTTGCCCCGCAAATTCAATCGGGGCCCGCTTTGGCTGCCGTTACCGGCCCCCGGCCGAGCTTCTCTTCACGCGTTTGGCGACGGCCGCGCAGACCGGGTCGTGATAATTCTTCATGTTCTGGGCGGTGGGCTCGTAGACTGCATAATCGACCGAGCAGGGATCGCCGCCGGGATAGGGCGGCTGCGGATTGTACTGGATCGAGAGCTGGACCTGCTGGGCGGCCTGCTTCGCAATCGCGTCCGCTTTGTCCGGATCCTTCTCGCCGCATTGCTCGCGGGTGATCGTCTCGATCAGAAAGAGCGAGAGATCGATCGAGGACGAGATTCCTCCGCCGGTGAAGGTGTTTCCGTCCCGTACGTAGCGCGGGCAGCCGTTCACGACCTTGACCTTGCGGAACAGCTTCATGCAATCGACCACCGCCCAATGGGTCGTCGCCTCGCGGCCGTCGAGAAGGCCGGCGGCCGCCATCAGCAACCCGCCGGTGCAGACCGAGACCACGTAGCGGGCCTCCTTCGCCTTTTGGCGGATCGCCTCGAGCAGACGATCGTCTCCGAGCGACTTGACGACCCCGTCGGTGCCGCCGCCCGGAACGAAGAGGAGGTCGAGCGGCGGGCAATCCTCATAGGTGTAGCCGGCCGAGATGGTCAGTGCGCCGATCCCGCCCATCGGCTTCTTCGTCCGCGCGAAGCTGACCACGTGGCTCGAACGGCCGATTACGGAAGCGTCCCAGAATTCGAACGCGTCGTTCGGGCCGGCAATGTCGAGCGGATCGCAATTGGGATAGAGCAATATGCCGATCGTGAACGGCGGTAGCGGTTCGGCCTCTGCCACGTCTCGTCCCCCTGAAGATGAGCCCGGAGCGAGCGTGCACGCAGGCGCCGGCGCGGGCAAGCGAAGCTCGGTCCGTTTCGGCGAAAGGCCGCCCGCGCGCGGCCCTCCGTGAGTCTACTTAGGGGCAAGATCGGAATTTCGGGCCGCGGCCGCCGATCCTAGAAAATCCTTCCATCGAAGCGCCCGCGGGGGCGAGGGGAAGGAGCAAGACAATGCGTCACGACCAGATCCACGACGAAACCAGCTATGCGCGGGTCGACATGGCCGCCGTCTGGCCGGCCAGCGCCCATGTCGCGCCGGTTCCGCTTCCCGAGGCCGGACCGGCCGAAGAGCGCCAGGCCTTCGTTCCGACGCCCGCCGCGCCCGACGTTCCGGCCGCGGTCGGCGGCCTCATCGCCTGCTCCTATTTCGGCCTGCTCGCCGCTTTCACCCTAGCGACCGTCGGCTCGCTGGAATCGATCCTGGCGATTGTGGTCTGCGTCTTCTTCATGCTGACCTTCTTCACCGTCCCGCGCCTCTTCTTCGGAGTCGAGCCGAAGACCGGCCGGCGGCCTACGTTCGACCGCTTCATGCGCGAGGGAATGGACACATATAACGGGCGCTGCGGCGGCCGGGACGCGCTGATCCAGATGCTCATCGTGCCGGTCCTACTGACCCTCGGCGTGATCGCGATCGGGATCGTCGCGGTCTGATTTCTCCGTCGGGAGCGCGGCCGCTGAGGCCGCGCCCTTCGCTACAAACCCGCTCATCCTGAGTAGGGACTGAGCCTGGCGAAGGCCCGTAATCGAAGGACCGTCCTTCGATACGCCGTTTCGACAAGCTCAACGGCTACTCAAGATGAGCGGTAAATTTTTGAACGAATTGTCTCACCCCAGCCGGGCGATGGTCACCATGCGGACCAGCTCCGAGAGGCTGTTGGCCTGCATCTTGGTCATCAGATTGGCGCGATAGACCTCGACGGTCCGGGCGCTGATATCGAGATCGAACGCGATCACCTTGTTCGCCTTGCCCTCGACGAGCCCTTCCAGGACATCGGCCTCGCGCGGCGACAGGGTCGCCAGCAGCGCCTCGACCCGGGCGCGCTCGGCCTGGACATGGTCCTTCCCCTCCTTCTGCGCGAGCGCCGACCGGACCGCTCCAAGGATCGCATTGTCGGCGAACGGCTTCTCGATGAAGTCGGCGACCCCCGCCTTCATCGCCTCGATCGCGAGCGGGACGTCGGCATGGCCCGTGACGACGATCACCGGATCGGCCACTCCGAGCGCCTTCAGCTTGCCGACCAGCTCGACTCCGCTCATTCCGGGCATCCGGACGTCGGTGACGATGCAGCCATGCTCCATCGCCGGCACCGCCTCGAGAAACTCGATCGCGGAGGCATAGGTGCGGGTGGCGAACCCCGCGCAGTCGAGAAGGAAGGCGAGCGAATCCCGAGCGCCGTCATCGTCGTCGATCACGTGAACGACCTTGTCACCCATTGTCCGACTGCTCCCTGGTCACGCGCCGCAATGTGAAGCTGAACGTCGCTCCGCCCTCCGGGTTCGATTCCGCCCAGAGCCGGCCGCCATGCGCCTCGACGATGGTTCGCGAGATGGACAGGCCGACGCCCATGCCGGTCTGCTTGGTGGTGACGAAGGGCTGGAACAGCCTGGCCGCGATTTCGGGATCGATTCCCGGGCCGGTGTCGGCGACGGCGATCAGGCTCATCTCGTCGTCGGCCGGGCGAACCGAGACGATCAGGTCGCGGCGCGGCGAATCCTCCATCGCGTCGATCGCGTTCCGGATCAGGTTGAGGATCACCTGCTGAACCTGGACCCGATCGGCGAGGACGAGGTCGGCGGCCGGATCCATGTCGAAGCGGACCCGGACCCCATGCTCCTTGGCGCCGACCAGAGCGAGAGCGCTCGATTCCTCGACGAGCTTGGACAGGCTCTCGACCCGCCGCTCGGTCTCGCCGCGCGCGACGAAGTCGCGGAGCCGGCGGATGATGTCGCCGGCGCGGATCGCCTCGCCGGCGGCGCGGTCGACCGCTTCAGAGACGCGTTCGACCGGCGCCGGCTCGCGCGCGAGGAGCATCCGGCTGCCCTTCAGATAATTGGCGATGGCCGCGAGCGGCTGGTTGAGCTCGTGGGCCAGAGCGGAGGCCATCTCTCCGAGCGCCGTGAGGCGCGAGACGTGGACGAGCTCGCTCTGCAATTCCTGCATCCTCGTCTCGGTCTGCTGGCGCTCGGTCAGGTCACGGACGAAGCCGGTGAAGAAGCGTTCCTCCGCGATCCGCATCTCGCCCACCGCGAGCTCCATTGGAAAGGTCGATCCGTCCCTCCGCTCGCCGACGACGACCCGGCCGACCCCGATGATCCGGCGCTCGCCCGTCCGATAGTAACGCTGCAGATAGGAATCGTGCGCCTCGCGATAGGGGGAGGGCATCAGCATGTCGACGTTCCTGCCCGCCACCTCGGCCGCGCTCCAGCCGAACAGTCGCTCGGCGGCCTGGCTGAAATCGCGGATCAGGCCCGCTTCGTCGATCACCACCATGGCGTCCGGGACGGTCTCGAGGATCGACCGGAGATGGGCCTCGCGCCGCATCAGATCGCGGTTGATCAGCTCCGCGCCGCTGCGCGCCCGCTGGAACCATTCCCCGCCCATCGAGACTGCCGCTCCGACGAGGAGGAAGATGAAGGCGGCGATCAGATTGCCTGCGCCGATCCGGCCGGCCGCCTCGTCGAGCACCAGGCCGGCCGCGGCGCCGGCGACGGTGGCGAACAGGCCCGGCCAGAAGCCGGCAAGAGCGGCGCCGACCACGACTCCGGGCACGAAGAAGATCAAGGAGGCGCGCTCGCCGATGACCGGCTCGAGGCCCAGGCGGGCCGCGGCGCCGGCCGCGACCGCCGCCAACGCGATCGCGCAGGCGACGCCGGGGCCGACAGAGAGCGATGTGGCAAATGCCTCGGGGCGCAGGCGGGTGCGGTCCATGGCGCTTCTCATAAGGGCAAGGCCGGCGCCGTGCGACCTCCGGTAAACCCCTTAGAGGGGAAGACACGAATTCCGCGGCGGACGGAGGAATTCTAGAGAGGCTCCGACAGCGAAAGCGGCGTCCAGATGCCTGCCAGCCAAGGAGAAAATCAATGACCGCACCGTTCGTCGATATCTCGGTCCATCATCAGCCCAAAGGCGTGTCGGACCGCGTTGCTTTCGGCTTCACCAAGCTTCTGCGCTGGACCGCCGACACATTCTTCGCCGAGCGCTACGGCCATCGCGCGGTCGTCCTCGAGACCGTCGCCGCGGTACCCGGAATGGTCGGAGCGACGATCAACCACCTCAACTGCCTTCGCCGAATGGTCGACGACCAAGGCTGGATCAAGACCCTGATGGACGAGGCCGAGAATGAGCGAATGCACCTGATGACCTTCGTCGAGATCAGCAAGCCGACCTGGTTCGAGCGCGCGGTGATCATCGGCGTCCAGTGGGTCTTCTACTGCTTCTTCTTCGCGCTCTATCTGATCAGCGCGAAGACCGCCCACCGGGTCGTCGGCTATTTCGAGGAGGAGGCGGTGATCAGCTACACCCACTATCTCGCCGAAATCGACGAGGGCCGCTCGGCCAATGTGCCCGCGCCTGCCATCGCCAAGCGCTATTGGGGCCTTCCCGACAGCGCGACCCTTCGCGACGTGGTCCTGGTGGTTCGTGCGGACGAGGCCCATCACCGCGACGTCAATCACGGCTTCGCCAACGAGCTTGGCGGCCTGCCCGCGATTGAAACCGCGCCTTGCCCGCCCCACGTGGCGCTCGAGCCGAGATGGAAGCAGGCGGCCTGAGGGGCTTGAAAAGACGAGAAAGAAGGGGAGCGCGGTCCGGCGGATCGCGCTCTTTCGCGAAAGAGGAATCGAGATGAAGTTCGAGACGATTACGGAGGAAGCGCTGACGCTGCTGGTCGACACCTTCTACGCGCGCGTTCGCGAGGACGATCTGATCGGACCGGTGTTCAACGACGCGATCCACGACTGGCCCGGGCATCTCGGCAAGCTTCAGAGCTTCTGGTCCTCGGTCATGCTGACCAGCGGCCGCTACAAGGGCCGGCCGCTTCCCGCGCACGTCGAGCATGGCGACAGGATCTCCCCGGCTTCGTTCGAGCGCTGGCTCGGCCTGTGGCGGGAGACGAGCGAAGAATTGTTCGAGCCCGGGCCGGCGGCGGCGCTCCAGGACAAGGCCGAGCGGATCGCCGAGAGCCTTTCGCTCGGGATCGCCTTCCATCGCAATCCGGGCGCGGCGCTGGACCGCTGCCGGGCGGCCTGAGGTGCAGGCGCCCGCGACCAGCCTGCCGGGAAGTGTCGTCTCCTATCGCCGGACGCCCGAGTTCAGCGAGGCGACCGTCCCGGCCGGCCTCAAGCGCGCCCATTCGACGAAGGAAGGCGTGTGGGGCCTCATTCACGTGCTCGACGGTCGGCTTCGCTATCGGATCCTCGACGAAAGACGCGAGCCCGCGGAGCTCATGCTCATGCCCGGCCTCCCGCCCGGAATCGTCGAGCCGACCATATTGCACGAGGTCGAGCCGGTCGGCCCGGTGCGCTTCCAGGTCGAGTTCTTCCGCGCCGGCGGCTAGGGTCGACTAGTGTGCCGGATTTGAAGTTCGCCTGCTTATTGGATCACGTCCTGAGCGAACTTCAAATCCAAGAGGCACACTAGATTCAATGGTTTCTAGTGTGGCTGGAGATTCGGAAATTCGCTCCGAGCCCGCCATCCGATCAGGCGAATTTCCGAATCGCCACACTAGTCGCCGACATGCTCCGGCTTGCCCTTGCGCTTGGTCGAAGCGAATTCCTCGAGCTGCTTCTCGCTCATCGATTCTTCCATCTGCTTCGAAGCGCCCTTGAGAGCGGATTTGGGTGTGTCGCCGCGCTTCGCCGACAAAGCGGCGCCCGCGGCCTTTTGCTGCGCTTTCGATTTGGCGGGCATCGCATCCTCCTCTAACAGCCACCGCACCGGGAACACCGGCAAGGCCAGGCGGTTCCTGAAACCCCGAAGGAGATACGATTCATGGACGAGATCGAATGGTGGGAGTTCGACTCGCCCGCCGAGCTGGCCGAGCAGGTCGCAGGCGACATGGCATTCGTCATCGAAAGCGCGGTCGAGGCGCACAAGAGCGCCCGGATCGCGGTTCCGAGCGGCCCCGATGCGGAGCCGGTCTACGCGGCCCTTCTCAAGCAGAAGGGAATCGACTGGTCGGGCGTCACCCTGATCCCGACCGACGATGCTTTGGTCGGGCTCGACGACGGTGCAAGCGCCAACCGCCGCCTGCGCGGCTGGTTCGAGGCGAAGGGCGCCCAGATCGTGTCGCTGATCGATGAGTCCGCACTTGGCGATTACCAGGAAGCGGGCCGGCTCGCCGACGCCCGCCTGGCACTTCTGCAATGGCCGCTCGACCTGGTGTGCCTGACCGTCGGCGAGAATGGCGAGGTGGCGGGAATCTGTCCCGGTCCCGATCTCGATCGGGCCCTCACCGGACCGCGCGAGCGCCGGGCCGTCGGGGTCCGTCCCGATCCCGCGCCTTCGGGCAAGGGCGACCGTGTATCGCTGACCGCCGCCGCCCTCTCCTCGGCACGGGCGGTGATGATCGTCCTGTCCGGCGCGGAGAAGAAGGTCATGCTCGAGAAAGCGATCGAGGATGGTCCGCTCTCCCGCGCGCCGATCGGCCGTCTGCTCGCCGAGCTCGATGTGCCGATGGATATATTCTGGAGTGCGTGACCGCAGTTCCTCCCCTGCGCTTGCAGGGGACCATGCGAAGCATGGTGGAGGGGCCTTGCCGAGGCCTGCGCCGGGCCCCTCCACCGCCTTTCAGGCGGTCCCCCTCCCCTCGAAATCGAGGGGAGGAATTAGAGCAGATCGCCCAGCCTCAAATCTTCGAGCAGCGCCTTTCGCGCCCGCTCGATCCGCGACCAAAGCGCGGGCTCCTTCAGCTCCTCGGGCGCGATGCTTTCGGGCCATTCCGTCTCGATCACGGCGGCGATCCGGTCGAGCTTCGCGGCGTCGACCATGAAGCGCGGATCGACTGACTCCGGCTCCGCGACGACTCGCAGCCTCAGGCAGGCGGGGCCGCCGCCATTGGCCATGGACTGGCGGACATCGACGACCAGCAACCGGCGGATCGGGCCGTTGCCGGCCGCCATCTCCTGAAGCCAGGCCCAGACGCGCCCGTTCTCGCGGGCCTCCTCGGGGAGGATCAGGGCCATTCCACCGAAAGGCAGAGTCACCAGCTGGGCGTTGAACAGATAGGAGGAGACAGCGTCGGCGAGGCCGACCCGGTCGGCTGGAACCTCGACGATCTCGGCCTCGGGCATCAGGCGCCGGATGCTCGAATAGAGCGAAGCGGGATCGGCGAAGGCCTGAGCGTGCGCGAACAGGACATTTTCGTTGGCGACCGCGACCACGTCGTTGTGGAAGGCGCCGGCGGCGATCGCCTGCTCGGACTGGGCCGCGAACAGGGTCCTGTCCGGATCGAGGCCGTGGATCCGGGCGATCGCGCGGCTCGCTTCCTCATGCTGCCGAACCGGGAAGGCGCCGCCGCTGGTGCCGTAGACGAAGATCTCGATCCCCGGCTCGCCATGCGCCGGTGCAAGCCGCATGTGATTGGCCGCGCCCTCGTCGCCATATGTGCCCGGCACCGGCCCGTTCACCGCGAAACGCGCCTCGTCGGCGAAGGCCGTCTGGAGCTGGACGAGCGTCTCCGGCCATTCGTGGCTGCGATGCGCCATGGTCCGAAGGTTCGCGACGGTGAGATGGCAGAGCCCGTCCGCAGTGTCCGGGGCAGGGGAGACGGTCGCTGCATTGGCGGCCCACATCGCGGAGGCCGAGAAAGCGGCCGGCCGAAGCGAATCCGGAGCGGTCTCGACGTCGCTTCCCAGCCGGCCCAGCCAGCCGCGGTTTGGGCGGGGATGGGGGAGCAACATGCCCTGCTTCAGCCCGAGCGCGACATTGTGGCGCATCTTGGCGACGCCCTGGAGAGCAGCCGCGCGCGGGTGGGAGACCAAGCCCTTGTTGGCGGTGGCTGCGAGATTGCCGTGGCTGAGGCCCGCATAGTTGTGGCTCGGCCCGATGATCCCGTCGAAATTGATCTCCTCGATGGGCACGGCCTCAGCGTCCGACCGAAAGCAGGGATTCGCCGGCGCCTACCTCCAGGGTCCGCGCGGCCTCGGAGTCGAGCGTGACCTTGCCGTCGGGCGCGATCGCGACCTTGCCGTAGCCGCAGCGGAAGGAATCCATGCTTCCGGCGGCGAGCATCATCTTCTGTCCGTCCACCTCGTCGGCGATCTCGTCGACCAGAAGCTGGCGGGCCTCGCGGATCGTCCGGATCGAGTCGGTCGGCGCGGACATGGTCGGGCCGCCGTCGAAAATGTCGACATAGCCTTCGCCGGTGAAACCCTCATTCTCGAGCATTCGCATCGCCGCCCGGCCGCTCGGATGGGGAACGCCCATCACGCCTCGGGCGCTGTCGGTGAGCAAAGCGGTGTAGATCGGGGTCTTGGGCATCAGATCGGCGATGAACTGGGTGCCGTGGGTGCCGTTGAAGGCGTCCGCTTCCTGGAAGCTCATCCCGAAGAAGCGGCCGGCGATAGCGTCCCAGAAGGGCGAGCCGCCGGCCTGGTCGATCACGCCTCGAAGCTCCGCCACCACCTTGTGAGCGAAGCGCGCGCGGTGCATCCGGATGAAAAGATAGCGGCTCCGCGCGAGCAGGACTCCAAGGCCGCCGGCGCGCTCGGCGGGGTGGAGGAACAGGCCCCCGACCTCCGAGCAGCCCTCGAAATCGGTGCACAGGGTCAGCATCTCGGCCCGGAAGGTCCGGCCGAGCTCGGGCGAGGTCTGGGTGAGGTTGCTGACCCGGTAGGAGTAGAAAGGCGATTGCATTCCGACCTTGCTGAAGACCTGGCAAGTGCCGCGGATCCGCTTCGTCTCGGCATGTTCGAGGACGAAGACGAACAGATCGTCGGCGGGCTCCTCGGCACGGCTCGCAAAGGCACTCTCGGAGCGGACCAGCTTCTCGACCAGGGTGCCCTTGTCGGCGGGCAGGTTAGTGAAGCCGCCGCCGGTCAGCTTGGCCATTTCGTAGATCGCCTGGAAATCGCCGTTCCGCGCCGGCCGTACCCTGAAAGTCACAAAGCCTCTCCCTCGGCCAGGCGCAGCAGAGCGAGCGCGGAAAGCGAGGCGCGCTCGGCGAGGCTGGCCACGATCAGATATTCGTCCGAAGAGTGAATGGAGCCGCCGCGAACGCCCATCGTGTCGACCACGGGCACGCCGCAGGCGGCGATATTGTTGCCGTCGCAGACTCCGCCGGTCGCTCTCCAGGAGATCGCCTGGCCGAGATCGGCGCCGCAGCGCCTTACCAGGCCGAACAGCTTCTCGGCCTTCGGGTCGAGCGGCTTGGGCGGGCGACCGAAGCCGCCATGGCTTTCGATCCTCACCTCATGCTCGGCCGAGACCATCGCCACGGCCGCCTCGACCTGCGACACGGCGCGGGCCTGATCGGCTGCGGTGTCGGGCCGGAGATTGACCCGGAGCAAGGCGAAATCGGGCACGACATTGTTGGGCCCGCCGCCCTCGATCTTCGCCGGGTTGACCGAGAGTCCAGGGGCCCCGGCCTTTGCGAGACGGAGAGCGAGGTCCGCGGCGGCGATCACCGCGTTTCGGCCTTCCTCGGGATTGCGGCCGGCATGGGCGCTTCGGCCGTGGATCGCGAAGGAGAAATTGCCGCTTCCCGGCCGGGCTCCGGCCAGGGTTCCGTCGGGCAAGGCTGCGGGCTCATAGGTGAATGCGGCGGCCTTGCCGCGCGCGGCCTCGGCGATCAAAGCGGCCGAGCCGGGCGAGCCGACTTCCTCGTCTGAGTTTATCACCACCTCGTAGCCGAGCCGGGCGGCGGCGGGGGAGGCTTCGAGCGCCTTGAGGGCTGCCAGCATCACCGCGATCCCGCCCTTCATGTCGGCGACTCCGGGGCCGCCAAGCACCTGGCCCTCCTCGATCCAGGCGGTCGACTGGAAATTGTGATCGGGGCCGAACACGGTGTCCATATGGCCGGTGAGAAGGAGCTGGACGGGCGCCTCGGGCCGAACCCGGACGAGCAGGTTCCGTCCATGCTCCAGCGAGTCGAGCGAGCCGTCAGCCGCCATCGCCTCGACCGGATCGGCGCCCCTCAGCTCGACCGCGCCGGGCAAGTCGGCGAATGAGTCCGCAAGCAGGGCGGACATGCGCGCCAGGCC
Source organism: Allosphingosinicella sp. (assembly GCA_036525315.1). Taxonomy (GTDB): domain Bacteria; phylum Pseudomonadota; class Alphaproteobacteria; order Sphingomonadales; family Sphingomonadaceae; genus Allosphingosinicella. Next base: position 37,465 of record DATDAS010000055.1, read on the forward strand.
GTCCAGGTTGCGCGAGCCGCTGTTGATCGCCGACCAGGCCAGGACCTGGTCGAGCATCGGCTCGGCCGCGCATCTTTCGACCGCGTCACGCTCGATGCTGGAAAGCCCCATGGCCTAGCCTCTAGCGCGGGGCGAGAGGGAAAGCCAAGCCGGGGTTCCTCGTACATGCGCACCGCGTGGATTGGGCACCTTACGAACCATTACTCGTCACCCTGAACTTGTTTCAGGGTCCAGCTGGATGAGGGTCGCGAGGTTCGGGACTGGATCCTGAAACAAGTTCAGGATGACGGCCTGTTGGGGCCGTCAGTTCAGGATGACGGCCTGTGGGGGCCGTCAGTTCAGCATGACGGTTCAAAATTTCGTTGTCAGCCAGTCCCCAAACTCCACGAGCAGCTGCTCGTACAGCTCCTTTTTGAACGGAACGATCATCGCCGGGAGATCCGCCGGATCGGCCCATTTCCAGGCTCGGAACTCGGGGTCGGGCGTGTCGAGATTCACGTCCTCGTCGCGGCCGAGGAAGCGCATCAGGAACCAGGTCTGGCGCTGTCCCCTCCACTTACCCTTCCACATCTTGCCGACCAGATCGTCGGGAAGGTCGTAATTGAGCTCGGTCGGGCAGCGGGCGACGATCTCGACCTTGTCGCGCCGGATCCCGGTCTCCTCCTCGAGCTCGCGATAAGCGCCTTCCTCGGCATCCTCGCCTTCGTCCAGCCCGCCCTGCGGCATCTGCCATGCCTCGAGCGTGCTATCGAGGCGCTGGGCGACGAACACCTTGCCCTCCTCGTTGAGAAGCATGACCCCGGCGGCGGGCCGATAGGGGAGGGAGGCCTTGTCCATCAGCCGCCGCTCTCGCGATTGAGAAGAAGCTTCAGCGCGGCGACGCAGGCACGGACGTCGGCCTCCGTGGACGGGATCGCCTTCCTGAGGTTGATGAAGCCGTGGATATTGCCCCTCGCTTCCTGGAAGATGGTCGGGACTCCCGCCTGCGCGGTCGCCGCCGCATAGGCCCGGCCCTGATCGCGGATCGGATCGAGGCTCGCGGTGACGACCAGGGTCGGCGGCATGCCTTCCTGGCTCTTCACGAGCGGCGAGTAACGCCAGTCCTTCGGGTCGGGCCGGTAGCAATCGTCGAACCAGTCCATTCCGTCCCGGGTCAGGAGATAGCCTTCGCCGAAATCCTGATAGCTCGGATAGCCCTTGCCCGGATCGGCGGCCGGATAGATCGGCCATTGCGCGAGCACCGGCACCGCGGCGGGCTCGTCGCGAAGCGAGAGGGCGACGACGATGGTGAAATTGCCGCCGGCGCTGTCGCCCGCGAGAACCAGGCCGGTCGCCTCTCGGCCGAGCGCCTCGGGGCCTCCCGCCACCCAGCGCGCCGCAGCGATGCAATCCTCGGGGCCGGCGGGCCAGGGATGCTCGGGGGCGAGCCGGTAGTCGACGGCGACCACCGGCATGTCGAGCTGCCGGGCCATTTCGGCGCAGAAGGGCTCGTGGGTGTCGAGATCGCCGAGAACGAAGCCGCCTCCGTGGAAGAAAAGGAAGAGCGGCCCGGGATCGCGGGACTCGCGCGAATCGTAGAGCCGAAGACCGATCTCTCCGGCGGGCCCGGGGCAGGAGAGATCGCGTATCACCGCCAGCTCGCCCGCCGGAGCGTCGGCGACATGACGCGAGGCGAGCATCATCGTTCGCGCCTCGTTCGGCCCGACCTGGTGGGACCTTGGGCCGGGCAAAGCGTTCAGATAATCGAGGAAGAGCCGGACGTCGGGCCGCACGAAAGGTTCGGACATGCTCTCTCCGTTGAGACGCGATGAGCGAGCCACTATCTGGGTTTCGAGGCCGCCGCCACAGTTGTGACGCGGAGCGACCGCAGCTAGGGTCGAGGCGACCAGCGAAGGAATATGACTTGGCGACCGCCACCCACTTGTTGACCCCGGAGGAATCGGGCGCCGAAGTCGCGCCGGAAGCGGTCGTCGTCCGCTTCGCCGGCGACAGCGGCGACGGAATGCAGCTGACCGGGGGCCAGTTCACGCTGTCGACCGCTCTGGCCGGCAACGATCTCGCCACCTTCCCCGATTTCCCGGCCGAGATCCGCGCGCCCCAGGGCACGACCTTCGGAGTCTCCGCCTTCCAGATCAATTTCGGTTCGGCCGCGATCGAGACCGCGGGCGACTCGCCCGACGTTCTGGTCGCGATGAACCCTGCGGCGCTGAAGACCAATGTCGACGATCTGAAGCCGGGCGGCCTGATCATCGCCGACGAGGGCGAGTTCGGAGCCCGCAACCTCGCCAAGGCCGGCTACGAGGCCAATCCGCTCGAGGACGGCTCGCTCGCGCGCTGGCAATTGATCGCCTTCAACATCTCCCAGCTCACCCTCGACGCGGTGAAGCCGTTCGGCCTCGGCAACAAGGAGGCCCTTCGCTGCAAGAATATGTGGACCCTGGGGCTGGCGCTCTGGATGTTCGACCGCGACCGCGAGCCGATCGTCGACTGGCTCAGGTCCAAGTTCGCAAAGGCGCCCGAGCTGGCCGAGGCCAATATCGCCGCTTTGAACGCCGGCCACGCTTATGGCGAGACCGCCGAAATGGGCGGCCAGATCCATCAGCGCCACCTCGATCCGGCGCCGGCCGAGCCGGGCCTCTACCGCACCATCACAGGCGCGGAGGCGATCTCGCTCGGCCTGGTCGCGGGCGCCAGGCTGGCGGGCCTTCCGATGTTCTTCGGCGGCTATCCGATCACGCCGGCCTCGGCGATCCTCCATCACCTTTCGCGCATGAAGGAATATGGGGTCACCACCTTCCAGGCAGAGGACGAGATCGCGGCGATCGGGAGCGCCATCGGCGCGAGCTTCGCGGGATCGCTTGGAGTCACCTCCTCCTCGGGGCCGGGAATCGCGCTCAAGACCGAGGCGATGGGTCTCGCGATCATGACCGAGCTCCCGCTCGTCATCGTCAACTCGCAGCGCGGAGGCCCTTCGACGGGCCTTCCGACCAAGACCGAGCAATCCGACCTCTACCAGGCGGTCTATGGCCGGAACGCGGATTCGCCGATGCCGGTGATCGCCGCGCGCTCGCCCGCCGATGCCTTCGACTGCGCGATCGAGGCGGTCCGGATCGCGGTCCAGTACATGACCCCGGTCATGCTCCTGACCGACGGCTATATCGCCAATGCCGCCGAGCCTTGGAAGGTGCCCGACATGGAAAGCTATGAGAGCTTCCCGGTCGACTTCCACGACGAGCCGCTCGGGGAGGGGGAGCAGGTCAATCCCTATGCCCGGGACGGCAAGCTGGCGCGGGTCTGGATCAGGCCCGGAACGCCCGGGCTGATGCACCGCATCGGCGGGATCGAGAAGAATGTCGGGACGGGCCATATCGATTATGCGCCGGCCAACCACCAGGCGATGACCGACATCCGCGCCAATAAGATCCTGGGAGTCGCAGACAGCATTCCCGAGCAGGAGGTCTGCCTCGGCGGCGAGGGCGGAAAGCTCGCGGTGCTGGGCTGGGGATCGACCTTCGGTCCGATCCACCAGGCGGTCCGACGGGCCCGCGCGCGCGGTCTCGACGTCAGCCATGTCCATCTCCGGCACATCTGGCCGCTTCCGAAAAATCTCGGCGATCTTCTAAGGTCTTACGACCGGATCATCGTTCCCGAGATGAACAAGGGGCAATTGAAGACCCTGATCCGCGACCAGTATCTGGTCGATGCCCGGCCCGTCACCAAGGTGTCCGGCCAGCCCTTCAAGATCGCCGAGATCGAAGCGGCGATCGACGAGGCGCTGCAATGACGGCTGCTCCCGCTCCGTCATCCCGGCGGATGCTGGGATCCAGGCCGATTCCGAGCCTCTCTATTCTGCGCCGCCTGGACCCCAGCATGCGCTGGGGTGACGAAAATGGAGGGAAAGATGCAACGCACGCTCCCGCTCGTCCTGCTGCTGATCATCGTGGTCGCATTGATCGTATATTTGAGATGACATCATGAACGAGATGACCCCGCTCACAGCGAAGGATTTCGCGACCGACCAGGAGGTGCGCTGGTGCCCCGGCTGCGGCGACTATGCGGTGCTGAAAGCCGTCCAGCGCACCATGCCCGAGCTTGGCGCCCGGCCGGAGAATACGGTCTTCGTCTCGGGCATCGGCTGCTCGTCGCGCTTTCCTTATTATATGGAGACCTACGGCTTCCACACGATCCACGGCCGCGCGCCGACCTTCGCGACCGGGATCAAGCTCGCCAATCCCGAGCTCGACGTGTGGATCATCACCGGCGACGGCGACGCTCTGTCGATCGGCGGCAACCACACGATGCACGTGCTCCGCCGCAACCTCGACTGCCAGATCCTGCTGTTCAACAACGAGATTTACGGCCTCACCAAGGGGCAATATTCGCCGACCAGCCGGGTCGGAACCCGATCGCCCTCGACTCCCTACGGCTCGGTCGACCGTTCCGTCCTGCCCTGCGCCTTCGCTCTCGGCTCGGGCGCGCGCTTCGTCGCGCGCGGGATCGACGTGAACAAGTTCCTGCCCGACGTGCTCAAGGCCGCCCACGCCCACAAGGGCGCGGCCTTCGTCGAGATCTTCCAGAACTGCATCGTCTACAATGACGACGTCTTCGCCTCCTTCACCGCCAAGGAGAATGCCGGCCACCAGCTCTGGCTGAAGACGGGCGAGCCGATGCTGTTCGCGGGCGGAACCAAGGGCCTCCATCTTGATCGCCAGGCGCTGAACCTCAAGGTGGTCGACGTGGTCGACGGCGACTGGCAGTCGGCCGACGTCATCGTCCACGATCCCAAGAACAAGGCTCTCGCCTACATGCTGGTCGAGATGCCGTTCGGAGCATTTCCGATGGCGCTCGGAGTCATATTCGACGATCCGGCGCCGACCTTCGACAGCGCGGTCCGCGAGCAGAACGCAAAGGCGTCGGAAGGGAAGAAAGCGGACCTCCAGGCGCTCGTCTCGAAGGGCCAGAGCTGGATGGTGACCAAGGAGCCGCACGCGATATGATTGGGCGGAGGGCGCCGGCTCTCCGCGCCACTTTGCCCGGGGTCCAGACGCGATGAACCACCAGCCGCGCGGCCGCCATCTCGTTTCCGCGGACCGCACCTTCGTCACCGGCGGGGGCCTGCTCGCGCGCCTCGCGGGCGGCAGCTTCAGGGGCGTGCTCGATCGCATCGATGAGGGCCTGAGGGAAGGGGGGATAGACGCCACCCTGCCCGACGGCTCTCGCCGCCTGCTCGGCGGCCGCGCCCCAGGCCCCGTTCCGGTCGTGCGGCTTCACAGCTGGCGCTCGATCGTCCGGCTCATGACCTCCGGATCGGTCGGCTGGTACAAGGCCTGGGAGCTTGGCGAGTGGTCGAGCCCCGATCCGGTGCCGCTGTTCGACCTGTTCATGCGCAATGCCCAAAGCCTCGGCGAGACGGCGCGGTCGAAAGGGCCGTTCCGGCTGGTCAACCGAATCGCGCACGCGCTTCGCGGCAACGACCGCAAGGGCTCGCGCCGCAACATCGAGCATCATTACGACCTCGGGAACGATTTCTACGCGGCGTGGCTCGATTCGGGCATGACCTATTCCTCCGCGGTCTTCGCCGAGCCGATCTCTGAGGTCGAGCCGCTCGAGGAGGCGCAGGCGCGCAAGCTCGGCCTACTGCTCGACCGGCTGGCGCTCAAGCCCGGCGACCGGCTCGTCGACATAGGCTGCGGCTGGGGATCGCTCGCCGAGACGGCGGCCCGCGACTTTGGCGCCGAGGTGACCGGACTCACTTTGTCCGAGGAGCAGAAAGCCTGGGCCGACGAGAGGATGGCGCGCGCCGGCCTGGCCGAGCGAGTCTCGATCCGGCTCCAGGATTATCGCGACTCGGAGGGTAGCTACGACGCCGTTGCCAGCGTCGAGATGGCCGAGGCGGTCGGCGAGGATTATTGGCAGCCCTATCTCGAGACCATCGCCCGGCTGCTGAGGCCGGGAGGCCGCGCGGCCCTCCAGTTCATCTCCATCCGGGACGAATTGTTCGAATCCTACGCCGCCAATGCCGACTTCATCCAGACCTACATCTTCCCCGGCGGAATGCTGATCGGCGAAGCGAAATTCCGCGCGCTGGCCGAGGCGGCCGGGCTCGAGTGGCGCGACCGCAAGGGCTTCGGGCTCCATTATGCCGAAACGCTTCGGCGGTGGCGGGTCCGCTACGATTCGGCGGTCGAGGAGAAGCGGCTGCCCGCCGGGTTTGACGAGCATTTCCACCGGCTGTGGCGCTACTATTTGATGTATTGCGAGGGCGGGTTTCGCGGGGGCGGGATCGACGTGGCGCAGGTGACGCTCATCAAGAAATGAGCGTCATCCTGAACTCGTTTCAGAATCCAGGGTCGTGTTCGCATCATCCGTGACCATTTGGGAAAGCGGCTCGAATCCGAAGGCAACTGCTAGGTCGTCCCAGTGAGGATTCCTCTCTTCGATCAGATTGATTTTCCACTGGCGATGCCACCGTTTGAGTTGCTTTTCACGGGCAATGGCCGAGTCCATATCCGCCGAGGGTTCGAAATATACGAGGCGGTGGACCGAGTAGCGCGCCGTGAAGCCTGGAACCGTGCCGCTACGGTGTTTCCACAGCCGGCCAGCAAGGTCGGAGGTGACGCCGATGTACAGCGTGCCGCGGAAACCGCTTGCCAGGATGTAGACGAATGGGTCGCGGTCCACGCGGCAAGGCTAGTCGTGGAGAGGGAAATCGTGAAGGCCCGGCATTTACCCTCAACCGTCATGCTGAACTTGTTTCAGCATCCAGTTCGCCGCCGCCCAGGCAGTCATCCAGCTGGATCCTGAAACAAGTTCAGGATGACGACCTAGTGGCTAGGCCGTCACCTCGAGCCTCTCCCCGGTCTCGAAATCGCGCCTCAGCAATTCCACGATCGCATCCGCCACCGCGCTTGGCGGCTTCAAGGTCGACGGATCCTCCCCGGGAAAGGCCCGCTCGCGCATCTTGGTGGCGGTGGAGCCGGGGTCGACGATCGCCACCTTGAGCGGGGCGAGATTTTTCACTTCCTCGGCATAAGCGAGGACCAGGGTTTCGAGCGCGGCCTTGGACGCTCCGTAGGCGCCCCAATAAGCGCGGGGGTGTCGGCCGACGCTCGAGGTGATCGCGATCAGCCGACCGGCATCGCTTTTGCGGAGCATCGGATCGAAGGCGGCGATCAGGATCTTCTGGGCGAGCAGGTTCAGGGTGAGGACGCTGTTGAACTCCTTGCCGTCGATCTGCGCGACCGGGGCGAGCGAGCCGAGCATTGCGGCGTTGAGAACCAGCAGGTCGATCCTGTCCCACCGCTCGGCCAGGGCCGCGGCGAGCCTGGCGATGCTGTCCTGCTCCGTGAGGTCGAGCGGGGCGATGGTGGCGGTGCCGCCGGCCGCGTGGATCCGGTCCTCGACCTCCTCGAGTCCGGCGGCCGTTCGCGCGGTGAGGACGACATGCGCGCCCTCGCGGGCCAGAGCCTCGGCCGTCGCGGCGCCGATGCCCCGGCTTGCGCCCGTAACGAGGGCGATCCTGTCCTTGAGATTGTACGCGGTCATCTAAATCCCATCGTCATGCCGAACCCGCTTCAGCATCCAGTTTCGTGACCCGGCGCGATGCTCGAAACTGGACCCTGAAACAAGTTCAGGGTGACGAAAACTGCGGGCGGTCAGGATCAGGCGAAGCGCTCGGCGAGCAGTGCGAACTGGTCGGCGGGGTCGAGCCGTTCCTGGTCGGTGAGGCGGGTCGGATAGTCGCCGGTCAGGCAGGCGTCGCAATGCTGGGGCATGGCCTGGCTTCGGCCCTGCTCGTCGAGCGCCCGGTAGAGGCCGTCGATGGAGACGAAGGCGAGGCTGTCGGCGCCGATGTGGCGGGTCATCTCGGCGACGTTCATGTTCGCCGCGAGCAGCTTCGAGCGCTCGGGCGTGTCGACCCCGTAAAAGCAGCTGTGGGTCGTCGGAGGCGAGGCGATACGCATATGGACTTCGCGGGCGCCCGCTTCGCGCATCATCTGCACGATCTTCATGCTGGTCGTTCCGCGAACGATCGAATCGTCTACGAGGACGATGCTCTTTCCCTGGATCAGGGCGCTGTTGGCATTGTGCTTGAGCTTCACGCCGAGGTGCCGGACCTTGTCGCCCGGCTGGATGAAGGTGCGCCCGACATAGTGGGAGCGGATGATCCCCAGCTCGAACGGAATCCCCGATTGCTGGGCGTATCCCAGGGCTGCGGGGACCCCGGAATCGGGAACCGGGACGACGTAATCGGCCTCGACCGGACTCTCGATCGCGAGCTCGGCGCCGATCCGCTTGCGCACCGAATAGACCGAGCGCCCATCGATGACGCTGTCGGGCCTCGAGAAATAGATATGCTCGAAGATGCACGGCCTCGGCCGGACCGGCGCGAACGGGCGGTGCGATTCGATCCCGTTTCCGGATACCAGGATCAGCTCGCCGGGATCGACCGAGCGAAGATAGGTCGCTCCGACCATGTCGAGCGCCACGGTCTCCGAGGCGAAGATGACCGATTCGCCCAGCTTTCCCATGACGAGCGGCCGGATGCCGAGCGGGTCGCGGCAGGCGATCATGCCCTCGCTGGTCAGGCAGATGAGCGAATAGGCGCCCTCGACCTGGCGAAGGGCGTCGATCAGCCGGTCGAGAAGGCTTCTTTGGCCCGACGTCGCGACCAGGTGGATGATCACCTCGGTGTCGGATGTCGACTGGAAGATCGAGCCGCGCAGGTTCAGCTCGCGCCGGACGGTCATTGCGTTGGAGATGTTGCCGTTATGGGCGACCGCGAATCCGCCCGAGCTCAGCTCGGCGAAGAGCGGCTGGACGTTTCGCAAGGCGGTCTCGCCGGTGGTCGAATAGCGGACATGGCCGATCGCCGAATCTCCGGCGAGGCGGCGGATGATGTCGTCGCGGTCGAAATTGCCGGCGACATGGCCCTGCGCCCGGTGCGAATGGAAGGTGCGGCCGTCCCAGCTCGTAATCCCAGCCGCCTCCTGGCCGCGATGCTGGAGCGCGTGAAGGCCCAGGGCGACGATCGCCGAGGCGCTCTCCGCGCCCCAGATTCCGAACACGCCGCACTCCTCGCGCAGCCGGTCGTCCTGGAAGGGGTGGGTGGTCAGCATCAACTACTCGCTCGGCTCGCCCGTCCGGCGCATATAAGGAAAGGAATCCGCTTTGTCGCCCGCCGTCTGGGCTTTTCGGGCGGAACGGGCGGGCCCTGCGCTGGTTGTCGGGAGCGATGGCGATGAGATGCTGTTTTCTGGCGCTTGTGCTGCTCGCAGGCTGCGGCTCGCAGGACAAGGGCGCCGGCAACGAAACCGGTGCGCCGGAGAGCAAGGCCGTGTTCCCGGCATCGGCCGGACTCACCGGACTCTATCAAGGGGGAAGCGCCGCCCGGCCCGACCATCTCTGCATGATCGACGAGGGCAAGGGACCCATCCGCTTCGGCCTGGTCGTCTGGGGCGCGAATGACCATTCCTGCCTCGGCGCCGGCGAGGCGGTCCGCGAGGGCGACCGCCTGCGCCTGACCATGGCCGGCGATTCGACCTGCCGGATCGAGGCCAGGATCGAGGGCGACACTATCCTGCTTCCGGCCCAGGTTCCCGAAGGCTGCGCTTATTATTGCGGCGCCCGGGCCCGCTTCGCCGAGCGCTCCCTGACCCGCAAGGGCGCCGATACGGCGGCGGCGAGAAAGGCGACCGATCTGGCCGGGGATCCGCTCTGTTAGAGCTTCGTGCGGAAAAGCGGGAACCATGAATCCGGTGAAGATTGCCCCCGGCAATCTTCAGCCATGCCCGGGGGGCATGGCGGCCGGATCATTTCCGCATAAACGATGCGGCAACAATGATTTAGAGCAGTCGGCGCGATTCAGAAATCGCGTCGGATGCTCTAACGCGGAACCAGCCGGCCCCAGATGATGAAGAGGAGCCAGAGAGTGGCGAGGATGATGGTGGCGCCGCCCGCGGCGATGACCAGGCCGTAGACCCCATTGCCGGTCTTGATCACCATCCACAGGCCCGAGACCTGAACCACCATTCCGAGATTGTGCAGCACCCAGTGGATCCGTGCCTTGCCGGTGAGCGAGCCTTCGCGGTCGGCGACGCGCCAGAGGAAGGCGAAAGCGATCGAGGAGAGCCAGCCGAGCAGGCCGAGATGGGCATGGGGCGAAGACGCGCCGAACTGCTGGGTCATTCCCAGATACATTCCGAAGATCATCGTCGCCAGGAACCAGAGCAGGCCGGTCCTCGCCCACAGGCTCGTCATCGCGTTCATAGACATCCCCCAGAATCATTGACGTTGACGTGAACGTAAACTACCGCCCGGGGCATGCCCGAGACCGCGCTTCATGGCGATTTCCACGCCCCCGAGTCCAGCGGCAAGAGCTATTCGATCAGCGACCTTTGCGAGGAGTTCGGAGTCACTCCGCGGGCGCTCCGGTTCTATGAGGACGAGGGGCTGATCTCGCCGCGCCGCCAGGGTCTCTCGCGAATCTATTCGTGGCGCGACCGGGCCCGACTGGCCTGGATCCTGAGGGGCAAGAGGGTCGGTTTCAGCCTCGCCGACATCAGGGAGATGATCGATCTCTACGACGTCGGAGACGGACGCCACGAGCAGCGCCGGGTGACCATCCGCAAATGCCAGGCGCGGGTCGATCTTCTCGCCAAGCAGCGAATCGACATAGACGCCACGATCGCCGAGCTTCAGCGCTTCATCGCCATGGTCGAAGCGGCCGATACCGGCGCGGCCGACTGATCAGGAGGGGACATGCCGAGCTATACCGCACCGGTCCGCGAGACCCGTTACATATTCGATCATCTTCTCGGCCTCGAGCGCTATTCGAACCTGCCCGGCTTCGAGAATGCGACTCCGGACATGGTCGAGGCGATCCTCAACGAGGGCGGCAAGTTCGCCGAGCAGATCTTGCAGCCCCTGAACCGGGTCGGCGACGAGCATGGCTGCGTCCGCAACGAGGACGGCTCGGTGACTACGCCGCCGGGGTTCAAGGAGGCCTATCGCCAGTTCTGCGACGCGGGCTGGACGACCTTGTCGGCGCCGGAGGAATATGGCGGGCAGGGGCTTCCGAGCGTACTCGCCGTCGCCCTGACCGAATATCTCGTCTCGGCCAACCAGGCCTTCGAAATGTATCACGGCCTGACCCAGGGGGCGATCGCGTCGATCCTGACCAAGGGCTCGGACGAGCAGAAGGCGAAGTTCCTGCCCAAGATGGTGTCGGGCGAGTGGGGCGGCACCATGAACCTGACCGAGCCGCATTGCGGAACCGATCTCGGCCTGATCCGGACCAAGGCCGAGCCGCAGGACGACGGCTCCTACAAGATCAGCGGGACCAAGATCTTCATCTCCTCGGGCGAGCACGATTTGACCGAGAACATCATCCACCTCGTTCTCGCCAAGATCGTCGGAGCGCCCGACACAGTGAAGGGGATCTCCCTGTTCATCGTGCCCAAGATCATGGTCAACGACGACGGTTCGCTCGGCGAGCGCAACGGGGTCAGCTGCGGGTCGATCGAGGAGAAGATGGGAATCCACGGCAACTCGACCTGCCTTCTCAATTATGACGGCGCCACCGGCTATCTCGTCGGCGAGCGCGAGAAGGGCCTGGCGGCGATGTTCATCATGATGAACGCGGCGCGGCTCGGAGTTGGGCTTCAGGGCCTCGCCCAGGGCGAGGTCGCGCGCCAGAACGCGGTCCAATATGCCAGGGACCGCCGCCAGGGCCGATCGCTGACCGGCGCCAAGGAGCCGGAGGAGAAAGCCGACCCGCTCTTCGTCCATCCCGACATCCGCCGAATGCTGATGGAGGCCAAGGCCTATATGGAGCCGGCGCGTGCCTTGATCCTGTGGGGGGCGCTCCAGGTCGACCTTGTCCGCCGGAGCCAGACCGAGGAAGAGAAGGAGGCGGCGAACGACCTCATCTCGCTGCTGACCCCCGTCATCAAGGGCTTCCTCACCGACAAGGGCTATGAGGTCGCGACCAACGCCCAGCAGATCTACGGCGGCCATGGCTACATCCGCGAATGGGGGATGGAGCAGTTCGTCCGCGATGCCCGGATCAACATGATCTACGAGGGCGCGAACGGGATCCAGGCACTGGACCTGGTCGGCCGAAAGCTCGGCCAGAATGGCGGGCGCGCCATCCAGGGCTATTTCAAACTGCTCGCCGAGGAGATCGCCGACGCAAAGTCGAACGATTCGAGCGCGGCGATCGCCAACGCGCTCGAGAAAGCCGTCGGCGACCTTCAGTCTGCGACGATGTGGCTGATGCAGAACGGCCCGGCCAATCCCGACAATGCGGGCGCCGCGTCCTACTCCTACATGAACCTGATGGGCCTGGTGACCCTGGGCCTGATGTGGCTTCGAATGGCCAAGGCGAGCAGCGCGGCGCTTGCCGAGGGCGGCGAGGACAAGGCCTTCCACGAAGCCAAGCTGATCACCGCCCGCTTCTACGCCGAGCGGATCCTGCCCCAGGCCGGCGCCGAGCGGCGCAAGCTCGAGGCCGGCGCGGAAAGCATCATGGCGCTGCCGGCGGAGGCTTTTTAGGCCTGATCGTCTTCAAGCCGTCATTGCGAGCAAAGCGAAGCAATCCAGAGATGTTCCGAGACCCACTGGATTGCCGCCCTTCGACGCCGCCTGCGGCGTCGCTCAGGACAGGCTAACTACGCTCCTCGCAATGACGAGGTAATTCGAACCGAGCCGGTTCCTGCTCGACTAACTGGTATCGGATTATCCAGCCGGGCGGCGCGGAGGGGGTGGGGAACTTGGGTTCCTCCTCCGTCGCCGCCCGGGCCCCCCGCTCGGGAGGTCGGGGGAATTCGAGCATTGGGCGATTCCGAATCTCCCTATGCTCTCTATCCTTTTGCGGCCGCGTTCCTTTTTGCGAGAAGCCGGTATCCACCTTTTCGCGGAACGCTCTAGGCCAGCTCGCGCCTCCTACCGCCCAAGCCCATGATCAATTGCAGCCCTGCCCCGATGAGGGCGACGAGGACGATGAGGCGGGGATAGGGCTCCTTCTCTTTGGCTTCTTTCTCCTCCGCCGAAGGCGCGGGCTCGGGCCTGCGCGCGGCGCGCATCCTCGAAAGCTGCCGGCTCCACGACATGAAGCTCGGCCGAAGCGCGGGCAGATTGGCCTGCGGATGGAGGATCGGGAGCACCCGGCTGAAGTCGGGATCGATCGAATGGCTCTGCCGGCCGCTCTTCCACGCGACCCGATGGCCTTCCGGGACAGCCTCCCAGTCGCCGCTCGACCGGATCATGTCGCATCGGCAGCGGCTGCAGCGGCTGAAGTGGAAGCCGCCATTATAGGCTTCGTTCCGGTCGGACGAATGGCCGGCCACAAGGCAGACGATCTTCATAAGCTATCTCCCTCCATTTTTCCCTCGGCCAGCCGATATTCGGCCAGGGCGCGCAGATCCTCGCCGCCGCATTCCCGAGCGGTCTCGGGATCCCAGATCTCGAACGTGCCGCCGGTGCCGACGAACAATGCCAGTCCGGAGATTCGCCCCCGGCGGCGCGGAAGCTCGGGCAATTCGATCATTCCGTCGGCGTCGAACTCGGCTTCCTCGGCCGTCCCGAACAGGCGCCGGGCGCGGGCGTGATGGGCGTCGGCGCCGATCCCGACGGCTTCCTCGGCGAGCCGCCGCCGCTCGAGCTCGCCGTGAAGCACGGAGGCGTAGGCCGGATCGAAGCCGGCAATGCATTTGTCCTTCTCGTGCGCGCCGAAGACCAGGCGGCGCCGGCCCGACCTTCCGATCGCGGCCTCGCGCACGAAGGCGGGGAGCCGGGTTCGGCCGGCGGCGTCGACCGCGCTCAATCCGCTACCGCTGAACAGCCTGCCCAAAGCCCACCGCCTCCTCCCGATGGAAGCAAGCTTGGGCCAGCATCCCCAGTCCCGCACGACCGGTTTAATTCCGCAGTAAAGTTACGGGGATCGATTCGGTTTTTACCAGTTAGGGCCCAAGACCGTTACGGGCGCCGTTCATCAAGGTTAACCCGGCCTTCGTTTATCTGCATCAAGCTAGGGGATAACCCCCTCTCTGCCGCGCTCTCGGAAGGGCCGCAGAGCCTCGGTCCATTCAAACCACTAGATCAATCAGCTTCTGTTCACAGTAAAATCCCTAGATTGTCGTTAACTCCACCAACACAGACACTTTTGCTCGGCCGCGTATCTGGCCGGGGGGTATGGGAGCGAGAGTATGTCGCACCAACGTACTGTTTATGTGATCGATCGGGATCTCGAGTCGCGTCGTTCCTTGTCCGTCCACCTGGGGCTGACGGGGGCCGAAGCGTGGCCTTTCGCGGGCGGGGCGGAGATGCTCGCCATTCTCGACCATCTGATGCCGGCCTGCGTTCTTCTCGACGTGGACGGATCCGACCCGCATGGGCTGGAGGTGCTTCGCGAGCTCGGCGAACGGCGGCCGGGCTGGCCGGTCGTCGCGGTCAGTTCGCGCGACGAGGTTGCGCTCGCGGTCGAGGTGATGAAGCTCGGGGCGCTCGATTTCCTGGTCAAGCCGGTCGGAGCAGCGGCGCTCGCGGCCGCGTTCGCGCCGGCCTGGGCCGCGCTTCATCGCTCGATCGAGGAATATAAGGTGCGAGGGCTCGCCCAGGAAAGAGTCGCGAGGCTGACCGCCCGCGAGGTCGACATTTCACTCGCCCTGCTCAGCGGCCGGCCCAACAAGACGGTCGCGCACGATCTGGGAATCAGCGTCCGCACCGTGGAAATGCATCGAGCCCATATCATGGCGAAGCTCGGAGTCCGCAGCCTGGCCGAGGCGGCGGTCCTCGCCACGCAGGCCGGGCTCATCTCCAGCCGCGAGCCGCCTCCTGCCGAACAGCAGCCAAGCCTTCCGCTAACGCCTCCGCGCCGGATCCCGGGCGCGCGCGCGGGCGCCCCGCCTCAATTCCTTCCCCGCCGGCTCTCGCGAACCGGGTAGGGCCTGATCGTCTTAGGTTGAGCCGCTGCTCGCGGTTCCACCTAAGTCGTGAATCAGGCTCTCGGATGTGGTGAGACCATGATTCACGCCTCAGGCTGATTCAGCCTGAGACGATCATGGTCTAGCGGCCGGACACCGGCTTATTGCTGGTTCGTGTCCGAAGCCGGAGGCGGAACCGCCGTCGCCTGGTTCATCGGGGTCGGAGTCGCGGCCCGGTTGAGCGGCGCGCTTGCCGACTTCGCTTCCTCGGCCTGCTTCTGCTTGAGATGCGCCTCGACCCGCGGATCCGGCTTCGTATCGCTCTGGTCGAGAACGATGAACAGAATCGCCCCGAGCACGAACAGGAGGAGAATGCCGGGCACGATGAACACCCGCCAGCCGCTGCTGTCGTCGATTTCGAGCGTAGAGTGGAATTCGTCGTCCAAAGGTTCGTCCGGAGTAGTGCCGTCGGTCCTGTCGTCCGTCATTGTCGATCCCTCCTGTTCCTTCCGCCACGGGCCGAAAGGTGCCGGAGACCGCCGCTCGAGGCGCGGCCCAGCCGGTTGATGTTGCCGGCGGGCGGCAAGCGATCGGAGGTCTGAAGGGTCTTTCCTCCTCCTCATTCGCGCTGTCAATCTCCGGGCGCAGGCGCTTCGCCCCGGCCCGCTTTGCTGTAGAAGCCGCGGCAGAGGAGCGAAGGATGAGCGGGCATGTCCGGGGATTTTTCGACGAACGCACCAACACCGTGTCCTATCTGGTCTGGGACGGCCCGGGCGGGCGGGGCGCGATCATCGATCCGGTGCTCGATTTCATCCCTGCATCGGACGAGGTCCGGAGCGAATCCGCGGACCTCATTCTCGGCGCCGCGGCGGAGGCGGAGGTGACGATCGACTGGGTGCTCGAGACCCATGTCCATGCCGACCATCTCAGCGCCGCTTCGCTCATTCGCGAGAGGACCGGCGCGAGGATCGCGATCAGCGAGCGGATCGCCGAGGTGCAGCGCGTCTTCGCGCCGATGTTCGCGGCGGCGGACGTGAGCGGGGAGGGACTCGAGTTCGACCGACTCCTCGCCGACGGCGACCGGATCGCGATCGGAACCCTGGAGGCGGAGGTCATCGCGGTGCCCGGCCATACGCCCGCCGACGTCGCCTACCGGATCGGCGACTCGGTCTTCGTCGGTGACAGCCTGTTCATGCCGGACTTCGGAACCGCCCGGACCGATTTCCCCGGCGGCGATTCGCGGCTTCTCTACCGCTCGATCCGCCGCCTGCTCGAGCTTCCGGGCGAGACCCGAATGTTCCTGTGCCACGACTACAAGGCGCCGGGCCGCGATGAATTCGCCTGGGAGACCAGCGTCGCCGAGCAGCGCGAGAGCAATCTGCATCTGCGCGGCGAGGTCTCCGAGGAGTCGTTCGTGGAGATGCGGCGCGCGCGCGATTCCACGCTTCCGCCGCCGGCCCTGCTCTATCCCGCCATCCAGGTGAACATCCGCGCCGGCCGCTTCCCGCCGCCCGACGCGGACGGCAAGGTTCGGCTCCGGCTGCCGGCGAAGCTGCCCGCCGATGTCTCGGGACTGGTCGGGCACGGCCGATCGCGCTTGCCCGGAATCGGTAGGGGCCGGCACCCCTGAGGATGCCGGCCCCTCCCTCGTTACGCGACTCGAGGGGTCGACCGCAGCCGACGCCGTGCTTATGCTCTGATTCGCTTGAGAAATTCCTGAATATGCCCGTCAGCCGTTGTTCAGCTAACGGGCACTTTTCCTGAACAAATCTTCATTGTTTGTTGGCGGGCGGCTCGTCCTTGGTGTCGACGTCGGGTAGGTCGACCTCGATCTTCTCGGGGATGTTGATGTCGACGTTGGGCACCTCGAGCTTGGGGGCCTCGACGTCGACGTTGACGCCGACCTGGTCCGCCGCCTTGTTCAGGCCTCCGCCGAACAGGACGAACAGGAGGACCAGTACGGCCAGGATCACGACGACCGCGATGATCGCGCCGCCGCCCCGGCCGCGGTCGCCGTCGGTGGTGATGATGGTCGTCCGCTCGCTTTCCCGAAGCGGTTCTCTGTCAGGGTCGGTCATGTCTTACTCCATATAGCGAGGGCCCCGGCGCAAAGGCCGGGGCCCGAATGATTCGCTTCCGCTAGATCAGCCCGTCTTGGCGGGCGCGGAGACGTCGACGTCGACCTTGGTCTCCTTGGTTCCGCCCATGATCCGGTCGCCGAAGAGATAGAAGAGAAGGGCGAGAACGGCGATGAGCAGGACCACCGCGAGGATGGTGCCTCCGCCGCCGCCACCGTCCGTGGCGATCACCGTCGTTTCGCGTTCATGCTCGGCCATGACAAATCTCCATTGTTTCGCCTCCTCAACGCCGCGCCGATGGGACGGTTCCTCTCGCGCGCGGCAGCCGGAAAAGCTTGCCAGCCGCCCGGCACGCGGCTCACATTCGCGGCCATGCTCGTCACGGAGATGATCGCGCGCGGAGCGCTCCATCATCGCGACCGAATCGCGCTGCGCTTCGGCGGCCGGGAGATGAGCTTCGACGAGGTCGACAGGCTTTCCAATCGCCTCGCCAACGCGCTCGTTTCCAGGCTCGGGCTCGAGCCGCTGGAGCGGATCGCCTTGCTCCTCGACAACGGGCTCGATTCGATCCCGATCGACTTCGCCTGCGTGAAGGCGCGCCTAACCCGGGTGCCGCTCAACAGCCGTCTGTCGCTTGCCGAGCAGAAAAGGATGATCGAGGATTCGGGCGTTCGAATCCTCGTCTTCGGCGCCGGCCGCGGCGAGCGCGCCGAGGCTTTGGCGGCCGAAGTGCCGGGGCTCGTCTGCCGCGGCCTCGGCGACGGCGATGATCTTCTCGCGATCGCCCGGGATTCGCCCGACACGCCGCCGCCGCGGCGGGCCGAGCCCGACGACGACATCTTGTCGCTCTATACTTCGGGGACGACCGGAAGCCTCAAGGCGGTCCGCCACACCCAGCAGACCTATTCGGCGGTCGTCCTGAACGTGCTCGCCAATCTGGTCGATCCGAAGCCCGGCGACATGATCCTCCACGCCGCCTCGCTCATCCATGCCAGCGGCACCTTCATCATGCCTTTCTGGCTGCGCGGCGGAATGTCCGGGATCCTGCCCGGGTTCGACCCTTTTTCCTATCTCGAGGCGATCGAGAGATGGCGGCCGACGGCGCTCTGCCTTGTCCCGACGATGCTCCAGATGCTGTTCGAGCAGGAGCGGATCGAGCGGGTCGACATGTCGAGCGTCGAGACCATCCTCTACGGCGCATCGCCGATGCCGCGGCCGCTGATCGAGCGGGTGCTGGCGCTCTGGGGCCCGAGGTTCGTCCAGTTCTACGGACAGACCGAGGCGCCGATCGCCATCGCCGCCCTGGCGAAGGAGGATCACGATCTCGCACGCCCGGAGCGGCTGACCTCCTGCGGCCGCCCGGGAGTCGAAACCGAGATCAGGCTGGTCGACGAGAAAGGCGAGGATTCGCCGCCCGGCGAGCCGGGCGAGATCGCGGTTCGGGCGCCTTATGTGATGAAGGGCTATCGCGACGAGGCGCTCAACCGCGAGGCCTTCCTGCCCGGCGGCTGGCTCCGCACCCGCGACGTCGGCCGCTTCGATGAGGACGGCTTCCTCTATCTGGTCGAGCGCACATCGGACATGATCGTGACCGGCGGCTACAACGTCTACCCGCGCGAGGTGGAGGACGTATTGTGCGGCCACAAGGCGGTGATCGAAGCGGCGGTGATCGGAATCCCCGACGAAATGTGGGGCGAGGCGGTGACTGCGTTCGTCACCTGCCGCGAGGCGGTCGAGGAAGGCGATCTGATCGCCTTCGCCCGCGAGCGTCTCGCCGGATTCAAGGTGCCCAAGTCCGTGCGCTTCATCGACGAGATTCCGAAAAGCCCGGTCGGAAAGCCGCTTCGCCGGGCGCTTCGCGATCCGTTCTGGGCGGGGAAGGACAGGCGCATATGAAGATCGGGACCGAGCGCGAGGCCGAGGTCCTGATCGTGACGATCGACCGCCCCGAATGCCGCAACGCGATCGACTCCGAGGCCGCTTCGATGTTGCGCGAGGCTTTCGAGCAGTTCGAGCGCGACGAATCGGCATCGGTCGCGGTCCTGACCGGAGCCGGCGGCACCTTCTGCTCGGGCTGGGACCTGAAGTCGCTCGCGGGCGGCGAGCCGGACTATGATCCGGAGGGCCCGGGCGCTCTCGGCCCGACCCGGACGCTTCCCGGCAAGCCGGTCATCGCCGCGGTCGAGGGCCATGCGGTCGCGGGCGGGCTCGAGCTCGCGCTCTGGTGCGATCTCCGGATCGCCTCGGAGACCGCGATCTTCGGGGTCTATTGTCGCCGCTGGGGCGTGCCCCTGATCGACGGCGGAACGGTCCGGCTTCCGCGCCTGGTCGGCCAGGGCCGGGCGCTCGACATGATCCTGACCGGCCGGCCGGTCGGCGCCCAGGAAGCATTGAACTGGGGCCTCGCCGACCGCCTCGTACCCGCCGGCCGTGCGCTCGAGACGGCAGTCTCGCTGGCCCAGGAGATCGCGCGATTCCCAGCCTCATGCATGCGCGCCGACCGAATGTCCGCCTACCGGCAATGGGATCTGAGCCTTGAAGAGGCGCTGCGGGAGGAGGCGAGAGGCGGCGAGGCGCCGCTGCGGCAGGGCGCCCGCGACGGCGCGGCGCGCTTCGCCGGAGGCCTCGGGAGGGCAGGGCGGTTCGACGAGATCTAGGGCCGCGATCCTAGTCGCGGCTCAGAGCCAGCTTTGCCCCGAACAGGATGAAGATTCCGCCGGTCGCCCGGTCGAGCGTGCGGATCACGGAAGGCCTGCGCAGCGCCTTGGCGATGGGCCGGGTCGCCACGATCAGGAGGACGAACCAGAGCAGGCCCAGGCCGGCATGGATCGCGGCGAGCAGGATCGTGGTGATCGGCACGTTCGCCCCCGCGGGGACGAACTGGGGCAGGAAGGAAACGTAGAAGATTCCGACCTTGGGATTGAGCATGTTGGTGAGCAGGCCGCGCCGGAACCAGACATGGCTGGGAGCGGAGGAAGCGGCCTCGCCGTCGCCGCCGAAATCGGCCCTGTTCGAGAGGATCAGCTGGAGCCCCAGCCAGAGCAGATAGGCCGCTCCGATCCAGCGCAGGATCGTATAGGCCAGGAGCGACGTCTCGAGCAGGAGCCCGAGGCCGAGCGCGACCACCAGCCCCCAGACCAGGCAGCCGAGGCAGATTCCGAGGCCCGCGAAAAAGGCGCGGCGCGGACCTTCCGCCGCGGCCGTTCGAAGCACGAGCGCGGTGTCGAGGCCCGGAGTGACCGTGAGCAAGGCGGCCGCGACGGTGAAGGCGATCAGCGATTGTTCGAGCGGCGACATTGTCATCCTCCCCAAGCAGCCCCAGAATAAAGGGGAGCGGCGCAAAATACATCAGGGGGAACAGGCGTGGAGATGAGGAAGCTGGAGCCCGGGCAGCTCTGGGTCATGCGGATACACGCGGCGATCTTCGCCCTGGTCCTCGCAATCGCCGCGATCGTCTTCGAGACCGCCATCGTGCCGGAGATCGGCTTTCCACGCGGGATCGTCGCCGGCCTCGTCGTCCTGCTCGATCTCTATCTCGTCCTGGTCTCACCCGGCCGCCAGTATCGCGCCTGGGGCTATTCGATGGATTCGGAGGATCTTCGCCTTCGCCGGGGCGTGTGGGTGGAGACCCACACCATCGTCCCGCTCGACCGGGTCCAGCATCTCGACCTCTCCCAGGGTCCGATCGAGCGCGGCTTCGGAGTCTCGCGGCTGATCGTCCACACCGCCGGCACCCAGTTCAGCCGGGTCGTCCTGCCCGGCCTGTCCAGGCCCGACGCCGAACGGATGCGCGACGAGATCCGGGCGCGCATCGGGCGGGAGGAAGCGTGACGGACGAGACCGGCGCCTCCGCTTCGCCGGCAGCCGTCGCCTCCGCCACGGTCGCGGACCGCCACGTCCATCCCGGCACAATCGTCCTGCGATTCGTCAAGGAGCTGCCCTCCACCGTCCTGGCGGCGCCGGCGGCGCTGGCCTTCACCTCCGGCATGGGCGTGGCCGGGTTCCTGCTCTTCGCCGGGCTGCTCGCAGCGGTGATGGCGGGCGTAAACTGGCTGGCCTGGAGCCGCTTCCGCTACGGCGTCGGGCCCGGCGACATCGTCATCGAGAAGGGGATATTGAACCGCACCCGCCGCTCGATCCCTTTCGACCGGGTCCAGGACGTCGACATCGAGCGGCGGCTCCTGCAGCGGATCTTCGGCCTCGCCAAGGTGCGGATCGAGACCGGCGGCGCGGGCAAGGACGAAGGGCTGATCGACAGCGTCACCATCGCCGAGGCCGACCGGCTCCGAGCCGCGGTGCGCGCGGGCAAGCGGGAGCCGGTGGCAGCCGCGGCCGGCGCCGAGCCGGCGGCCGCCCCCGAGCCGGAGGAGGAGGAGCTGCTGTTCGCAATGGGCCCCGGCCGGGTCCTGACTCTCGGGCTGTTCAACTTCTCGCTCGTCTACATCGCCGGCCTGTTCGCTTTGCTCCAGACCTTCCAGAACGTGCTTCCGTTCGACATTTACGATCCGGCGCGCTGGACCGGGCTGGTCGGAAGCCGTCTGCCCGAGCGGCTGACCCTGCCGGCGATCCTGGCCGTCCTGTTCCTCGCTCTCCTGCTCGGAGTGATCGCCGGAATGGCGACCACCCTGTCCCGCGAATATGGCTTCAGGCTCACCGACCAGGGCAGGAGGATGCGGCGCGAGCGCGGCCTCCTCACCCACACCGAGGCGGTGCTGGGCAAGAAGAGGATCCAAATCGCCCTGATCCAGACCGGGCCGGTGCGAGTCCGGTTCGGCTGGTTCGCGCTTTTCTTCCAGAGCCTCGGCGCCGGAAGCGACAGCGGCGGACGGCAGAGCGCCGCGCCGTTCGCGCGCGAGGCCGAGCTCGATCCGATCCTGGCCGCCGCCGGGCGGTTCCGCAGGCCGGGCGGGGCGCTCGAGCCGGTCTCGAACCGCCACGTCTTGCGCGCCTCCCTGCCGCTGGCATTGCCCGCGGCCTTCATTCTCGCCGCCGCCCTTTGGGAGCCCAGGGCGCTGTGGCTTCTGGTCCTGGTTCCGCTGCTGGCGGCGAGGGCGGCGCTCCAGCGCCGATACCATCGCTATGCGCTTTCCGACGGCCTGCTCTTCATCCAGCGCGGAGTGTGGCGCCGGCGGCTCTGGATCGTGCCCGTCGAACGTGTACAGGCGCTCGGCCTCAGCCGAAGCAGGCCGCAGCGCTGGCTCGATCTCGCGACGCTGACCGTGGACACGGCCGGAGCGCCGATGACCAGCGGCGCGCGGATCGTCGACCTCAGGTGGGATGCCGCGAGAAAGCTGGCCGAGCAGTTGAGGGTGGCGCGCACTTGATCGTTCTCCGGCGAAAGCCGGAGTCCAGACGAAGGGGAAGCTGGGTTCCTGCTTTCGGAGGAACACAGGGTGGGGGCCCCTACTCCTCGGGCAGGAAGTCCGGGACCGACAAATAGCGCTCGCCGGTATCGTAGTTGAAGCCGAGCACGCGGCTTCCGGCCGGAAGCTCGGGCAGCTTCTGGGCGATTGCCGCGAGCGACGCGCCCGAGCTGATGCCCACCAACACGCCTTCCTCGCGCGCCGCGCGGCGCGCCATCTCCTTGGCGTCGTTCGGATCGACCTGGATCACTCCGTCGAGCAGCCCGGTATGGAGATTGGCCGGAATGAAGCCGGCGCCGATTCCCTGGATGGCGTGCGGGCCGGGCTCGCCGCCCGAGATGACCGGCGACAGTGTCGGCTCGACCGCGAACACCTTCAGGTTCGGCCAGGCTTGCTTCAGCACCTGCGCGCAGGCGGTGATGTGGCCGCCGGTGCCGACCCCGGTGATCAGGACGTCGATCGGTTCGTCGCGGAAATCGTCGAGTATCTCGCGGGCGGTGGTCCGCACATGAACGTCTATGTTCGCCGGATTCTCGAATTGCTGGGGCATCCAGCTGCCCTCGACCTCGGTCAGAATCTCCTGGGCGCGGGCGATCGCGCCCTTCATGCCCTTTTCCTTCGGAGTCAGGTCGAAGCTGGCGCCGTAGGCGAGCATCAGCCGCCGCCGCTCGAGGCTCATGCTTTCGGGCATGACGAGGATCAGCTTGTAGCCCTTGACCGCGGCGACCATGGCGAGCCCGATCCCGGTATTGCCCGAGGTCGGCTCGACGATCGTTCCGCCGGGCTTCAAGGCGCCGCTTCGCTCGGCATCCTCGACCATTGAGAGCGCGATCCTGTCCTTGATCGAGGCGCCGGGATTGGCGCGCTCCGACTTGATCCAGACCTCGGCGTCGCCGAACAGGCGGTTGACCCTTATGTGGGGGGTGTTGCCGATCGTCTCGAGGATATTGCCCGCTCTCATCGCGAATTCTCCCTGGCACTCGACACTTTATCTGGGTTGGCCCGAACGCGGTTCAACCGCAATTCGCCGCTACCCCGCCCCGGCACGGGTTGCTAGGATTTTCCGGGGAGGGCGAAACGGGTTGATCTTCGACAGGCCGGACGCGTTCAGCGGCGACGAGTGCGACCGAATCATCGCTCTCGGCGAAGGCGGCGACCCGCGCCCGGCGCCGGTCTATGGCAGGACGGGCGAAGAGGCGGTCGACACGGCCGTCCGCGACGTCATCACCAGCTATCGCGCGCGCTCCGACGAGACGGCCTGGCTCTACGCCCGGCTCGACGCCCTGTTCGCCGAGGCCGGAGTCGCGCTGGGCTCGCCGGTCGGGCCGATCGCGGAGGACGTCCAGATCCTGCGCTACGGCCCAGGCTGCCATTTCGGACTTTGGCACAGCGATGCAGGTTTCGACGTCCAGGGCGCCCGAATCCTCTCGGTCTCGGTCGAGCTGAGCGAGCCCGGAGACTATGACGGCGGAATGCTCGAGATCGTCCCCGAGACGGTGGGGAGGGCGCGAACCCTGCCCAGGGGCGGAGCGCGCTTCTTCCCGTCCCGCGCCTTGCACCGGGTGACGCCGGTGACTCGGGGAGTCAGGCATGCGCTGGTGATCTGGACGGGAGCGGCGGGCTAGGGAATCTCGGTCGTCTGGTCCTTCACGTCGAACGTCCGGGCGTTCCTGAGTTCCGGAAAGAATTTCGCCCAGAGCAGGGTCACTCCGATCGCCGCGAAGCCGCCCGCGACCACCGCGACCACGGGCCCGATCAAGGCCGCGAGGAAGCCGGATTCCGCTTCGCCCAGCTCGTTCGACGCCGAGATGAAGAGCGACGACACCGCGCCGACTCGTCCGCGCATCGCGTCGGGGGTGTAGAGCTGGATCAGCGACTGACGGACA
This sequence comes from Allosphingosinicella sp., assembly GCA_036525315.1. GTDB lineage: Bacteria > Pseudomonadota > Alphaproteobacteria > Sphingomonadales > Sphingomonadaceae > Allosphingosinicella. The sequence continues at coordinate 61,716 of DATDAS010000055.1, forward strand.
TAGACCGAGAGCATGTCGGCGGCGCCGAGCAAGCCGAGGCAGGCGAGCGAGAGCGGCATCCAGCGCGAGAAGCCGAAGACGATCGTCGCGGCTCCGAACACGCCGACCGCGGCGAGCATCTTCACCCCGACATTGTGCCTCAATGGCCGGTAGGCGAACCAGATCGCCACCAGGGTCGCGCCCACGGCGGGCGCGGCGCGGAGATGGCCGAGGCCGGTGGGCCCGGCATGCAATATGTCGCGCGCGAAGACGGGGAGCATCGCCGTGGCGCCGCCGAGCAGGACCGCGAACAGATCGAGCGAGATGGCGCCGAGCACCAGCCGGTTGCGCCGGACGTAGTGGAGGCCGTCGACCATCTGCTTCCAGGGATTTTTCGACCCCTCGATCGCCGAGCGCGGCTTCGGCCCGATCATGAACATGCAGAAGAGCGAGAGCAGGAACAGTCCGCCGCTCACCGCATAGGGCATGTGCGGCGCCCAGGCGTAGAGATAGCCGCCCACCGCGGGGCCGGCGATCGCGCCCGATTGCCAGGCGATCGAGCTCATCGCGATCGCTCTCGGAAGCACCTCGCGCGGAACCAGATTGGGCGCAAGCGCCTGGAGCGCCGGCATCGCGAAGGCGCGCGCGACTCCGAGCAGAGCGGCGACGACGAACAAGGCCAGGAGGGTGATGTCGCCGGTCCAGGACAGCCATCCGAGGATGGCAGCGCAGACGATCTCGAGGGCGATCGAGGCTCGGGCGATGAAGCGGCGATCGAGCCGGTCCGCGGTCCATCCGGTGATCAGGGTCAGAGCGAAGAGCGGGACGAACTGGACGACTCCGATCAGCCCGAGCTGGAACGCCGCCGCCTTCAGATCCATGGTCTGGCGGGCAATGTCGTAGACCTGCCAGCCGATGACGATGACCATGCTCATCTGAGCGATCGTCGAGGCGAGCCGGGCCGTCCAGTAGAAGCGGAAATCCCGGATCTTCAGCGGGTGCGGGGCATCGGCCATCGCGCGCGCTTAGGGGGGCGGGGAGGGAGGGGCAACAAGGGAAGCTCGTGGTGCGCACTCACACTTCCACACCGTTCGCCCTGAGCCTGTCGAAGGGCTTTCCTTGTTCTTGCCTCCGCAAAAGTGAAGTGTAGGGCTTCGACGGGCTCAGCCCGAACGGTGTGGTTGAATTCGTCACTCGCACGGAAGGACACTGTATGAAGCTCCTCGCCGCCGTCTCCGCCCTCGCTCTCCTCGCCACCGGATGCGCTTCGACTTCGCAAGGCGAAAGCGCCCAGGCCGAAGCCGCGCCGTCCCGGTGGGCCGCTTTCTCGGCCAATTATATCGAGGGCTATTTCCGGCTGAATCCGAGCTTCGCGGTCAATCAGGGCCGGCACGAATATGACGGCAGGCTTCCCGACTGGAGCGAGACCGGTCTCGCCAACCAGATGGCCTTCTTTCGCTCGGCCATCGCCGCCGCCGAGGCCTTCGATCCGAAGGGCCTGAGCCGCGAGGAGAGGTTCGAGCGCGACTATCTGATCGCACGGGCGCGCGGCGAATTGTTCTGGCTCGAGAGCGCCGACCAGCCGCACCTCAATCCGGCCTTCTACATGGGCAACGGCCTCGACCCTTCGGTCTACGTCACCCGCCCCTATGCCCCGGCCGAGACCCGCCTGAGGGCCTATATCGCCTATCTGAAGGAGATACCCCGCGCCGCCGGCCAGATCCGCGCGAACCTGCGCGCCCCGCTTCCGCTCAGCTTCATCGATTACGGCAAGGCCGGCTTCGGCGGCTTCGCGGAATATTATCCGGCCGACGGCAAGGCGGCCTTCGCCGAGGTTCGCGATCCGGCCCTCCAGCGCGAGCTCGACTCCGCGTCGCGCGACGCCCAGCGCGCGATGAAGGGCCTCGCCGACTGGCTCGAATCGCAGCGCCCCAACGCCACTCAGGATTTCGCGCTGGGGCCGGAAAAGTTCGCGAAAATGCTCCGCGATACCGAGATGGTCGACCTGCCGCTGGCCGAGCTCGAGGCGATCGGCCGCGCCGATCTCAAGCGCAACCAGGACAATCTGCGCACCGCCTGCGCCCGCTACGCGCCGGGCGCGACGATGCAGGCCTGCATGGACAGGATGGGCGCGAAGAAGGCGCCGGGTGGCGCAGTGGCCGGGGCCCGCGCCCAGCTCGCGGGGCTGAAGGCGTTCATCCAGGAAAAGGGCTTGGTCACGATCCCCGGCACCGAGGAAGCGAAGGTCGAGGAAGCGCCGCCCTACAATCGGCAGAATTTCGCTTACATCGACATTCCCGGGCCCTACGAGACCGGGCTTCCCTCGGTCTATTATATCGCTCCGCCCGATCCCTCATGGCCGCCCGAGGTCCAGGCCGGGTTCGTGCCCGGAGAGGCGGACCTGCTCTTCACCTCGGTCCACGAGGTGTGGCCGGGCCATTTCCTCAACTTCCTCCACGCCAACCGGAGCCGATTCACCTTCGGCAAGGTGTTCGTCGGCTATGCCTATGCCGAAGGCTGGGCCCATTATACCGAGCAGATGATGCTCGACGCCGGCCTCGGCGACGGCGATCCGGAGACCGCCGTCGGTCAGATCTCCAACGCTCTTCTTCGCGACTGCCGCTATCTGTCGGCGATCGGGATGCACAGCGGCCGGATGACGATGGAGCAGTCGCGGTTGATGTTCCTCAACGAATGCTATCAGGACGAAGGCAATGCCCGGCAGCAATCGGCGCGCGGCACCTACGATCCGGCCTATCTCAACTACACGATGGGCAAGTTGATGATCGGCAGGCTCCGCGAGGACTGGACCCGAAGCCGCGGCGGCCGCTCGGCCTGGAAGGAGTATCACGACCGGTTCCTCAGCTATGGCGGCCCGCCGGTCCCGCTGGTCCGCGCGCAGATGATGGGGGGCGATCCCAAGGCGGTGTTCTGACGGCCCCAACAGGCCGTCACACCGGCGAAAGCCGGGGTCTCGTGGGGGAAGGGCTGGGGCTGAATGATCCTCCCCGGAACGGCGGACGGTCCGCCCGACGGGCGGTGAGGGGCGGCGCTCCCTGCGCACACAGCTGACCAAGCTCTTGCGGCGCTTGCACATTCTTCGAATGGCTATAGTCTGAGCGCTCGAGCCTCGGGGGAGGCTTTCGGGGAGGGCAATCAATGAGATTTCTGGTTCACGCCGGCATTTGCCTGGCGTTCGCGGGCGCGCCCGTGGGATTCGCGGCGATCGCCGCGCCGTCGCCCATCGTGACGGAGGAGATGCACGCCGTTCCCGCCGACCGGGCGGTCCAGGTGCTGGTCGCCCAGTCCGAGATCAAATCCAACATCAATCCGTCCAACATCGCGGTCGCCACCGGCGGCGGATTGCTCGGCGGGCTGATGGCGGCATCGCAGAACGCATCGCGCACCAAGAAGGCGGAGGCTCTGATCGAGCCGGTCCGCGAGGCGCTGATGGATTTCGACGTCGACGGACTCGCCCTGGACACAACCAAGAGGGCCTTTGCCCAGGTGCCCTGGCTCCAGAATGCGCCGGTCAGCTTCAGCAAGGACAGCTCGCCGGTTGGGAAGAGCGGATCACTCGACACGATCGGCGCGAGCCAGGTCGCGTTCGTCGAATATAGCTACGATTTCTCGCCC
>DATDAS010000056.1:0-36551 GCA_036525315.1 Allosphingosinicella sp.
GTCCCGGCGGCGCTGGGCACCAGAGCGGTGAGATGCTTCAACATCGCGGCGGTCGGCTTCGTCTCGAAATAGGCGTCGAGCCGCCATGCGTCGGCGCCGTCGGCTTCGCTGGTCACCAGCACCGGCGGCGAATCGAGCATGGCGAACGGGGCGATGTCCTCGCTCAGCGCTTCCGCCTCCGCCCTGGTGCAGGGCAGGGTGACCCGCCAGCTGGTCACCTAAATCCTCCCCTCGATTTCGAGGGGAGGGGGACCATGCGCAGCATGGTGGAGGGGCCTGCTGAGCCGCAAGAGGCCCCTCCACCGCGTTTCACGCGGTCCCCCTCCCTCGAAACCGAGGGGAGGAACTTCACTTCATCGTCCGAAACGTGATCGAATAACGCAGGGTTTCCATCTGCGGGATGCTGTGCTCCCATTCGTGCCGGGCGCCGCCGCGAAGAGCATAGGCCGAGCGCGGCTCGGCGATCAGGCTGAACCGCTCCCATTTCGCCCCGCATTTCCGCCGGAATCGAAGCCGCGCCGGCGAGAGCAGGGAAATGCCGATGACGTCGCCGAACACCGGCCGGTCGCGATGCCATCCGATCCCGGCGCCGGGTGCATATTCGATCAGAAGCACATGCTCGATCGCCTCCGGCGCGGCGCCAATCAGCGCCGCCGCCTTGGCGCGCACCGGCAGCAGCCAGTCGGGGATCGGCGCCGTCCGCTTCAGCCCGCTTCCGTCGAACGCATAATGATAGCCGAACGAGGCCGTCCTCCGGTTGCCCTCGAAGCCGTGGAACTGGAAGGGCTTCAGCTCGGTCTCGCCGATATGGGCGGCAAGCGCCTCTTCCTCGGCCGGATCGAGGAAGTCCGGCCGGTAGGCAAGCCCCTCCGGCATCGGAGGCGTTTCGGGCAAAAGGCTGAGCTGCGCCGGGCTCAAGAGGCACCCGCTAACCTGTTATAGTGAACAAAATTGTAATCATTCATGGGGTTTAGCTAGCAATTCGGTAATCATTTATGTGGCAAGGAAGCCCCGGAAAAACCTGGTCCAACGGGGGCGCAATGCACGAGATCCGTTCTTCGATCCTTGGCGACGACAAGCAGGTCTCGCCGATCGCTCGCAAGGGCAAGCCGAAGCGCGACGGCGCCGGGCTTGGCGGCCTCACCAAGATCGCGATCCGTCGCGAGGAGGCGAGGGTCACCGACCAGCGCGCCGAGGACCGGCTTCGCGACCGGGTCGTCCAGTCGATCATCCATTTCCGCCGGCGCAAGCATGTCGTCCGGGTCGTCAACGTGTCGTCGCGCGGAGCGATGATCGAGTGCGACATCGAGCCCCATATCGGCGAGCGGATCGACATCCAGTTCACCGACGACAGCCGGACCCGGTCCATCGTCCGCTGGGTGCGCGACGATCGGATCGGGATCGAGTTCGCCGACGAGACGATCGTCTGGGATTGCTCGAAGCCCGAGGCCCCCGTCTTCCAGTATCGCCCCGCGCAGGAACAGGCCCGCGAGGATCGGGGAGACGAACAGGCGGCCGCCCGCCCCGTGGTCGACCGCGACCACCGCCATACCCTGCTTCGCAAGGGCACGCTCTATTGGGGCGGCCTCACCTTTCCGGTGCGCCTTCGCAACATCTCGAAGACCGGCGCCAAGATCGACGCCGATCAGGAGCTTCGCGCCGGTACCGAGGTGGAGCTCGACCTCGGCGAGACCGGTTTCCAGATGGCCGAGGTGCGCTGGTCGAAGGACGGGTCGGTCGGCCTTCGCTTCGCCGACGATTTCGATATTTCCAGTCTTGCGCCCGCCACCGTCGAGACCGAGCAGGTGCCCGACATGCTGAAGCCCGCCTATCTCGAGAGCGAGATGCGCGAGGATTCGCCCTGGGCCGCCCGCTTCGAGCGCCTCTCGCTCACGGATCTCAAGCGCCTCGACGATTGAGCTCCAGCTGCTGTCCTAGGCCATCGACCCCCAGACCAGGCCGAAGGCGATGAACAGCAGCCCGGCCAGCGCCATGACGAGGTAGAGCGGTCCCGGCCTCTGGCTCTCGAGCACCGCTTCCTTCGGCTTCTCGGGATTGTAGCGCACGGTCACGCTGTCGCCGACCCGGTAGCGCGCGAGCACCTCCTCGGCCTTATTGCGGCTTCCGCGGCGCATGTTGGCGAAGCGGATCCGGCTGCCCTCGATCGTCTCGCCGGCCACGGCGTAGGAATAAGCGACGACCGGATTGTACCAGGTGGTCGAGCCGCCGTCGCGATCGCTATCTTCCTCGACCAGCACCTCGGCCCTCGTCACCTTGCCCATGGCGGTCGGCCAGGTCTCGGAGGCATTCGCCTTGGCGACGGCGCGGAAATGGATGAAGGCGAAGCCGACCAGCCAGAGCAGGCCGAACAGCGCAAGCAGGGTACCAATCGATTCCAAGTCATTTCCTCCCCGATGAGATGCCGGCATCGGCGATCCGGCCCAGCTCGGTTTAAAGCGGCTAATTCCTTGCGGTTCAAGAATTTGTCTCGGCCTCGGCCCCCCTCATTTGACGCTATTGTCTCCCCGGCTGAAAACGGTCAGTCTCGTCCCGAGGCATTCCATTCATGCCGCGAGGGGTCGCGGCGGAGCTGCCGAACAGGGGAACGTACGTGGTCGATGCTGGGGATGGCGGCCTGAGCCGCCGCGCGCTCATGCGCAATGGAGCTCTTCTGGCCGGAGCGGCGATGCTGCCGGGAACGGCCGCGCTGGCGCAGCGGAGCGGCGGTTACACGCGCTACAATGTCGCCAGCGCCGACGGAAAAAGGATGCTGGCCGGCTATTCCAGGGCGATTGGGCGAATGCTCGATCTGCCGCCCGACCATCCGCACAATTGGTACCGGACGGCCATCACGCACTTCCTCGATTGCCCGCACGGCAATTGGTGGATCCTGCCATGGCACCGCGCCTTCACCGGCTACACCGAGCAGGTCGTCCGCAAATATAGCGACATGGAGGACTTCGCCTTTCCCTTCTGGGACTGGACTCAAAGCGCTGAAGTGCCCGCGGAAATGTATGACGGCGTGCTCGATCCGGGCAATCGCGCCTTCATCGGCAGCGCCGGCGAGTTCAAGGACCGCTATGAAAGCGTGCTCGACCAGAGCGGCTACTGGATCAAGGATCCCAAGCCCGACGATGGCGGTTTCAATACGCCTTTCGGCCAATTGCTGATCCGGGCGACGCGCTTCCCGGACGACGTCTGGTTCGACATGTTCAAGAACCCGAACATGATCGCATTCTTTCCCAACACTCTTTACCCCCGGAGCAAGGCCCGCGGCCTGCAGCGCGACAATCGCCGTCTCGACACGCCGACTCGCCGCGCGGTGTCGCTGCCTACCTTGCTCAAGGCCCTTTCGCCGCTGGACTTCATCACTTTCGCCAGCGACCGAACCAAGTTTCACAGCAATGTGTCGGGATTCGGCCTGCTCGAGGGGCAGCCCCACAACAAGGTCCACAACAATGTCGGCGGGCTGATCTACGACGACGCGACCTGCGGGACGAACAATATCGGCGGGTTCATGCAGAACAATCTGTCGCCGGTGGATCCCCTCTTCTTCCTCCACCATTCGAACCTCGACCGCCTGTGGGACGTATGGACCCGCAAGCAGACGGCATTCGGCTATCCGACGCTTCCCGACGGCGCTCCGGCCCAGCCGGGCGGTCAGCCCGTAAAGGGCAGCGCCTATGCGCAATGGGCGAGCGAGCCTTTCCTCTTCTTCATCGGCCTCGACGGAAAGCCGGTCCCGAATGCGGTGGCGGGCAAATACGCGACGATCGGCGATTTCAATTATCGCTACGAAAAGGGATCGGGAGAGCAGGTCGTTCCCCCGCCCTCGGCAATGCTCCGCGCTGCGCCAAAGCGGGTGATCCGGCGGGTTCAGTCGGCCCTTCCCGGCGAGGCAGCCGCGCGAGAAGTCGCGGCCGGCCGCGGCGTCGCCGTGACTCTTCCCGCCGCGCTTCTTCCCGCCGCGCGCGGGCCCGCGGCGCCGATGCTGTTCGCCAAGGTCACGCTGTCGCTGCCGCCGGGCAGCCATGGAGAATCGTTCAACATCCTCGTCCATGCGGGCGATCCGTCCAAGGCGCGGATCGTCGAGTCCGTCTCTTTGTTCGGCGGCCATGGCGGCACCCATGGTCCGCTGACCTTCACCGTGGCGCTGTCGAGCGCGCTGGCGGAGCTCGGAAGCGTTCGCGCCGGACGGCCGATCTTCTTCCAGGCGACCTCGGCTTGCCCTGCCCCCGCCGCGCATCACGCCGACACGGTCGAAATCGTGTCGGTGACCGTCGAGGCGCATTAGGCGGCCGGTCGTTCTTCGCGCCGCCCCGATCCCTTCGTGGCGGCGCGAGGGGCGTCGTTCATGCCATGGCCGGGCGAGCTGCAAATCCCTGCGCAGTGGCGAAAGGCGACGGCGTCACGAAGGTCCGTAGGCGCGCGCGAAGAAGACGATCGTCGTCGCGCCGGTCACCATCAATGTCCAGATTCGCACCGCGCCGGGCGACATGCGCTTGCCCAGCACCGCGCCGAGCCAGCCGCCGGCGATCGCGCCAAGAAGCATCGGGACGCACGCGCGCCACGAAACCATTCCGAAGCCGACGAACACGAAGGCGGCGGCCAGGTTGGTCACGGCGAGCATCAGGGTTCGGATCGCGAAAAGCTCGCGCGGGTGGATGTTGGCCAGGAGCCCATAGACCGCGGTCAGGATCAGCCCGACGCCGCCACCGAAATAGCCGCCATAGATTCCGAGCAGGGACTGGGCGGCGAGCAGCATCGGACGGCCGATCGCCACTCGTGCGTGAAGCCAGTCGGCCGCGCTCTTGCCGAACGCCATGACCGCGAAGGCGAAGAGCAGCAGCCACGGGATGATGAAGTCGAAAGTCTCGGTCGGCGTGAGGACGAGCAACAGGCTGCCGACCAGTCCGAACGCGAAGGTCAGCGCCGCCAGAAGCCGAACCGACATTCCGGCAACCGGCCCAAGCTCGTTGCGATAGGCCCAGGCGCTCGCCCCGGCGCCGGGAAGAAGAGCGACGTTCGAGGTCGCGTTGGCGAAATTGGCGGGCAGCCCGAGCGCGATCAGAGCGGGCAGGGTCGCGAAGGTGCCGCCGCCCGCGAGCGCGTTCATCGCGCCCCCGAGCACGCCTGCCCCGGCGGCGAGAAGGATGAAGGCAGGATCGTCCAAAGCCCGGCCCTATTGGACGAGCGGCCGCAATGTCCGCAATGGCCGGCGCACGGCCGGGCCCGGCGGCTTAGGGTCCGGACCCTAAATCCAGTCCGGCTGCCGCTCTTCGGTCGGCGCGTACATGTTCACATATTGGACGAGGCGGGGCCGCGCGGAGCGGTTGGGGCTGGCGCCGTGCGGCAGGTCCTGGCGCCAGATGATGAGATCGCCGGCCTCCGCTCCGATCGCGCGCGCCTCGCGCGACAGGTCCTGCTCGCGCGGACCGGCGCCGGGCGGCAGGGCCGCGATCCAGGATTCGATTCGTCGGTGGAAGCCCGGGACCAGCCTGAGGGCGCCCTGCTCGGCCTCGGTATCGGTGAGGTAGAGCACGGCCTGGGTTGCGAACGGGAGCGGCGTGGCCAGGCTGACGTCCCAATGCATCGGCGCTCCCGCGAACGGGCGGCCGGGCCGCTCCGGCGGGTTGAAGCCCATCCGGTCGGTCGTCGCCCACAGATCGGCGGTGCCCCACAATTGCGCGAAGGCCTTGTGGACGCGCGGCGAGCGCCGCGCCGGTTCGAGAGCCTCTTGCTGGAACAACTGGATCATGGTCGCCTTGTGCTCGACCCGGTACCAGCTATCCGGATCGTCGGGCGAAGCGCCGATATGCTTCCAGAGAGCCGACGCGGCCGCGGCGGCCTGTTCGCGCGAGATCGCACGGCGCAGCACGACATAGCCGTCTCGCGCCCATGCCTCGAGATCGGCCGGGTCGAGGACCGGCGGCGCTTCGTCGATCGAGCGGATCCGCCAGGCCGTCCTCTCCGGCATCTCGGCGCCCGCCAGCCAGGCGGCGTAGCGCTCAAGCCGTTCGCGGTCGGGCCGGCCGGCGGTCGCCACGATCCAGTCGCGGAAGGATTCGAAATCGGGATCGGATCGGAGATATTCGTGAGCTTGCTCGATTCCGAGGCCGAGCACGTCGAGCAGGATCCTGTCCGCCATCCAGGCCGAGCCGTCGCCCGGAGGCGAGCGCCGGGTATAGCGCGACCAATAGGATTCGAGGCCCGGAACGTCGGGAAGGGCCTTTCGACTCTCGCGCGCGAGAAGATGCGCAGTCATGGCTTTTCCGCACCCCCGGGAGGTTGCTAGGGCATCTGCCGTGAAACCGGTCCTTTATGGCATCAGGAACTGCGACACCGTCAAGAAGGCGCGGGCCTGGCTCGACGCGCGCGGCATCGCCTACGATTTCCACGATTACAAAAGCGCCGGGATCGACCGGTCTCGGCTCGCCGCCTGGGCCGCCGAGCATGGGTGGGAGCGGGTGCTGAACCGGGCGGGGACGACCTTCCGCAAGCTTCCCGACGCGGACAAGGCCGGGCTCGACGAGGGCCGGGCCATAGCTCTGATGCTCGACCAGCCCTCTATGATCCGCCGTCCGATGCTCGATCTCGGGGACAGGCGGATATTGGGATTCGACGCGAGCGGCTACGATCGAGCATTCGGCCCTTGAGGCCCCCGAAGGGAGACGGAGCATGCGCCTGCTTTTCGTGATCGCCGCTCTCTTCCTGGCCGCCGCGCCGGCCTCGGCGCACAGCGATTATGCCGCCCGGCTGACCGAAGGCGACTCCGTCCTCCGCGACTTCCGCTTCGCCTCGGGCGAGCGGCTCGAATCCCTGCGCATCCATTACGCCACGCTCGGCACGCCCCGCCGCGACCGGCAGGGCAGGATCGTCAATGCCGTGATCGTCCTTCACGGCACCGGCGGAAGCGGGCGCCAGTTCCTCCAGCCCCAGTTCGCCAACGAGCTGTACGGGCCGGGCCAGCCGCTCGACCTCGCCCGTTTCTACGTCATCCTCCCAGACGGGATCGGCCACGGCAAATCCTCCAAGCCGAGCGACGGCCTGAGGATGCGCTTTCCCAAATACGATTATGTCGACATGATCGAGGCTCATCGCCGGATGCTCGCCGAGGGCCTCGGTGTCACGCGTCTCCGGCTCGCCATCGGCACGTCGATGGGCTGCATGCACATCTTCACCTGGGCCGAGGCCCATCCCGATTTCGCCGACGCGGCCATGCCGATGGCCTGCCTGCCGGTCGAGATCGCCGGTCACAACCGCATGTGGCGCAAGGCCGCGATCGAGGGGATCAGGAGCGATCCGGCCTGGCAGGATGGCAATTATGCGAGCGAGCCGCTCCAGGGCCTTCGGACCGCGGTCAGCCTGCTCCAGGTCGCCGGCTTCGCGCCGCTCTATCTCCAGAAAGCCTATCCGACCCGCGAGACGGCCGAAGCCTATATTACCGACCGGATCGACAAGGACATCCCGACCCGCGACGCCAACGACCTCATCTACCAGCTCGAAGCCTCGCGCACCTACGATCCCTGGCCCGGCATCGAGCGGATCAAGGTCGCGATGACCTGGGTCAATTCGAGCGACGATTTCATCAACCCGCACGACTACGGAATCGCCGAGGATGCCGCCCGCCGGATGAAGACGGGCCGCTACATCCTGATCCGCGCCACCAGCGACACGCGCGGCCACGGCACCCACACATGGGCCAAATTCTGGCGGCAGGAGCTGATCGACCTGTTGGCGAAGACCTCCTCCGAATAAGCCCCTCCCTTTCAAGGGAGGGGGAAGGGGTGGGTGCGAGCGAAGCGAGCCTTTATGGCCCAGGAATGGTGTCCCCAATGCGGCGCAGTACAGGCGCGCCCTGACACTCGAGAATTTGGACCATAATGGAGCAGATGGAGGCCCATGCGTCCTCCGGCGGCCTTATTATCTCGGTCGTAACCAGCACGGACCAAGGTCATGAGCTTCGAAAATCTCGGCTACGATCAGCTCGCCTTCAAGGCGTCGCACAACAGCTATCAGCGCGACGAGGATCTGCTGCAGCAGCTCCAGTGGAACGATGACCAGCGCTACGATTGCGGATGCCGGGGCGTCGAGCTCGACATCACACGCCATTCCGACGATTCCGGCGGGGCGAGCGAAAGCTATTTCCAGGTTTCGCACAGCAAAGGCGGCGAGGGACCGACCCTCGCTTCCTATCTTGCCGACCTGAAGGCTTTCCATTCGGCCGATCCGGGCCACGATCCAGTTTTCGTCACGCTCGACATCAAGAGCGAGGAGGGATCGAAAACCAAGTTCCCCGGCGAGATCGACACCTATCTTCGCACCTGGTTCGACGAGGCCTGGATCTTCACGCCCGGCGAGATCATGGCCGAGGGCCAGGATCTGGCGGAGGCCGTCGTGAAGAAGGGCTGGCCGTTCCTGTCGGACGTGAAGGGCAGATTCTTGTTCTGTCTCAGCGGCAACAAAGACTGGAAATCGAACTATTCGAAGACCGCGCCCGAGGATCGTCTCTGCTTTGCCGACTTCGACGTCGACGACACCGCGAAGCCGGGCTCGGTGACGAGCACCTATCGCGTCGTCGCCAACGTCCACCTCTATTCCGACAATTACGACAATTGGAAAAAGCTGATCCCGAGCCTGCGCGCCCGGCGCCTGCTCGTCCGCGGCTATGTGCTCAACGGGTCCGGCATCTGGGGAAAGGCGCAGAAGAGCGGAGTCAACGTCCTCGCGACCGACAAGGTCAGCGATTACGAATGGGCCCTGGTCGGAAACGAGCCGTTCGCGCCGTCCGCGCCGCAGGTCTCGTAGCACGGCAATGGCCTCCCCCTTTGAAGGGAGGGCAGGGGTGCGGGCGAAGCGAGCCTTCCTACTTCGCCACCTCCTTCGAGCTCACATGGTTGAGCGCGATTACCCAGCGCCCGTCGACCTTGCGCATCAGCCGCGTGTTGATCCCGTCCTGCGGCCGCTCGCCGCCCTCCAGCCGATAGCGGCTGATCAGCTGCGCCGAGTCCGGCGACAGCATTTCGACCTGGATGTCGAAGAAATGCAGCTTGCCGCGCCGCTCCGGCCGGCCGCCATAATCGCGGACATAATGGTCGAGCGTGCCCTTCCAGTCTCTCTGGAACTCGCCGCGCGAGACGAAGACGACGTCGGGATTCTTGAAGCCCCGCATGTAGCCGTGGAAATCGCCGCGGTTCCACGCGCCCTCCATGTCGGCGATCACCTGCCGGATCGCGGCTTCGTCGGCCTTGGGATCGGCCGCCTCGCCCTTCGGACCGCAAGCGGCGAGGCTCGCGGCGAGCAGGAGGACGAGATAGGATGAAGGGCGCATCAATCTTCCAGCGAGAGTCTCATGAACGACCGTCCCGAGCTTCTACGCGCCGCCGACAGCGCGGCCAAGATGAGCACGCATTCGCACCCCTGGAACCCGAATTCGGAAATGAAAGGAGTCCAGCTCGGCCGGCTCGCGGGCCTGAAGCGGACCGGAATCAGCCTCGCCCGGATACCGCCTGGCAAGGAGAGCTTCGTCTATCACAGCCACGAGCGCGAGGAGGAGTGGCTCTACATTCTCTCCGGGACCGCCACTGCGGAAATTGACGGCGCGGAGTATGAAGTCGGCCCCGGCGATTTCATGGGCTTTCCAACCCCCTCGGTCGCCCATCACCTTCGCAATACCGGCGGCGTGGATCTCGTCTATCTGATGGGCGGCGAGAACCGCGATGCCGAGATCGCCAGCTTTCCGAAGCTCGGCAAGAAGATGGTCCGGGCCGGCGAGATTCTCGAGATTTACGACATGGACGACGCGAAGCAGTTCGGACCGCTGCAACAGGATTAGAATCCCTTTTTCGTCGCCCGACCGAACATCCCGCCGAATTCGGGCCTCTTAAGCTTGTCACATCCGAAGGAGACATCAGATGGCAAGCGAACAAGACCGCCTCGACACAATCCGTGAAGGCGTGCTCGACCGGATGGAAACCGGACAGCGGATGGTCCGAGTCGGCGCCGGCGCCGCGGCTCTGCTCGAGCTGGCCATGCTCGCGGCCTGCATCCTGCTGGTCGACTGGAGCGACCGCACCCAGGTGCTTCTGTTTGTGATCTTCATCCTCAGCTACTTCATCATCATGCTCGGCATGGTGATGCTGGCCGGACATGTCACGAGCGCCGCGGCGCGGATCCTCGCCGCTCTCGATGCCCGTGAGGGCTGAGCGCGATCGCGAATCGCCGGGACGCGCGGCGTCTGTCCTTCGAGTCGCCCGTGCCCAGTCGGGCGACCGGGCCGCGCTCGAGGCGCTGCTTCGCGATCATCAGCAGCCGCTCTACCGCCACGTCAGGACGATCACCGGCGATCCCGACCTCGCGTTCGACGTCCTCCAGTCGGTGCTGCTCATCGTCGTTCGACGGCTCGCCGGCCTCAGGGACCCGCGCTGGTTTCGCGCCTGGGCCTATCGGATCGCGACCCGCGAGGCGGTGCGCGCGATACGCCGCCGATCGAGAGACCTGATGTTGTTCGATGGTGCCACTGCGCTCGACAATGTGCCGGACACGACGCCCGAGGCCGACCCGATGCTCGTCCGCGCATGCGCTGATCGGCTTGGCGCATTGCCGCCCGCGGCGGAAATCACGCTTCGGCTCCATTATCTGGAGGAGATGAGCCTGGTCGAGATCGCCGAAGCGCTCGAGATTCCGCTCGGAACGGTGAAGTCGCGCCTCGCTTACGGCCTCGTCAGGCTGCGCGAGGAATTGGGGCCGGTCACCGCGTAAACTTCTCGCCCGCTTCCGCCTTGTCGGCCAGCATCTTCGCCACCTCGAAACCGCGCCGCTTGAGGCCCTCGACGATTTTCGCAAGGCCCTCCGTATCGGCCCAGAACATCGGCCCGCCGCGATAGACCGGCCAGCCGTAGCCATAGACCCACACGACGTCGATGTCGGAGGCGCGCTGGGCCATGCCTTCCTCGAGGATCTTCGCGCCCTCATTGACCATCGTGTAGAGCGTGCGCTCGACGATCTCCTGATCGCCGATCTCGCGCCGCTCGACCCCCTCCTTCTTCGAGAAATCCTCGATGATCTGCTGGACGACCGGGGACGGGGAGGGGCGGCGCTTCTCGTCATAATCGTAGAAGCCGGCACCCTTCTTCTGGCCCCAGCGGTCGACGGCGCACAGGGCGTCGCGGACATTCTCGATGCGGCTCGGATCGCGATGCCATCCGATATCCACACCGGCCAGGTCTGCCATCTGGAACGGCCCCATCGGCATCCCGAAATCGACATGGACCTTGTCGATCTGCTGCGGGGTCGCGCCTTCGAGCAGCAGTTTCGTCGCTTCGACCTGGCGCGGCATCAGCATCCGGTTGCCGATGAAGCCGTGGCACACGCCCGCGACCACGGCGACCTTCTTGATCTTCTTGGCGAGCTGCATCGCGGTGACCAGCACGTCGGGCGCCGTCTTCGCGCCGCGCACCACCTCGAGCAGCTTCATGACGTTCGCCGGCGAGAAGAAGTGGAGCCCCACGACGTCCTGCGGCCGCGAGGTCGCCGCGGCGATCTCGTCGATGTTGAGAGAGGAAGTGTTGGAGGCGAGGATCGCCCCCGGCTTGGCGACTTTGTCGAGCTTGTCGAATATGTCCTTCTTGACGTCCATATTCTCGAACACGGCCTCGATGATGAGGTCGCAATCGGCCAGATCGTCGAGGCTGAGCGTCGGCTTCAGAAGCCCCATCGCCCCTTCGACCTGCTCGGCGCTCATCCGGCCCTTGGCCGCGCTCGCCTCGTAATTCTTGCGCATCACACCGGTGCCGCGGTCGAGCGCTTCCTGCGCCATCTCGACGATCGTCACGGGGATTCCGGCGGAGAGAAAGTTCATCGAGATCCCGCCGCCCATCGTCCCCGCGCCGATCACTCCGACGCGGCCGATCTCGCGCGCCTTGGTGTCCTCGGGCAGGCCCTCGATCTTGCTCGCCTTCCTTTCGGCGAAGAAGAAATATTGCTGGGCGCGCGCCTGGGTGCCGGTCATCAGCTCCATGAAGAGCCGCCGCTCGTCCTGGACGCCCTCGCCATAGGGCTTGGCGACCGCCGCCTCGATCGCCCGGACATTATATTCGGGCGCGTCGAAGCCGCGGAACTTGCGGGCATTGGCCTTCCGGAAATCGTCGAAGATGGCGGGATTGGTGCGCGCTTCCGCCAGCTTCTCGTCGCGCTCGCTGCTTTTCGGGAGCGGCCGGGCGTCTTTCACTTCCTCGGCGAAAGCGACCGCATGCTGCTCGAGATCGCCCTCGATCAGCCGGTCGACAAGGCCAATCTCATAGGCCTCCTTCGCCCCGATCGGATTGCCGGTTGCCGCCATCTCGAGCGCCTTGCCGACGCCGGCCACGCGCGGAAGCCTCTGGGTTCCGCCCGCCCCAGGCAGGAGCCCGAGCTTCACCTCCGGAACGCCAAGCTTCGCCGAAGGAACGGCGACCCGGTAATGGCTCGCTAGAGCGACTTCGAGGCCGCCGCCGAAGGCGGTCCCGTGGATCGCGGCGACCACCGGCTTGGTGCAATTCTCGATGATGTCCACCACCTGCGGGAGCATCGGCATCTGCATCGGCTTTCCGAACTCGGTGATGTCGGCGCCGGCGAAGAAGGTCTGGCCCTGGCAGACGATCACCACCGCCTTGACCGAATCGTCGCCGTCCGCTTCCTCCATCGCCTTCACCAGCCCCTCGCGCACAGCGAAGGACAGGGCGTTGACCGGCGGATTGTTGGACGTGACGATCAGAACGTCGCCATGACGCTTGGTCGAGATCGGGCTCATTCGGGCTCTCCGCGGGAAAGGGTTTCGAAACGCGATTGGCCCCTCTTTACGTGAACGTCAACATTAGTTCCTCCCCTGCATTTGCAGGGGAGGGGGACCAGCCGTAGCCTTGGCGTAGGCTGGTGGAGGGGCATTCTTCGGGCGGTGCAAAAGGGCCCCTCCACCATGCTCCGCATGGTCCCCTCCCCTCGAAATCGAGGGGAGGAACTGGGCTCAACCGTTTCTCAAGGCGGAGCGTGTAGGGCCCGTTCACCATGAACCGCCTCGCCCGCCTGAAGCCCTGGTGGCCGCTCGCTCTCGTCTATGGCTTTACGCTCGTCCTCGAGCTGGTCCTGGCCGAGCGAAAATACGGACTGTTCGGCGGCGGCTTCGGCGCCTCGCACGTCATCGACCGCCCGAGCGAGACATCTTTTTTCGTCGTCGCCCTTGGCCTCGCCCACGCATTGCTTGTGGGCCTGCTCTATTGCCTGTTCCGCGCACTGCATCGGAAGCGTCCGGATTCGCCTTTGCTGCCCTTCAACTTCGCCTTCTTCACCCTTGCGGCCTGGGTGGCCCTGCTCACCGTCAAATATGAGGTGCTCTCCTATTTCAGCGACGCGGTCGGGTTCCAGCTGCTCCGCAATCTCGGCGGCGGCAGCCTGCTCGATGCCTTGTTGTTCGTGATGGACGAGGCTGGCCTGCTTGCCATGGCAGCGCTCGGAGCCGCGGCGGCCTGGTGGATCCTGCGTCGCCTGGTGAAGAGATTCGCTCCGCGACAGGCGCGGTCCGCACCATTGCGCTGGAGACATTTGCTCCTGCTCGCTCTGCCTCTGCCATTGGCGCTATTCGCCGCCGCGCGGGATCCGGACCCGCGTTACGCTCTGTCGCGCTTCACCGCGCCCTATGCGGCAACCGCGGGGTTGGAGGCGGCGAGCGACTTCGACCGTGACGGCTATGGCTGGTTCGGCGCCCGAATCGACAGGCACCCCTTCGATTCCGCCCGCCACCCGCTCGCCCTCGACGTCCCGGGCAACGGGATCGACGAGGACGGCTATGGCGGTGATCTGAGCTTCGCGGCACCGGCCACCACCGCCGCGCCTCGTCTTCCGGCGAGTCCGAAGCACCTCGTCCTGATCGTCCTCGAAAGCGGCCGCGCCGACGCGATCGGCCGGCGCTTCGCCGGCCGCGAGGTCACGCCGAACCTCAACGCCCTCGCGCGTTCGGGCTCGCTGATCCCCGAGGCCTACAGCCATGTCGGCTTTACCACCTCGTCATTGAAGAGCCTCTTCTCCGGCAGCCTCGATCCAGCCGCGGGCGGTCCGTCGCTGTTCCGCGACCTCAAGTCGAACGGCTATCGGATCGGCGTCTTTTCGGGCCAACCGGAGAGCTTCGGCGATATTTCCAAGGTGGTCGGGATGCGGAAGAATACCGACGTGTTTGTCGATGCCGAGACTTTGAAGGCAGAACGCGCCTTCAGCTTCGCCGCCAAGGGCTCATTGCTGATCGACGGCCGGATCCTGCTCCGCGAGCTTGACCGCAAATTCGGCAACCCCGCTGACTGGGCAAAGCCCACCTTCCTCTACATCAACTTCCAGGAAGCCCACTTCCCCTACGCGCATCCCTCCACGATGCGGATCCTCCCCGGGGCCCCGATCGCCCGCGGCGACATACGGGTCGAGAACAAGGCGGCGCTTGAGCGCACCTATTGGAACGCGCTCGCCTATGACGACTGGCTGATCGGCCAGGTAATCGCGCGCCTGAAGAAGCTGGGCATCTGGGAGCACACATTGCTCGCCGTCACCGCGGACCATGGCGAGAGCCTGTTCGACGACGGCTTCCTCGGCCACGGCCACATGATCAACGCGCAGCAAACCCGGATTCCGTTCATCCTGAACGCACCGGGGATCGCGGCCGCGGGGCCGGTCGGCCTCGACGATTACCGGGCGATCCTCCTCAACGCGCTCGGCGCGCGGGCCGCACTGAGGCCGGAAGGCCCCGTCTTCCAGCATATCGGCCCGCTCGACTCACCGACCGCGATCGGCATGGTCGGCAAGGGGAGCGTCTTCACCGTCATGATGATGGAGAGCGATCAGGTCAGCTTCAGCGAGTCCGGGCGTTCGGCGCGCTACGCCGACCTCGCCCCCGGCTCGCCCGAGCGGGCGCGTGCTGACGCCCTGCTCGATCGCTGGGCCCGGGAACGCTGGATCGCGCATCTGGCGCGGGATTGAATCCGTCATCCCGGCCCTTCGGCTCCGCCTGCGGCGCCGCTCAGGATAAACTGCGGCCGGGATCTCAGGACAAGAATGTTACGGCATGTCTCGACGAGACCCACCCTCCGCCGGAGCGACGCTGGGCGCGCCCACGGACGTGACCACGTCAATGCGCATGGGGGTCATATCGGACAGTGATCGAGCTGACGCGATCTTCGTCGATGGTCAACTCGGCACCCAGTCGTTTGTCACCTCGGAGCCGCAGAATGAGAAATCCGGTCGCCAGCGCTGCCGCGCGACGTTCTTCTTCGGTCTCCAGCTCCGGGATTTCGGCGAGAGCGTCCCAAAGGGGTTCGACGATGAATCTGCGCTTCGCAGCTACGTCGAGCGCCTGTTCTTCGGGCATGCCGACGGAAAATCCGAGCGCGGAGCCGTCCCGATAGGTTTCATTGAAATTTGCCCTAAACCCCGAATAGAAGGCCGCGCGGCGAGGATCGGTGCGGCCAAGCTCGCGCTCGTTGACGCTCACATAGGCGATTGCAGGGCCTGCAAGGACGCTCGCGGCCGCGGCCGCGATGACGGCCAGGCGCATTCGAGGCGAGGGATCGCTGGCCGTCATCGGCCTTCAGACCGAAGTCCGCCCATATTCCTGGCTGTTGAACGGGTGCGACGCCGATAGCCCGCCGTCGACGACGAGTGCATGCCCGTTGACGTAGGAGGATTCGTCCGAAGCCAGGAACAAGGCCGCATTGGCGATCTCGGCCGGAACGCCGCCGCGCCTCATCGGATTGAGATGGCCGATCCGCTCCTCTTTCCCGGCCGCCCGCGCCATGTCGTAGAGCGGGCGGGTCATCCCCGTCTCGATGAGGCCGGGGCAGATCGCGTTCACCCTGATGTTGGCCCCGCACAATTGGGTCGCCGCGACCTTGATCAGGTTGATCACCCCGGCCTTCGATGCCGAATAGGCCGGCCCGCCGGCGCCGGCGCGGATTCCGGCGACGCTGGCCGTGCAGATGATCGATCCGCCGCCATTCTTCTCCATCACGGCCGCCGAATGCTTGATCGCCAGGAACGGCCCGATCAGGTTTACCCGCAATATCTCCTGCCAGTCCTCGGGAGACTGGTCGAACAGCGAGGCGAGCCCGCCCGAAATCCCGGCATTGGCGAAAAAGACGTCGAGCCCGCCGAACTTCTCGACCGCGGTCTGGACCAGGTCCTGGACGTCGCTGTCCGCGCCCGCATCGGCCTCGACCGCCACCGCGGCCTCGCCGATCGCCTCGGCGGTCTCGAAATGCCCGTTCAGGTCGGAGCAGACCACTCGCGCGCCCGCGTCGGCGAAGGCCTGTGCCGACGCTCGGCCGATACCCGATCCGGCGCCGGTGACGATCGCGACCTTGCCGTCCAGTCTTCCGGCCATGTTTCCACTCCGCCCCTCCCGGCGCAATGCCGGGATCCCAAGCCGACTCGTTGCGGCGATTGCCCGTCCCTTTACGCAGCTTCGCTGGAACGGGGCTCTAGAGTCCAGCCCCAGTCGTGCTTCCGCCGTCCACGATGATCGCCTGCCCGGTCATGAAGGTCGATGCCGGCGCCGCCAGGAACACCGCCGCCCCGGCGATTTCGTGCGGCTCGCCGATCCGCCGAAGCGGCGTGTGCCGGGTCACGGCCTTCAACGTGTCGGGATTTTCCCACAGCGCCCGGGCGAAATCGGTTCGGACCAGCCCCGGCGCGATGCAGTTCACCCGCACGCCCGAAGGCCCAAACTCGGCGGCCAGGTTGCGCGCGAGCTGGAAATCGGCGGCCTTGGAGATGTTGTAGGCGCCGATCATGGTCGAGCTGGTCAGCCCTCCGATCGAGCTGACGATGATGATCGACCCTTCCTTGCGCTCGATCATCTCGGGCGCGACCATCGCGATCAGCCAGTGATTGGCGATGACGTTGTTCTCCAGGATCTTGCGGAACTGCTCGTCGCTGATCCCCGCCATCGGCCCGTAATAGGGGTTGGACGCGGCGTTGCAGACGAGGACGTCGATCCTGCCGAGCTGCCGCCGGGTCTCGTCGACAAGCGCCTGGAGCGCTTCCTTCGACGAGATATTGGCCGGAACGACGATCGCCGTCCCTTCGCCATGCTTCTCGTTGATCGCCTTCGCCGCTTCCTCGCAGGCGTCTGCCTTGCGGCTCGAGATGACGACCCTCGCGCCATGATCGGCCATCGCCTCGGCGATCGCCCGCCCGATTCCCCGCGACGAGCCCGTGATCACCGCGACCTTGCCGGTCAGATCGAACAGATTCATTCCAACCCCCTCTTCAAATCGTCATCCCGGCCCTTCGGCTCCGCCTGCGGCGCCGCTCAGGATAAACTGCGGCCGGGATCTCATGGAGACGCGCCGTGACTTCTGGTCCCGAGATCCCGGCCTTCGCCGGGATGACGGGAAGGGTGACGATCAAGCGCTGTGCTTCCCCAACTCGATCCGCGCGATGGCCCGGTTGTGCACCTCGTCCGGACCGTCGGCGAGCCGAAGCGTCCTGATCCCGGCCCAACTTTGTGCAAGCCCGAAATCCTGGCTCACCCCGGCCGCGCCATGGGCCTGAACCGCGTCGTCGATGATCCGAAGCGCCATGTTGGGCGCGAACACCTTTATCATCGCGATCTCGGCCTGCGCGGCCTTGTTGCCGGCCTTGTCCATCAAATCGGCGGCCTTCAGGCAGAGCAGGCGCGCCATGTCGATGTCGATCCGGGCGGCGGCGATGCGCTGCTCCCAGATGCTGTGCTCGATCAGCCGCTTGCCGAACGCGACCCGGCTCTGAAGCCTCTTCACCATCGCCGCCAGCGCCTCCTCGGCGACTCCGATCGTGCGCATGCAATGGTGGATCCGCCCCGGCCCGAGGCGGCCCTGAGCGATCTCGAAGCCGCGGCCTTCGCCGAGCAACATGGCCGAGGCCGGAATCCGCACATTGTCGAGGACGATCTCCATGTGGCCGTGCGGTGCGTCGTCATAACCGTAGACGGTGAGGTGCCGCTGGATGTCCACCCCGGGCGCGTCGAGCGGCATCAGCACCATCGATTGCTGCTGATGCTTCGGCCCGTCCGGATCGGTCTTGCCCATGACGATGGCGACCTTGCAGCGCGGATCGCCGGCCCCCGACGACCACCATTTGCGGCCGTTCAGGACATATTCGTCGCCGTCGCGCCTGATCTCGCACTGGATGTTGGTCGCGTCGGACGAAGCCACGCCCGGCTCGGTCATCAGGAAGGCCGAGCGTATCTCGCCGTTCATCAGCGGCTTCAGCCACTCGTCTTTCTGCTCGCGAGTCCCGTAGCGATGGAACACCTCCATGTTTCCGGTGTCGGGCGCGGAGCAGTTGAACACTTCCGCCGACCACATGATCCGCCCCATCTCCTCGGCGCAGAGCGCATATTCGAGGTTGGTGAGCTGGGTGCCTTCGAACTCGAAGCTCTCGTCGACATGGCGCAGCGCCGATCCCGGCGGCATGAACAGGTTCCACAGCCCTTCCTTGCGGGCGACCGGCTTCAATTCCTCGATCACCGCCACCGGCTGCCAGCGATCGCCCTCGGCGATCTGGCTCTTATAGTCCTTGTGGCGCGGCCGGATGTGAGTCTCGATGAAGCCGCGCACGCGGTCGCGGTAAAAAGCCTGCCTTTCCGTAAGGTCGAAATCCATGGCGGCTTCTCTCCCCTGATTCCTGTCCCCCCGTCACTGTCAGAAAGCGCGGTTTCACGCCAGTAGGCGAGGCGCGGAGACGGCGCGAAAGGGCGGGTCAGCCGCCGTCGGCGGGCAAATGATCCAGGGCCCCGATCTTGGCCGCGAGCTCGTCCTGCCGGAACGGCTTGGTGAGCCGCGGCAGATCGGGCGCGATCCCGTCCCCGTCGGCGTAGCCGGAGATGATCAGCACCGGCAGATCGGGGCGAAGCGATTTCACGGCGCGCGCAAGATCGGCGCCGTTGGTGCCGGGCATCAGATAATCGCTGACCAGCAGGTCGAAATGCGATCCCGCTTCGGCCAGCTTGAGCGCCTCGTCGGCCGAGCGCGCCTCGACGACGATGTAGCCGAGCTCGGACAGCATGTGGGCGGTGCTTGCCCGGACCAGCTCCTCGTCGTCGACCAGCAGGGCGACCCCCTGGTGGCCGGCCTCGATCTCCGGAGCGGCCGAGCGCTCCTCCACGACGGCACCTTCAGCGCTCACCGGAAGCCAAAGCTCGATATTGGTGCCGACTCCCGGCTTGCTCGACATGGTCAGGGCGCCGCCGAGCTGCGAGGCGAGGCCATGGACCATGGAAAGGCCGAGGCCGGTTCCCTTGCCGATCCCCTTGGTGGAAAAGAAAGGCTCGACAGCGCGCGCCATCACTGCCTGGTCCATGCCCATTCCGGTATCGGCGACCGAAAGCCGGATATAGTCGCCGGGCGGTAGCCTGGCCGGGTGGAGCGGCCCCAGCGTCTCGCACGAAACGGTGATCCTCAAGGTGCCGCCGTCCGGCATCGCGTCGCGCGCGTTCACGCTCAGATTGAGAAGGGCCATTTCGAGCTGGTTCGGGTCGGCCTTGGCCGAAGGCAGACCGTCCCCGGTCTCGGTGACGACCTTGATCTGCGGCCCCGTCGTGCTTCCGATCAGATTGCCCATTCCGTCGACCAGAGCGGCGACGTCGACCGGCCTCGGCTGGAGCGGCTGGCGCCGGGCGAAGGCGAGCAGACGCTGGACCAGGGTCTTCGCCCGCTCCGCCGATTTGAGAGCGCCCTCGATCAGCCTCCGCTCGCGCTCGGTTCCCACCCCATGGCGCTGGAGCATGTCGAGGCTTCCGATGATCGGAGTGAGCAGATTGTTGAAATCGTGCGCGACTCCGCCGGTCAGCTGCCCCATCGCTTCCAGCTTCTGCGACTGGCGAAGCGCGTCCTCGGCCTGGCGCCGCTCGGTGATGTCGACCGCCTCGGGAACGATCGCAACGATTCTCCCGTCCTCGCCGCGGATCGGCCGCATTCCGAAATCGAACGAGCGCCAGCCCATCGGAAGCTTGATCAGAAGCTCCTGCCGGATCGTCGCGCCGGCCGCGACGGCGTTCACCGCCTCGCGCACCCGGTCCTTCATTCCCGGGGTCGCCGAGAACCAGAGCGTGTCCCAGAACGGCCGGCCGACCACGTCCTTCAGCTTCGCGCCGATTCCGTCCAGCGAGGTCTGGTTGGCGTCGAGCAATGTGCCGTCGGGCGCAATCAGACCCTGATATTGGTAATTGGTCTCGAAGATCGCACGCATTCGCGCTTCGCTCGCGCTCAGCGCCGCGGTGCGCTCCGCCACCTGGCGCTCGAGCGATTCGGTCAGCTCGTGAAGCGCGGCCAGCCGCGCCCGCGCCTCATATTGCCGCCGCCGGCCGCGAAGCGCCGATTGGGCGAGGCTGATCAAGGTCGTCGGATGGAAAGGGCGCTCGAGGAAGGTGACGTTGCCGAGCGTTTCGAGATAGCGGCCGGCGGCGGGATTGCGTTCGAGGCCTCCGCCGCGCCGGGTCAGAAGCACGAAGGGGAAATCCGACCATTCCCGCTGCGCCTCGATCCAGCCGTTCAGCTTTCGCAGGTCCGCGCCTTCCAGCGCCTCCTCCGTTATGAGCGCGAAGCCGGCGCCGATCTCGAGTCCCTCGACCAGCGAATCCAGCGCCTCGCAGACGATCGCATTCACGCCAGCTTCCGCCATGATCGCCTGGGCGATCGGCGCGTCGCGGCCGCTTGGAGCGAGGATGAGCGCGCGTTCGGAAAGCTCCGGTATCAAAGAAGCTCGTCTTCCATCTCGCTCCGGCCGGGCCCGATGAGGACCGGCACGCCCCTGAGCACGCCCTGGAAGTCCGTCAGCGGCTCGCCGACCGTGATTCCCTTCTCGCCGATGCGATATTCGCGGATCGTGTCCTCGTGGAAGCCCGTGCGTTTCTTGACGACCGAAACGGCTCTGCGAACCCGTCCGCGGGCTTCGAAATAGCGAAGCAGGATGACGGTGTCGGCAAGATAGGTGACGTCCACCGGCGACTTCATGTCGCCGACCAGGCCGTGCTGGGCGACGGTGAGGAATGTCGTCGCGCCCTGGCGGTTCAGATACTGGAGCAGCTCGTGCATGTGGAGGATCAGCGCATTCTCCTCCGGCATAGCCGCCTGGTAGCCGTTGAGGCTGTCGATCACGACGGTGAGAGCGCCATGGTCCTCGACGCAGCGGCGGACCCGTCCGCTCAGCTCGCCGGGGGTCATCTCGGCGGCGTCTATCTGCTCGATCGTCAGGAGCCCTCGCTTCTCGAGATCCTGCAAATCCACGCCCAAGCCCTTTGCCCGCGAGAAGAGGAGGCCAAGCTCCTCGTCGAACACGAACATCGCGCTATGCTCGCCGCGCGCCGCGGCGCCGACGATGAAGGTCAGAGCGAGCAGCGACTTGCCGGTGCCCGCGGGGCCCAGGATCAGAACGCTCGACCCGCGCTCGGCTCCGCCGCCGAGCAGTGCGTTGAGCTCGGGGCTCTTGCTTGGAAGCACCTCGCGCTTGAACTCCTTGCGATGCTCGGAGGCGACGAGCCTCGGGAAGACCCTCAGGCCCCCGGTCTCGATGGTGAAATCGTGGAATCCGCTGCGGTATCGGCGTCCGCGATATTTGACGATCCGCAGCCGCCGACGCTCGGGCCCGTAATCGCGCGACAGCTCCTCCAGCGCGATCACGCCATGGGCCACGCTGTGCACCGTCTTGTCGTTGAGCTCGGTGGTCAGATCGTCGAGCATCAATACCGTCGTCTTCTGGCGGGCGAAATAATGCTTCAGGGCCAGTATCTGCCGCCGGTAGCGAAGCGAGCTCTGGGCAAGCAGCCGGATCTCCGAGAGGCTGTCGAGCACGACCCGGTCCGGCTTGTGCCGCTCGAACGATTCGAAGATCCGCTTGGTCGTCTCGCCAAGCTCGAGATCGGACGAATAGAGCAGGCTCTGCTGCTGGTCCTCGTCGAGCAGGCTTTCGGGCGGAACGAGCTCGAACAGCTCGATTCCGTCCAGCGACCAGCCGTGCGAGGCCGCGCTCGCTCGAAGCTCGTCCTCGGTCTCGGACAAGGTCACGTAAAGTCCGCGCTCGCCGGCATCGGCCCCGGCCATCAGGAACTCGGTCGCCAGGGTCGTCTTGCCGGTTCCGGGGGAGCCTTCGAGCAGGAATACCCGGCCGCGCGCCAGCCCGCCGCCCAATATATTGTCGAGGCCGGCGATTCCGGTCGCCGCGCTTGCCGCCAGTTCCTTCAACCTGTTCCCTTTCCGACGCCCCTTGCGGCGATCCATCCTCATCCGGCCCCGGTGAACGTTCCGGAGCCGTAGAGGATGCATTCGGAGTCGGGCAAGCGGTCGCCTCCTCATATTGACTCCGCGTCCATGCCCGGCAATTGACGTTAACGTAAAGGAGAGCAGATGGCCGACCTGGACGATTTCCGGCGCGAGACCCGTCTCTGGCTCGAGGCGAGCTGCCCGGCCGAGATGCGCGAGCCGATGCGCGACGAGACCGATGCCTGCTGGGGCGGCCGCAAGCCGACCTTCAAGAACGACGCTCAGAAGGCCTGGATGGACGCGATGGCCGGGCGCGGCTGGACCGTCCCCGACTGGCCGGTCGAATATGGCGGCGGCGGCCTGTCGCCGGCCGAGACCAAGATATTGAAGCAGGAGATGGCCGCGATCGGCGCCCGCAATCCGCTGATGAGCTTCGGCATCTCGATGCTCGGCCCGGCTCTGCTGAAATACGGGACCGAAGAGCAGAAGAAGCGCTTCCTCCCCGAGATCGCCCGCGGCGAGATACGCTGGTGCCAGGGCTATTCCGAGCCCGGCGCCGGCTCCGATCTTGCCTCGCTCCAGACCAAATGCGAGGACAAGGGAGATCATTGGCTGGTCAACGGCCAGAAGGTCTGGACCAGCTACGCCGACAAGGCCGACTGGATCTTCTGCCTGGTCCGGACCGATCCCGAGGCGCCCAAGCACAAGGGCATCAGCTTCATCCTGTTCGACATGGCGAGCCCGGGCGTGTCGACCAGGCCGATCCTGCTCATCTCCGGCAACTCGCCTTTCTGCGAGACTTTCTTCGACGACGTCCGGGTGCCCAAGGACCAGGTGGTGGGCGAGCTCAACAAGGGCTGGGACGTCGCCAAATATCTGCTTGGCCACGAGCGCGAGATGATCAGCGGCATGGGCCTCGGCGGCCAGACCGGATCGCTCGGAGAGGCTCTGGTGGAGCAGATCGGCCGCGACTCGGAAGGCCGGCTCGCCGATCCGATCCTTCGCGCCGACATTGCCCGCTTCGACGTCGACGCAATGGCCTTCCGCGCCATGTCCGAGCGCTTCATCGACGAATTGAAGGCCGGAATGGCCCATCCGGCCCAGCCGTCGATGATGAAATATGCCGGCACCGAGTTGAACAAGACCCGCCATGAGCTGGTCATGGCCGCCGGCGGCTCGAACGCTCTCGAATGGGAAAGCGACCGATCGAGGAAAGGCAAGGCCGCCCGTGAATGGCTCCGGACCAAGGCCAATTCGATCGAGGGCGGAACCAGCGAAGTCCAGCTCGGGATCGTCGCCAAGCATATCTTGCAGCTGCCCGGAACCTGATCGTCATCCCGGCGAAGGCCGGGATCTCGGCTAGGAAAGACGCCGAGCCCTTCACCCCCTGAGGTCCCGGCCTTCGCCGGGACGACGGAGCCGAGAAAATGCCGCTCTACCTCACCGAAGACCAGGTCATGCTCCGCGACACGGCGCGCGATTTCATGGCGGCTGAAGGCTCGATCGCGAGCCAGCTTCGCAAATATCGCGACATGGATTGCAAGGACGGCTTCGGCCACGCGCTCTGGAAGCAGATGGCCGAACTCGGCCTCACCGGAATCCTCGTCGACGAGGCCGACGGCGGCCTCGGCCTCGGCCATGTCGAGGCCGGCATCGTTCTCGAGGAGATCGGGCGAAACCTGACGCCATCCCCCTTCCTCGTCACCGCCGTCGCGGTGGTCGAGGCGCTTCGCGGCACCGGCCAGCGCACCCGCTGGCTCCCCGGAATTCTCGCCGGCGAGACGGTCGCTTCGCTCGCCGTCGACGAAGGCCCAAAGCACCGGCCCGAGGCGATCGAGATGCGCGCCGAGCGGTCGGGCAACGGCTTTCGCCTCAATGGCCGCAAGCAGTTCGTCGTCCAGGGCGCCTCGGCGGACCTGATCGTCACCGCCGCCCGAACCAACGAGGGGCTGACCCTGTTCGCGGTCGACAAGGATTCGAAGGGGCTCGAGATCGAAGGCGTCCGCCTCGCCGATTCCAGCATCGGCGCCCGGATCGACTATCGGGACGTCGAGGTCGATGCCGACGCCGTGATCGGCGAGGTCGGCGAGGGCGAAGCCGTTCTCCGGCGAGTCCTCGACGCCGGCCGCGCGGGAGCGGCCTCGGAGATGGTCGGTCTGGGAAGCCAGGCCATGACCATGACCGTCGACTATCTCAAGCAGAGGAAGCAGTTCGGGAAGCTGATCGGCGAGTTCCAGTCGCTCCAGCACCGCGCCTCGCATCTTTATTCGGAGCTCGAGATCGCGCGCTCCGCCGCGATCAAGGCGCAGCAGCTCCTGGACGAAGGCAGCGACGACGCGGAAGCGATGGTCTCGGTCGCCAAGGCGAAGGCGGGCCGCGCCTCGACCCTCGCGGTGCAGGAGGGCGTTCAGATGCACGGCGGCATCGGGATGACCGACGAATATGACATCGGCCTCTACATGAAGCGCGACCGGGTGCTGAACGAGCTGTTCGGCGACCCCGCCTACCATGCGGACAAATTGGCGAGGATGAAGGGCTATTGATTGTCGTCATGCTGAACTTGTTTCAGCATCCAGCGACGAGCGGCTGTGTGGGTGGAGAACTGGACCCTGAAACAAGTTCAGGGTGACGAACTGGAGAGCCAATTGTCCCTCGACCCCGAAACCTTCACCGCCCTCCTCGACACAGTCCGCCGCTTCGTCGCCGAGCGGCTTCGCCCGCTCGAGGAGCAGGTCGACCGCGACGACGAGGTGCCCGACGAGATCGTCCGCGAGATGCGCGACATGGGCCTGTTCGGCCTCTCCATCCCCGAGGAATATGGCGGCCTCGGCCTCACCATGTCGGAGGAGGTCCGGGTCGCGCTCGAGCTCGGCCGGACCACGCCCGCCTTCCGCTCCACCTTCGGCACGAACGTCGGCATCGGGAGCCAGGGCCTGGTCATGGCCGGAAGCGACGCGCAGAAATCGGAATGGCTGCCCCGCATCGCGTCGGGCGAGATCGTCACCAGCTTCGCGCTCACCGAGCCCGGCGCCGGCTCCGACAGCGCCTCGGTCCAGACCAAAGCGGTGCTCGATGGGGACAGGTACAAGCTCACCGGCACCAAGCGCTTCATCACCAATGCCGACAAGGCGTCGCTTTTCACCGTCATGGCCCGGACCGGCGAGCCCGGCGCGAAGGGCGTCTCCGCCTTCCTCGTCCCCGCGGACCTTCCCGGCGTGAGCGTGGGCAAGCCCGAGAAGAAGATGGGCCAGCAGGGAGCTCATGTCTGCGACGTCAATTTCGACGAGGCGCCGGTCCCCGCCGCCAACCGGCTCGGCGAGGAAGGGGAGGGGTTCCGGATCGCGATGCGCGTCCTCGACCGCGGCCGCCTCCACATCGCCGCGGTCTGCGTCGGGATCGCCGAGCGCCTGATCGCCGACAGCGTCGTCTACGCCGCCGAGCGAAAGCAGTTCGGCAAGCCCATCGCCGAGTTCCAGCTCATCCAGGCGATGATCGCCGATTCCAAGACCGAGGCCATGGCCGCCCGATCGCTCGTCCTCGACTCCGCCCGGCTGAAGGACGAAGGCGGGCCGATCACCCTCGAAGCCGCCGCCGCCAAATATTTCGCGAGCGAGATGGTCGGCCGGGTCGCCGACCGCGCCGTCCAGATCTTCGGCGGCGCCGGCTACATCGCCGATTACGGGATCGAACGCCTCTACCGCGACGTCCGCCTGTTCCGGATCTACGAAGGCACCAGCCAGGTCCAGCAGATCGTCATCGCCAGGGAGACGATGAAAAGGGGCGGGTGAGCCTGTCTCCAATCGTCATGCTGAACTTGTTTCAGCATCCAGCGACGAGCAGCTGTGCGGGTGGAAAACTGGACCCTGAAACAAGTTCAGGGTGACGGCCTGGGGAGCGTCATTCCCCCTCGGCCGGTGCATTCGCATTCTCGCCGGTCTCGGAATCGCCGAGCTGCCCGGTGCCATGATAGCCCATGCCGGTCTGCCCGCCGCGGCCGAGGAATCCGTCTTTCTCCGGAGTCTTGCCGCTGTGGGGATTGGGATAAGGGCCGCCGCCCGAATCTCCGCCGCCGCCGCGGCCGCCTTGCTTTTCGTCGCTCATCCTCGCCTCCGCCGGTCCGACGCTCGAGGCGATGCTCAGTTCCTTTGCTCGGCCTCGGCACGGCGAAGAAGCAGGTTCATATGCGCCGCCGCGATCGGCTTGGCGCGGTCCGTCTGCCAGGCATGGGCCTCGACATTGGCGATCCGATTGCCGAGCCTGGTGATCGTCGCCGCCGCGAACGTGTCGTGATCGGTTCCGCCGCGCATGAAGTCGACGGTGACATTGATCGGCTTCACCTTCACCCCTTCGCTCCCGCCCAGCGCCTCGTAGAGCGTCCCGAGCGCCGCGAACTCGAGGAGGCCTGCGATCGCACCGCCGTGCAAGAATCCGGGCCGCCCCACCACCTCCTCGCGAAACGGCATGATCCAAAGAGTCTCCTCGCCCGTCCGCTCGGTGCGAAGACCTAGCAACTCGCCATAAGGGGGGAGGGGCGTCATAAGGGCGGCTTAGCCATTTTCCGACGCCATTCCAGTGCAAGCTGGAATCTCGCTTCCTCTCGAGGCGCTGAACCATCCGGGTCGCGAACTTCCGAGACGCCGTTGAGGATCATCGTTGCGCAAGCCGAGGCGGGCAGGCAAACCACTTTCATGCTCGGAAGGCTGGTCGCCTGCATCGTCTTGTACCTGATTGCGGAGTCGCCGGCTCAGGCGGTCTGCTCGGGCGCATCGACCCAGCAGGAGTATCGCGAGGCCGACATCGTCGTCCGCGCCCGTCTGGTGTCCGAAATCGATGCCTGGAGTGACGAGCCCGATGCCGCGTTTAACGCTCAATGGGGCAACGGCGCTCCCGTCCTTCTCTACGGTCTCCAGGTCCTGGAGGTCTTCAAGGGCGCGCCGGGTCCGCGCATTCGCTTCTTCGAAGAACGGAACAGCGGCGCCTTCTATCTCGACGCCGACAAGGATTACCTGCTTTTTCTCACCTACATCCGCCCTCATCCTGGACGGGCGGCCGGCGCGAGGGGCGCGATGTACGTGCGCTATGCCTGCGGTCAGTCGAAGATTTGGACGCAGGTGGGTGCCCCCGAGCTCGCGACGCTGCGAGGTCTATCGGCGCGGCGTTGAGGACAATTTCCTCAGGGCTTAGGCTTGCAGATCCTCGGGCTCATCGACATCCCGAAGCGTCTCGCCCACCTGCAGCGACCAGCCCAGCCCCTCGATCCGCGCCATCGTTTCCGCCGCGACCCGGTCGGTGCTCCACGGAATGTCCGCGAATACAGCCTCGTCGAACCACCTGAGCCCGAGCAAGGCATAACCGCCGTCCTCGGTCGGGTGGATGAAGGCGTCGCTCGCCTCCAGCGCCGCGGCAGCCGCTCGCAGCCTGGCGGCATCCATCTTCGGGCAGTCCGTGCCGATCAGAAGCGCATTCTCGCCCAGCAGGATCGTACGCTTCGTCACGCGGGCGAGCCGCTCGCCGAGCCCGCCCTCGCCCTGGGCGGTCACCCTCAGATGTTGCTCGGGCAGGAATCCGTTCCACGCCTCGTCGAGCGGATGCGGATCGGCGCAAAGTTCCGGCGCCAGGAGGTTCGCCGCCACCGCCTCGCGCACCGTCGCCTGAAGCATTTCGTTGGCCAGCCGCGCCGCGCCGATCTCGCCCAGAGCCGGGATCAGCCTCGTCTTCACCTTCCCAGGCACCGGCGCCTTGGCGAAGATGATGATCCTCGTCCTTTTCACCCGCGCCGCCAGCGGTGCCAGCGCTCGATCCAGGCGAGCAGCCGCTCGGGCTTGTGCGCCTTCTTCCATTCGCCGGCCGCATATTTGTTGGCCTCGGCCATGGTCGGATAAGCGTGGATCGTGCCGAGCAACTTGTTGAGGCCGATGCCCTGCTTCATCGCGAGCACGATCTCGGCCAGAATCTCGCCCGCGCCATGAGCGACGATCGTCGCGCCAAGGATCCGGTCCTTGCCCGGCTCGACCAGATATTTGACGAAACCGGTCCGGGCGCCCTCGGCGACGGCCCGGTCGAGATGCGAGAGATCGTAACGCGCGATCTCATAGGCCACGCCTGCTTCCTTCGCGCTGAGCTCGTTATGGCCGACATGGGAGACCTCGGGATCGGTGAAGGTCACCCAGGGCAGGATCGAATAATCCGCCCGGAATCTCTTCACGCTCCCGAACAGGGCATTGACCGAGGCGAACCAGGCCTGGTGCGCCGCGAAATGGGTGAACTGGTACGGCCCCGCCACGTCGCCGACCGCATAGATGTTCGGGTAGAGCGTCTCCAGCCACTCGTTGGTGACGATCGTCCGGTCCGTCTCGATCCCCAGCTCCTCTAGGCCGTAGCCGGAAAGCCGCGCCCTCCGGCCGACCGCGACAATCAGCGTGTCGAACTGCAAATCTTCCTCGGAGAAGTCGGGATCGAGGATCACCCGGCCTTGCTGGATCCGAATCACGCTGTAGCCGGTCAGCACCCTTACGCCCTCCGAGCGCAGAACCTGTTCGGCCAAGGTCGAAACCTCTTCATCCTCCTTCGGCAGGATTCGCGCCCCATGCTCGATCTGCGTCACCCGGCTTCCGAGCCGCGCGAAAGCCTGGGCCATTTCCGTCCCGATCGGCCCCCCGCCGATGATCGTGACTCGCGCGGGCAGCTCGCGGCCGCGAAGCGCATCCCACATCGTGTCGCTGGTCAGGTATCCGGATTCGGCCAGGCCGGGAATGTCGGGCACCAAAGGCTCACCGCCGGCGGCGACGATGATCGCCCGGGTCGTCAGACTGTCCTTCGCCCCGTCAGCGCTCTCGATCTCGACCGTCCATGGGTCGACGATCCGCGCATGGCCCCGCCGAACGTCGACCCCGAGGCCGGTATATCGCTCGACGCTGTCGGCCGGCGCGATGATCCCGATCGCCTCGTGCACGCGCTCGATCACCGCCGGAAAGTCGGCCGTCACGTCCCCGGTCCGAACGCCATATTCGGCGCCGCTCCGGGCCAGATGCGCGACCCGGGCGCTTGCGATCAGAGCCTTGGAGGGAACGCACCCCGTATTCAGGCAGTCGCCGCCCATCTCCTTCGCTTCGACCAGGGTCACGCTGGCACGCACCGTTGCGGCGATCAGCGAGGAGACGAGCCCGCCAGCGCCCGCGCCGATCACGATCAAATTGCGGTCGAACCTCCGCGGCCTTCGATACCCGCGATAGGCCCGCCTCCGCTTCCACCAGCCGAGCGCCCATTTCGCCGCGAGCGGGAACAGGCCGAGCAGCACGAACGAGCCGAGCAAAGCCAGCGAGAAGATGTCCCGGCTGCTCTCGATCGAGGCGAGCTGGGTTCCCGCATTCACGTAGAGGATCGTTCCGGCCAGCATCCCGATCATGCTGGTCAGGAAGAAGGGAATCAGCCGCATCGCGGTCAGCCCCATCGCCAGATTGACCAGGAAGAACGGAAAGAGCGGGATGAGCCGAAGGGTCAGAAGGTAGAAGGGCCCGTCGCGCGCGATGCCCCGGTCGATCGAGTCGACCCTGTTCCCGAACTTCGCCTTCACCCAGTCGCGAAGCAGATAGCGCGACGACAGGAAGGCCAGGCTGGCCCCGATCGTCGAGGCGAGGGAGACGATGAAAGTCCCGAGCAGAAGCCCGAATATCGCGCCCGCCGCGAGCGTGAGGATCGCCGCCCCGGGAAGCGACAGGGCCGTCACCGCCACATAGAAGAGGAAGAAGCCGAGGATGAGCAGGAGCGGCCGCTCGTCGAGCAGCTGCGCCAGCTCCGCCCGCCGAGCCTTCAGGGTCTCGAGGGTCAGATAATTGCCGAGATCCAGAAGGAAGAAGGCGGCGATCCCCGAGGCGATGACGAGCAGAAGGATCAGCCTTTTGGCGGTGGCGCCCTTCACCTCAGGCCTCCGACCGGATCAGCATGCG
The DNA here is from genome assembly GCA_036525315.1 of Allosphingosinicella sp. Lineage (GTDB taxonomy): Bacteria > Pseudomonadota > Alphaproteobacteria > Sphingomonadales > Sphingomonadaceae > Allosphingosinicella. The sequence continues at coordinate 30,200 of DATDAS010000056.1, forward strand.
TCCCCGCAGGAGGGAGGCCGCGCCGATCACGATCAGGATCGCGGCGACATGAACTCCGAGATCTAGGAAGGTCACCGGGAGGGGATGGAAGAATTGCAGGATGAAGGCCGCGAGCGCCGCCGTTCCGAGCCCCGCGAGAATCGCCACCCGCAGCGGATCGATCGGAGCCGCCCGCGACAGGCGCCAGAACAGCGGGATGCCCAGGGCCGCGCTCACTCCAAGGATGAAGAGCAGGCAGTCGCTGCTGTGGCCCAGCGACCAGCCGTCCGAGCCGTGGCGGACCAGGTCGCGCCAGCAGCCCATGCCGCTGAGCGCGATCCATAGCAGAGCGGCCGGCAGCGGCGCCGCCAGCCACATGCGCGACCGGCCCGGGATCGAGAGGAAGAAGGCGCCGGTCACCGCGAGCGCGGCCGTGGCCAGCATCGCCGCGGTCTCGATGTACATCATCTCTTCGCGCCCGGCATGTTGGGTGCGAAGCGTGTCCATGTCGCCCATGGTCAGGATGGCGGCGAGCGCCACCGCGCCCATGAAGGCGAGCAGTAGCACGGCCCTCCGAAGCGGCGGCGCGAGCACCCGCACCGGCCTCGAGTCCGCGGCGAGCCGTTCGATCAGCCGGTCCATGTCCTCGCCGCTCATCCTTCATCTTCCTTGCCGCGGCCCAGGCGCAATTTCTTCATCGCCCGGTGGATGTTCACCTTGAGCGAGGCGACCGACTGGCCCGACTCGGCCGATGCTTCCGCGAGCGACATTTCCTTCAGCTTCACCAGGTCCAGCGCCTCCTTCTGCTTCGGGGTCAGGCCACTCATCCTTCGCGCGAGCTCCGCGGAAGTCTCGCCCGCCCGTCCGGGGTTCGCTTCCACATCGGCAAAGGTTTCATAGGCCGCGGGATCGTGGACCTCGCGCGCGGACTGGCGGCCGCGCCTGCGCATCGCGTCGATCGCCCTGCGCGCCGCGATCGCGGCAAGCCATGGCTTGACCGGCCGCCCCGGCTCATAGGTGTGCCTCACCCGGTGAAGGGTCAGCAAAGCGTCCTGGACGGCGTCCTCGGCGACATCGTCGGACCGGGTCCGCGCCCGCGCCACCGAGCGAAGGAAAGGCAGGACCGAATGGAGGAACTTGCGATAGGCATCGGAATCGCCGGCCTGGGCGGCGGCGAGCAGGACGCCCCAATTGTCTTCCGTCCCGCTCAGCTCGACCTCCATCGCCGGATGTAACCTGAAAGGCGGCCCCGGCGAAACGTCATTCGAAAGCGATTATGAGGGACAGAATGGAGCATGGAATGACCAAGCGCAGCTTCGTCGGCGCGGCCGCGGCGGCCTTGGGCGGCTTCTTCGTCGCGGCCTGCTCGCGCGGCGAAGCGGACGGTGCCGAGCCGGGCGAGACCTTCGAGTTGGTGAAGAGCGATTCGGAATGGCGGCGGATCCTGTCGCCTGAGCAATATCGCGTGCTCCGTACCGCGGGCACCGAGCGGTCCGGCTCGTCGCCGCTCGACAAGGAGAAGCGCAAGGGCATCTTCGCCTGCGCCGGCTGCGGCCTGCCCGTCTTCCGCTCGGAGGACAAGTATGAGAGCGGCACCGGCTGGCCGAGCTTCACCGCGCCGATCGAAGGCGCGATCCGGACCAGATCGGACGACACCCTGTTCATGGCCCGGACCGAGGTCCATTGCCGGCGATGCGGCGGCCATCTCGGCCATGTCTTCGACGACGGCCCTGCGCCCACGTTCAAGCGTTACTGCATGAACGGCGTGGCGATGAACTTCCTTCCGGCCTGATTGGGAAAGCCGAACATGCGAATCTTCACGCCCGTGTCCCTGCTCGTCGCCGCCGTCGCGGCCCTGTTCCTGTCGCAGCCACTGATGGAATCGCCCGCCCCGGCCGCGCCCGCCCGTCCAGGCGTGACGGCCTCGGCGGTCTTCGCCGGCGGCTGCTTCTGGTGCACCGAGGCCGATTTCGACAAGATTGCGGGCGTGATATCGACCACCTCTGGCTATTCCGGAGGGCGAATCGCCAATCCGACCTACGAGCAGGTCTCGGCCGGCGGAACCGGGCATATCGAGGTGGTCCGGGTGGTCTACGATCCGACGCGCGTAAGCTATTCGCGTCTTCTCGCGCGCTTCTTCCTGACCATCGATCCGGTCGACGGAGGGGGGCAGTTCTGCGATCGCGGCAGCCAGTACCGCTCGGCCATCTTCGTCGCCAACCGGCGCGAGCGCGCGGCGGCGGAGGCCGCCAAGGCGCAGGCGGCGCTCGAGATCAAGGTTCCGGGCCCGATCGCGACGGCAATCCTGCCCGCCGGCCCCTTCTATCCGGCCGAGGATTATCACCAGGATTATTACAGCAAGAATCCGGCCCGCTATAATTATTATCGTTACCGCTGCGGCCGCGACGCCCGTCTCGCGAAGGTCTGGGGCAAATGAACCCTTTCCGCGCGCATGGCCGCCTTCGCGCGAATGACAGGGCAAACACAGTCCAAGTGAAAACATAAGTCTCGCGAAATGCTCACCTTCCGCACGGACAGCATTTCAGGCTATTCAGCGGATGGGGGGACTCAAGGCGTGGCGACGATGGCGGCAAAGGCAGATCTTTCGCCTTTCAGCGACCCGTCGGCGCGCGCTCTCGATCCGGCCAAGTTCCGCGATCCCCTGGTCACCGCGAAGGGCGAGAAGCGCGCCCACGTCGCTCTGGACCGGCTCGAGACGCTCTGGATCAACACCGGAACGCTCTGCAACCTGACCTGCGCGACCTGCTATATCGAAAGCTCTCCGACCAACGACGCCCTGGTCTATCTGACCCTCGCCGAGGCCGAGACCTATTTCGACGAGGCCGCCCTGCTCGGCACCCGCGAGATCGGATTCACCGGCGGCGAGCCCTTCATGAACCGCGACGTGCCGGCAATGATCGCCTCGGCTCTCGACCGCGGCTTCGACGTCCTCGTCCTCACCAATGCGATGCGGCCGATGCGCCGCTTCGAGGCCGAGCTCCTCGCACTTCCGCGCGAGCATCTGACCATGAGGGTCAGCCTCGATCATCACGGCAAGCCCGTCCACGAGGCCGAGCGCGGCGCCGGAACCTGGGACAAGGCGCTGGATGGACTGCGCTGGCTCGCCGACAACCATTTCCACCTCGCCGTCGCCGGCCGCCGCCTTCCGGGCGAGAGCGAGGCGACGGCCCGTGCCGGCTATGCGGCGCTTTTCCGGGGCCTCGGCCTGCGAATCGACGCCGGCCTCGTCCTCTTCCCGGCCATGGATTCGACCGCCGACGTGCCCGAGATCAGCGAAGCCTGCTGGTCGATCCTCAATGTCGATCCGCGGGCGATGATGTGCGCGACCAGCCGGATGGTCGTGAAGCCGAAAGGCGCCGAGCGGCCGCACGTCGTCGCCTGCACCCTCGTTCCCCATGACCCGCGGTTCGCGCTCGGGCCGACGCTCGCCGACGCCCGCGGGAAGGTGATGCTCAACCATCCGCATTGCGCGCGCTTCTGCGTTCTCGGCGGCGCGAGCTGCAGCGGGTGAGGGCTCGAGCCTGATGCTCTCAATCATCGTCCCCACTCTCAACGCGGCCTCAACGCTCGAAGACTGCCTATCCCGACTGTCCGGCGCGAGAGACGTGATCGTGGTGGACGGCGGCTCGTGGGACGGCACCCAGGGGATCGCGGCCTCGGCGGGCGCTCGCCTGGTCATGACCGAGCCGGGCCGAGGCGCCCAGCTTCGGCTCGGCGCCGAGGCGGCGCGCGGCGACTGGCTTCTCTTTCTCCACGCCGACACCCTGCTGGAGCCGGGCTGGCTGGACGCGGTCCGGGCCCATGTCGAGACCGCGCCCGAAGCCTCGGCCTGCTTCCGTTTCCGGCTCGACGCCCGCGCCTGGCAGGCGCGGCTGATCGAGGCCGGGGTCGCCTTGCGCGTCTGGGTGCTCGGCCTTCCCTATGGCGATCAGGGGCTGCTCGTCCCACGCGCCCTCTACGATAGGGTCGGCGGCTATGCCGACGTGCCCCTGATGGAGGATGTCGACCTGATCCGCCGGATCGGCCGGTTCCGACTCAGGATCCTTCAGGCCGACGCTCTGACCTCGGCCGCGCGCTGGCGCCGCGACGGCTGGTTCCGACGCTCGGCTCGAAACCTGTCCTGCCTCCTGCTCCACCGCTTCGGAATGAGCGAGGAACGGCTCGCCCGCCTCTATGAATGAGGCCGATTCGCTGTTCGAGCAGGCCGCGAGCGCGCTCCGCGGCTCGGGCGGCGGGCGCGATCTCGCGGCCGCTCGGGAGCTGTTCCGCCGCTCCGCGGAGGCCGGCCGAAGCCACGCCGCGGTGATCCATGCCAATTTCGTCGCCGCCGGGGTCGGAGCGCCGCCCGACTGGCAGGCCGGCCTCGCCCTTCTTCGCCGGCTGGCCGGGACCGACCGCCGCTGCCGCGGCCAGCTCGACCGGATCGAGGCGATGGCGCTGACCCCGGAAGGCGACCCGGCCGAGGTGCCGGCCGGCGAAACCTTGTGCGATCGGCCGCACATCACGCGCTTCACGGCCTTCTTCACGCCCGAGGAATGCAGCTGGCTGGCCGGTGCCGCCGCCCCGATGCTCGAGCCCTCGGTCGTCGTCGACGTCGCCACCGGCCGGCAGGTCCGCGATCCGGTGCGCACCTCCGACGGGATCGGCTTTCCCTGGCCTCTCGAGAATCCCGCGATCCACGCCCTGAACCGCCGGATCGCCGCCGCCAGCGGCACCCACGTCGCCCAGGGCGAGCCGCTCCAGGTGCTTCGCTACAAGCCGGGCGACCAGTATCGCACCCATTTCGACGCGATTCCCGGCTTCGCCAACCAGCGAATCCTTACAATGATCGTCTGGCTCAATCAGGATTATGCGGGCGGCGAGACCTTCTTTCCCACGCCGAACCTCAAGCTGCGCGGCCGAGCCGGCGACGCTCTCCTCTTCCGCAACGCCGGCCCCGACGGCCGCCGCGACCCCGATTCCGCCCACGCCGGCCTGCCCGTAACCGCCGGCCAGAAATGGATCGCCAGCAGGTGGATCAGGGCCCGGCCGTTCGAGCTCCCGATCGAAGGCGCGGCCTAGATCCTCCCCCGGGACGGGGAGGGGGACCGCGCAAAGCGCGGTGGAGGGGGCGGCGCGGTCTCCGGACCCCCTCCACCAGCCTACGGCTGGTCCCCCTCCCCGTCCCGGGGAGGATTGAGCACCCGCCCCGCCACCGCGTCCAGCTTCGCCATCATCGCTTTGTCCCGGGCCTCGGGCGCCGTGATCAGCGCGAAATCCAGCACCGTGTCGATCGCCACCGCATCGCGCTTCTCCGGAAGCGCCCTTGCCAGGGCGTCCACCATCCGCCGCGCGGTCCCCGCATTGGCGTGAAGCTGGGCGATGATCGCCGACACCTCGACCGCTTCCTCGCCCTCCCGCCAGCAATCGTAATCGGTCACCATCCCGCACAAGGCGTAGGGAAGCTCCGCCTCGCGCGCGAGCTTGGCCTCGGGCATTGCCGTCATCCCGATCACGTCGCAGCCCCAGGCCCGGTACAGCTCGCTCTCGGCCCGGGTCGAGAATTGCGGGCCCTCCATGGCGAGATAGGTGCCGCCGCGCGTGACCTCCGCGCCGGCCGCTTCGGCCGAGTCGGCGAGCAGCTCCGAAAGGCGTGGGCAGACCGGGTCGGCCATGGACACGTGCGCGACGAGGCCCGGCCCGAAGAAGCTCTTTTCGCGCGCGAAGGTGCGGTCGATGAACTGGTCGACGATGACGAAGCGGCCGGGCGGCAATTCCTCGCGCAGCGATCCCACCGCGGAGATCGCGATCAGATCGGTGCACCCCGCCCGCTTCAGAGCGTCGACATTGGCGCGGGCGTTCACCTGGCTCGGCGGAATATGATGGCCGGGCCCGTGGCGGGGCAGGAAGACGAATCCGTGGCCGTGAAGGCGTCCGCTCACCAGGGGCGCCGAGGGCTCGCCCCACGGAGTCCTGATCGCGAGCGCCTGGACCTCCTCCAGCCCCTCGATCTCGTAGAGGCCGGACCCGCCGATGATCCCGATCGTCCATTCGCTCATGGTCCGGGCATTAGGGTCCGGACCCATAACCGGCAATGGCCAGGATCGCCCAGAGAAGGGCACCGGCAAGACCTTGATCGTCTCAGGCTTCGCCTGAGGCGTGAATCAAGGTCTCGGCCATTTGAAGTGAGCCTGATTCACGTCATCGGTGGAAGCGCGAAGCGCTTCCACCACAAACGATCAGGCTCAACGAGGAGTGCGAAGGGCGGGCTGGTTGCCCGCTCAAGCGCTTCGACGCAGCCGGTGCCCTTCTCCGGGCGACCGCGAAGCGGCGCGGCGGAGAGGCGGCCCTGCTGTCGTCGCTCGGTCGGTCA
>DATDAS010000057.1:0-10421 GCA_036525315.1 Allosphingosinicella sp.
CGCTCCCTCCTCGCTCCTAGCCATGACCGCCTCTCCGCCACGTCATGGCCGTTGCCGATAGTGAGTCCGGACCCTGGGCTATTCGACGTTCGGGGAGCTCGAGGATTCGCCCGCGGGGAATGCGCGGATCTTCATGCGCAAGCGGCTCGGATCGACCCTGGACTGAAGCGCCGAAGGATCCGCACTGTTGCGAACAATCCGCACTTCGGGGCGAAATGTCGCACGAGCGGAAACCGGCGCGGGGCTCGCGCATTTCCCCGCCATGCCGCGCTATTTTTTCCACGTCTTCAACGACGAAGTGAGCATCGACGAGGAAGGAAGCATGCTTCCCGACATCGAAAGCGCACGCGAAATGGCGATGGACGGATGCCGCGACCTCGTCTGCGAATCCGTCCAGAACGGCCATCTCAACCTCGAACATCGGATCGACGTGGCCGACGAGAAAGGCGACGTACTGATCCAGGTCACCTTCCGCGAGGCCTTCACCATCCAGGGCTGAACAGGGGGGTTAGGGGTTGGGGGTTAGGGCTGGGGTGCGCCGCCTACCGACCCCCCAAACCCAAAACCCAAAACCCAAAACCAGTCCCCAACCCGACAAGGTTTGGCGGGCGCATCCTTAATGAGCTAGGCTTCCGCCGGGATCGAGGGGGGCACCGGCCGGAACCATGGAGGGCGCATCCGCCCGGCATTTCGCGATCGCGTTCAGGCTCGCGCTCGGCGGCCTGATCGGCTGCGCCCTGCTCCAGCTCCTGCTCTACGTCCGGCCGAGCCCCTATGGCGGCGCCTTCCTTCTCGAATGGCGCAGATATTTCGCGCTCGCACTCTATTACGACATGATGGGGGTCTGGCTGATCGCCCTGCCCTTCTTCCTGTTCTGGCTGGCGCGGTGGCGGCGACCGGCGCCGCGGAGGGCGAACGCGCTCCATGCCGCTCTGGCGTTTCTGATGGCCGCGAACCTGCTGCTGAGCGGCATCGACCATGAGCTTCTGAGATTCCTCGGCGTGAGGCTCGGGCTCTCCTTCCTCCTCACCTACGCCCGGGCCGGAACGCTTTCCGACAGCCTGTTCGCCGACATGCTCGCCGACGACGAGGGCGGCGCCTTCCTCTCGCTTGTCCTGCCGATCCTTGCGCCCGCTCTTTATCTGTGGTGGGCGCTCCGGGCATTGCGGCGGAGCCCGCACGGGTTTCGGCCGCTTCCGCTCGGCCTGTGGCTTGCGGTTCCGCTCGCTCTGGTTCCGTTCGCCGCGCCGGCCAATGCCTGGCAGATGGCGACCGGCAAGTTCCGGCTCAGGAAGGTCGAGCCGGTGGTCGTCGCTATGGCGGTCGACATCGCGCAGGGCTTCGGCGATCTTGAGCGGCCGGAAGGCGTGGATTTGCTGGCGCTCGACCATCGGAAGCGATGGCTCGCCGAGAGCGCCGACAAGGGCTGGCGCTTTCCCGACCCGAGGCGGCCCTATCTGCGGGTTCCGACGAGTGCCGCCGCCCCGGAATCGGGGCCGCGCTGGAACCTCATCTACATCCAGCTCGAGACGTTCCGCGGAGTCGATATGGGCTTCCTCGGCCCGAAGCGCGCCGTCTCGCCCACTCCGACCCTCGACCGCCTCGCGGCCGGCACCGAGGCCGCGGTCTGGACCCGGGCCTTGAGCTTCGGGAATCCGAGCATCAACGGCCTGTTCGCGGTCCATTGCTCGATGCCGCCGCACAGCCGCCGCTTCATCACCGCCTTCACCGCGACCCGATTCGACTGCCTGCCCGAAATCCTCCGCCGCCACGGCTACCGCACCGAAATGTACAATGCCGGCGACACGGACTGGGACAACAGCAGCTGGTGGCTGAGCCGATGGTACGACCGGCTGGTCCGCTATCCGGAGGCGAAGGAAAGCGACCGGCCGGCCTTCCGGGCCGCGGCGATCGAGATCAGGAAGCTCGGCGCCTCCGGCCGGCCCTTCCTGGCGAGCGTCGTATCGGTGACCAACCATGTCCCGTTCCGACCGCGCGAGCCCGGCTTCGAGATCGCGAGCGGCGGCGGCGCCCGCGCGCGCATCCTCACCACCACCCGCTACACGGACGACGTGGTCCGCGAGCTGATCGAGAGCCTGAAAGGCGAGCCCTGGTTCGCCCGCACCCTGATCGTCATCGCGGGCGATCACGGCTTCGATCTCGGCGAGCATGGCCGCCCCGGGGAGCAGAATCTGAGGCGGCCGTCGACCTGGGTGCCGCTGATCCTGATCGGCGCCCATCCGCGCCTTCCGCGCGGGCGGCACGAGGCGCCCGCGAGCCTGCTCGACGTCGCCCCGACCCTGGCCGATCTCCTCGCCATCCGCGAGCCGGTGGCCTGGCAGGGGCACAGCCTTCTCGACGCCGCACCGGAATGGAGCCTCGCTGCGCGCAACCGGGACGTGCTTCTGATGGAGACCCCCGCCTGGACCGCGGTGAGCGATCCCGCGACCGGCCGGCCGATGCTGTTCGACCGCGGCGACGACTGGCTTCAGCAAAGGGACCTCGCGGGCGAACGGCCGGCTTTGGCCGCGGAGCTGCTGGCCGAGGCGGAGGGCCGGGCCCGGCTCCACGATTATCTGCTCCGCAACAACCTCATAGCGGGAGGTCGGGCGAATTGATGAGCCGGTCGTAGAGATTCTCCAGCAGCTGGTTCTGGCGCGCGGAATCGAACCTGGTCTCGGCGATCGCCCGCGACTCCCGGGCCATCGAGGCGCGCAGGCGCGGCGCCTCGAGCAGGTCCGAGATCCGGCGGGCGAGCGGGGCGGCCTCGCCCTCGGGCACCAGGAAGCCGCTCACCCCATCCTCGATCGCCTCGACGATCCCGCTGTGGCGCGATCCGACCGCTGGAAGCGAGGCGGCCGCCGCCTCCTGAAGCACTGTCGGAAGCCCCTCGGAATCGCCGTCGCCGGCGGTGACGCTCGGGACCGCGAGCAGCCAGGCGCGCGCCATCCAGGCGGCCACCTCTTCGGACGATCGGGCGCCCAGGAACGAGACATGGGCCGAGAGGCCCAGAGCGGCGGCCTGGGCCTCGAGCCTCGGCCGGAGCGGCCCCTCGCCGAGAACGACCAGGCGGGCGTCGGGCCGCGCCTCCCTGACCTCGGCAAGCGCCCGGATCAACACCGCACTGCCCTTCTTCTCGACCAGCCGGCCGACATGGAGGATGAGGCCGCGCTCCGGGGGCCGCGCCGGGCGGGGAAATCGGGCGAGATCCACGCCGTTATAATGGGTGACGGTCCGTTCAGGCGGAAATCCGGCGGCCAGCGCCTGGGCCCGAAGCGCGTCGGAAACCGCGAGGAACAATCGCCCCCGGGCCCTGAGCCGGCCGCCGAACAGGCCGTAGCGGATCCAGCTGAGCCGCCCCGAGGAGACGAGACGCGAGCGCCTTCGGCTGACGTCGTAGCCGTGCAGGGTGGTCACCAGAGGTATTCCGAGCCTCAGCGCGAGCGGCAGAGCGAGCAGCCCGTCGGGCGCGAAATGGGCGTGCATCAGCCGCGGCGCATGGGCCCGGACCCGCTCGGCGAAGGCGCGTCCGGGGCGCAAAAGCCGGAGCCGGAGCGCCTCGGCGCCCGAGCCGGGGAGAATGATCCGGCCCTCGAGCCCAGGCGGGACATGGCCCCTGTCCTCGAGTCCGATGACGAGCGGCCGATAGCGGCGAAGGCCCAGGACGTGGGTCCGGACGAACGTCTCATGGGCATGGAACAGCGGCGAGCGGAAGATCGCGACGACCGGGAGCCCATTCGCTTCGCCGCTGCTTTGCACCGCCCGATCCCCCTGGAAAGAATCGGCATAGGTCAGGGGCTTCCGCGCCGCAACGTGGCCGGGACGCGACGAGCCGCCGGGAACCGGATCGGGGCTCCGCGAGTTATCACCGCCGCTTAACGAAGTTTTCACCGTCTTAATCTCTGAAAGGCTATCGTTTGCCGGACGGACCAGCGGTTTCAACAATGCCGCACATTCAGGCGCTGCCCGCGGGCAGCGCCGTTTCCTGCGCCTCCTCACCAACATATCGCGGTGCCCGCACTTGATGCGCGGCGCCTTCCTTCCCGCCCGTTCGCGGCGGGTTCTCCTCCGCTGAGCCTCGGCTCGGACCAGACAGACTCCAAGGGGATTTCATCATGAGAGCAGCCCACAGACGCTTCGCCCAAATGTTCGCCGAACGCGAGCAGATGGCCTTCTCCGACTCCAGGCATCAGTTCGGCTTCGCGATCGACGGCATCGGCGATCTGCAGGCGCCCGTCCTTCGTTCAGCGCTGCATATCACCACCAGCGACGTCCCCGCGAACTACCAGCCGTTCGAATCGGCCTGGTACATCCCCGGCCCGAACGCCCTCATCGACGTCTATACGGCCACCCCCAGCACCACCGGGACGCTGGTGGTCGACGGTGCCCACATCATAGCGGCAAGCGATACGCCCGGCGACAATGACTGGTTCGCGGTCACCCTGACGGCGGGCCAAACCTACCAGTTCGGTCAATATGCCTATGCCGGCGGCATTCCGGGCGCGGAAGGCAACGGCATTCCGCTCGCCGATGCCTATCTCGAAATCTACGATTCCGCAGGCAATCTGCTCTCGATCGCGGATGGCGGCGGGCCGAACACCCCGTCGGGGCTCGATGCGCTCATGACGTTCGAGGCGACTTATACGGGCACCTACTATGTCAACGCCACGTCCTACGACAATACGGGCGACGGGATCGGGGATTTCGCCGGCGATTACGAGATTTTCGCCATCACCGCGACCGGCGGCGTCTATACGACGCATTACGACATTTCGAGCCCGCTCCACTCGATCGACTGGGGCGGCGTCCTCGTCAACCGCGAGCATGTCTCGGTGCGCAATCCGGACGGCAATGACGGCCCGCGACCGACCGGGGAACCGGCGGCGGATCCGGCCGACGTCGAGGGCAACTTCCTCGGCTACCCGGGCAAGAACGTCATCTACCTCTATTTCGCCGGCGAGGGCGATACCTACGCGAATGTCGATTCGACCATTCCGGCCCAGGTGACGGCCCAGGATCCGTATCAGTACGAAATCCGGGCCATGCTGGCCGCGGCGGCCGAATTCTCCAAGGTCGCCGATGTCGTCTTCGTCTCCAACTATACATTGAACCCGACGACCGGCCTCTACGAGCGCGACCCGACGATCGCGTACAAGCCCGGACCATTGGGGCCCGAGGCCGGCATGAAATATGCCACCGGAGTGGATGGTGACGGCTTCGACGCCGATTTCTTCTACTGGTCCTATCCCGGCACGCCGGGGCCGGGCATTTCACTGCTCGGGTCGATGAACCCGCCCGATTATGGCGACGAAGGGGTCGCCCAGTTCAATTCCGCCGACGAGCGCTGGAACGCCCAGATGCTTCAGCCGGGCGGCTTCTCCTTCGTCACCTTGATCCACGAATTCGGCCACGGCATGGGCCTCGCGCACCCGCACGACACGGGCGGCGGATCGAGCGTCATGCAGGGCGTGGTGACCAACGGAGTCCCCGGCGACGACGGCGGGTCCGGAGCGTTCGACCTCAATCAGGGCGTCTTCACGATGATGTCCTACAATGACGGGTGGGAGAAATCGCCCTACGGCCAGGCCGAGACCAACAACGAGGGCTATGGCTGGCTCGGCAGCCTGATGGCGTTCGACATCGCCGTCATCCAGGACAAATATGGCGTCAACGAGGAGTGGGCCACCGGCGACGACACCTATGTCCTGAAGGACGTGAACGAGTGGGGCGTCTATATCGATGCCGCGACCGGGCAGCCGGCCCAGCACGACGCCACCAATGCGGCGACGTCCCGCGACGGCTATTATGTGGGCCAGAGCACCATGTATTCGTCGATCTGGGATGCCGGCGGGGTCGATCAGATCGTCTATAACGGCGCCAGGAACACCAATATCGATCTGCGCGCCGCGACGCTCGCATATGAATATGGCGGCGGCGGATGGATGTCCTACGCCACGGGCATCTACGGCGGCTACACCATCGCCAACGGAGCCACGATCGAGAATGCGACCAGCGGATCGGGCTCCGACCGGCTGACCGGCAATTCGGCGAACAATATCCTGAACAGCGGCGCCGGCAACGATGTGCTGGTGCTTTCGACCGGCGGCAACGACCAGGCGCTGGCCGGAGACGGCAACGACACGCTCTACTTCGGGGGCGCCTTGACTCCCGGCGATACGGCCAATGGCGGAGCGGGTGCCGACACGCTCGCCTTGCAAGGCAATTATGCCGGCCTGATTCTCGGCACCGGCCTGGTCAGCAATCTGATCGGAATCGAATCCCTGTCGCTGATGTCCGGTTCCAACACCCTGTTCGGCGACACCGCAGGCAATTTCTACGATTACAACATCACGACGCTCGATTCGAACGTTGCCGCGGGCGTCCAGTTCAAGGTCAACGGCGGCAACCTGCTCGCCGGCGAGGACTTCACCTTCAACGGCTCGGCCGAGACGGACGGAAGCTTCCTGATCTACGGCGGCCGGGGAGTCGACAATCTGACCGGCGGTGGCGGCAGCGACACCTTCTTCTTCGCGGCCGGCGGCAATCTCGCCGCCGGCGATCTCGTCAACGGCGGCGGCGGCTATGACGGCATGTTCCTGCGCGGCAATTACACGCTAGACTTCAACGCGCCGGGCATGTCGGGGATTATCCAGAACGTCGAGAACATCACTCTGACCTCGGTCAGCGACACGCGCTACGCCCGCGACGGAAGCAGCGAGTTCGACTACAACGTCACCTTCGCGGATGCGATGCTCGCGACCGGGACGACCATCACCATCAACGGCGGCCTGCTCCAGGCAAATGAGACGATGGTCTTCGACGGAAGCTTCGAGAGCGGCGGCAACTTCCGCCTCTTCGCGGGCGCTTCCGCCGACACTCTGAAAGGCGGCGGCGGCAACGACCTGCTCTATGGCGGGCTCGGCTCCGACAGCCTGACCGGGAATGGCGGCGTGGACACCTACCAGTATCGGGCCTCCGGCGAGTCGACCGGCGCGGCGATGGACCACATCTTCGGTTTCACCGCCGGCACCGACAAAATCGATCTCTACCAGATCGACGCCAATACGCTTTCGGGCGGCAACCAGGCCTTCACCTGGATCGGCTCCAACGCGTTCGGCGGCACCGGCGCCGCCTCCGCCGGACAGTTGCGCGCCTATCAATCGAGTGGCAGCTGGTTCATCGAGGGAGACACGAACGGAGACGGCGCCGCGGACCTCGTGATCCAGCTCGACGGATCGGCCGCGACCCCGCTCGCGGTGGGAGACTTCTTCCTCTGATCCGAGCCGATCTGGCCTGAAGAGCGGACGGCGAGGCGAGAGCTTCGCCGCCCGTTTCACGCGCGGCCGTTTCGCGCGGGGCTGCGGCCCGCCCGAAAAATGCTCTACACTCGGAGCATGACGTCCCCCTCCCCTGCCCTGGTCGAGCGGTTCCGCGCCGATCTGGCGGCCCTGGACCCCGGCTCCGGGCCGATCGGGGTCGCGGTGTCGGGCGGACCGGACAGCCTCGCCTTGCTGCTCCTCGCTCATGCCGCCTTTCCCGGCAGGGTCGAAGCCGCGACCGTCGATCATGGGCTGAGAGCCGAGAGCGCGGAGGAGGCGCTGATGGTGGCGCGAGTCTGCGCACGGCTCGGCTGCCCCCATGCGATCCTCGCCGTGACGGTGCCGGCCGGAGGCGAAGGCGTGCAGGGAGAAGCCAGGCGCGCGCGCTACCGGGCGCTGGGCGGGTGGATGCGCGAGGCCGGGCTGAAGCGGCTTCTCACCGCCCACCATGCCGACGACCAGGCCGAGACCCTGCTGATGCGGCTGCAGCGCAGATCGGGCGTGTCCGGTCTGGCCGGAGTCCGGGCTCGGCGGCCCTTCCCCGAAGCAGGGGACGATGCCGTGATCCTTCGCCCGCTGCTCGGCTGGCGGCGGGCGGAGCTGGCCGGGGTCGCTCGCGATGCGGGGCTGGAGCCGGCCGACGATCCGGGCAATCGAGACGAGGCCTACGACCGGGTGCGGATTCGCCGGCGGATCGAGGCGACGGATTGGCTCGACATAGAGGCGCTGGCGCACAGCGCGCGGATTCTGGCGGACGCGGAAGATGCGGTGGCGCAGGCGGCGGAGCGGCTCGCCGAAGAAGTGGTGGAAATCGAGGGCGGCGGCCTTGCTTTGCGGCCCGCCGGCCTCGCGGACGAGCTGGTGCGGCGGCTCGCTCTGCACTGCATCAGGCAGATTTCGCCCCAGGCCGCTCCGCGTGGAGAGCAGGTGACAGCCTTGATCGTCTCGTTGCGCGAAGGCCGGAAAGTGACGCTCGCCGGGGTCAAATGCTCGGGCGGAGAGCGTTTCCGCTTCGAGCCGGCGCCGCCACGCGGAAGCCGGGACTGACCGTTCCGGCGCGGCCGGGGACCGGTTGGTCCGCCTCGCGCATCCCAATGGCATTCGCCGCGTTGAGCCCGAATGAACCGCTTCGCCTTGCCCTTCGCCCTGCTTGCGTTCGTCTCGGCCTGCGCCGATTCCGCCGAGCAGCCGCGCGCCGATCCCGCGCAGGTCGAGCTGGCGGTGGCGCGCATGGAGGCCGAGTCCGTGCTTCCGCCCGCGGTCGCGGAAAAGGTCGAGAAGGCCGACCGTATATCCGGAGCGGTGCTCAAGGTCGCGCCCGAGAAGATCGACCCGAATGTCGCGGCGGCGCTGATCGGGCGCTGACGAGTCCGGCCGTGCGAACCCTTCAGGCGGCGCGGTTGAGGAAGGCGCTCTCGCGCTCCACCCAGGATCGGAAGCTGTCCCGGCCGTGCATTCGCTCGGCGAAGGCGGCGAGCTTCGGGCGGCCGCTCTTATAGTCGACCGCAAGATGCTCGAGGTTCACCAGCGGGCTCGCGACCGCGATGTCGGCGAGGGTGATCCGGTCCTCGACCAGCCACCCGCTCTCGGGAATCACCCGCTCGAGATAGTCGAGCAAAGGCGGAAGCTCCTCGCATTGCGCCTTGTCGGCCGCTTCGAGATCGCCCTCCCGGCCGAGGAAGCGGGGGGCGACAATCCGGTTGAAGAACATCTTGGCGCCGCAGCCGGCGAGGATCGTGTCGCCGAACTCGTCGTACCAGATGGTCCGGGCGCGGGCCCTGGCCTCGGTCGGGATCAGGTTCGGCTCGGGATGCTTGGTATCGAGATAGGCGATGATCGCCGAGGAATCGGAGATTGCGAAATCGCCGTCGCGGAAGCCCGGTATCTTCTTGAACGGGCTCGCCTCCAGGAAGTCGGGATCGTCGGATCCCAGGCCCACCACCTTGTGCTCGACCTCGATCCCCTTCTCGGCCGCGAAGGCGAGGACCTTGCGAACGAACGGCGACATCGACGCTCCATAGACGATCATGTCTTCGACTCCCCTTTGAGTTTCGTTTCGCTACTTTTACGCCCTTGCGACGCCAAGGTCCATGCCGGTCCCGGCGCGGTCGCGGAAGAGTTGCTTCTCGCCATTGCATCTTGCCGTCGCGGCGAGATTGGGGAATAGTCGCGAACCGTAACGGTTAAAGGGTATGGCATGATCACTCGGATCCGCGAAGTCCGGCGCGCGCGCGGGATGACTTTGCAGGACGTGGCCGAGCGCTGCGATCCGCCGACGACGCCGCAGACGATCGGGCGGCTCGAGACCGGGACCCGGACGGTGTCGGTCGGCTGGCTGAACCGGATCGCGGGCGCCCTCGACGTCGAGGCCGGCGACCTGGTCCGGCTTCCCGAGCGCGACGACATTCCGGTGGCGGCGACGATCGACCATGAGGGCGCGCACGCGCCGCGCCGCGAGGGCGTCTCGCTCCCGCCCTGCGCGTCGCCGGGGACGATCGCGGTGAGCGTGTCGTCGGGCGTCGGCGACTATCGGAGCGGCGACCAGATCTGGTGCGAGAAAATCGAAGCCGGCGACTATGCGCGCGGAATGAACCGCGACGTGCTTGTGCCGAGGCCCGCCGGGCGCTTCCTGTTCGGCCGGCTGATCGGGCGCGAGGAAGGCAAGCTGCACCTGCTCCCGCTCGGCGCGGGCCAGAGGCAGATGGTGGTCGCAGACCCGCCGTGGATCGCGGTGGCGGTCAAGCTGATGCGGACGCTTTAGTTTGGCACGGGTCTCGAAACGCCCTCCTTCGCCAAGGCTTCGGAGGGCATCCTGCATAGCTCGCCCGCAGGGCGAGCTATGCAGGATGGTGGGCGCTGACGGGCTCGAACCGCCGACCCTCTCGGTGTAAACGAGATGCTCTACCAACTGAGCTAAGCGCCCGCATTTGCGGAGCGACGCCACTGCCACGCCTTCACTTTGCGGGCAAGCATGATGCCGCGCCGCGACCTACGCGTCGATTGGACTTGGCGGCCCAAGATGTTGCAGGAAATCGGGCTTGCCCAGATTGACGCCTTGGGCGCGCAGGATGGCGTAGGCGGTGGTCACGTGGAAGAAGAAAT
>DATDAS010000058.1:0-40137 GCA_036525315.1 Allosphingosinicella sp.
GGAAGCCGCGGCGGCCAGCCGCGGCACGAGCTCGAATTCCAGGCCGGACTGTTCAAGAACGGCCTCGGCGCCCGGCTCACCGCCAATTGGCAGAGCGCGACGAGAGTCGACGGCCGCCCCGATCTGGCGGGCGGAACGACCAACGATCTTCGCTTCTCCGATCTGGCGACGTTCAACCTGCGCCTGTTCGCCGATCTCGGCCAGCAGCGCGGCCTGGTCCGCGACCACCCCTGGCTTCGCGGAACCCGGATCACTCTCTCGATCGACAACCTGCTCGACAGCCGAATCCGGGTCCGGGACGAGGCCGGGCTAACGCCCCTGAGCTACCAGCCCGGATTCGTCGATCCGCTGGGACGGTCGGTTCGGTTGAGTGTGAGAAAGCTGTTTTTCTAGGCCGAATGCCCGAGACTAAGGAGGGGATTGCGAAGCAATCGCCGAGTTAGGCGAGGACCAGCATCGGCCCGGCCGACGGGTGGACGCAGTCCAGCCCGATCGACGGCGCGGCCGCCCGCGCCGTCGCAGCGCCGATATAAGTATAGTGTCCCCGCATTAGATGCCTGTGCCCCGGCGGAGGCCGGGGCCCAGCGAGAAAAGTAAGTCTGGGTCCCGGCCTTCGCCGGGACACATGCTGCTGTTTGCCCTTGCCTCCCCTTGCCCTCCCGGCCACCTTCCCGCCGCGCAAGGGAGGCGGCATGGCGACCAAGGCAGCGGACACACCAACCGGCACTCCCCGCCAGAGCGACCGCCTCGTCATCTTCGCCTCGTCCCTCGGCACCGTGTTCGAATGGTACGATTTCTATTTGTACGGCCTGCTCGCGACGATCATCTCGGCGCAATTCTTCTCGGGCGTAAACGAGACGACCGGCTTCATCTTCGCGCTCGCCGCCTTCGCCGCTGGCTTCGCGGTGCGGCCGTTCGGGGCGATCCTCTTCGGCCGGATCGGCGATCTGGTCGGGCGCAAGAACACCTTCCTCGTCACCATGGGGCTGATGGGGCTTTCGACCTTCGCGGTCGGGCTTCTGCCGAGCTATGCCAGCGCCGGAGTCGCGGCGCCGATCCTTCTGGTCGCGCTCCGCCTGGTCCAGGGGTTGGCGCTTGGCGGCGAATATGGCGGGGCGGCGACCTACGTCGCCGAGCATGCGCCGCCCGGCCGCCGCGGCTTCTACACCAGCTTCATCCAGACCACCGCGACCCTGGGCCTGTTCGCGGCTCTGCTCGTGGTGATCGGGATCCGGACCTGGATGGGCGAGGCCGACTTCGCCGCCTGGGGCTGGCGGCTGCCCTTCCTGGTCTCGATCCTGCTTCTCGCCGTGTCGCTCTGGATCCGGCTCAAGCTCGAGGAGAGCCCGGTCTTCCGGAAGATGAAGGAGGAGGGCAAGGGATCGAAAGCGCCGCTGACCGAGGCCTTCGCACGCTGGCCCAACCTCAGGATCGTGCTGATCGCCTTGTTCGGCGCGGTCGCCGGCCAGGCGGTGGTCTGGTATGCGGGCCAGTTCTACGCGCTCTTCTTTCTCGAGAAGTCGCTCCGGGTCGACGGCGCCACCGCCAACATATTGATCGCGATCGCCCTTGCCCTGGCGACTCCCTTCTTCATCCTGTTCGGCTGGCTCTCCGACCGGATCGGGCGAAAGCCGATCATCCTCGCCGGCTGCGCTCTCGCTGCGCTGACCTATTTCCCGCTGTTCGACGCGCTCGCCAAAGCGGCCAATCCGGCGCTCTATTCCGCGCAGGCCGCGGCGCCGGTCCGTGTGATTGCGGATCCCGCCGATTGCTCGGTCCAGTTCGATCCGATCGGGAAAAACAAGTTCGATCGGCATTCCTGCGACATCGTAAAATCCTTCCTCGCCAAATCGGGAATCGCCTATGTCAGCGTCGACGCGCCGCCCGCTACGGTCGCGCAGCTGCGGGTTGGGGAAGGAAAGCTCACCGCCTTCGTTCCAACGAGCCTTTCGGCGCCGGACCGGGCGGCGGCGATCAAGTCCTTCCAGGACACGGCCAAGGCCCTGCTTGCCGACTCCGGCTATCCCGAAAAGGCCGATCCGGCGGCGATCAACAAGCCGCTGGTCGTCCTCATCCTGTTCATCCTCGTCCTCTACGTGACCATGGTCTACGGGCCGATCGCGGCGCTCCTGGTCGAGCTGTTCCCGACCCGGATCCGCTACACGTCGATGTCGCTGCCCTACCATATCGGCAACGGCTGGTTCGGCGGCTTCCTTCCCACCACCGCCTTCGCGATGGTCGCGGCCACGGGGGACATCTATTACGGCCTCTGGTACCCGATCGCGGTCGCGGCGCTGACCGTATTGGTCGGGCTCTTCTTCCTTCCCGAGACAAGAGGGCGGTCGCTCGAAGACTGAGCGGCCACGCAATCCGGACGGTCCGGATACGGCCCGTCCACGCACTCCGATACGAACAGGGCAGACGAGCGGGGCGCTTCGTCCCGTCGGCGCGGCCAGGCGGGAACCGGCCCGGTCGACACGGGTTCCTGACTCACAGCCTTTTTCACGCACGGAGAGCGTCCAAATGTCCCACATCCCCAGCAACGCCATGCCCCACGCGACCGACGCCCAGCTCGAGCAAAGCGAGGGCTCGGCCGAAGGCGGCGAGAGCCTGACCCTGAAGGAAAGAGCCGGCAAGCTGGCCACCAGCGCGGCCGACCTGGCCCGCGACAATCCCAAGACCGCGATCGCCGCGGGCGCGGCGCTGATCGCCGGCGCGGTGGCCGCCGCGGCCATCCCCGCCGCCCGCGCACGGACCCGCAAATCCAGCTCCGGCGGCAGCGGCTCGAGCTCCAGCTCCGCCTCGAGGAAGAAGAAGAGCTGATCCGGACCGGGACGGGGCGGCAAAAGGCCGCCCCGCACCCTTTCCGCCGTTGACAGACGCGACTCCAAATCCTATTTCGCGACTCATCCCGATAACCGGTCCTCCGGCGGCGCTGCCTTGCGCTCGTCGGCTATGCCTGTTTCGGGGCTCATGAAGCGCTGAGATAGGCCGGCAGCCATGCCGGTCTGTGGAGCAGGAGAAAGTCCCACATGGCACGTATTGCGGGCGTCAATATCCCGACGAACAAGCGCGTGGAAATCGCGTTGACCTACATTCACGGAATCGGCCGGACCAAGGCGAAGGAGATCACCACGAAGCTCGGCATCGCGCCCGAGCGTCGGGTCCAGGATCTCACCGACCAGGAGGTCCTCCAGATCCGCGAGACGATCGACGCCGATTACAGCGTCGAAGGCGATCTTCGCCGCGAAGTCGCGATGAACATCAAGCGTCTGATGGATCTCGCTTCCTATCGCGGGCTGAGGCACCGCAAGGGCCTTCCGGTCCGCGGGCAGCGCACGCACACCAATGCGCGCACCCGCAAGGGCAAGGCCAAGCCGATCGCCGGGAAGAAGAAGTAAGCAGGCGGCCGTCCGGGTGACGGCTCCTCACTTCTTCTCCGCCGGCCGCGGATGCGCCGGCGCCACGAACAGACAGGATTAGGGACTAGAACATGGCACGCGAACCCCAGCGCCTCAGAAGGCGCGAGCGCAAGAACATCACCGCCGGCGTCGCCCACGTGAACGCCAGCTTCAACAACACGATGATCACGATCACCGACGCCCAGGGCAATGCCATCGCCTGGTCCTCGGCCGGCATGATGGGCTTCAAGGGGTCGCGCAAGTCGACTCCCTATGCCGCCCAGGTCGCCGCCGAGGATGCCGGGAAGAAGGCCGCCGAGCACGGCGTCCGGACCCTCGAGGTCGAGGTGAAGGGCCCGGGATCGGGCCGCGAATCGGCGCTCCGAGCGCTCCAGGCGGTCGGCTTCCAAATCACCTCGATCCGGGACGTCACTCCGATCCCGCACAACGGCGTTCGCCCGTCCAAGCGCCGCCGAGTCTGAATTTCGAGGGGCCGCGCTCGGCCTCTCGCTGAAACTACAAGGCGGAAGCTTCCGCCCAAAACCAAGGGAAGATCATGGCCGTCAACGCAAAGAACTGGCAGGAAATGAAGAAGCCCAACGCACTCGAAAAGAAGGCCGCGGGCGACAGCCGCCGCAAGGCGACGTTCGTCGCCGAGCCGCTCGAGCGCGGATTCGGGCTGACTCTCGGCAACTCGCTTCGCCGGGTCCTGCTCTCCTCGCTCCAGGGCGCCGCAGTCACCTCGATGCGGATCGAGGGCGTCCTCCACGAATTCTCCTCGCTCGCCGGAGTGCGCGAGGACGTGACCGACATCGTCCTCAACGTTAAGCAGATCGCCCTGCGCATGGAAGGCGACCAGCCCAAGCGGCTCCAGCTCTCGGCCACCGGCCCGGGCGAGGTGACCGCCGCCAACATCGCCACCACCGGCGACATCGAGGTGATGAACCCCGATCTGGTCATCTGCCATTTGGACGAGGGCGCGACCCTCAACATGGAGCTGACCGTCGAGGCCGGCAAAGGCTATGTGCCGTCCGCCGCCAACCGCCCGGTCGACGCCCCGATCGGCCTTGTGCCGGTCGACGCGCTCTACTCGCCGGTCCGCCAGGTCAGCTACAAGGTCGAGAATACCCGCGTCGGCCAGGAGCTCGATTACGACAAGCTCACGCTGACGGTCGAGACCGACGGAACGATCACGCCGGACGACGCCCTCGCCTATGCGGCTCGGATCCTTCAGGACCAGCTCCAGCTCTTCGTCCACTTCGACGAGGGTATGGTCTCCGTCCCGACCATGGCCGGAATGGCCGTCCCCTCGGCCGCCGAGACCGAGAGCGACGCCAACCAGCTCAACCGCTACCTCCTCAAGAAGGTGGATGAGCTCGAGCTGTCGGTGCGTTCGGCCAACTGCCTGAAGAACGACAACATCATCTATATCGGCGACCTCGTTCAGAAGACCGAGGCCGAGATGCTCCGGACTCCGAACTTCGGCCGCAAGAGCCTCAACGAGATCAAGGAAGTGCTTTCGAGCATGGGCCTTCGCCTCGGAATGGATATCCCCGGCTGGCCGCCGGAGAATATCGAGGAAATGGCCAAGAAGCTCGAGCAGGAATTGATGGGGTAATCCGAGCCGCTGACGCGGCGCGGATTACCGCCGTTTCCCTCTCCGTCACCCCAGCGAATGCTGGGGTCCAAGCGGAGTCGGGGCCCGGCTCGAAGTCAGTCCGGATCCCAGCATTCGCTGGGATGACGTAAATTGGGGGCGCTCCACGTCGGCGCCTGGCCCGGGATACCTTGAACGGTCCCGAGACGAACTGAAGGAAGAAGAACATGCGTCATCGCGTCGGCGGCCGTAAGCTGCAGCGTACCTCGAGCCATCGTGCGGCCTTGTTCCGCAACATGGCGGCCGCTCTGATCAAGCACGAGCAGATCACCACGACGACGGCCAAGGCGAAGGAGCTTCGCCCCTATGTCGAGAAACTGATCACGCTCGCCAAGAAGGGCGGCCTCTCCAACCGCCGCCTCGCCCATTCGCGGCTTCTCGACGACACCCAGCTGAAGAAGCTCTTCGACGTCCTGGCCCCGCGCTACGCGAGCCGGGAGGGCGGCTATTGCCGGATCATCAAGGCCGGGCTTCGCGCCTCGGACGCCGCGCCGATCGCCATCATCGAGCTGGTCGACCGCGACGTCTCGGCCAAGGGCCAGGATTCGGGTCCGGTCCAGAACGAAGACCAGTTCGAGGAGGAAGCGGCCTGATCGGCCGATCCCGATCGACTTGAAAAGGCCTCCTTCGGGAGGCCTTTTTTATGGCGCGCGGAGCAGGCCCCGGATTGACTTTCGGCGATGTTCGTGTTATGTTCCTCTACCTGAATCGGGGTTTTTGCCCCGCCGGCTCTTTGACAACGTGAAGCTTTTCACGTCGCGTTTTGTCGCGACCGCTCGCCAAGAGTCGGGGGGAAGCGTCCGAACCCCCACGTAAGCCTAAAAAGCCGAAAAACTCACGGATCGGAAGCGTAAAAGGCGGGTCCGGAGCGACCGCGACTCGGTCCGGGACGGGCCGGCCTGCCCGGCTGCCCATGGCGGCGCTCGGAACCCGGCTGATGCCGAGCCCGTTCCTTCTCGCGGGGCACCGGGAGATCCGAAATGACCGACAGCACCGAAAGCCTGATCGCGCCCGCCGCCAGAACCAGCCTGCTCGCCGGCAGCGACGCCGTCGCCAATCTCGCCGTCCGGGACCTGGAAGCGGCCCGCAAATTCTATGAAGGCCTTCTCGGCTTCAGCCAGGTCGCCGAGGAAGGCGGCGAGCTGATCGTCTACAAGAGCGGCAGGACCGTCTTCAACGTCTACCGCTCGGACTTTGCCGGCACCAACCAGGCGACCGCGATGACCTGGACGGTCGGCGATCGCATCGGCGAGGTGGCCGAGGCGCTTGCGACCAAGGGCATCAAATTCGAGCATTACGACATGCCCGGGATGCGCCGCGAAGGCGACGTCCACATCGCCGGAGACATGAAGGTCGCCTGGTTCAAGGATCCGGACGGCAATATCCTCAATATCGTCAGCGGCTGAAGTCGAGGCCGTCATTCTGGCCGTCGAGTGATCCTTATCCTGCCCTCGGCGGCGACCTGCGCGACGGCTCGAAGCCGACGACAGTCACGACGACAGGCCTGTCCTTCAGGCCCTCTTCTTACCCCTCGGCCGCTTCGCGGGCCCAAAGCGATGCATAAGAGATGACGTCAGCCGGTTCCGGTATCGTCAACGAGGTGGTTGAGCGCCTTTGATCGCTCCGATGGCTCGGCGGTCCGGATGGCTTCGAGCGTCTCATCGTCGAGATCCTTCACGAGAAGAACCTGATGATCGCGGCGCAGGAGGCGCTCATATTCCTTCAGTGAGATGGGCGCCGTCTTCCAGCCCAGCCAGCACAGGACCAGCATGACGGCGTTGCCCACCGCGTCGAGAAGTCCGATCTCGGTGAGCATCGGCTCGACCGCGTAGAAATAATAATCGAAGACGAAGAAGGGCAGCAGGGCTGCGCCGTAGAGCGCGAAGGTGCGGCGGGTGAAGATCGCCGTCGCTGCGAACAGGCCGGCGATCATGGCCTGAGCGCCGAAAGCCGCCATCAGGACCGTCACGATCGGCGCGTCGGACCGCCAGTCGGGACGGACTGCGAGCTCCATGACGGACGACGGCCAGATCAGGCACCAGCCGCCGAGGACCAGGAAGACCGCGGCAAGCAGATGCTGGATTCTTTTCGCGGTCAGGGCCCCGGGACCGAAGCCCTTCCGCTCGCCGTCAGTGATGGTCGCCGCCTTCCTCGCTCGCGGGCGGAGCAGCCGGGGGAGCGCCGGAGCTCACCGTCAGCGTATATTCGCCGAGCGATTCCGGGTTGAGCGTGCGGGCCCGGACGTAGATCGTGCCGGTCCCGGCCGGGGTCAGGACGAGCCGGGAATTGGTGCCCTGCCCCTGCGCGTCGTCATTGGTCCTGGCGACCGCGAAGCCGAGCGGCGACATCACCCCGGCATCGAGCACCGGATCGAAGGATTCGGCCTTGAGATCGATCGTGACCGTCTCGCCCGCATTCAGGGGCAGCGCGTAGAGCCGGTAGAAGAAGCTCGGCTGGCCGGCCTCGTCGACCGCCATCTCGAGCCCCGGATCGTCGAACGAGAGGCGTCCCATGGTCGGCGAATCGCGGCGCAGCCGGCCCGGCGGCTGCGGCGGCCCGGCAGGCGCGAAACGCTGGAGGCGAAGGCCGTAGCTGCCCGCCTCGCTGTTGAGGCTCCGGGCGCGAAGCCGATAGGTGCCGTCGCTCGGGAGGACCGCGAAGATCCGGGAATCGAGCCCCTCGCCACCGTCGTCGTTCGAGGACTTGAAGTCGCCGCCCTCCTCCAGGCTCAGCTCGAGCTGGGGATCGAGGCCGGACGAGACCATGTCGATCCGCACCCTTTCGCCCTTCTTCCCGGGAAAGCTGTAGAGCGCATAGGGATGGTCATCGTCGTCGAGCGGGCTCGAGTCGGTGAACCGGCCGGAAGCCTCGCCGGCCGAATCCAGCGGGATCAGCCGCGGCGGGGGAGCGACCTGGCTGCTCTTGACGCTCAGGCTGTAGTCTCCGGTGCCGCCGGAGAAGCCCTGGGCGCGCAATATGTATTCGCCCGAGTCGGGAGCGACGAATCGAAGCCGCGAGTCGCGCGAGCCGCCGCCGACATCGTCATGCGCCTTCAGGGGCTCTTGGCCGCCCTCCGCTATGACGTCGAGATAGGAATCGAGAGCCTCGGACTTCATGTCGGCCTGGATCGCCTCGCCCTTGCGCAGCCGGATCCGGTAGGAATCGTAATGGCGATCGGCGAGCTCCGGATCGCTTTCGGACAGAGTGCCGCTGACGCTTCCGCCGACCGCGATCGGCTCGGGCCGGGGCTGGGCGGCGGCCATTGCCGGCCAGCAGGCCGACGCCATCAAGACCGCAGCCGCGGCGCAAAATCCGTTCGAGTTCATCACCGTCCCCCCAATCGTTCCCCGTCCGCTGCATAGCGACTTCCGGGCCGGCCTCAAATGGGCGGGCAATCGGGCGTTGAATTTAGGGCTGCGGAGGAGCAGCATCGCCACTTGCCGGAAGTGGGGGACTTATGGCTGAAGAAACGAGTCGAAACGTGCCGGGCTGGTTTTGGGCCGTGGCGATCCTTGCCCTGCTCTGGGAGGGCTTCGGCTGCTTCACCTATCTGCAATGGGTGACGATGGACCCTGGCGGAATCGAGGCGATGCCCGCCGGCGAGCGCGAGATGTGGCTCTCGATGCCGCCCTGGCTGACCGGGGTCTGGGCCGTCGCGGTCTGGATCGGCCTTGCCGGCGCGATAGCATTGCTGATGCGCCGCCGCCTGGCCAGGCTCGCCTTCCTGATCTCGCTGGCGGCGATCGTCGTCCAGTTCGGATGGATCTTCCTCACCACCCCGATCATGACGGCGATCGGCCCGAGCTCGGCCTACATGCCGGCCGCGATCATCATCGTCGGCGGGATCTGGTTCCTGTTCGCCACCATGGCGGTCAAGCGAGGCTGGCTGCGCTGACGGCGTTAACCATTGCGATTAGGTTCCGCGCCGGCGCGCGGCTAGGTTTAACGACTTCGGAAGGGGAGACTGAGCGTGGCGATTATCAACGGAACTGCGGGCGACGATTTCCTGAACGGCACGCCGAGCGACGATCAGATCAATGCCGATGCCGGCAATGACCTGGTCAATGCGGGCGAAGGAAATGATGTGGTCGACGGCGGCGAAGGCCACGACAAGCTGCATGGCGAGGGCGGCAACGACACGCTCCTCGGCGGCAACGGCGACGATTATCTTCGTGGAGGTCTGGGCGACGATTTGATCGACGGTGGCGCCGGCCTCGACCGTGTCGCCTTCTTCACCGCGACTCACGGCATCGTCGTCGACCTCCGACTCGAGGGCGTGGCCCAGAACACCCTCATGGGCATGGATACGCTGTTCGGGATCGAGCACGCGTCGGGCACCGAATATGACGACGTGATCGACGGCAATGACGGCGACAACTGGCTGTGGGGCGAGAACGGCAACGACACGATCAACGCGCACGGCGGCAACGACCTCGTCGAAGTGGGCCCGGGGAACGTCACCTCCGACGGCGGAACCGGCACCGACACTCTCTCGGTCTGGGCGAACAACGCTCCTTTGGCGGGCGTCTCGGTCTCGCTTCTGCTGCAGGGGGCCGCCCAGGCGACCGGAATCGGATCGATGACGATCTCCGGATTCGAGAATCTGTCGGGCTCCGCGGGCAATGACAATCTGACCGGAGACGGAAACGTCAACATCCTCGCGGGCGACACCGGTAACGACGTGCTGTCGGGCGGCGCGAACAACGACACGCTCTACGGCGACGGCCGCATCATCATCGACACGCACGATACCGGCCTGTCCGGACCGATCGTCACCTATGCCGATGTCGAGGCGGCCTTCCCGGGCAGCGAGTTCGTCGACGGCGACGATTTGCTCGAGGGCGGCGACGGCGACGACACCATCCATGGCGGCGGCGGATCGGACACGGCGTCCTACGCGACCGCGACGGGAGCGGTTCAGGTTCTTCTCCAGTCCGGCTTCGCCGACGGCGCGGCCGGCTTCGATACGCTGACCAGCATCGAGAATGCGATCGGCTCGGCCTTCGACGATACGCTCGTCGGCGATGCCGGCAACAATGTGCTGAGCGGGGGCGCCGGCAACGACGGCCTTATCGGACGCGCGGGCGACGACACGCTCAACGGCGATTCGGGCCACGATTTCCTGCGCGGCGAAGGCGACAACGACACGCTGAACGGCGGCGACGACGACGACTTCCTGAACGGCGGGCTCGGCGACGACCTATTGAACGGCGGCAACGGCTGGGACCGCGCCACCTACAGCACCGGCGCGACCGCGGGGGTCACGGTCGACCTCAACATCGTCGGCGTGGCGCAGAACACCGGCTCGCAGGGCTGGGACACCCTCAACGACATCGAGCATGTCTCGGGCACCCGCTTCAACGACGTGCTGACCGGCAATGGCGGCGACAACTGGATCTGGGGCGGATCGGATGGCTCGGGCGTGACCGGCGACGACATCCTGTCGGGCGGCGGCGGCAACGACCTCGTCCAGGTCGGCGCCGGCAATCACAATGCCGACGGCGGGCTCGGCACCGACACCCTGACTCTTCACGGCAACGGCACCGACATCACCGCCGCCGGAGTCACCGTCTCGCTCGCGCTCCAGGGCGGAGCGCAGGCGACCGAGCAGGGATCGATGATCCTCAACGGATTCGAGAATCTGTCCGGCTCGACCCTCGACGACAATCTGGCCGGCGACGGCGGCAACAACGTGCTGGCCGGCGATACGGGCAACGACAATCTCGTCGGCGGCGCGGGCAACGACACATTGTACGGCGACGGCCGGATCGGCGCCGATACGCATGGAACCGGCACGTCCGGACCGATCACCACCTTCCCCGACCTGGTCGTGGCCTTCCCCGGCGATCCCGACATCACCAGCGGTGACGACGTCCTCGAAGGCGGCGAGGGCGACGATGTGCTGAACGGCGGCGGCGGCTCCGATACGGCGAGCTACGCGAACGCCGCGGGCGCAATGGAGGTGGATCTCGGCGGCAATTACTCCTTCGGGCCCGACGGCTCGGACTCGTTCGTCAGCATCGAGAACGTGACCGGTTCCGAGTTCGACGACGTGATCTTCGGGGACGGGCAGGCCAATGTGCTGACCGGGCTCGGCGGCCACGATTCGCTCGCCGGCCTGGCCGGCGACGACACGCTCGACGGCGGCGAAGGCCATGACTTCCTGGTCGGATCGCAGGGCAATGATTCGATCTACGGCGGCAATGGCGACGATTTCGTGCGGGCCGGCACGGGCAATGATTTCGTCGACGGCGGCGCCGGCTTCGACCGGGTGAGCTTCTTCGGCTTCGCCGAGCCGATCACCGGCGGCGTCAACGTCTCGCTGCTGCTCCAGGGTTCCGCCCAGGATACCGGCCAGGGCCTGGACAATCTCAACGGCATCGAGGCGCTCTCGGGCACCCAGTTCAACGACGTGCTGACCGGCGACAACAATCTGAACTGGCTGATCGCGTCGGGCGGCGGCAATGACCAGCTTTACGGCATGGGCGGGGACGATCTGCTGGAGGTCGCGAACGGCGATCATATCGTGGACGGCGGGTCCGGTTCGGACACCGTCTCCTTCCTCGGGCTGGGCACAATGGCGGGCGCGGTAACCGTCTCGCTCGCGCTCCAGGGCGCCGCCCAGGCTACGGGACAGGGATCGATGACCCTGAGCGGTCTCGAAAACCTGACCGGTACGACGTTCGACGATCAGCTGACCGGCGACACCGCCGACAATGTGATCGGCGGCCACGACGGCAACGACACGCTTTCCGGCGGAGCCGGCAACGACACGCTCTACGGCGACGGCGGTCTCGTCTCCATCGTCAACGCGGGAGGAGCCACCGGAGGCGCTCCGACCCTGGTGGCGGACCTCGGCTCCGGCGGCAACGACGTGCTCGAAGGCGGCGACGGCGACGATACGATCAACGGCGGCGGCGGCACCGATACGGCGAGCTATGCCTCGGCAACCGGCGACGTTCAGGTCTTCCTGACCGCGTTCGGCGGGGGCTCGAGCGGCGCGGCCGGCGACGACACGTTCGTCAGCATCGAGAATGCCATTGGCTCCGCCTACAACGATATTCTCAGCGGCAACCTGAACTCCAATAGTTTGGACGGCGGCGACGGCCACGACATTCTTCGCGGTCAGGGCGGCAACGACATCGTGCTCGGAGGCAATGGCGACGATTTCCTGAACGGCGGTCTCGGCGACGACATGCTGGACGGCGGCTCGGGCTTCGACCGGGCGGCCTACAGCAGCGGCGCTACCGCCGGAGTCACCGTCGACCTCAACATCGTCGGCGTCGCCCAGAATACCGTCTCGCAGGGCTTCGACACGCTGACCGGGATCGAGCATGTCTCGGGTACCCGCTTCGACGACGTCCTCACCGGCGACGGCGGCGACAATTGGCTGTGGGGCGGCTCGGACGGCTCGGGCGTGACCGGCAACGACACCATCTCGGCCGGCGGCGGCAACGATCTCGTCCAAGTCGGAACCGGCACCCACACGCTCAGCGGCGGGCTCGGCACCGACACCTGGTCGCTGAACGGCAACGGGACCGACATCACCGCCGCGGGAGTCACGGTCTCGCTCGCACTCCAGGGCGCCGCCCAGGCCACCGAGCAGGGCATGATGAACGCGTCCGGCTTCGAGAATCTGTCGGGCTCGAACTTCGACGACAATCTGACCGGCGACAATGCGGCCAACGTGCTGGCCGGCGACGAAGGCAATGACAATCTGAGCGGCGGCAACGGCAACGACACCTTGTACGGCGACGGACGGATCTACGCCGACACGCACGGCGTCGGCAGCTCGGGCCCGATCGTCACGATCGGCGACGTCTCCGAGGAGCTGGCCCTCACCGCCGGCAATGACGTTCTGAACGGCGGCAAGGGCGACGACACTTTGGTCGGCGGCGCCGGCAACGACATCATGACCGGCGGCCAGAATGACGACATCTTCGTCGTCGGGGACGGCACCGGCGACGACCATGTCACCGACTTCGAGAAGAAGGACGTGGTCGCCGTCAACGGGGTGGCCGGGGTCGACGATTTCTCCGACCTCACCATCGTCAATGTCGGCGGCAGCGCGGTGATCAGCTGGGGCACCGGCGACAGCATCACCCTCGACGGCTACAAGGCGAGCAAGCTGACCGCCGCCAATTTCAGCTTCGACCCGCCTGCCATGGCCTTCGCCGCGTTCATGTCCGGCGGCGGCGGCGGCGCCGATCCGGGCGACATGCTCACGCCTCCGGGCGCCTGGATGCCGTGACAGAGCGGGGTGGCGCACATCGTGCCGCCCCTCTTACCCGGCTAGCGCATCGGGACCGGATCGGCGTCCGGCCAGGCGCTGTCGCCGACCCGGGTCAGATTCATCTCGAAGATTCGCATCGGCGCCCCGTCTCCGACGATGCGGTCTCCGACTTCGCGCCATTTGCCGCCGCCGATCGTCGCCGTGTAGCGGATCTTCGCGCCCGGCCCCGGCCGGAACCTCCCAGGCATAACCATCGGGTATGACGGTCAGGGGGAAATCGCCCTTGCGGCCCATCGCGTAGGGATGGAGCGTGAAAGCGCGCGCGGCGGGATCAGAGGATATGATCGCGAACGCACCGATCGTTCCGCTTCGGCAATCCCGGCCGGGTCCGGCGGTCAGTGTCTGGCGAGGATTTCCTCGATCGCCGCTTCGACATCGGCGATCGGGGCCATTCCGTCGACGCGGCTGACGATTCCGCGCGCTTCGTAGAAGGGAAGGATCGGCGCGGTCTTGGCGCGATATTCGCCGAGGCGGTTGCGCACCGTCTCTTCATTGTCGTCGGGGCGCCGCTTGAAGCTGGTGCTTCCGCACACTTCGCAGACGCCTTCTTCCCTGGGCAGCTTGTAGCGGTCGTGATAGCCGGTGCCGCAGCTCGCGCAGGAGAAGCGGCCGGTGATCCGGTCGACCAGCGCGTCCTCGTCGACGACGAGCTCGATGACATGGTCGAGGGTCAGGCCCTTGGCCGCGAGCAAATTCTCGAGCGCCTGGGCCTGGGCCGCGGTGCGCGGATAGCCGTCGAGGATGAAGCCGCGCCCGATATCGTCCTGGTCGAGCCGCTCGGAGAGGATCCCGTTGACGATCTCGTCCGAAACGAGGCCGCCGGCGTCCATCACCGCCTTGGCCTGGAGACCGACCGGAGTCTTGGCGGCGACGGCGGCCCGGAGCATGTCGCCGGTCGAGAGCTGGATCATTCCGAGATCCTGCTGGAGCTTGGCGGCTTGAGTACCCTTGCCCGCTCCGGGCGGGCCGAGCAGGATCAGGTTGAGCGCAGGGCCGGGGCTGGCCGGCGCCGGGCTCACCTGCCCCTCCCGCCCTTCAGCTTCGCCTTCTTGATCAAATCGCCATATTGGTGGGCGATCAGATGGCTCTGGATCTGGGTGACCGTATCCATCGTCACGTTGACCACGATCAGCAGGCTGGTGCCGCCGAGGTAGAAGGGGATTCCTGCCTTGGCGATCAGATATTCGGGCACCAGGCAGATGAAGGTGAGGTAGGCGGCGCCGACCACCGTGATCCTGGTGAGGACCGCGTCGAGATATTCCTGGGTCCGCTTGCCGGGGCGGATCCCGGGGATGAAGCCGCCGTAGCGCTTCAGATTGTCCGCGGTCTCCTCGGGATTGAAGACGACGGCGGTGTAGAAGAAGCAGAAGAAGATGATGCCGGCCGCATAGAGCAGCATGTAGAGCGGCGCCCCGTGCTGAAGGGCTGTCGTCACCGTCAGCAATATCTCGTTCCAGGTGCCCTCGGTGTCGGTCGCGCGGTTGCCGGCGAACTGGGCGATGGTCAGCGGCATCAGAAGCAGCGACGAGGCGAAGATCGGCGGGATCACGCCCGCGGTGTTCAGCTTCAGCGGAAGGTGCGAGCGCTCGGCCTGCATCTGTCCGCGCGCGGTCTGGCGCTTGGGATACTGGATCAGCACCCGGCGCTGCGCCCGCTCCATGAAGCAGATGAACAGGATCAGGCCGAGGGCAAGAAGCATCACGCCGACGATGATCGAGGCGTCGAGCGAGCCGGTGCGTCCGCCCTCGAACGCCTGGGCGAGCGCGGTCGGAAGCTGGGCGACGATCCCGGCCATGATGATCAGCGAGACTCCGTTGCCGATGCCGCGACTGGTGATCTGCTCTCCCAGCCACATCAGGAACATGGTTCCGCCGACCAGGCTGATCACCGTGGTGAAACGGAAGACCATGCCCGGGTCGATCACGGCCGATCCGGTCGCGTCCTGGCCCCAGCCTTCGAGCCCGACGGCGATGAAATAGCCCTGGATCGCGCACAGGAAGACCGTGCCGTAGCGCGTATATTGGTTGATCTTCTTTCGGCCGCTCTCGCCTTCCTTCTTCAGGGCAGCAAGGGTCGGCGACATGGAGCTTGCGAGCTGAACCACGATCGAGGCGGTGATGTAGGGCATCACGCCCAAGGCGATCAGGCTCATCCGCTCGAGGCTTCCGCCCGAGAACATGTTGAAGAAATCGAGAACGCCGCCGCGGGTCGTGTCGAACAGGGTGTTGAGCGCGCGCGGATCGATTCCGGGAAGCGGGATGAAGCTCAGCAGCCGAAAAACGATCAGAGCGCCGAGCGTGAACCACAGCCGCTTCTTGAGATCGGTCGCCTTGGCGAAGTTCGCCAGGCTGATATTGGCTGCCATTTGCTCGGCTGCGGAGGCCATAGAATTTCGATCCCGAAAAGACGTGAAGCGGCGGAAGTGAGATACCCCGCCGCTTCATATAGTGATCGGTTTCGGCTTGTCAGCCTCCACCGCGCGCGGGCCGTCAGTCCTTCTTCTGGGCGGCGATCCTGGCAGCCCTGACTTTGCCCTTCTTGGCGGCGGCCTTGTCGGCGGCCGAAACCAGTTCGATCAGCTCGATCGAGCCGCCGGCGTCCTCGACCGCCTTGCGGGCCCCGGCGGAGACTCCGGCGACCTTGAAGGCGAGCTTGGCGGTGAGGCTGCCCTTGCCGAGCAGCCGGACTCCGTCCTTGCCGCCGCGGGCGAGCCCGGCGGCCTTCAGGGAGTCATGGTCGATCACGCCCTTGGACTCGAGCTTGCCGGCATCCACCGCCTTCTGGATCGAGCCGAGATTCACCTCGGCATAATCCTTGGCGAAAATGTTGTTGAAGCCGCGCTTCGGGATCCGCATGTGGAGCGGCATCTGGCCGCCCTCGAAGCCCCAGACGGCGACGCCGGAGCGGCTCTTCTGGCCCTTCTGGCCGCGGCCGGCGGTCTTGCCGAGGCCGGAGCCGATTCCGCGTCCGACCCGGACCCTGGATTTACGCGCGCCCTTATTGTCGCGGATGTCGTTCAGTTTCATGTCTTTGCACTCGCTTTCGCTTTTGTCGCGCAGGGGAGAGCGAACCCTTCCCCATTTTCGTCATCCCAGCGAAAGCTGGGATCTCAATTGTTCTTTTCTCCGCTTCCCGAAGGGGAAGAGAGATTCCAGCTTTCGCTGGAATGACGGTGAGGCGGACTATTCCTCGACCGACACCATGTGATGCACGCGCCTGATCATTCCACGGACCTCGGGGGTATCCTCGAGCTCGCTGGTCTTGTGCATCTTGTTGAGGCCCAGGCCGATCAGCGTCTTGCGCTGGTGCGGCTGGCGCCGGATCGGCGATCCGGTCTGGGTGATCTTGATCTTGGCCATCATGCTTACTCCGTGACCGCTTCGGCTTCCGCCTCGGCCTCGGCTCCGCCGAGACCGGCGCGGCGGCCCATCAGGTCGGCGATCTTCTTGCCGCGGCGCTGGGCGACCGACTTGGGGCTGGTCTGCTCGCCGAGCGCCTCGAACGTGGCCCGAACCATGTTGTAGGGGTTCGACGTGCCGATCGACTTGGTCACCACGTCGGCGACTCCAAGGCTCTCGAACACGGCGCGCATCGGGCCGCCGGCGATGATTCCGGTGCCTGCCGGAGCGGTCCGGACATAGACGCGCCCGGCGCCGAAATGGCCCATTCCGTCATGATGGAGGGTACGGCCCTCGCGAAGCGGAACCCGGACCATCGCCTTCTTGGCCGCGGCGGTCGCCTTGGAGATCGCCTCGGGAACCTCGCGGGCCTTGCCGTGGCCGAAGCCGGCCCGGCCCTTGCCGTCGCCGACCACGACCAGAGCCGCGAAGCCGAAGCGCTTGCCGCCCTTCACCGTCTTGGAGACCCGGTTGATGTGGACGAGCTTCTCGACCAGCTCCTCGCCGCCCTCGTCGTCGCCGCCGCGTCCGCGGCCGCGCTCGTCGCGCCGGCCGCGGCCGCCGCCACGATTGTCACGGCCGCCGCCGCCGCCGCGTCCGCCGCGCGGACCGCGATCGCGGCGGCCCTCGGGGCGCGCCTCGACGGGAGCGTCGGCCGGAACCTCGGAAGCCTGCTCGGCGGCGACCGGAGTCTCGGCCGCTGCGGGCTCGGCCTGCTGCTCGGGCGCTTCGGCCGGGGCGATGGGCTCGGCCGGGGCGGCGGGCTCCGCCTGGTTGTTTTCGTCAGCCATTTAAAACTCCAATCCGCCTTCGCGCGCCGCGTCGGCGAGAGCCTTGACGCGCCCGTGGAACAGGAAACCGCCACGGTCGAATATTACCTGGGTGACGCCGGCCGCCTTGGCGCGCTCGGCGATCTTCTTGCCGACCTCCTGGGCTCCGCCGACGGTCGCTCCGGCCTTGCCGCGAAGATCCTTGTCCAGGGTCGATGCGGCGGCCAGCGTGCGGCCTTCGCCGTCGCTGATGATCTGGGCATAGATGTGCCGGCCCGAGCGATGGACCGACAGGCGCGGCTTGGTGCCGCCCCGCTTGCGAAGCGAGGTGCGGACGCGCTGGCGGCGCCGTTCGAAGAGGGTGAGTTTCGCCATGGCTACTTCTTCTTGCCTTCTTTGCGGAAGATATATTCCCCGCGATATTTGATGCCCTTGCCCTTGTAGGGCTCCGGCTTGCGCCAGCGGCGGATCTCGGCGGCGAGCTGGCCGACGCGTTGCCGGTCGCTGCCCGAAATCTCGACCGTGGTCTGGTCGGGAGTCTTCACCTCGAGGTCTTCCGGCACCGCGATGTTGACGTCGTGGCTGTAGCCGAGCTGAAGGCGCAGGTTGCGGCCCTGGGCCGCGGCGCGGTAGCCGACTCCGGTGATCTCGAGGACCTTGGTGAAGCCCTCGGTCACTCCGGTGACCAAATTCTGGACGAGCGTCCGGTGCATGCCCCAGAAGGAGCGCGCCCGCTTGCTGTCGTTCGCCGGCTTCACCACGATCCGGCCGTCCTCGATGCCGTAGCTGATATCGTCCAGCATCGGCATGGTGAGGACGCCCTTGGGCCCCTTCACCGAGAGGATCGATCCTTCGATCGAAGCGGTGACGTTGTCCGGCAGAGCGACCGGCACTTTACCAATGCGGCTCATCAGAACACCTCCGCGAGGACCTCGCCGCCGACATTCTGCTCGCGCGCTTCCGCGTCGGACAGAACGCCCTTGGGCGTCGAGACGATGGTTATGCCGAGGCCGTTGCGGACCCGGGGGAGCTCCTGGCTTCCCGAATAGACGCGGCGGCCGGGCTTTGAGATCCGCGAAACGTGCTGGATCGCGGGCTGGCCCTCGAAATATTTCAGCTCGATGCGCAGGCCCTTGGCCGGCCCGAGGGCCTCCTCGGTATAGCCGCGGATATAGCCCTCGCGCTGGAGCACATCGAGAACGCGCACGCGCAGCTTGGACGCGGGCGTCAGCACGCTGTCCTTGCGGGCCTGCTGGCCGTTGCGGATGCGGGTGAGCATATCACCCAGTGGATCGGTCAATGGCATGTCTCTACCCTACCAGCTCGACTTCGTGAGGCCCGGGATGAGTCCCTTGTTGCCCAGCTCGCGGATCATGATCCGCGACAGTCGGAATTTGCGATAAACGGCGCGCGAACGGCCGGTGACCTCGCAGCGGTTGCGGATTCGCGTCGGATTCCCGTTGCGGGGGATCTCGGCCATCTTCAGCCGCGCGATCAGCCGCTCGGTGTCGTCCTTCGACTCGTCGTTCGCGATCGCCTTCAGCTTCGCATATCGGCCGGCATATTTCTTTGCCAGCTTCCTGCGACGCTCGTTCTTGTTGATCGAACTCAGTTTCGCCATGACTTAAGTTCTCTTCCTTTCCAGGCAGACGGCCTCAGGCCGCCTGCTTTTGATCCTCTTCCGCCGGGAAGGGGAAGTTGAAGAGGCGCAGCAGCTCGCGCGCCTCGTCGTCCGTCTTCGCGGTGGTGGTGATGATGACGTCCATGCCGCGCACCTTCTCGATGCGGTCATAGTTGATCTCCGGGAACACGATCTGCTCCTTGAGACCCATTGCGTAATTGCCCCGGCCGTCGAACGAGCGCGGATTGAGGCCGCGGAAATCGCGGACCCGCGGGAGAGCGATCGTGACCAGCCGGTCGAGGAACTCGTACATGCGGTCGCGGCGAAGGGTGACCTTCACTCCGATCGGCATGCCCTCGCGAAGCTTGAACTGAGCGATCGACTTCTTCGCCTTGGTGATGACCGGCTTCTGGCCGGCGATCAGCTCCATCTCGGCTGCCGCGGTGTCGACCTTCTTTTTGTCCTGGGTCGCCTCGCCGACGCCCATGTTGAGGACGATCTTCTCCAGGCGAGGGACCTCGAGCCGGTTCTTGTAACCGAACTTCTCGGTCATCGCCTTGACGATGCGCTCCTCATAGTCGCCCTTCAGGCGCGGCGTGTATTTCTGGGACTCAGCCATTGATCAGCTCCCCGGACCGCGCAGCGACGCGGACCTTCTTTCCGTCCCTGACCTCGAAGCGGACTCGCGTCGCCTTGCCGGTCTTGGGATCCTCGATCGCAACCTTGGACACGTGAAGCGGGGCTTCCGTGCGCTCCAGGCCGCCCTGCGGATTGGCCTGGCTCGGCTTGCGGTGGCGGGTGACGACGTTAATTCCGGAAACCAGAACCTTGCCGTCCTTCGGCATCGACCTGGTGACTTCGCCGTGCTTGCCCTTGTCCTTGCCGGACAGGATGACGACCCGGTCGCCCTTCTTGATCTTCTGCGCGGACATTACAGGACCTCCGGCGCCAGGCTGATGATCTTCATGTGCTTCTTCGCGCGCAGCTCGCGCACGACAGGGCCGAAGATACGGGTGCCGATGGGCTCGGCATTGTTGTTCACCAGGACGGCCGCGTTGGAATCGAAGCGGATCGTCGATCCGTCAGCGCGGTGGATGTCCTTTGCGGTTCGGACGATGACGGCCTTGTGGACGTCACCCTTCTTCACGCGGCCGCGCGGCGCCGCCTCCTTGACGGAGACGACGATGATATCGCCGACTCCGGCGAAGCGGCGCTTCGACCCGCCGAGCACCTTGATGCACTGGACGCGCTTGGCGCCGCTATTGTCGGCGACCTCAAGGTTGGACTGCATCTGGATCATCGATCCAATTCCTTCTTCTCACTTCAACCGGAACCCGTCCGGCGATCAGCTTCAGTTCGAACGAGGCGTCAGGCCTCGATCTCGACAGCAGCGGGAGCGGCTTCGCCGCCGATCCGCTCCAATACCCGCCAGGTCTTCAGCTTCGAGATCGGCCGCGTCTCCTCGATGCGGACGGTCTCTCCGACCTTGAACTCGTTGCCCTCGTCATGGGCGTGATACTTTTTCGACCGCTTGATGATCTTGCCGTACAGCGGATGCTTCACCCGCCTCTCGACCTTCACCACCACGGTCTTGTCGGTCTTGTCGGACACGATGGTCCCGGTCAGAACGCGCTTGGGCATGTCTACTCCTCTACGCTTCGGCGCGGGCGCGGCTTGCGCGCTCGCTCTGAAGCGTCTTGATCTGGGCGATGGTGCGGCGCACCTCGCGGACCCGCGACGGCTTCTCGAGCTGATTGGTGGCGGCCTGGAAGCGCAGGTTGAACTGCTCGCGCTTCAGCTCGCCCAGCTGCTCGGAAAGCTGATCGTCGGTCTTCTTCGAAAGATCGTCGAACTTGGCCATCTCTATTCTTCCTCGCGCACCGACTCGCCGAGGCGGGCGACCACCTTCGTCTTGATCGGCAGTTTCTCAGCCGCGCGCTCGAAGGCGACGCGGGCGAGCGGGCCGGGGACTCCGTCCAGCTCGAAAAGGATCCGGCCGGGCTTCACGCGCGCGGCCCAGAATTCGGGCGAGCCCTTGCCCTTGCCCTGGCGGACCTCGGCGGGCTTCTTCGAGACCGGAACGTCCGGGAACACCCGGATCCACAACCGGCCCTGACGGCGGATGTGGCGGGTGATCGCGCGGCGCGCGGCCTCGATCTGGCGGGCGGTGATCCGCTCCGGCTCGAGCGCCTTCAGTCCGAAGGCGCCGAAGTTCAGCGAGGTTCCGCCCTTGGCGTCGCCCGAGATCCGGCCCTTGAAGGCCTTGCGGAACTTGGTGCGTTTTGGTTGCAGCATCTCTGTTGTTCCTTAGCGGGCCGGACGGACGCCGGAGGTCTGCGCTTCCATCATCAGCCGGTCCTGGGCGAGCGGATCGTGGCCGAGAATCTCGCCCTTGAAGATCCAGACCTTCACGCCGCAGACGCCGTAGGCGGTGTGCGCGGTGGCCTCGGCATAATCGACGTTGGCGCGAAGCGTGTGCAGAGGCACGCGGCCCTCGCGATACCATTCGGTCCGGGCGATCTCGGCCCCGCCGAGGCGGCCGCCGCAGGTGATCCGGATTCCCTCGGCGCCGAGGCGCAGAGCGGACTGGACCGCGCGCTTCATCGCCCGGCGGAACGCGATCCGGCGCTCGAGCTGGTCGGCGACCGACTGGGCGACCAGGCGGCTGTCGATCTCGGGCTTGCGGATCTCGACAATGTTCAGCGACACGTCGCTCGACGTCATCGCTCCGAGCTGCTTGCGCAGCTTCTCGATGTCGGCGCCCTTCTTGCCGATGATCACGCCGGGGCGCGCGGCATAGATGGAGACCCGGCAAAGCTTGGCCGGACGCTCGATCACGACCTTGGAGATGGCGGCCTGAGGCATCGTCTTCATGACGAAGTTGCGGATCTTGAGATCCTCGAGGAGCAGCCGGCCGTAATCGGCGCCCTCGGCGTACCAGCGGCTGTCCCAGGTCCGGTTGATCTGCAGCCTGAGGCCGATCGGGGAGGTTTTCTGACCCATTATTCTGCTTCCTGCTGCTCGCGGACGACGATGCGGACGCGGCTGAACGGCTTGACGATCCGGCTCGACCGGCCGCGGGCGCGGGTGGCGAAGCGCTTCATCGAGAGGCTCTTGCCGACCGACGCCTCGGCGACGACCAGCGAGTCGACGTCGAGATTGTGATTGTTCTCCGCATTGGCGATCGCCGAGGCGAGCACCTTGCGGACGTCCACAGCCATCGCCTTCTTGGAGAAGGTGAGAATGTTCATCGCGTCCTCGGCCTTGCGGCCGCGGATCAGGCCGGCGACGAGATTCAGCTTCTGGGCGGAACCGCGGATCTGCGTTCCGACCGAAAGCGCCTCGTTGTCGGCGACCTTGCGGGGGCTTTTTTCCTTGCCCATGATCTTACCTCTTGCCCTTCTTGTCGGAGGCATGGCCCGGGAAGTAGCGGGTCGGCGCGAACTCGCCGAGCTTCATCCCGACCATGTCCTCGTTCACCGACACGGGAACGAATTTGCGGCCGTTGTAGACGTTGAAGGTGAGTCCAACGAACTGCGGGAGTATGGTGGAGCGGCGCGACCAGGTTTTGATCGGGGCACGCTGATTGGCCTCCTGCGCGGTCTCCGCCTTCTTCAGCAGCGACAGCTCGACGAACGGGCCTTTCCAGACGGAGCGGGCCATGACTACCTCTTCTTCTTTGCGTGACGGGACCGGATGATCATCTTGTCCGTCGACTTGTTCGAACGAGTGCGGGCGCCCTTGGTCGGCTTGCCCCACGGAGTGACCGGATGGCGGCCACCCGAGGTGCGGCCTTCGCCGCCGCCGTGCGGGTGGTCGACCGGGTTCTTGGCGACGCCGCGGGTCAGCGGACGCCGGCCCATCCAGCGGCTTCGGCCGGCCTTGCCGAAATTCTGGTTCTGGTTGTCCGGATTGGAGACGGCTCCGACCGTGCCCATGCAGTCCGAGCGGATATAGCGCTGCTCGCCTGAATTGAGCCTGACCATGACCATTCCGCGGTCGCGGCCGACGACCTGGACGTAGGTTCCCGCCGAGCGCGCGATCTGGCCGCCCTTGCCCGGCTTCATCTCCACGTTGTGGACGATGGTTCCGACCGGCATCTGGCCGAGCTCCATCGCATTGCCCGGCTTCACGTCGACCTTCTTGCCCGCGATCACGCTGTCGCCCGGAGCGAGCCGCTGCGGAGCGATGATGTAGGCGATCTCGCCGTCCTCATATTTGACGAGGGCGATGAAGGCGGTCCGGTTCGGGTCATATTCCAGACGCTCGACCGTGGCCGGCATGTCCCACTTGCGACGCTTGAAGTCGATATAGCGGTACTTCTGCTTGTGGCCGCCGGCGATTCCGCGCGACGTGACGTGCCCCTTGTTGTTGCGGCCGCCCGTCTTGCGCTTGCCCTCGGTCAGAGCCTTGATCGGCTTGCCCTTCCACAGCGACGATTTGTCGACGAGGATCAGGCCGCGCTGCGACGGGGTCGTCGGGTTGTATTTCTTGAGTGCCATCTTGCCCTAGCCTCAGATCGTGCTGGTGACGTCGATGGACTGGCCTTCGGCCAGCGTCACGATCGCCTTCTTCATGTCCGACCGCTGGTAGGGACGGCCCTTCCAGCGCTTGGTCTTGCCCTTCTGGGTGATGGTGTTCACGCCAGTCACGCTGACTCCGAACAGAGCCTCCACGGCCGCCTTGATCTGCGGCTTGGTGGCATCGTTCGCGACCTTGAAGACGACCGCGTTCTGCTCGGAGAGCAGGGTCGACTTCTCGGTGATGTGGGGAGCGAGGACGACATCGTAATGATTGATGTCGACCTGCTGCTTGGCAGGCTTCTTAGCCATTGAAACGCGCCTCCAGGCTCTCGACCGCGGCGCGGGTCAGCACCAGGGTCTCATGCTTCAGAATGTCGTAGACGTTGGCTCCGACCGCCGGGAGAAGGTTAATCTCGCGAAGGTTCGACGAAGCCATTGCGAAGCCGACGTTGAGCGCGTCGCCGTCGATCACCAAAGCGGTCTTGCCGAAGCCCAGTTTGCCGAGCTGCTCGCGGAGCGACTTGGTCTTGGCTTCCTTGACGTCGAGATTCTCCATCACGACGAGCTGGCCGTCGCGGGCCTTGGCGGAGAGCGCCATCCTGAGGCCGAGAGCGCGAACCTTCTTGTTCAGCGACGGATTGAAGTCGCGGACCCGGGGACCGTGCGCCTTTCCGCCGCCGACGAAGATCGGGGCTCGGCGATCGCCGTGGCGGGCGGTTCCGCCGCCCTTCTGGCGGCCGAACTTCTTGCCGGTGCGCGCGACGTCGGACCGCTCGCGGGCGCCGCGGGCGGTGCCCCGGCGCTTCTCGAGCTGCCAGGTGACGACGCGGTGCAGGATGTCGGCGCGCGGCTCGATGCCGAACACCTCGTCGTTGAGCTCGATGTCCGAGCCCTTGCCTTTCGCATCGAGGGTCTGAACCTTGACCTTCATGGCTTAGCCTTCCTTCTCGTCGGCGGCCGCGTCGGACGCGGGGGCCTCGCCCGCGGGCGCAGCGGTTTCCGCGGCGTCGGCCTGGGCTTCCGCCTCGGCGGCGTGAGCGTCGGCCTCGGCAACTCCGGCGGCGACTTCGTCGGCGCCCGGCAGCGCGGGGATTTCGTGGACGGCGGCTTCCTCGACCATTCCGGCCGGAGCCTCCTCATGGACGATCTCGGCGGCGATCTCGCGGATTCCGGCGGGATAGGGAGCCTCGTCCGGACGCGGCACCTTCACCGAATCCTTGACCAGGAGCCAGCCGCCCTTGTGGCCGGGGACCGATCCCTTGACGAAGATCAGGCCGCGCGCGGCGTCGGTGCGGACGACCTCGAGATTCTGCTGGGTGCGGTTCTTCGCGCCCATATGGCCGGCCATCTTCTTGTTCTTGAAGACCCGGCCCGGATCCTGGCGCTGGCCGGTCGAACCGAGCGAGCGGTGCGAGAGCGAGACGCCGTGGGTGGCGCGAAGACCGCCGAAGCCCCAGCGCTTCATTCCGCCGGCAAAGCCCTTGCCCTGGGTGCAGCCCTGGATGTCGACATATTGGCCCGCGACATAATGGTCGGCGGTCAGCTCGGCGCCGACCTCGAGCAAAGCGTCCTCGGCGACGACGAACTCGGCCATGCGCGCCTTCGGCTCCACCTCGGCCTTGCCGAAATGGCCGCGCTGCGGCTTGGCGACGTTCTTCGCCTTGGCGGTTCCGGCGCCGAGCTGGACCGCGACATAGCCGTCACGGTCCGTTTCCCTGCGCGCCACCACCTGGACATTGTCCAGCGCCAGGACGGTGACCGGCACGTGGCGGCCGTCCTCCTGGAACAGGCGGGTCATTCCCACTTTCTTCGCGATCACGCCGGTGCGCATGACCAAATCCTTTCACTCAGAGGCCCACGGCGAAGCCGCGGGCGTGAACAGCCCGAAACAGATGCATCACCCCGCCTGGGCTGTGTTCCCCGCCGAAGCGGAGATGCGGGGGACGCAGACCACGGCAGCTTGCCGTGCGGTATCCCAAGAATGAGAACCCCGAGGGGTTTTCATTCGCAGTCCCGGCAAAAGCCGGGACCAAGTCCTTTTCGTCTCCCCGGCGAAGGCCGGGGTCTCAGCCGGTAAAAGGCGCCTGCGCCCTTCACCCCGAGATCCCCACTTTCGCGGGGACTGCGCTCGCTATGCGAGCTTGATCTCAACGTCCACGCCGGCGGCGAGGTCGAGCTTCATCAGAGCGTCGACCGTCTGCGGCGTCGGCTGCACGATGTCGAGCAGCCTCTTGTAGGTCCGAACCTCGAACTGCTCGCGCGACTTCTTGTCGACGTGCGGCGAGCGGTTCACGGTGAACTTCTCGATTCGCGTCGGCAAGGGAATGGGCCCGCGGATCATCGCACCCGTCCGCCGAGCGGTGTCGGCGATGTCGCCGGTGGCCTGATCGAGCACGCGGTGATCGAAAGCCTTCAGGCGAATGCGGATATTCTGCGTTTCCATGACCTACTTACCGATTGCAAAGAGCCCGCCTTCGCTGAAGCTTCGGCGGGCAAACCCGCCTCTACGACAGTGGAGGCACTACAAACCAAACGAAGCCATCCCGGGTCCTTTCGGCCCCGGATCGGCCATCTACTCACACTAAAAGAGCGAGCCGCCCGAATCTCTGCGATCCGGGCGGCTGAGGCCCTATATTACTTTGTGATCTCGCCGACAACCCCCGCGCCGACGGTCCGGCCGCCTTCGCGAATCGCGAAGCGCAGGCCCTGGTCCATGGCGATCGGAGCGATCAGCTTCACGCCCAGATTCACGTTGTCGCCGGGCATGACCATCTCGGTGCCTTCCGGAAGAACCACTTCGCCCGTCACGTCGGTCGTGCGGAAGTAGAATTGCGGACGGTAGTTGGCGAAGAACGGCGTGTGACGGCCGCCCTCGTCCTTCGAGAGGACATAGACGTTGGCGCTGAAATCGGTGTGCGGAGTGATCGAGCCGGGCTTGGCCAGGACCTGGCCGCGCTCGACTCCGTCACGCGGGACGCCGCGGAGCAGGGCGCCGATATTGTCGCCGGCCTGGCCCTGATCGAGCAGCTTGCGGAACATCTCGACGCCGGTGACGACCGTCTTGGCGGTGTCGCGGATTCCGACGATCTCGACTTCCTCGCCGACCTTGACGATTCCGGTCTCGACCCGGCCGGTGACGACCGTGCCTCGGCCCGAGATCGAGAAGACGTCCTCGATCGGCATCAGGAACGGCTTGTCGAGCGGACGCTCCGGCTGCGGGATGTAGCTGTCCACGGCCTTCATCAGCTCGAGGATGCTGTTCTCGCCGATCTCCTCATTCTTGTCCTCGAGGGCGGCCAGGGCCGAACCCTTGACGATCGGAATGTCGTCGCCCGGGAAATCGTAGGACGAGAGAAGCTCGCGGATCTCGAGCTCGACGAGCTCGAGGAGCTCCTCGTCGTCGACCTGGTCGACCTTGTTCATGTAGACGACCATGGCCGGCACGCCGACCTGCTTGGCGAGCAGAATGTGCTCGCGGGTCTGCGGCATCGGGCCGTCGGCGGCCGACACGACCAGGATCGCTCCGTCCATCTGGGCGGCGCCGGTGATCATGTTCTTCACATAGTCGGCGTGGCCCGGGCAATCGACGTGGGCGTAGTGGCGGGCCTCGGTCTCATATTCGACGTGGGCGGTCGAAATGGTGATTCCGCGCTCGCGCTCCTCGGGAGCCTTGTCGATATTCGCATAGCTCGTGTAGGTGGCGCCGCCAGTCTTGGCGAGGACCTTGGTGATCGCCGCGGTGAGCGACGTCTTGCCATGG
The DNA here is from genome assembly GCA_036525315.1 of Allosphingosinicella sp. Lineage (GTDB taxonomy): Bacteria > Pseudomonadota > Alphaproteobacteria > Sphingomonadales > Sphingomonadaceae > Allosphingosinicella. Next base: position 27,424 of record DATDAS010000058.1, read on the forward strand.
TCGACGTGACCGATGGTGCCGATGTTGCAATGCGGCTTCGTCCGCTCGAATTTAGCTTTGGCCATTTCCTAAACCCTCGTTCTTTCTGTTCAAATTCAAATTTCAGTCGGCTCAGGCGAGCTTCGCCTTGACCTCTTCGGCAACGTTCGCGGGCACCTCGTCATAATGCGAGAACTGCATCGTGTACTGAGCGCGGCCCTGGCTGAAGGACCGCAGCTCATTAACGTAGCCGAACATATTGGCAAGCGGCACCATCGCTTCGACGACCTGTGCATTGCCGCGGCTGTCCGTACCCTGGATCTGCCCGCGCCGGCTGTTCAGATCGCCGATCACGTCGCCCAGATAGTCCTCCGGGGTCACGACTTCCACCTTCATGATCGGCTCGAGCAGCTTGATGCCCGCCTTGCGGGCGCCTTCGCGCATCGCTCCGCGGCCGGTGATCTCGAACGCGAGCGCCGAGGAGTCGACGTCGTGATACTTGCCGTCGAGCAGCCGGATGTTGAAGTCGATGATCGGGAAGCCGATCAAGGATCCGGTCGCCGCGGTCTCGCGCATGCCCTTCTCGACCGACGGGATATATTCGCGCGGGATGTTGCCGCCCTTGATCTCGTCGGTGAAGACGATTCCCGAGCCGCGCTCGCCCGGCTCGATCGCCACCTTGACCTCGCCGAACTGGCCTGAGCCGCCCGACTGCTTCTTGTGGGTGTAGACGAGCTCGACCGGCTTCGCGAGCGACTCGCGATAGGCGACCTGCGGAGCGCCGACATTGGCCTCGACCTTGAACTCGCGCTTCATCCGGTCGACCAGGATCTCGAGGTGGAGCTCGCCCATCCCCTTGATGATGGTCTGGCCCGATTCCATGTCCGAGGAGACCCGGAACGAAGGATCCTCCTGCGCCAGGCGGTGAAGGGCGACGCCCATCTTCTCCTGGTCGGCCTTGGTCTTGGGCTCGACGGCGACCTCGATCACCGGATCGGGGAACTCCATCCGCTCGAGGATGATCGGAGCGTTGGCGGCGCAGAGCGTGTCGCCCGTCGTCGTGTCCTTGAGGCCCACGAGCGCTACGATGTCGCCGGCAAAGGCTTCCTTGATGTCCTCGCGATCGTTGGCGTGCATCAGAAGCATTCGCCCGACCTTCTCCTTCTTGTCCTTGACCGAGTTCATCACGAGCGAAGCGCTTTCGAGCTTGCCCGAATAGATCCGGACGAAGGTCAGAGTTCCGACGAACGGGTCGGTCATGATCTTGAAGGCGAGGCCGGCGAACGGCGCGTCGTCCCGGGCGGGACGCTCGTCGGTCGTCTCGCCGTCGAGCTTGAGGCCCTGGATGGCGGGAACGTCGAGCGGCGAAGGCAGATAGTCGACGACGGCGTCGAGCATCGGCTGGACGCCCTTGTTCTTGAAGGCCGAGCCGCACAGCACCGGCACGAACGAGAAGTTGAGGGTGCCCTTGCGGATCAGCTTCTTCAGGGTCGCGACGTCGGGCTCATTGCCCTCGAGGTATGATTCCATCACCTCGTCGTCCTGCTCGACGGCCATCTCGATCATGTGCTGGCGCGCTTCGGCGGCCGCATCGGCGAGATCGGCGGGGATGTCCTGATATTCGAACTTCGCGCCCAGGCTCTCCTCGAGCCAGATGATCGCCCGGTTCTCGACCAGGTCGACCAGGCCCTTGAAATCGCTCTCGAGGCCGATCGGGAGATAGAGGACCATCGGACGGGCGCCGAGCCGGTCCTTGATCATTCCGACGCACATGTCGAAGTTCGCGCCGGTGCGATCGAGCTTGTTGACGAAGCACATGCGCGGAACCTTGTACTTGTCCGCCTGCCGCCAGACCGTCTCCGACTGCGGCTCGACTCCGGCCACTCCGTCGAACACGGCGACGGCGCCGTCGAGCACGCGCAGCGAACGCTCCACCTCGATGGTGAAGTCGACGTGGCCGGGCGTGTCGATGATGTTGATCCGGTGCTCGTTCCAGAAACAGGTGGTGGCAGCGGACGTGATCGTGATCCCGCGCTCCTGCTCCTGCTCCATCCAGTCCATCGTGGCGGTGCCCTCATGGACCTCGCCGATCTTGTAGGACTTGCCGGTATAATAGAGGACTCGCTCCGTCGTCGTGGTCTTGCCGGCATCGATGTGGGCCATGATGCCGATATTGCGGTAGCGGTCGAGCGGGTGGCTGCGGGGCACGTTCTTCACTCCAGGCCGGGCTGACGGCCCGGCGTTCAAAATGTTACCAGCGGTAATGCGAGAAGGCGCGGTTGGCCTCGGCCATACGGTGCGTATCCTCGCGCTTCTTGACCGCGTTGCCGCGATTGTTGGCGGCGTCCATCAGCTCGCCGGAGAGGCGGGCCGACATCGTATTCTCCGAGCGGGCCCGGGCGGCGGTGATCAGCCAGCGGATGGCGAGCGCCTGGGCGCGGTCGGGGCGGACCTCGACCGGCACCTGGTAGGTGGCGCCGCCGACCCGGCGGCTGCGGACCTCGATGCCCGGCTTGATGTTGTTCAGCGCGTCGTGGAAGACCTGAAGCGGATCGCGCTTGGCGCGGGTCTCGACGGTCTCGAAGGCGCCGTAGACGATTCCCTCGGCGACGGACTTCTTGCCGTCGAGCATGACGCTGTTCATGAACTTGGACAGCACGAGATCGCCGAACTTGGGGTCGGGCAGGATCTCACGCTTCTCTGGGCGGCGACGACGGGACATAGTCTCTTCCTTTATGCTTCAGCCTGATCCGGAACCCGTCCGGGGCTTACTGGAGAGTTATTTCGGGCGCTTGGCGCCGTACTTCGAGCGGGACTGGCGGCGGTCCTTGACACCCTGGGTGTCGAGGACTCCGCGAAGCACGTGGTAGCGGACGCCCGGAAGGTCGCGGACGCGGCCTCCGCGGATCAGGACCACGCTATGCTCCTGGAGGTTGTGGCCCTCGCCCGGAATGTAGCTGATCACCTCGCGCTGGTTGGTGAGACGCACCTTGGCGACCTTGCGAAGCGCCGAGTTCGGCTTCTTCGGAGTGGTCGTGTAGACGCGAGTGCAGACTCCGCGCTTCTGCGGGTTCTGCTCCATCGCGGGAACCTTGGATTTGGCCTTTTGCGGCTCCCGACCCTTGCGGATCAGCTGGTTAATCGTCGGCATGAAGCCTTCACTTCCTCAAGTTACTTTGCGGCATGCAAAAAGCGCAAAAGCCCCGGCGGCCTTACGGCCCCCCAGGCCTTTGGTCATGCAGCAATGTTCAAGCTCAGCCCGTCACAGGACAGCGTCTGGTCCGTTAAACCACCACCAGCCCCGGGCAGGGGCGGCCTATAGCCGCGAGTGCCATATGGGTCAACAGCGGGTATTTTCAATTGGCGGGGCGCCCGTCGTCGGCTTGAGATCGGCAGGGGCGGGGGGCATCACCGCAGCCATGACGCCGTCCCTGATCGCCGCCCTCGCCATCATCGCATTCGCCGCAGGCTTCCATCTGCATTGGGCGCTGGGCGGACGGGTCGGTTATTCGGTGAGCCTGCCGCAACGGCCGGATGGAGTGCCGGTGATGGTTCACCGGATCCGCTGGTGGCGCTGGGCCGCCGGTGGGGTTGCCCTGGGTCTTGTCCTGCTCGGTGCGCTTGCCGCGACGGTCAGCGGCCACCTCCCTTCGCCATTTCCGCCCAAGGTCGCACAAGGCGCGTCGATGCTCACCGGCGGGGCGTTCATCCTGCGCGCGATCGTGCCGACGCCGTGGACAGGCTTCTTCAAGCGCATTCGCTCGACGCGCTGGGCCCGCTACGACAGCTGGCTCTACAGTCCCCTATTCCTGCTGCTCGGCACCGCGCTCATTGCCATTGCGCTTGGCCGCTGATCGGTCGCCGGGCCAAATCCTCCCGAGCGCTGGAGTCCGACTCCGCGTCGGCTTCATCCGCTGATTCTGTGCGCCGCCAGCCGATCGTAATAAGGGCGGCAGCGATCGGCGAGGCGTAGCGCCTGGTCGGACAAGCCGGCGGGTGCCGGCTCGGGCGGGCCGAAGCCGGTGCTGGCCTCGACCGTTCGGTACCAGTGCGGAGCCCAGGGGCCGTCGGTCTCGCGCCGGCCGGGAGGCCAGTTCAGCATGGCGGGATCGAAGGGGATGCCGAGTCGGCCGCAGAGGGCGGCGAGGACACCCTCGGGGTCTGCAAGCAAGTCGGCGGCATCGACGACCGGCGGCGCCCGGCCCAGCCGATCGGCTTCGCGATCGAAGAAGTCCGCCTGCCGGTCGAGCCCGAAATCCTCGAACGCGGCCGATTCGCGCTTGCGCAGATAGGAAGCGATCATCGCGGCCGGATCGCGGATCAGGAAGGCGTGGACGAAGCCGGCGAAATCCGCGTGGCCGACCGGGCCGACCATGTGGTGCCACATATGCTTCTGATACCAGATCGGCGAACCGTCCGGGCACGGGCCGGCCAGGCTTCGGGCGATGCTTTGCCAGTCGCAGTCCATCGCCGCGATGACCTCGTCGCGCATGGGATGGGGCGCACCCGTCTGCCTGAGGAAGGCGCCGTAATAAGGCTCGTCGCTGACGAACGTGTCGGAGCGGTTGCCGAAGCTACGCATCATCGCGGTGGAGAGGTTGCGGGGGCCCGACCACATCGCGATGCGGATCGTGGATCGGCCGCCTTCTACCATCCCTGTTCGATTCTACTCGTAGACGGTTGCGGCGAGCAGCATCTGGGCTGCCATGCGCCAGGTGATAGTTTCAACATCCACCACCTCCCCGGCATTGAGGTAATAACCATCGATGTCGTGGCAAAAGCCCTCAAGCCCTGCAAGAAAGGACCCGAGATCGTTGTTCTCCCACTCGCCCTTGTTATCGGCACGGTCAGCGCGAAGATATTCGAGGAAGCACAGAAAGTCGGCTCGCGAAGCTACGGCCGAAGCGCGGTCGAACAGATCTCCGGATCCGCTCACGGCCGCAACTGTCGCGCCACGTCCGCCTCGATCCGCGCCCGGTACAGGCCCTGGAGGCGTTCGACCATCGCCCCCCGGCCCTCGCTGATATGCCGCCCGTCGATCGTCCGCACCGGAACGACACCGGCGAAGGTGCCGGTGACGAAGGCCTCCTCTGCGCCATAGACGTCGGTCAGCGAGAAATTCCTCTCGAAGACCGGAATCCCCTGCTCGCGGCAAATCTCGATCACGTTGCCGCGCGTGATCCCGCCGAGGCAGTAATCGCCGGTCGAGGTCCAGACCTCGCCTTTGCGGACGATGAAGAAATGGGTCGAGTTGCAGGTCGCGACGAAGCCGTGCGGATCGAGCATCAGCCCTTCGTCGGCGCCGGCCTGCGCAGCCTGGATGCAGGCGGTGATGCAGTTGAGCTTGGAATGGGAGTTGAGCTTGGGATCCTGGACCGCCGGATCGCCGCGGCGGACATGGACGGTGAACAGGGTGATGCCCTTCTCGACCGTGGCAGGGAGCGGCTCCTTATATTCGGGGATGATCACGATCGTCGCCGGCGAGATCACCACGCGCGGATCCTGGTAGGGCGTCGAGCGGATCCCTCGGGTCACCATCAGCCGGACGTGGACGCCCTCGGCCATGCCGTTGGCGTCGAGCGTTTCGTAGAGCCGGGCCGTCAGCGCCTCGCGGGAGAGGCCGATGTCCATGGCGATCGCCTTGGCGCCTTCCCACAAGCGGTCGAGGTGGCGGTGGAGGAATGCGATTCGGCCTTTATGGATGCGAAGCCCTTCCCAGACCCCGTCGCCGAGGACGAAGCCGGAATCGAACACGGAGACCGTCGCTTCCTCGCGGCGCTTGAGGGCGCCGTTGACGTTGATCAATATGCCGGCGTTGCGCGGATCGGCCGCGCTGTCGTGGGTGCCCTTGGCCATGTCGCCACGGTGCCGCCCGCCCCCGGGCTTGGCAAGCTACTCGGTCGTCTCGCCGTCCCAATGGTCGTCGTCATGGTCGCGCTCGGCGTCTTCCTTGGTCGGGTGCACGACCTTGTCGCGATGCTCGGGCGGCCCGTAGATGGTGTAGAGCCTGAGCGGCGCCGAGCCGGTGTTGATCACATTGTGGCGGGCGCCGGCGGGAACGATGACGGCGAAATCATCCTCAACCCTGTTGGCGACTCCGTCGATCCTGATCTCGCCCTCGCCCTGCTCGATCCGGAAGAACTGGTCGCGGTCGTCATGGACCTCCTCGCCGATGTCGCAGCCCGGCGGAAGGGTCATCAGCACCAGCTGGAGATTCTCGCCGGTATAGAGAACCCGGCGGAAATCCTCATTCTCGATCGTCGCGCGCTCGATATTGTCGACATAGCCCTTCATGGCCGCTCCTTCCCTCTTGCTCATCACCGCTAACGCAGGTCGGAGCCGGCGGTGCCATGACATGATGCGATCGATGCGATCGCGGCCGCCGCTCAACCGAGCAGCGGATCGTGGCCCCAGTTCATCAGCGAATATCGCCAGCGCGAGGTGACCATGTTCGCCGGCTCCTGCGCGCGGTGGCGGCGGATGAAGCCGATCGTCCTGCGCATGTGGGCGAGGTCGGATTCGTCGGGAGCGTCCCCGGCAGTCCGGAGGATCGAGACGATCCGCCGGCCCGACGCGTGGCCGACCGACTCTCCTCCATCCTTCTTCTGGCCGACGGCGAGGCTCTCGGGCGTGTCGAGCCAGGCGGTGAGATCTTCCGCCGACATGTTCACCAGGCACCGGAAGTCGGCGAGGACCTGGCGGCGGTCGATGGCGCTCAATCCTTCTTCACCACCTCGCCGCCCTTGATCACCACGTCGACATGCTCGAGCTGGCGGACGTCGGCGAGCGGATCGCCGTCGACGGCGACGATGTCGGCATAGCGGCCGACCGCGATCGCTCCGACGTCCCGCTCGCGCCCGAGCGCCAAAGCGGCGTTGCGGGTCGCGGACTGGATCGCCTCCATCGGGGTCATTCCATACTGGACCATCCAGCGGAACTGGCCGCCAGCGCTTCCGTGCGGCATCACTCCGGCGTCCGTGGCGAACACCATCTTCACGCCGGCGCGGTGGGCGGCGCGGAAATTGTCGCGCTGCAATTGCGCGATGTCGCGATCCTTCTTCAGATTCTCCTCGAGAACGCCGTTCTTCGCGCCTTCGGCCTGGGTGTATTCGGTATTGTAGATGTCCATGGCGAGCCAGGTCCCGCGCTCCTTTGCGAGGCGGATGCCCTCGGCGTCGATCAGGCTGGCATGCTCGATCGTGTCGATCCCGGCGCGGATCGCGGCCTTGATCCCGGCGGCGCCATGGGCGTGCGCGGCGACCCTCAGGCCCCATTGGTGCGCCTCGTCTGCGATCGCGCGAAGCTCGTCCTCGGACAGCTGCTGCTGGCCGGGCTCGGTGTTTCGGGAAAAGACCCCGCCGGTGGCGCAGACCTTGATCACCTCGGCGCCATATTTGCGCTGCTCGCGGACCCGCGCGCGAAGCTCCTGCGCGCCGTCGCCGACGGCCTTCCCCTTGGCGTTGAACGAGGGCGGCAAATAGGTCTGGTCGCAATGGCCGCCGGTGGCTGAGAGGGCATGAGCGGCGGGCACGATCCGAGGCCCGGCCATCAGCCCTTCGTCGATCGCCTGCTTGTAGCCGACGTCGGAATAGCCCTCCGAGCCGACGTTCCGGACGGTGGTGAAGCCGGCCTCGAGCATGTCGCGGGCATTGCCGACTCCCTGGGCGGTCCAGAAGCTGTCGGTGAACTGAAGGCCGGTATAGCCGCCGTAGCGCGGGTTCGAGTCGAGATGGACGTGCATGTCGATGAGGCCGGGCAGGATCGTCTTGCCCGGCAGTTCGATTCGAGTCGCGCCCTCCGGGATGATCGGCCGCGCCCCGCCGCGCCCGACGACCGAGACGATCCGGCCGTCGGTGACGACGATCACCGGCTCCTCGACCACCCGGCCATTGAGGACGTCGATCATCCGGTCGGCGGTGATTACGGTGGAAGCGGCATGGGCGGAAGCGGGAGCGGCCGCGAGAAGCGCAGCCATGAGAATTTGACGCATTTTTACCGGGTCCCCTCGTCATCCAGCGAAAGCGGAGATCTCATTTCCCCTTCAAGGCAGAAAAGGGAGATTCCAGCTTTCGCTGGAATGACGGGAGGCGGTGCAATGCGCAAGCGCCGCGCGCCTCCTCGATCAGACTTCCGCGGCGTAGCTTTCGAGGAAGCCGCAGCGCCGGCAGCGCCACGTCACAATGTCGATCGGCTTCGTCCCGCCGAGCTTGAGGCCGGTCCAGAAGCTCTTCCTCGGCGCGCCCTCGACCCAGGCCGAGACCGAGGCGCCGCCATGGGTATGATCGACGACGAACCCTTCGGCCATCGCGCTTGCGCATTTCGGACATTGGCGGGACTGGGTCATCGCGCGTGCTCCGCGTCAGTAGTGGATCGCCCTTCCGTAGGCATCGAGGACGCTCTCGTGCATCATCTCCGAAAGGGTCGGGTGCGGGAAGATTGTATGCATCAGCTCGGCCTCGGTCGTCTCGAGCTGGCGGGCGATGGCATAGCCCTGGATCAATTCGGTCACTTCGGCGCCGACCATATGGGCGCCGAGCAGCTCGCCGGTCGACTCGTCGAATACGGTCTTGATGAAGCCTTCCGCCTCGCCGAGAGCGATCGCCTTGCCGTTGCCGATGAAGGGGAACTTGCCGACCTTGACCTTTCGGCCGCCCTCCTTCGCCTTCGCCTCGGTGAGGCCGACCGAGGCGACCTGCGGCCGGGAGTAGGTGCAGCCCGGTATGTTCCAGGTCTCGAACGGGTGGGGATTCTTGCCGGCGATCGCCTCGACGCAGACGATCCCCTCATGGCTGGCCTTGTGGGCGAGCCAGGGCGGGCCGGTCACGTCGCCGATCGCGCAGATGCCCTCGACGCTGGTGCGGCCATAGCCGTCGGTCACGATATGGCCGCGGTCGGTCTTCACGCCCAGCGCCTCGAGGCCGATATTCTCGCTGTTGGGGACGATCCCGATGGCGACGATTGCGTGGCTGAACTCGGCGGTCTCGACCTTGCCGTCCTTGCCCTTGATCGCCGCCTTCACGCCCGAACCCGAAGCCTCCAGCTTCTCGACTCCGGAGGAGACGTGGATCGTCATGCCCTGCTTCGTCAGCGCCTTGTGGACGAAGGCCGAGACGTCCTCGTCCTCGACCGGAAGGATGCGGTCGAGCATCTCGACGATGGTCACCTCGGCGCCCATGTCGGAATAGAAGCTCGCGAACTCGACCCCGATCGCGCCCGATCCGATCACCAGCAATTTGGTCGGCATCTCGGCCGGCACCATGGCGTGGCGATAGGTCCAGATCTTCTTCCCGTCGGCCCTGGCGAAGGGCAGGTCGCGGGCGCGGGCGCCGGTGGCGATGATGATGTGCTTCGCCTGAAGGTCCGTCTTCTTCCCGTCTTTGGTGACGCTCAGCGCCCCCTTGCCGGTGATGACGCCCTCGCCCTCGACGACGGTGACCTTGTTCTTCTTCATCAGCCCCTTGACGCCGGCATTGAGCTGGCCGGCGACCTTGCGGCTCCGGTCGACGATCTTCGCGAGGTCGAAGGACACCTTTTCGGCGCTCAGGCCGTAGGCGGAGGCGTGGGTGAGGTAGTGGTTGATCTCGGAGGTCCGAAGGAGCGCCTTGGTCGGGATGCAGCCCCAGTTGAGGCAGATGCCGCCAAGCTTCTCGCGCTCGACGATCGCGGTCTTGAGGCCGAGCTGGGAGGCGCGGATCGCCGAGACGTAGCCGCCCGGGCCCGAGCCGAGGACGATGAGATCGTAGGATTCAGCCATGTCGCCTCCAATCGAGCACCGCAGCACCGGTTCCCGAAGGGCGGCGCATAATCACACCCGCCGTCGATGTCCAAACGGCTATTCGAACAGCCGGCCGACCTCGGTCGAGCGCGGTGGGAGGTAAGACCACCAGATAAAGGAAGCCGCGACAGCAACGGCAATGAGGCGAAGCAAGCTCCAATCGAAGATATCTTTGAGCGAGCCTCCGACACCGAGACTCACCGCTACGAGCGGGATTGGGAAGGCCAAGCCGAACAGAATGGGGGCCGTCATGAGCCATCGTCGGGTTCTCGAAGCTCGTGCGCGCCAGATGGCGACCTCGATCACGGAAGCCATCACGAAGGAGGCCAACCCACACAGGAGAAAACCGCCAATCGCAAGGCCCGCAAGCGAACCAATGGAATGTCCGAAATCCTCGACAACGAGCAGGATGGCCATCCCGCCCGCGAAAAACAGCGACGCAATTGCCGCCCTACTCCAGCAACCATGGACCCGTTGCGCGGGCGAAAATCGGCGACGGCGCCAGGCCCACAGGGCGCAGGCGGCCAATATCAAGGCTGTCAGGACCCAAGTCAGCGCGTGTGTATTCGCGGCGGCCGGACCGGTAGTGAGCGTGATGCTTTGGGAAGATGCCATCAGCGCTCGCGGCCGGGTGGGTCGCCGGGTTCCCGGTGCTCCGCGTGGCGCCGTTCGAACCACCACCACAAGGATCCGCAGACGAGCCCCGGTAGTGCTCCGACCAGCAGGAACGGCGTGCACTGTTCCGACCAGCGCATCGGCGCCTCGATCGCTTCGGCTCCGATGAAGATGATGGCGCCGCCCAAAACGAAGCCTGCCAGCGGATAGGACCAGGGCCGCTCCCATCCGCTGCTTTCGAGCAGCCTGGCGAGCGGCAGGCCGATCACCAGGACAGCGAGTCCGATAACCGTCATCGACACGAGGAGTGCCACCACGAAGCCCATGGCGGCGATACCGATGCCCTCAGTCGCGAGGAAGACGGCGGTGACGACGGCGGTGGCAATGGCGGACCCGACCACGGAAACTGCACAGCCGCCCCGATCGCCGAATGTGTGCGTCTCCGAAAAGCTCAAGCCGATGCCTCCGAGGCTTCGTCCATTTCCGCCTAGCCCGCGACGATCGTCACGTAGCGCGCCGATACCCAGCCGGCCCCGCACGCGCCGTCATAGGCGCGTGGGCGCGGTACCGGCGATCCCGTGCCGCAGTCCCGCTCGCCGGAGGGATCCCTGTCGTAGACGATCCCGAGCCACCCGCCCGCCGCTTTGTCGCAGACCTGGACTCGATGCCCCTTGCGCAGCCGCGCGAGCATCGGAGCGCGGGCGGACGGCGCGGCGCGAACGGCGAGGAAATTGTCGCCGCGCCGGTTGAGGCCGGACACTTCGCCGACGCTCAGGCACGCATCGAGATCCGCTCCCGCCAGCCCGATCCGCACCGACCGATCGGGCGCCGCGGCGGGCGCGGCCGCGGCCAGGGCCGCGAGGGCGGCGATCGCCGCCAGCGCCGCGGCCTTAGTCCGCATCCATGCCCACCCGGCGGCTGTTGAGCGGGACGAGGATGGCGTTGGCATTGGCCGATTCGAGCCGGTCCCAGTTGGGCGTCAGGCCTTCGACGACGATGGTCAGCTGGAAATGGGCATCGGCCGGAAAGCGGGAAATGGCGATCGAGACCTGCCTTTCGCCCGCGGCGACCCTGATGTCCGAGCGCTCCATGCCCGACGGGTTCGAGACATAGGATTTCCAGAGCGTGCGGCACGGCGCGATCCGGATCTCGACGTCCTCGAGATCCTTGCCGCTGTCATTCGCGAGGAAGAAATACTCGCCGGTGCCGGACAGAGGCAGCTTCTCACTCGGCTCGGCGGGCGGAGCGACCCAGATCGAGTGCTGGAAGTAGCTGATCCGCTTGTGCTGCGGACAGGCGGCCGGCCGGGCGAACAGCCGCTCCGGCGCGACGCCGCTCATCGTTCGAACGCCGCTACGCTCCGGCTCAAGCCAGCATCCCCAGCGGATTTTCGCAGAGCCGCTTGAACGCCTGCATAAGCCTCGCTCCGTCGGCGCCGTCTATGGCGCGGTGGTCGAAGCTTCCGGTGGCGCTCATCACCGTGGCGATCTGCAGGGAATCGTTGACGACATAGGGGCGCTTCTCCCCCGCGCCGATCGCCATGATCATGCCCTGCGGCGGATTGATCACCGCGTCGAACTGCTTGATCCCGTACATGCCCATGTTGGAGAGGCTCGCGGTTCCGCCCTGATATTCGTGCGGCTGAAGCTTGCCTTCCTTGGCCCGGCCGGCGAGCTCCCCGATCTCCCTGGAGATGGAGGAAATCGACTTCGCCTCGGCGCCCGCGACGATCGGGGTGATCAGCCCGCCCGGGATCGACACCGCGACCGAGATGTCGGCGCGGCCATATTTGATCAGATGGTCGCCGGCGAAGGAGACGTTGCACTCGGGAACCTCGATCAGTGCGACCGCCAATGCCTTGACGAGCATGTCGTTGACGCTGAGCTTCACGCCCCGGCTCTCGAGCCCCTTGTTCAGCTCGGAGCGCAGCTTGAGCAAGGCGTCGAGCTGGATGTCGACGGTGAGGTAGATGTGCGGGATCGTCTGCTTGGCCTCGGTGAGGCGGCGGGCGATCGTCTTGCGCATGTTGGAGAGCTTGATCTCCTCGTGCGGAATGTCGCCGGGCTCGACGGGAGCGGGGGCGGCGGGCGGCGGAGCGGCCGTGGGCGCGGCGGCAGGCGCCCTGGCCGGAGCGCCGGCGGAGGCGCCGTCAATGTCGGCCTTCACGATCCGGCCGCCGGGGCCGGATCCGGCGAGGCCGGACAGGTCGACGCCCTTCTGCTCCGCGAGACGGCGGGCGAGCGGGCTTGCCTTGACGCGGTCGGTGGCGTCGGGCCTGGGCGCGGAGGCGGAGGCGGCGGTTGGAGCCGGGCTGCCCCCTCCACCGGCCTTCGGCCGGTCCCCCT
>DATDAS010000059.1:0-9786 GCA_036525315.1 Allosphingosinicella sp.
CGGCGGATTTGCTCATTGGAGGGCTATCTAGGGTCCGGACCCATTACCGACAACGGCCATGACGTGGCGGAGAGATGGACATGGTTAGGAGAGAGGAGGGAGCGATGCTCGACGCATCGTGACCGACCGAGCGACGACGGCAGGGCCGTCTCTCCGCCGCGCCGCTTCGCGGTCGCCCGGAGAATGGGCACCGGCTACGTCGTAGCGCTTGTGCGGGCAACAAGCCCGCCCTGCACACTCCTCCTTGCCGGTGCCCTTCTCCGGGCGATCCTGGCCATTGCCGGTAATGAGTCCGGACCCTGGGGAAAGAAAAGGCCGCCCGGTCGCCCGGACGGCCTTTCCCGAAAACCGAAACGTGCCGGAATTACATTCCGTTGGCGTCGGTCGTGTTCGTCGTCGAGGTCGTCGTGTCCGTCGTCGTCGTCGTGGTGTTCGTCGACGTGTCGGTGCTCGTGGCGTTGGTGTCCATCGCCCCGAGATTGTCGGTCGTGCCGTTCATGACGTCGGTCTCGGTGACGTCGTTCATCAGCGGATCTTCGATGTTCATCTCGGCATTGTTGGTGGTGGCATCCTCGGCGCCGCCGCAGGCGGTGACGAGAAGGGCCGCGCCGGCGATCATCGAACCGGTCATTATTTTCGAAAGAAGGTCACGCATTTAAGAAACTCCCTAGATGGATGATTTGGTTCGGGATGGCCCCTTTTTTCAGCCAAATCAGTTTGCACCAATAAACGGAAAGAAAGCGGCTCTCAAGCCTTCGCCGGCCCCCCCTCGAGAGAGACCAGAAAATGGTCGAGCCCCTGCTTCAGCGCCAGGTCGAAACGTTGTTGCCCGTTGGACACCCCCATCTCGTCGAGGCTGGTCACTGGAAATTCCGCAATACCGCACGGTACTATCCCTGAGAAGTGGGAAAGTTCGGGGCTGGCGTTGACCGAGAATCCGTGGAGCGTGACCCATTTTCGGACCCTGAGCCCGATCGCTCCGATCTTCGCCTCGCGGCCCTCATGCGCGGTCCAGATGCCGATGCGGCCCGGCGCCCGCCAGGCCTCGACCCCGAGCTCGGCCAGAGCGCCGATCAGCCAGCCCTCGAGCGAATGGACGAAGCGGCGGACGTCGCGGCCCCTTTTCTCCAGGTCGAGAAGGAGGTAGCCGACCCGCTGGCCTGGGCCGTGATAGGTGTAGCGGCCGCCCCGGCCCGCCTCGAACACCGGAAATCCCTGCGGGTTGAACAATTCGGCCGGATCGGCGCTGGTGCCCGCGGTGTAGAGGGGCGGGTGCTCGAGCAGCCAGATCAGCTCGCGCTCATCCCCGGACCGGATCGCCGCGGCCCGAGCCTCCATCTCCGCGAGAGTCCCGGCATAGGCGCTGAGCCCGGGAGTCACGCGCCATTCTATGTCGTCGGAGGGCATGGATCGGCCTCTTCACCAGCGCGCGCCCGGGTTCAAGGCCTGCTTGCTATGCCCGGCGGCGCCCGGCTATGTCCGCCCGGAGAGGCGAAGAAGATGAAATTTTCCTACAGCCAGGTGTGGAACGACGCCGTCGAGATGCTTCGCAACAACGGGGCGATCGTCATTGCCCTCGCCGGCGTCTTCATTTTCCTGCCGGCCCTGGTCGCTGCCTATTTCCTTACCCCTCCGGTTCCCAAGACGCTTGGCGAGCTGCTTCCCATGTGGGTCGAATATATGAAGGCGAGCGGGCACTGGCTGCTTCTGAGGCGCCTGTTCGAAATGGTCGGCGCGATCTCCCTGCTCCTGCTGTTCCTCGACGCGCGCGGGCGAAGCGTCGGAGGGCTCATCTCGGCCGCCGTCATGATCCTCCCATTCTATTTCCTCGCTACCTTGCTCTCCAGCTTCATCTTCGCGCTCGGCCTCCTGCTGTTCATCGTGCCCGGCCTTTATCTTCTCGGCCGCCTCGTCTTCGTCGGGCCGGACGTCGCGGTCGGCGGGACCCGCAATCCCTTCGCCGCGATCACTCGAAGCTTCGCCCAGACCAAAGGCAATGGCTGGGCGATCCTCGGGCTACTCCTGCTCATCGCCATTCCGGGCACGATCATCGCGGGCGTGGCCGGAATGCTTCTCGGACTCGTCTTCCTTGCGGTCGCGGGCCAGGATGTCGGAGCGTTTCTCACGCAGATCGTCCAGTCGCTCGCAAGTGCCGTGCTCGGAGTGGTGATCATTGCCGTGATCGCGGCGCTCTACCGCCGCCTCGCCGGCGCCTCAGCCGCCGCCGCCAGAGCCGATTGAAGGAATCTGTGGCGCCGCATCGGGCGGAAGCAGGCCCATGAGCCGCGGGTCGGGGAAGCTTTCGAACGCGCGCTTGTAGGCCTTGAATCCCGCCTTCAGATAAGCGCGCAGGGCCGCGGGATGGTCGAGCGTGCAGGTGTTGACGTGGACCCGCCTCACGTCCGGGCGCCAGGCCAGCCTCATCGTCTCGGCGAACAGCCAGGAACCGTGGCCCCGCCCCGAAAGCTCGGGAACCAGTCCGAGGAACCGGATCAGGCATTCGCCGGGAGTCCGGAAATCGAGCTCGAGCAGGCCGACCTCCTCGCCCCGATCGTCGACCACCGCGTGGACCTCGGCCATGGACTTTTCGAGAGTCGAATCGTCCATTGCGAGCCGGGAATACCAGAGCCAGGGGCCGCCGACCTTCGCGAACAGGCGGCGATAGCGCGCGGCGTTGGCTTCGTCCCAGCGCTCCAGGCGAAGCGGCGCCGCCGCCGGCGGCGAGGCGGCGGCGGGCGGCTCGGTCATCTCGAGATAGGTGACCACCGCGCCGAGATGGCCCGGCCTGATGTCGGTCAACGCCACGCTCGGCTCACGACCAGCGCGCCTCGGGCGGAAGGCTCATGAGGATGGCCTCGACATTGCCCCCGGTCCGAAGGCCGAAGGTGGTGCCTCGGTCGTAGATCAGGTTGAACTCGGCATAGCGGCCGCGCCATTCGAGCTGGCGCGCCTTGTCGGCCTCGTCGAACGGCGTGTTCATCCGCCTTCGAACCAGCTTCGGGAATATGTCGAGGAACGCTTCGCCGACGTCCCTGGTGAAGGCGAAGCTCGCCTCGAACGGGGCCTCGAGATGGTCGTAGAAGATCCCCCCGACTCCGCGATGGACTCCGCGATGGGGGATGAAGAAATATTCGTCGGCCCATTTGCTGAACCGGTCGTAGAAAGTCTGGTCGTGGGCCGCGCAGGCGGCGCGGAGCCGGGCGTGGAACTCGGCCGTATCCTCCGGATAGGGGATGGGCGGATTGAGATCGGCGCCGCCGCCGAACCAGCGCCGGGTCGTGGCCAGGAAACGCGTGTTCATGTGGACCGCGGGCACGTGCGGATTGGCCATGTGCGCGACCAGGCTTATCCCCGTTGCGAAGAAGCTCGGATCCTCCTCGGCGCCGTGGATGGTCCGGGCGAATTCGGGGCTGAAGCGGCCGGAGACGGTCGAGACGTTGACCCCGACCTTCTCGAACACCCGTCCCTTCATCAGGCCGCGCACGCCTCCGCCGCCCGGAGCGCCGTCGGCGTCGCGGTCCCAGGGCGAGAACTCGAACGACGAGTCGCTGTCCGCCTCGCGCTCGATCGCCTCGAAGGCCGCGCAGATCCGGTCGCGAAGCGATTCGAACCAGTCGCGCGCCGACTGCTGCTCTTCGTCCAGGGTTATTGTTTCGGCCATTGTTCGGTCTGCCTAAGCGCTTCGGCGAGCGAGATGCTCGCGGCGGCGGCGAGATTCAAGGACCGGGTGCCGGGCGCCTGCGGGATACGAACCCGAAGCGCGGCGCGATCGTGAACGGAAGCGGGAACTCCCTTGCTTTCGGAACCGAGCAGGAGAATGTCGTCGGCCTCGAAGCGCGCATCGGGCAGGCCGACTCCGCCCGCCGTGGTGAGGAGCACGATCCGGCCCGACGCGGCGCCGGCGAATTCCTCCCAGCTCCGGTGGCGGACCATCTCGGCCATTTCGGCATAATCCATCCCGGCCCGCTTCAGCGCCCGGTCTGAGAAAGCGAACCCGCAGGGCTCGACGATGTCGACGGGCACGGCGAGGCAGGCGGCGAGGCGCAATATGGCGCCGGCATTTCCGGCCTGATCGGGCTGATAGAGAGCGAGGCGCATGAGGTCCCCTTATCCTCCCGTGCGGTCGCAGGGGAGGGGGACCGCGCGAAGCGCGGGGGAGGGGCCTTGCGCGGGTCTCGGGGCCCCCTCCACCGCCTTTCAGGCGGTCCCCCTCCCCGTCCCGGGGAGGAAAAGGGTCCGGACCCATTACCGGAGACGGTCGGGACGGGCTGGCATTTGTTGTCCGGCTAGGAGCGAGGAGCGAGCGATGAAGATTCATCGTGACCGATCGAGGGACGACGTCCGGGCGGCAAAGGGAATGCAGGGACAAGCCGGGTGCGCCATGCCCCCGGCATGGCCCAGATCGCTCCGGGGGAGCGATCGACCCGGATTGTCCCTGCATTCCCCGCCGCTTCGCGGTCGCCCGAGGAAGGCGGCTGGGGGCGTCGAGCACCTCGAACGGGCTGCCTGGCCCGTCCTTCGGCGCTCTCCTGCCCAGCCGCCTTCCTCGTGCGATCACGGCCATCTCCGGTAATGAGTCCGGACCCTAAAATGCCTGTTGGCAAAGCGGCGCTCGCGCGGCTATCAGGCGCGCCAAGCCGCAAACAGGGGGGCGGGCCGCGCATATGCACGGACCGCCTTGTTCGCCCTGGACGCGGCGAGTGGGCTTCTCTCCCCGGCATCTCCGGCCGCGGTGAGCTCTGCATCCGGTTCGAACCGCTGAAGGACGTTATGGCGACGGTTGGACATAGTGACGCGACTTATGCCGCGGATTCGCATGATGGGCTGGATCGCCGGGATTTCATCAACATCGCAGCGGTGAGCTTCGCGGGCGTGGGCGCCGCGACGACTCTCTATCCGCTGATCAATCAGATGAACCCCTCGGCCGACGTCCTCGCTCTCGCCTCGATCGAGGTCGACCTCGCGGCGATCGAGCCGGGACAGGCGATCAAGACGATATTCCGCAAGCAGCCGCTCTTCGTGAGGCATCTGACTCCGCAGGAGATCGCGGAGGCCAATGCGGTTCCGGTCGGCGAGCTTCGCGATCCGCAGACGCTCGCCGAGCGCACCCAGGAAGGCAAGCCGCAATGGCTGATCACGATGGGCGTCTGCACCCATCTGGGCTGTGTCCCGCTCGGTGCGGCCGAGGGCGAGAACAGGGGCCAGTTCGGCGGCTATTTCTGCCCCTGCCATGGATCGCATTACGACACGGCCGCGCGCATCCGAAAAGGGCCGGCGCCGAAGAATCTCGAAGTGCCGGAATATGTTTTCAAGACCGACACGGTCGTCGAAGTCGGCGCGGAGGCCTGAGATGAGCTTTCCCTGGGCGCAGGAATATCAACCCAAGAGCGGCTTCATGCGCTGGCTCGACGAGCGGCTGCCCTTGCCGCGGCTCGTCTACGGTTCGGTCGGCGGCGGCTATCCGGTGCCGCGCAACCTCAATTATTTCTGGAATTTCGGAGTCCTGGCCGGGATCGCGCTGACCATCCAGATCGTCACCGGAATCATCCTGGCGATGCATTTCATCCCGTCGGGCGACCATGCGTTCCAGTCGGTCGAGCATATCATGCGCGACGTGAATCAGGGCTGGCTACTGCGCTACGCCCACGCCAACGGCGCAAGCTTCTTCTTCATCGTCACCTACATCCACATCTTCCGCGGAATCTATTACGGCTCCTACAAGGCGCCGCGCGAGCTGGTCTGGATGCTCGGCCTGGTCATCCTTCTGCTGATGATGGCGACCGCCTTCATGGGCTATGTGCTCCCCTGGGGGCAGATGAGCTTCTGGGGCGCCAAGGTGATCACCGGCCTGTTCGGGGCGATCCCGCTGATCGGCGAGCCGGTCCAGCAATGGCTGCTCGGCGGCTATGCTCCCGACGAAGCGACACTGAACCGCTTCTTCTCGCTCCATTATCTGCTTCCGTTCGTGATCGCGGGCGTGGTCATCCTCCACATCTGGGCGCTCCATATTCCGGGATCGAGCAATCCGACCGGGGTCGAAGTGAAGAGCGCGCAGGACACCTTGCCCTTCCATCCTTATTATACCGCCAAGGACGGGTTCGGGCTCGGCATCTTCCTGATCCTGCTCGCCTTCGTGGTCTTCTTCGCTCCGAATTTCCTGGGCCATGCCGACAATTACATTCCGGCCAACGCGCTCTCGACTCCCGCGCATATCGTTCCCGAATGGTATTTCTGGCCCTTCTACGCGATCCTCCGCGCCTTCACGTTCGACTTCATCCTCCCGGCGAAGCTGTGGGGCGTGCTGGCCATGTTCGCCGCCATACTTCTGCTCTTCTTCCTGCCCTGGCTCGATCCCTCGCCGGTGCGCTCGGGCAGCTACAGGCCGCGCTTCCGGCAGTTCTTCTGGATCCTGATCCTCGACATCATCGTGCTCGGCTATTGCGGCGGGCGTCCGGCGGAAGAGCCGTTCGTGATGATCAGCCAGATCGCCACAATCTATTATTTCGCCCACTTCCTGATCATCCTGCCGATCCTGTCGAGGGTCGAGCGGACTCTGCCGCTGCCCAATTCCATCGCGGAATCGGTGCTTCACGGGGAAGAGGCCGAAGCCGCGCCCGCCGATCTGAGCGGGGCCCGTCCCGCCGCCGCGGAATAGGAAGGAAGCGTCATGGTTCGTATCCTCGGCTTCCTGGTAGGCCTCGGTTTCGTAGGGGTCGCCGCCTGGTCCCTGCTCTGGGGCGCGATCGCTTTCCTGAGCGAAAAGCACGACGAGAGCGTCGAGCACAAGTTCCACAAGCATGCCAAGCCGCTCGCGCTCGCGTCGGACGGCCCGTTCGGCCATTATGACCGCCAGCAGCTTCAGCGCGGCTTCCAGGTTTACAAGGAGGTCTGCGCCTCCTGCCATTCGCTGAGCTTCGTCGCGTTCCGGAACCTCGAAGAGATCGGCTATTCCGAAGCCGAAGTGAAGGCGATCGCCGATCAGTGGACGACCCAGGTTCCGAGCGTCGATCCGAAGACCGGCGAGGCGGCGACCCGCAAGGCGCTTCCGGCCGACAAATTCCCGAGCCCCTATCCGAACGAGGTCGCGGCCCGCGCCGGCAACAACAATGCGCTGCCGCCCGATCTGTCGCTGATCACCAAGGCGCGCGAGGGCGGAGCCGCCTACACCTATTCGCTTCTGACCGGCTATGCGGACGCGGCGACCTATCGCAACAAGAAAGGCGATTCGCTTCCCGCCGACGTGAGGCCGGGCAAGGGCCTCCATTTCAATCCCTATTTCGCCAACCTCAACATCGCCATGCCGCCGCCGCTCACCGCGGACGGCCAGGTCACCTATGCGCCGGGCAATCCGCCCGCGACGGTCGACCAGATGGCGAAGGACGTCTCGGCCTTCCTGACCTGGACGGCCGAGCCGCGGCTCGAGAACCGGCACTCCGCCGGGCTCGCGGTGCTGGCCTTCCTGATCATCGCGACCATCCTCGCCTACATGGCCTATCAGAACATCTGGCACGGCGGAGCGAGCCGCCGGGTGCGCGAGACCGGCCCGCTCGACCCCGAGAACATGGCGAAGCGCGACGCCGCGAGCCGCGAGGCGGGAATCGAAGGGAATTAGTTGGTCATTCCCGCGAAGGCGGGAAAACAGGCAGATTGATTGCCGCGCTCCGAGGCCGTCTGGATCCCCGCCTGCGCGGGGATGACGTGAAGGGTAGTCCGTGATCGGCGAGCATGACGACCTCAAGGCGCTGATCCGGACGATCCCCGACTTCCCGAAGCCGGGGATTCAGTTCCGCGACATCACCACTTTGCTTCTCGACCCGGCCGGGTTCGCGGCGTCGATCGAGCGGCTGGCATTCAAGATCGAGGAAAAGCCGGACCTGATAGCCGGGATCGAGGCGCGCGGCTTCGTCGTTGCGGCGGCGCTCGCCCAGAGGCTCGGAACCGGCCTCCTCCTCATCCGCAAGGACGGCAAGCTGCCCGGTGCGACGATCGCCGAGGAATATGCGCTCGAATACGGCACCGACCGGCTGGCCATGCATGTCGATGCCTGCGCGCCCGGAGCCCGGGTCGAGATCGCCGACGATCTCCTCGCCACCGGCGGAACCGCCCTGGCCGCCGCCCGCCTCGTCAGGCGCTCCGGCGGCACGGTCACCGGAATGAGCTTCATCGTCGACCTGCCCGATCTCGGCGGCGGCGACGCGCTTCGCGCCGAGGGCTTCGAAGTGAGGAGCCTGGTCGCCTTCGAAGGCGATTGAGCGCCTCGGGGTTTTCCCTGCCCGGGCCGCTGGAACGCAGCCCGCTTCCGTTGGTTTACAGCGAGTTAATGGTTCATTGGCCGTTCACGCCGCCGGGGGGATTTTCCCTCCTTCGATCGGACCTCGGGAGAGTCGCCATGTACGTGCCCCGCCTTCGCTCCGCCTTGATCCTCCTCGCCGGCACCCTGGGCCTCGGCGCCTGCGGCTATAATGACGGCTATGGCTACAGCCGGGTTTCGGTCGGCTACGGATCGGGCGGCTATTGCGATCCCTATTACGGCTGCCGCGGAAGCAGCTACCGAAGCTCCTATTACGATCCCTGGTACGGCTGGTACGGCGATTATTATTATCCGGGCATCGGGATCTACGTCTACGACCGCTGGGGCAGCCGCCATCGCTGGAACGACAATCATCGCCGTTACTGGGAGAGCCGCCGATCGCACTATCGGGGTCGGAACTGGAACGACCGGCGCTGGGAGAATTGGGACGGCTACCGCCGCGACCGCTCGGACTGGAACGGCCAGCGCGACGGCCGCCGCGACGGGCGCCGCTGGCGGCGGCGGTAGCTAGAGCATTGTTCGGAAAAGTGGGAACCGGTTTTCCGCTCAAACGATGCGGCAACAAGGGTTTAGAGCAGCGGCGAGATTCAGGAATCGCGTACGATGCTCTAGACTGAGCTCGCACGCTCATCCCGAGCACGGACTGAGCCTCGCCGGGGCCGTCGCTCGCGCTATGACCGCCTTTACAGCACGTTGAAGGTTCATTCGCCGTTCACCGGTCCGGGCGGATTCCCGACGATCCTCTTTGTCATAAAAGGGTGAGTCGTCATGTGCCTGACACGTCTTCGCTCAGCCCTCATCCTCCTCGCGGCGACCGCCGGTCTCGGCGGCTGCTACAGCGACGGCTATTATGGCAGTGTCGGGGTCGCCTACGGGACCGACGGCTTTTGCGATCCTTATTATTATGATTGCGGCTATGGTTATGCGGGCTACGGCCACGCGGACTATTATGAGCCCTGGTACGGCTGGTACGGCGACTTTTATTATCCGGGGGTCGGGATCTACGTCTACGACCATGGCGGCCGCCGCCATCATTGGAACGACCATCATCGCCGCCATTGGGAAGGGCGCCGATCCCATTATCAGGGGCGCGACTGGAGCGACCGGCGCTGGGAGAATTGGGGCGGATTCCGCGGCGGCAACGGCAATCGCAACGACAATTGGACCCGAAGGGGCGACGGCACGGGCGGCGGCAACTGGGCCCGCGGCAGCCGGGACGGCGGCGGCGGGGCCGCGGTCTCGACCCAGGGCAGTGGCGGGGGCAATGGCGGCTGGCGTCGGGGCGGCGACGGCGGAAACGGTAACTGGAACCGCAGTCGCCGCGGCGACGGCGGAGGCTCGAGGCAGAGAGGCCAGGGAAGCGGCGGCAGCTCGGTGACCACCGAGAGCAGTCAGTCCGGTAGCGGCGGTGGCCGCGGCTGGAGCGGAGGGCGCCGTGGCGGGGACAGCGGCGGCGGTAGCGGCGGCGCGAGCCG
>DATDAS010000060.1:0-24383 GCA_036525315.1 Allosphingosinicella sp.
CAAACGATCAGGCTCAACGAGGAGTGCGAAGGGCGGGCTGGTTGCCCGCTCAAGCGCTTCGACGCAGCCGGTGCCCTTCTCCGGGCGACCGCGAAGCGGCGCGGCGGAGAGGCGGCCCTGCTGTCGTCGCTCGGTCGGTCACGATGAATCTTCATCGCTCCCTCCTCGCTCCTAACCATGACCATCTCTCCGCCACGTCATGGCCATTGCCGGTTATGGGTCCGGGCCCTGGAGGCCCGGGCAGTGGGCGCAACGCCGGCACCTTCTCCGTTGCTCGCCCTTGCTGCATAAAGCGCTGATGCTGGCTGAAGCACACCCGATCGCGGATCCTGTCGCGGACGACCGGGAGCAGGCGCGCCCTCCCGCCGTCTCCGTCCTGATCCCGGTGCGCAACTGCGCTTCCTATCTTGATGAGGCGCTGGAGAGCCTGGCCGCCCAGACCTTCGCCGATTTCGAGATCGTCGTGGTCGACAATGGAAGCAGCGACGGCACTCGCGACATCTTGCGTGCCTGGGCCCTGCGCGAGCCCCGGCTTCGCGCCTTCCGGCTCCGCCGGCCGGGACTCGCGCGAAGCCTCAACTACGCCGCGTCCAAGGCCCGGGCGCCTTTGCTCGCCCGGCTCGACGGAGACGATGTCGCCGCGCCCGGCCGTCTCGCTGCGCAGGTCCGGGCGATGCGCGCGCGCCCCGCGCTTGGGCTGCTCGGATCGGCCGCCGAGCTGATCGACTCGCTCGGGCGCCCGATCGGAGCCCTCGATCGGCCGACCGCCGACGCCGCCGTCCGCAGGTTCCTTCGCACCGGCTGCGCCTTCGTCCATTCCAGCGTGATCATGCGCCGCGAAACCTTCCTGGCCGCGGGCGGCTACCGCAAGGGGCTGAACGTCGCCGAGGATTACGATCTGTGGCTTCGAATGGCCGATCATGCCGAGGTCGCCAACCTGCCCGATCGTCTCGTCCGATATCGGGTCCATGTCGGCAGCGCGACCGCCCGCAAGCCGGTTCGCCAGGCGGTCGCGATCGCCTGCGTCACCGCTGCCGCCGAAGCGCGCCGTCTGGGCAGGCCGGAGCCCTTCTTTCGAGGCATTCCCGAGCTTCGAAAGGCGCTCCCGCTGCTCGGAATGACCCCCAGGGGCTTTCGCCGCAGCCTGCGCCTCAACGCGCTTCGGCTGATCGTCTCGCACCATTATCTCGCCTTTCCGCTTCCGACCGGTCTCAAGGCCGCCTTGCGCGGTGCGGCGATTCGGCTCGGGATGCGGCCGCTCTACGTATTCGGGCTTCGCTCAATGCTCGCCCTCGGCCGGGTCCGGATCTGACATGGCGCTCGATGCCAGCGTCGTCATTTGCACGCGCGACCGCGCCGCGCAGCTCCGCGCCGCCCTCGAATCCGCCTGCGCTCTTCGAATACCGCCGGGAACAGCCTGGGAGCTGCTCGTCGTCGACAATGGCAGTGGCGACTCCACGGCCGAAACCGCCTTGTCCTTCGCGAGCCGGCTGCCGCTGCGGCTGGTGAGCGAGCCGGTCCCCAGCCTCTGCCCTGCGCGCAACCGGGGCGCCGCCGAGGCGAAGGGCCGCTATCTGTGCTGGATCGACGACGACGTCCTGCTCGACCCCGACTGGCTGGCCGCCTATCTCGCCGCTTTCAGGAATCATCCCGAAGCCGCCATATTCGGCGGACGGATCCTGCCCAGGCTCGATCCGCCGGCTCCGGCCTGGTTCGCTCGGCGGATGTACGAATGGCCTGTCGCCAACCTCGTGGCGCTGCGCGACATGGGCGACGAGGAAAGTCCGGTCGCGCTCGAGGGCGGCCGGTTACCCTGGGGCGCGAACTATGCAATCCGCGCCGAAGAGCAGAAACTATATGCCTACAAGCCGGAGATCGGCTTCTCCCCGCGGCACGTGCGGCGGACCGGCGAGGAGACCGACCTCATCTACCGCATCCTGCGCGACGGCGGCAGCGGCTGGTGGGTTCCGGATTGCAGGGTCCGGCACGTCATACCCGCCGAGCGACAGACCCTCGCCTATCTCGAATTCTATTTCGAGCAGGCCGGCCGAACCGCGGCCTGGCTGGAGGAACATTTCCCGGGCGACAATGCCAATGCGGTCTACGGCAGACCGGCCTTCGACGTCATGCCCGATCCCGTTCTCCGCCTCGTTGCCGCGGGTTCCGGCCTGGTTTCGAGGGCCGCAGCGCTCGCCGGGCTGGAGCGGGCCGCACTTCGGTTCCGCGCGCGTGGAGCTTATTATGGCGGCGTCGCCGGCCATCGCCATGACCGCACCGAACCGGCCCGCCGCCTGACCGGGGCCGGGGCGCCCAGGATCGAAGAGGTCCGGTGATGCCGCGCGTTATGATGATCGGCCTCGACGGCTTCGAGCTCAGTGTCGCCGAGCGGCTGATGGCGGAGGGGCGGCTGCCCGCCTTGCGCCGTTTGCGCGACAGCGGCGCGCACATGATCCTGGATCACGGGCCGGCGAAGCGCAGCGGCCTTGCCTGGGAGCATGTCGCCAGCGGCCTCACGCCCGATGCTGCGAAGCGCTGGTCGGCGGTCGATTTCGATCCCTCCACCTACCGCGTGAAGCAGTGTCCGGCACTGATGATGCCCTTCGCCGCCGCCTTGCCACAGCGGACAATCGTGTTCGATGCGCCTTATTTCGACCTGCGGCGAAGCCCGAATGTGCTCGGAATGGTCAATTGGGGCGCCCATGATCCTGGCGTCGAGACCTTCGCACGCCCCGACGGCCTGCTCGCCGAGGTGGAGGCGCGCTTCGGGCCTTATCCGGCGCCCGAATGGATTTACGGCTTCGTCTGGCCTTCGGCCGAGCGGGCGGGGAAGCTGGGTCGCGATCTCGCCGCCGCGCTCGACCGGCGCTCCGAAATGACCGCCTGGCTCTTCGCGGAGCGCCTTCCCGATTGGGATTTCGGGTTCACCGTCGTCAGCGAATATCACAGCGCGATCGAGGCATTGTGGCACGGAGCCGATCCGGCCCATCCGCTCCATTCCCACCCCTCGGCCGAACCGGCACGGCGCGGGCTCGAGGGCGTCTACGAGGCCGGCGACCGGATGCTCGGCCGTTTGGTCGATCTGTTTCCCGACGCCAGTTTCCTCGTCTTCAACCTGCACGGCATGGGCGGCAACAATGCCGACGTCGCCGACATGGCCCTGCTCCCGGAGCTCCTCTACCGGCACAATTTCGGACGGCCGCAAATGCGCGAGCCGGTCTGGCCGGTCACCGAGGGCGGCGTTCCGATCATCGCCGGCGACGGCCGCTGGGAGCAAGAGATCGACCGCGTCCTGGCCCCATCCCTGCGGCGCCCGGGGCCGGCCGGGCGCGGTCTCGCGGCCCTTCGCCGACGGCTCGGTATGGATGGCAAGGCCGGAGAGCTGTCGCTCGATTGGATGCCGGGCGTCCGCTACCGCCGCTACTGGCCGGCCATGCGCGCTTTCGCCTTTCCTTCCTTCTACGACGGCCAGGTCCGAATCAATCTGAAGGGCCGGGAAGCGCATGGCCTGGTCGATCCCGCCGATTATGAGTCCGTCTGCGACGAGGTCGAGACCGTTCTCGCCGAGTGCCGCGACTCGCAGACCGGACGTCCGGTCGCCGCTTCGATCGAGCGTCTGTCCCGACCGTATGAGCGCGGTCGTTCCGAGGCGGACATGATCATCCTCTGGCAGGGCGCTCCGCTCGGCTTCGATCATCCCCGCCTGGGCCGAATCGGTCCGCTCCCTTATCGCCGGCCCGGCGGCCATACCGGCGAGCGAGGCTATGCCTGCATCGCCGGACCGGGGATCGCCCGGGGCGACCTCGGCACTCGAAGCGCCTTCGACATTGTCCCGACCGTGATCGACCTGCTCGGCGCCGCGCCCCTCGCCACAAGCGGCGCGAGCTTCGCCGACGATCTGCGTGCGGAGCCGGTGCCCGCTATCGCCTGATACCGATCCTAATCCTTCAGGATGATCCGAAGATCGCTGACATTGGTCCCGGTCGGGCCGGTCACGAACAGGTCGCCGAGGTCGGCGAAGCAGGCATGACTGTCGTTTGTTTTGAGCGCCCGGACAGCGCCGCCGCCGGAGCGGCGGGCCGTATCCCCGTCGAAAAAGGCGCCGGCGGAGTCGCTCGTTCCATCTTTCCCGTCACTGTCCGCTGCGATCCCGCAAATGTCTTCCCCCGCAAGCTCGAGCGCCGCGGCGAGAGCATATTCCTGATTGGGTCCTCCGGCACCTTCTCCGGTCACAGTCACGCTGAGCTCTCCGCCCGAGATCAGGGCGCTGCGACCCGACAAGCCGAGCGCGATCGCGGCGTGCGCGCGCCCGGCGTCCCTAGCCTCGCCGACCGCCTCGATCAGGTGCGGCGCATAGCCGAGCGCCGCCGCCTTGCGCGCGGCCGCGTCGAGCGAGTCGCGGCCGCGCGCCACGATCCGATAGTCGCCCGCCACGTTCTTGAGGCTCTCCGACCAGCCGAGGCGCGGCGCATCGATTCCGTAGCGCTCGAGCACTGCGCGCGCCTCTTCCAGGCCGGTCGGATCCGCTACGGTCGGGCCGGATCCGATGTCGTGGGGGATATCGCCCGGAACGTCCGAGATGGCGAGCGTGACCAGCCGCGCCGGCGCCGCGGCGGCCGCCAGCCGTCCGCCCTTGAACCGCGACAGATGGCGGCGGACCAGGTTCACCTCCCCGATCGAGGCTCCCGACCGGAGCAGAGCATGGGTGAGCGCCTGCTTCTCCTCGAGATACAGGCCCTCGCCGGGAAGGCAGGCGAGTGCGGAAGCGCCACCGCTGAGCAGCACGAGCACGAGGTCCTCCGCGCTGGCCTCGCCTGCAAGGGCGAGCAGGTTCCTGGCAGCGACGACGCTTGCCTCGTCGGGCACCGGATGACCGGCCCCCATCGTGTCGATCCGCTGGAGCGATCCGCCGGCGCGGTACGGGTGAACCGCCAGCCCGCGGATCCGTCCCTCCCAGCGAGTCTCGAAGACGCGCGCCATCGGTAACGCGGCCTTCCCGAGCGCAAGCACATAAGTCCGCCCGCGCGCCGGCTCGGGAAGATGCGGCGGCAGCACGCGTTCCGGCAGGCAGGCTTCCACCCCGGCTCGCCAGATCGCCTCCAGCTCTTCGCGCTTTCGCATCACCGCTGATTGGGCCGCCGCGCCTGCTTTCTCAAGCAGCCTCGCTCGATTAGGCTGATGCCGTGAAGCGACCCCTCCTATCCACTGTGCGCCGGATCGCCTCGTGGGTGGCGGCAGGCCTGGTCGCCATTCCCTTCTTCTATTTCCTGGCCGCCTTCATCCTCGCTCTGGTCCCGGCCAATGCCGGCTGGCGCGAGCCGGAGCAGGGCGTCACCATCTTCGTGCGAACCAACGGCGTCCACACCTGGATCATGGTCCCAAAGGTCACAGCCGACACGGACTGGCGCCCTTTTCTCCCGGGCGAGCATCTGAAGGACCCGCGCTGGGCCCGGGCGAGCCATGTCGCCCTGGGTTACGGCAACCGGACCTTCTATCTCGAGACTCCGACCTGGGGCGATCTCACCATGAAGAACGCCTTCCTCGCCGCTTTCGGCCAGGGCCGGAGCCTGATGCACGCCGACCATGCGCACGCGCCCGTCGAGGACGAGACCCAGCGCGCGATCGTTGTTTCTCGCGAGCAATA
Source organism: Allosphingosinicella sp. (assembly GCA_036525315.1). Lineage (GTDB taxonomy): Bacteria > Pseudomonadota > Alphaproteobacteria > Sphingomonadales > Sphingomonadaceae > Allosphingosinicella. The sequence continues at coordinate 5,642 of DATDAS010000060.1, forward strand.
TGCGCGCCTGACCGCTTTTCTCCGCGCCGGCTTCCAGCGGGATTCGAAGGGCCGGACCATCCCGCTGATTGGCCGCGGCTATTCGAGCAACGACATGTTCTACGAGGCGGTCGGCCCCTACAACGCCCTCCTCACCTGCAACGAATGGACCGGCCGCGCCCTCCGCCACGCCGGAGTCCGGACCGGCCTCTGGACCCCGCTCTCCTGGTCGATCATGTGGCGGCTGGATTGAGCCGTTCGGCGCCCCTGCCCTACCGTCATCCCAGCGAAAGCCGGGATCTCACTGCCTTTGCTGAGTCCGACGAAGAACAAGGGGGATTCCAGCTTCCGCTGGAATGACGGTTCACCTCGGAACAAGGGCTTACCAACCCAAATCCGCTGGAGTAGAGAAGCGCCACAACCAAAAAAGGGGGTTTGCGATGGCCAAGACACTCGGAAATTTCCATCTCGCTCTGCTCATCGGACTGGTGCTGCTGGCGGCCGCGATGTTCGGCCTTCACGGCGAGGCGATCGGGACCAAGCCCTATTGGGTCGGCTGGCTCCGCTTCTTCCACGTCATCGCCGGAGTGCTGTGGATCGGCCTCCTTTACTATTTCAACTTCGTCCAGATCCCGACCATGCCGAGCGTCCCCGCCGAGCTGAAGCCGGGCGTAACGAAGCATATCGCTCCGGTCGCCCTCTTCTGGTTCCGCTGGTCGGCGCTCGCCACCGTGATCATCGGCCTTCTGGTCGCCGAGATGACCCAGGGCGGCTACATCGCCCGTGCGCTCACCCTCGAGCCCGGCTTCCGCACCATCGGCATCGGCATGTGGCTCGGACTGATCATGGCGGCGAACGTCTGGTTCATCATCTGGCCGAACCAGAAGCGCGCGCTCGGAATCGTGCCCGCGGCGGACGACGTGAAGGCGCGGTCGGCGTCGGTGGCGATGATGGCCTCGCGGACCAACCTCATCCTGTCGATCCCGATGCTCTACTGCATGGTCGGTCAGCAGCATATCGGCGCGGTCTAAAGCCCGCACTTTGCCGCCGCGGACGATGACGGGACACTGGTCCTTCTCGATCGACCGCGGCGGCACCTTCACCGATATCGTCGCCCGTGCGCCCGACGGGCGGCTGCTCACCGCCAAGCTGCTCTCCGACAATCCCGGCCGCTACGACGACGCGGCCGTCGCCGGAATCCGCGGCTTGATGGCCGAGCATGGCGAGGCGACCATCGACTCGGTGAAGATGGGGACCACGGTCGCCACCAATGCCTTGCTCGAGCGCAAGGGCGAGCGAGTCCTCCTCGCAATCACCGCCGGCTTCGCCGACGCTTTGCGCATCGGCTACCAGGCCCGCCCGAACATCTTCGCGCGCAACATCCTCCTCCCGGAGCCGCTCTACGAGCGGGTGGTGGAAGTGAACGAGCGCGTGACGGCGGACGGAGAGGTGCTTCGCCCGCTCGATCTCGACGCTGCGCGCACCGACCTGGAAGCCGCCTTCGCCGACGGCTATCGCGCCGTCGCCGTCGTCCTGATGCACGGCTGGCGCTGGAACGCGCACGAGGCCGCGCTTGCCGATCTGGCGCGCGACATCGGATTCACCCAGGTCTCGGCCAGCCACCGGGTCGGGCCGCTGATCAAGCTCGTCGGCCGCGGCGATACCAGCGTCGTCGACGCCTATTTGTCGCCGGTGCTCCGCCGCTACGTCGACCGGGTCGTCGCGGCGCTGGGGGAGGAGACTCGCCTCTTCTTCATGCAGTCGAACGGCGGCCTCACCGACGCCGCCGCCTTCCAGGGCAAGGACGCGATCCTCTCCGGCCCGGCCGGCGGAATCGTCGGAATGGCGAAGACCGCGGCCGAGGCCGGGTTCGACCGGCTCATCGGCTTCGACATGGGCGGCACCTCTACCGACGTCTCCCATCATGCCGGCGCATACGAGCGCACCGTCGAGACGCTGGTCGCGGGCGTCCGGGTCCGGGCGCCGATGCTCGAGATCCACACAGTCGCGGCCGGCGGCGGCTCGATCTGCCAATATGACGGCGCCCGATTCCGGGTCGGCCCGGACAGCGCCGGCGCGGTTCCGGGCCCGGCCTGTTATCGCCGGGGCGGGCCGCTCACCATCACCGACTGCAATGTCGTTCTCGGCAAGATCCGGCCCGACCATTTTCCCGCGGTCTTCGGGCCCGAGGGCGACGAGCCGATAGACGCCGACGCCTCGCGCGCCCGTTGCGCGGCGATCGGCGAAGCTGCCGGCCTCTCGGAGTGCGAGGTGGCGGAAGGCTTCGTCCGGATCGCGGTCGACAATATGGCCAGTGCGATCAAGCAGATCTCGATCGCCCGTGGTCACGACGTCACGCGCTATACCCTGGCCTGCTTCGGCGGCGCCGGGGGCCAGCATGCCTGCCTGGTCGCCGACGCGCTCGGGATCGAACGGGTGATGATTCATCCGCTCGCCGGAGTCCTCAGCGCCTACGGAATGGGCCTCGCCGACACGATCGAGCTCCGCCAGCGCACCTTCGGCCGCCCGCTCGGCGCCGAAGCGATGCCGGACCTCGAATCTCTCCTCGCTGTCCTCGCCGAGGAAGCCGAAACGGCTCTCCACGCCCAGGGCAACGAGGCTGCGGCTATCGCCGTCCACCGCCGCGCCGCGCTCCGCTACGAAGGGAGCGATTCCACCCTGGAGATCGCCGTCTCAGATCCCGGCACGATGCGCGGCGCATTCCACGCCCAGCACCAAACCCGCTTCGGCTTCGCCGCCGAGGACACGCCCGTCATCATCGAAACCGCCATCGTCGAGGCGGTAGGCCAGAGCGATGCTCAAAGATCCTCCCCGGGACGGGGAGGGGGACGGGCCGCGAAGCGGACGGTGGAGGGGGCGGCGCAGGGTTCGCAGGGCCCCCTCCACCATCCTTCGGATGGTCCCCCTCCCCGTCCCGGGGAGGATTTCCCCCTCTACGACCGCTCGACCCTCACCCCCGGCACCCTGATCCCCGGCCCGGCCCTCATCATCGACCCCTCCGCCACCACCGTCATCGAGCCCGGCTGGAAGGCCGAGGTCGACGCGCTCGCCAACCTCATCCTCACCCGTGCAACCCCGCGCGAATCCGCCCACGCGATCGGCACCCATGTCGACCCGGTCATGCTCGAGCTGTTCAACAACCTCTTCATGGCGATCGCCGAGGAGATGGGAGTCGCGCTCCAGAGCACGGCCTCATCGGTCAACATCAAGGAGCGCCTCGATTTCTCCTGCGCCCTGTTCGACCGCACCGGCGCCCTGATCGCCAACGCTCCGCACATCCCGGTCCATCTCGGCTCGATGGGCGATTCGATCCGTACGATCATCGATGCGCGCGGCCGCCGCAGCGACGGAAGCCCGCTCGACGGAAGAGGCATGAAGCCGGGCGACGCCTACGTCCTCAACGCGCCCTATCGCGGAGGCACCCATCTTCCCGACATCACGGTCATCCTCCCGGTCTTCGCCGCCGACGGGGATGCCGACCCGGCCTGGTTCGTCGCCGCGCGCGGCCACCATGCAGATATCGGCGGGATCGCGCCCGGATCGATGCCGCCCGACAGCAGGACCATCCTCGAGGAGGGCGTTCTCCTCGACAACGAATTGCTCGTCGACGAGGGCCGATTCCTCGAGGCGGAGTTCCGGACCCTGCTTGCCTCGGGCGACTGGCCGGCGCGCAACCCCGACCGCAACGTCTCCGACATCAAGGCCCAGATCGCCGCCTGCGCGCGCGGCGCCGCCGAGCTCCGCCGCGTCGCCGGCGAATATGGCCGAGCGGCGATCGACGCTTACATGGGCCACGTCATGGCCAATGCCGAAGAGGCGGTCCGGCGGCTGATCGGCGGATTGAAGGACGGCGCCTTCACCTACGAGATGGACAATGGCGCCCGCGTCTCGGTAGCCGTCGCCGTCGATTCCGAAAGGCGCTCGGCAATCGTCGATTTCACGGGCACGAGCGCCCAGCAGCCGAACAATTTCAACGCGCCATATTCGATCTGCCGCGCCGCGACGCTCTACGTCTTCCGCACCCTGGTCGACGATTCGATCCCGATGAACGACGGCTGCCTTCGCCCGATCACCCTGAAGGTCCCCGAAGGCTCGATGCTCAACCCGCATTATCCGGCCGCGGTCGTGGCGGGCAATGTCGAGACCAGCCAGGTGATCACCGACGCCTTGTTCGCCGCCTGCCGGGCTCTCGCCCCGAGCCAGGGCACGATGAACAATTTCACCTTCGGGAATGACCGCCACCAATATTATGAGACGATCGCGGGGGGCGCCGGCGCCGGCCCCGATTTCGACGGAGCGAGCGCGGTCCAGACCCATATGACCAACAGCCGGCTGACCGACCCCGAAGTGCTGGAGACCCGCTATCCGGTCCTGCTCGAACGCTTCGCGATCCGAAGCGGCTCCGGCGGCGCGGGGCGGAACAAGGGCGGCGACGGGGTCGAAAGGCGCATCCGATTCCTCGAGCCGATGCATGCCGGGATATTGTCGAACCGCCGACGGGTCCCGCCGCGGGGGATCCTCGGCGGCGGCGACGCGAAGCCGGGCGTAAACCGGGTGGTCCGGGCGGACGGATCGGAGGAGTTGCTGACGGCGACGGATTCAGCGGAAATGGCGGCCGGCGACGTCTTCGTGATCGAGACTCCGGGGGGAGGGGGTTATGGAAGGTGATGGGCGTACCAGTTCCTCCCCTGCATTTGCAGGGGAGGGGGACCATGCGCAGCATGGTGGAGCGGCGCTTCCGAGGCCTGCGCCGGGCCCCTCCACCGCGTTGCGCGCGGTCCCCCTCTCCCAGGAATCTGGGGGAGGAATGGCGCAATGAACTATCTCCCGCTCCTCGGAATCCTCGTCGTCATCCTCGGCTTCGCGCTGCGCTTCAATCCGATGCTGGTGGTTCCGGCGGCGGCCCTGACCACCGGGCTCCTCGCCGGGCTCGATCCGATCGAGGTGATCGGCAAGCTCGGCAAGGCGTTCAACGACGCCCGGATCATCATCATTCCCTGGGTCGTGCTTCCGGTGATCGGGCTGCTCGAGCGCTACGGGCTCCAGCAGCGCGCGCGGGCAGTGATCGCGAGCTTCAGCGCCGCGACCGCGGGCAGGCTCCTCATCCTCTATCTGCTCTATCGCCAGGCGATCTCGGCGATCGGCCTTCACAGCACCGCCGGCCACCCGCAGACGGTCCGGCCGCTGGTCGCTCCGATGGCGGTGGCGGCGGCGGAGCGCCAGGCCGAGCTGGACGATGACGGCCGGGAGAAGGTCAAGGCCTATGCCGCCGCGACCGACAATGTCGGCCTGTTCTTCGGCGAGGACATCTTCTTCGCGATCGGCTCGATCGTGCTGATACAGCAGACTCTCGAAGCCTATGATATCCTGCTGTCGCCGCTCGAGCTCGCGGTCTGGGCGATCCCGACCGCGATCGCCGCCTTCCTGATCCATTCGACGCGGCTGCTCATGCTCGATCGATCCCTCTCCCGTCATCCCGGCCCACCGACGCCGCCTGCGGCGTCGCTTGCGACAGGTCCCGTCGGGGATCTCAGCGCGGGAGGGCAGGGCCAATGATCACCATCCAATATGTCTTCTACCTCGTCGGCGGCCTGTTCGCGGCCTGGGCCCTGCTCAGCCTCGGCGACCGGACCAACAAGAAGCGCTTCGGCAATGCCGCTTTCTGGGGCCTGGTCGCGCTCAGCATGATCGCGGGGCACAGGCTCGGCGACGTCGCCAACGGATTCCTCGTCCTCGCACTGTCCGGCCTGGCAACGTTCAAATTGCTCGGCCGGGGCGCGGCCTCGACCAATGAGGCCGAGCGGGAAGCGGCCGGCGAGCGGCACGGCAACACATTGTTCCTGCCGATCCTGGTCGTCCTTCTGACCGCGGTCGTCGGCACTCTGCTCTATCTCTACACGCCGCTCCACGAGACCGGGCTCCTTCAGAGCAACCGCGAGACGTTCATATTGCTCTGCCTCGGCGTCCTGCTCGCGCTCGCCCTCATCTTCGCCTGGCTGAAGCCGCCGTTGCTCGCTCCGCTCGACGAGGGCAGGCGGCTGATCGACGCTGTCGGCTGGGCGGCGATCCTGCCGCTGATGCTCGCGGCATTGGGCCTCGTCCTCGCCGATACCGGCGTCGGCAAGACGATCGGGGACCTGCTGCTGAACGTCATCCCGGACAACACGATCCTGCCTGCGGTGCTCGTCTTCGGCTTGGGAATGGCTTTGCTCACCATCCTCACCGGCAACGCCTTCGCGGCCTTCCCCGTGATGGCGACCGCGATCGGAATCCCGCTGCTGATACTGGGCTATGGCGGCGATCCGGCCGTGATCGGAGCGATTGGAATGCTCGCCGGCTTCTGCGGCACCCTGCTCACTCCGATGGCGGCCAATTTCAATCTCGTCCCCGCCGCCCTGCTCGAGCTCAAGGACCAGAACGGAGTGATCAAGGCGCAGGTCGGGACGGCATTGCCGCTGCTCGCGGTGAATATCGCCTTGATCTACTTTCTCGCTTTCTGATGGATCGAACCGACGGCGCCGGCGCTGGTCCGGCCGGCCCTCCAACCGGCGCTCCGACCGCGCTCGGCTATGTCCCGGCCATCGACGGCCTTCGCGCCGTCGCGATACTCTCCGTTCTCGTCTTCCACCTTCGTCCGTTCCGGCTTCCGGGCGGGTTCGCGGGGGTCGACGTCTTCTTCGTCATCTCGGGATTCGTCGTAACCGCCTCGCTCATCGACCTGCGCTTCGAGCGGCTTCGCGACCTGCTTGGCCATTTCTACGTTCGGCGGATCCTCCGGATCGTTCCGGCCCTCGCCGTGATGCTTGTCGTCACCTCGATCCTGTGCGTCCTTTTCATTCCGTCCTTTGGGCTTCTGGGGAGAACCGGGACCGGTCTCGCGGCCTTCGCCGGTGTCAGCAACATCGTTCTGGCCTGGACCGGGATCGGCTATTTCGGTGGGGGCGCCGATCTCGATCCGTTCCTCCACACCTGGACTCTGGGTGTCGAGGAGCAATTCTATCTTCTCTTCCCATTCCTGTTCTTTTTCTGCCGGGCCGGCCTTGCCGATCCGGCGCGCTCCGGGCGAGGTCTGGCGATCATTGCCGCTGCGACCCTGGCGTCGCTCGGATTCTGCGCCTGGCTGTCCGCGATCCGGTGGGAATATGCCTTCTACCTGATGCCGGCGCGCTTTTGGGAGCTCGGGACCGGAATGCTGCTCTGCCTTACGATGGCGCGGTGGCGTCCCGCTCTGGCCAAAGCGACCAACCGGCCGATCTCGCTGTTCGGCTGGGCCTGCGCGATCCTGCTCCTGACATTCCTCCTTGTCGACAGCAGCGCCCGGTCGCCCTTCCCTGCCTTGCTCGTTCCCGTCGCGGCGACAGCCGGGCTGATCGCCTTGGTCTGCGCCCAGCCCGGGCACGCACTCGCGCGAATCCTCGCTTTGCCCCCCGCCGTCTTCGTCGGCACAATCTCTTACTCTCTCTATCTGTGGCACTGGCCGGTCTTCACAATGTTTCGATGGACGGTCGGACTCGAGGGCAAGGCCAACGGCTTCGCCGCGATCGCTCTCTCGCTCGCCTTGGCCGTCGCGTCCTGGGCCCTGGTCGAGAGGCCCTTCCGCGCCAGGCGGCACGAAGCGCGACGATCGAGGCTTCGTCCGGCCCTTGCCCTGCTCGCGCTCCTCGCGGTCTTCGGGGGAGTTTCCGCCGGCCTGCTCTGGAATCAGCGGCGCTTGAGCCCGAGCGTCTCCGATCGGTCCCTCGTCTGGGACGGGCGCCAGCGGCGGGGCCGATGCGCTGCGGATGAAACGGATCGCCGCATCGCCAGCGCGCGAGTCTATTCCTTCACGCCCGATTGCGCGCCCGCACCGGAGGGCCGAAGGCTGATCGTGGTCGGCGATTCCCACGCTCTGGCCTATCGGACGCTCTTCAAGACCTTCGCGTCCGAGACGCGGATGCCGGTCCTGGTCTACGGCCAGCTCGGTTGCGACTATCCAAGCCTTCGGTCGCCGATGGGCGGCAATCGGAATTGCTCGAAATTCTATCGTGAGGTCGAGGCCGTGCTTGGCTCGACCCTCGGTCCGGGCGACGTGCTGTTCATGCCCGCCCTTCGGGTCCATCGCCTGGTCGACTCCTCCGGCCTGCCGGTCAGCGACCGATGGCGAGCCGGCCCGGATCTCAACCGGAACGTCGAGGCCGAAGCCGGCGAGGTCCTGAAGCGGCTGGCCGCGACCGGCGCCACGCTGATCCTCGAGGCCCCCAAGCCGGTCTTCCCGATCGCCCCGTTCCGCTGCTCGGACTGGTTCAATCGTTCCAACCCCTCGTGCCGGTCAGGCTGGGACGTGTCCAGACCCGTGGCCGAGCGCCACCGGGCCCGGACCGTGGCCGCGATGGCCCGGCTTAGGAGCGCGGTTCCGGCCCTTCTGACCTGGGACCCGATGCTGGTCCTTTGCACGCCTTCGGTCTGCTCCGCCCGCCGCGACGGAACCGCCCTCTATCATGACGGCGATCATGTCACGGGCTTCGCCAACGACCTGCTTTACCCCGATTTCCGCGATTTCGTGGCGCGCGCCTCGGTGCGGCCGAAAGCCGCTTCGAGAAGCGTGCCGGCCTCTTGGCCGGGGCGGCATCTTACCGATCGCCATGCTGAACCTGTTTCAGCATCCGGCATCGACCCGCTAAGGTGACTGGAGACTTATGCCCCACGCCCTCACCCCCCAAATTGCCGACCGCTTCACCCGCATCGCTCTGGGCCACGTCACCCGCGAATATCCGCACAAGCTCGACCAGGTGCTCGAAGGCGACGAGGACCTGCTTTCCCCGCGAGCGCTTCATCCGATCTTCTTCGGAAGCTTCGACTGGCACAGCTGCGTCCACGGCTGGTGGCTTCTCCTGCGCCTGCGCCGCCTGTTCCCGGACATGGAACCGGCGCTTCGGGCCGAAGTCGAGGCGCTCGCCGACGGGATTCTGACCGAGGCCAATGCCGCCGGCGAGCTTGCCTATCTCGACCGCGCCTATACCGGCACCTTCGAGCGGCCCTATGGCTGGGCCTGGCTGCTCGCCCTCCACCGCGAGGCTCAGCGCCATGAGGATCGCGATTGGCCCTCGACCCTCGCTCCCCTCGCCGCCGCCTTCGCCGATCGCTTTCGAATCCACCTGCCGCGCCTCACTTACCCGATCCGGACGGGCACCCATTTCAACACGGCCTTCGCTCTCATTCTCGCGCTCGAATGGGCCGAGGCGAATGACGAGGCCCTGGCCGCGCTCATCCGCGCCCGGGCGCTCGACTATTACGGCGATGATCGGGACTGTCCGGCCTGGGAGCCCGGCGGCGACGAATTCCTCTCGCCCGCCTTGACCGAAGCAATGTGCATGCGGCTCATGCTCGGCGAGGGCGATTTCCGCGCCTGGTTCGCTTCCTTCCTGCCCCGTCTCGCGGAGGGAGAGCCCGCCACCCTGTTCGCGCCCGCCTTCGTCTCCGACCGTTCGGACGGCAAGATCGCCCATCTCGACGGCCTCAACCTCAGCCGCGCCTGGTGCTGGCGCGGCCTCGCGGGAGCGCTCGATCCGGATGCAAGCGCGCTCGCTTTGACGGCGGCCGAGGCCCATCTCGACTCCAGCCTCCCCCAGCTCTCCGCGGATTATATGGGCGAGCATTGGCTCGCCACCTTCGCCTTGCTCGCCCTGGAGGCGTGACCGGATCGTTTGCGCCGAAATGGATTCGTCGGCGGCTGGGCCGGAGGCGATTCCATGCTATCCGGGCGCGTCCGATGATGAGGGAGGAGGGGGCCATGCCGAAGGACGACAAGGACCAGACTCCGTCGCCGGACGCTCCGCCGCCCGAGACGGTGGGGATGCGCGGCCTCACCCCGGCCGAGCGCGCCTTCGCCGAGACCGCCTTCGCCGGCAAGGACATGGGCTATGACGGAGTCCGCCTCTGCAACGGTGCCGGCGGCAATCCCGCCGCGATGATGGCCTTCGCCAACGGCAATCCGGCGATCACGCTCAACCGCACCATCTATTTCAAGGGCCGATTCCGCGACGATTTCTCGACCGGAGACCTTCGCGACCGGATGCTTCTCATCCACGAGCTCACCCATATCTGGCAGTATCGGGCGATCGGTTTCGTCCGCTTCATGGCCCGCTATGCGGTCGAGCTGACCAAATGCGGGTTCAACGCCAGGAAGCTGTATCTCTTCCCCGAGGGCGCCCGCTTCGAGGATTCGACGCTCGAGGCCCAGGCCGAAATGGTCGCCCATTACAAGAAGGCCGAGCTGACCGGGAACGAGGCTGACCGGCGGAAGCTTGCCGGCAACCTGAAGGGAACGGGCTTCTACCGGCTCTGAAGCCGGTCCGCCTCAGATCGGGCTATAGGCCTTGTAGGGCAGCCAGTAGATGGCGTTGACCGCGGTCTGGAGCCAGACGAACTGCACCAGGGCATAGAAGGCGATCACTCCCAGCACGACCGGGCCGCTCTCCTTTCCCGTCTTGTTGAGAGCCAGCGGCAGCCTGGAGAAGACGACGATCTGGAGCGGGATCAGATAGAGCGCGAGACGGTCGAGCACCACCGTGGAGGTGGACATCATGAGCAGGAGGAAGGCCGCGATCGCGGTGTAGGCGAAGTTGCGCCAGATCGCCCTGGTTGCTTCGGGCAGCCCGAGCCGGTCGCGAAGGAGTATGAACAGCACCGCCGCGACCACCGTCATCAGGATCCGCACCGCCGCGCCCGCGGCCTCGTAATCGGCCTCGACATAATTCTCGACCATCCGGTCGATGGTCGAATAGACGAAGATATAGAAGAGGATCGCCGCGAACAGCGCGCTGATCCCTACCACCATGAACCGGTTCCGGGCGACGGTGAGCGCCACCAGCGGGAAGACGATGATCGCCGTCTTGTGGAAGGCCGCCGCAAGCAGCATGTAGGCGGCGAAGCGCAGCATCGAGGGGTTGCGCTGGAATGCCGCGATTGCCGCCATCTCCACGCCGATCGCCGCGCCCTGCCGCGTATATCCCATCGCGACGACGATGATCAGATAGGGCACAGCGACGACCAGCCCGAGCCAGGGGTTGGGCTGCTGGCGGACGAACCTGCTCAGCCCCCAGCCGAACACCATCGCGCAGACGAGGTTGCTCGCCCAGATGTCGACTCCGAGCCTGTTCGCCATCCAGTTGATGATCGAATAGGCCGGATCCTGAAACTGCAGTGCCTCGCCGAGCGAGAAGAAGCGGTAGCTGTGGTAGATTTCGACATAGGCGAACCAGTCGCCGCCAATCTCTTTGCGGAATCCGATCATCAGGGTGATGATCACCACCATGATCGTGAGCAGGGCGCCGCCATAATGGGCGTGCCAGGGCCTCACCCTGTATTGCAACGCTCCAATCGAGCATGCCGCGAACAGCAGCCAGTAGGGAAACACGGTTTACTCCGATCGGACGGCGGCCCCCAAGGCCCCTTGCGCGTCCCGTAATCAATCCTCCGGTGTGGGTCCATGCCCCGCGAGCCGCGGCGCCGCTCGGCCCTCCCGCTTCTCGAAGGCGGCGCGTTCGGCCCGGCGCCTGTCGAGAAGCTCGAAAATGTCGGTTTCGGCCGCGAGCGCTTCGAGCCTCGCCCGGAACTCGGCGGCGTAGTCGGATCGGCTCCCGGCCGACTCCAATATCCCATAGGGCGCGTAGCCGCGGAAGAACGGATCCTCTTCGGCGGCTCGGCACAGCAAGGCGAGGGCGTCGGCGCCTCGCGGGGGTATCAGGGCAAGGGCGAGATGGATGGAGCCCTGGTCGCCGCTGGCGGCGGAGTGGATCGTTCCGCGGGGCAGATAGAGCAGGTCGCCCGGCGCCATCGGAACCAGGCTGGTCGGGACCGCCCCGATCAAATGGTGCCGGTCGGTGCCATGATTGACCGTGTTTCGCGGTCCGTCCTCGTAGAGCGACCAGGTCTTCGCTCCGGCGATCTGAAGCGCGAACAGGCCGTAGGCGTCGCTGTGCGGCGCAAGGCCCTCCGCCCCCGCCGGCGAGGCGACGAGGTGGGCCAGGCACTTCGCCTTGAACCGGTCCTCCAGCGCCGCGAGCGTCGAGGCCAGCCGGGGCAGGAACCTGTCGGCGGATTCGACGAGGATGGTGAATCCTCGCCCGTAAAGCTCCCGAAGCTTCGCCGCCGGCACGATCCCGTTTCCGCTGTCGTGCGGCGCGCGCTCGGAGCCGCGGTAAAACTTCACCGCTTCGGCGGGAAGGCCGTCGGATCCGAACAGAAGCTCGATGATCTCCTCCCCGGTCGCGACGTCCGCGAGATGGTTCGCCGGGCGGCCCGATATGTGGTCGGCCGAGCGCTCCCATGTCTCCGCCCAGAAGCGCTCCGGATTTCGCGGCGCGACCAGCTCCTCGAAGGTCATGCGCTGCCAGCGACGGCGTCGATCCGGCGCCAATGCCCGTTCGTCCTGAACAAAGCGATCCGGCCACGCCCGAGCGCCCGGCCGATCAGCGCCTTGCCGGCGGCGGGCTCCGGCCTCATGCCGCGCGCTCCCCGCGGTCCTATCCGGGCGATCCTCCCGTTCGAATCCACGACGAGCACCTCGGTGCGGCGTGCCGAGCACCATTGGGCGATCTCCGCCTCGCCCGCATGCATTCCGGCGACGGACTGAAGGGCGGCGATGGTCCCGTTTCCCGCCGCGCCGAGGCCGCGGTCCGCAAGGGCGATCCCTCGGGCGCGGGTCTCGGGAGTCTGGAGCAGGCAGGCCAGCACTCGCCGCGCATTGGCGCGCGGCTGCGCGGCCATCCGCATGCGCTCGGCGGCAACCGACCGGCGCTCGGCGCGGATGTCCTGCCGGTCCAGATCGCCTCCCGCCAGGGCATGGAACAGGCAGTCGCCGCCTCCGGCATTGGGCCGAAGCCCGAAGCAGGAGTCGAAATAGGTCAAAGGCTCGTTCGGCTCGAGCGCCGCCAGCCATGCCTTTGCTCCGGCCCGCGGAGGCGAAGCGGGCGGCCCGGCCAGCGGGTCGGCGGCCATGATCCTCTCGAACAGGCTGAAGCCGACCGGATCGATCATGCGCCGGCCGATCGCGCTCCGGCCAGCGACGCCAGGGCGAAGTCGCGGTTGGCGGTCGAGATCGCCGGATCGATCAGGATCGCGCCCTCGAAATCGTCGAGCGCGCCGTGGATGTCGCCCATCTGAAGCCTGCAGAAGCCGAGATTGTTCAGGGCATGGGCGTTCGTCGGCTCGAAGGCGAAGGCGTTCGAAAAGGCTGCCGACGCCCGCTCGAAATCCTGCCAGTACAGATATTGAAGCCCCTCCGGATAATAGAGGTTCATCGAGGTCGGCTGGTCGCGAGCGGTCACCCGCGAATCCTGGACGAACATGTAGAGCTTCTTCTCGGCGACGGGTCCGCCGCCGAGCAGCCGGCTGATGCAGATGAACGCATTCTCCGAGAACTCCTCCTGGGCGGCGTCGGCAAGCGCGTTCCAGCGCGCGTCGGTGCGCACTTCGGACCAGTCGGCGCCCATCCAGTAGAGCTTGCTCTCCGGCCTGATCCGCCCCTCCGCGACCCGGGCCGCGGCAAGCATGGCCGAACGGCCGCCTTCCTCCTGGTCGAGCAGCCAATAGACCTTCATCATCGGAGCGCCGCCGGCCGGAAGCGTGGTGAAGGCGACGAGGTTGCACATGCTGTCCGGTTCGCGCAGCGCCGCGATCGCCGGCGCCCCGGCCGCGAAATCCGGCTCTTCCGCCGCGAATCGCGCGATGTCGCTCCAGCGGGTCATCGCCCCGCAATGCATGGTCGGAGGGCCGGCGCCGGGCCCAAGGCACATCTTGAGGTAGCCTATCCGATCCGGGAAAAGCCTCGAGAAGCGCGCGAAGGGCCGGATCACCGGTTCGGGGACATGGAGAGTCTCGGCGAGTGCGATCAGCCGCTCGCGAATCCCCACCCCGCCGACGACGATCTCCATCCCGTCCCGGAGCAGGATCACCTCGGCATAGGAATCGAAGAACATGTTCGAGAGGCAGGATTCGAGGCTCGCGCCGTCGATCGCGTAGAGCGAGGCGAGCCTGCGGATCGAACTCGCCAGATCGCCGGACCGGGCGACGCCAGCCTCAGGGGCGATCGGCGATTCAGAATTCATAACGGCCCGGCGCGAGGATGAAGTTCGGATCGAGCGCGCTCTTGATCCGGTCGCGAAGGACGGTCGAGCGGGTCCGGCGCCGCATCTCCTCCATATGGCCGATGTCGACCCGAGAATGGGTGAAGCCCTGATCCTCGATGAAGCCGAACAGCTCCGCGTGGCAGGCCCGCGCTTTCTCGTCCTCGCCGGGGATCTCGCGATCGTAGATCAGCTGCTGGAAGCATTTGGCATAGCGCTGGTTGACCAGGGTCAGCGAGATGATCGGCTCGTAGCCGTGGCGGAATATGATTTCCTCGATCCTCCCGATCAGCTCGGCGATCGCCGGGCCGTCGAGAGGGAGATCGAAGGAATTGGACAATAGGCCGCAACCGTCCGCCACCGGATCGGGCGATTCCGGCGGCGGCCGCCGCTTGCGCCAATATTGGCTTCGCGCGCCGAATTCGGAAACCGCTCCGAGCGCCGGGCTCGAATGCCATTCCTGAAGCAGGCGGCGATGATCGATCCTCCGCCACGGCAGCCGCCCGAGCAAGGCGAGCAGCCTGATCCTCCGGTTCGAAAGCTCGGCGAGCTTCGCCTTTCTGCCCAGCGCCTTCCGAAGGGCGCGGCGAACGGCGCGTCCGGCCGCCGCCGAGGTTGCCGGGTCGTCCACATAGATTCCGCCATGGCCGATCCAGGCGCGATAGGCATTGGAGATCATCCTGAGCCGATCGCGCCGGAGCGGGACGACATCTCCGTCGAAGTTCCACGGATATTGCCACACGCTGGCCATCAATTTGTAATCGTTCCAGAAAAGGATCGGTCCGGAGACGATCCCGCGTCCCATCAGATCCCCCAAGGCCTGGATGGCGGGGGCGAGTCCGTCCGCCTCCGGGAGCTGGAACTGATAGAGGCGCAGGTCGCTCGGACGACGCTGCAGCCAGAACGTCATCGCGGTGACGACGCCCAGGTTCGACTGGAGGAACAGATCCTCCAGGCCCGGGCCCGGGCCGTGCCGGGCGAGCTGGGTCAGGCGCGAATCCGGCCATTTGCCGAACCCGGTGTCGGCGATCGTCCCGTCCGCGAGCACGATTTCGAAGGCGCAGACGTGGCTCGCGCGCTCGCAATAGGGACCGGCGCCGTCGCCGCGCTCGATCGCATTGCCGATCAGGCTGGCCTTGGGCGGGCCCCCGATCGAGTTCAGGAAATGGCGCCCGCCGCGTTCGGCGAGAAAGGCCGTCGCCTGGGCGAAGGAGACTCCGGGCTCGACCCGCAAGGTCCCGTGACGCTCGTCATAATCGAGGATCCGGTCCATTCGCGAAAGATCGAGAAGGATCGCGACCGGCCGGACGGGCACCCTCGATCCGAAGCCGAAATTGCATCCCCGGCTGACCGGATAGACCGACGCCCGCTCGCGGTCCGCGACCCGCAGTATCGCCGCCACCCCCGCGCTGCTGGTTGGCCGGGCGATGAGAGCGCTTCGGCTTTCGGTGGCGAAGGTCGCCTGGTTGGCGGCGGCGAGGCTCTCCTCGTCGTCGCGCAGCTCGAGCTCGGGCAGTTCCGCGCGCAAGGCAGTCTGGAGCCGGTCCGCCGCGGAAGCGCCGCTTGTTTCGCCCGGCAGGCGGACCGCGGTCGCCATATCGTTCCTCAGGCGGAAAGCGCCGCGCCGGCCGCGGCGCGGTCGGTCCGGATCGCCTGAAGCCGTTCCAGCACGCCCGTGATGACGGCGCCTTCCCGTGCCTTCCATTCGCCGAGCAGCCCGCCGAATCGCTCCAGGGCCGGATCGAATCCGCCGGCATCGTGCCTTTGCAGGAAAACGCGAAGATCGGCGGCAATCCCGTCCGTCGGCTGGCGCCAGTCGAGGCTGGCTCCAAGGCCAAGCTCGGCGATCCGCGCCGCCAGCTCGACCGAGTCGGCCGAGGTGGGGAGGCAGGCGAGCGGCTTGCCATGGCTCATCCCGCCGAGAAGCGACGCTCCGTGCCCCGAGCATAGGATGAAGTCGACCAGGTCGGCGACGTCGCCGAGCGAGATGAACCGGGCCCCGAAACAATGGTCGGGGAACTGGGCGTCTTCGGGCAGATAGTCGCAACGCCCGACGTCGGCGATCGCCGCGAGCCCCAGCGCATCGAGCGCGGCCGTCAATCGCGGCCACAGATCGACCTTCCCGAACAGCCGGCCGATCTGCAGGAACACCACCCGCCGGCCGCGGTCGCGCCAGCGTTCGGCGAATGCCCGCGCCGAATAGGCGCCGGCGCCCGGCTCGGCATGGAGCCCGCCGACATGGAACACCGAAGCAGGCAGCTGCGCCGGGCCGGTGAACTCCGGTACGTTGCGAAGCATGTAGCAGTCGCCGATCAGCGGAGTCCGTTCCGGATCCGCGGCAAGCGGCCTCAGCCCCAGGCCGGCGCGCGCCGCATTGTAGAATCCGGTGATCGAGCGAAGCCTCCACCACCTCGTCTCGTCGGAATCGCCGATTCCGGGGTAGAGATAGGAGGCGTATCCGATGACCGCCAACGGAAGCGCCTGCCGTTCCGCGAACATGAATGCCGAGATGGCGAGCGGGCCGCAGACGACCGCGTCGGGCTTCAGCCGGTCGACGAGGGTATCGAACACCCGCACCTGGGTCTTCACCACGTCGACCGCGTACCAGTCGCCCATCGACATGAACGGATTGTCGGCATTGGTGACCGGGATGTGCGGGATTCCGGACTGGTCGAGCAGTGCGCCGTGCCGGTCGGAGGACACGGCCACGATCTCGTGCCCCAGCTTCTGCGCCTGCTGAGCGAACCGGATCGAAGGGAGCAAATGCCCCATCGAATCCTGGATCGCCAGCATGAGCTTCATTCGGCGGGTATCTCTTCCGGCCGGTATCCGTAATGGGCGTAGTCGCCCGCGTCGAAACGCTCGTCGCACAGGGCATAGGGGTCGGTCCGGATCTCGTCCGGATCGTAATCCTCCTCGCCGATCGATCCGCGCGCCACGGCCATGTGGACCAGTTTCTCGTTGATCGAATATTTGAGGCTCGGGCAGGGCAGTGACGCCTCGCCCGCAACCTCGCTGCTGTTCAGGAACTTGTGCGCGCAGAAGCCGGCGCAGTTGGGCAGGATCTTGCAGCTGCGGCAGGTCGGATGGCTCAGGGGATCGAAGGCGTTCCACGCATTCTGCCGGGCGGTGCCGTTTTCGAAGAGCGGATCGAGCTCGAAAACCGTCCCGATCCGATGCTCCGCGAACGAGACCGTGTCCCAGCATTTGTGGACGTCGCCGCAGGGCACGACGATGAAGTCGTTCTTGCGAAGCGCCTGGCAGATGCCGATGAAATAGGCCGGATAGGGCAGGTCCGCGAGGCCCTTGCGGAATGCGGTCACGTAGAAATCGGCTTCCAGACCGCCATATTCGCGCTTCACCAGCATCTTGTCGGCGACGCTGTGGCAGCCCTTGGTCACGGATTCGACCGGGGCGAAATACATCTTGAAATTCTCGCGATATCCGAAGCCGCGCTCGGAAAGGTCGTCGATCAGGGTCGAGATGTCGTCGCGGTTGCGCTCATCGACATTGACCCGCAAATTCACCTTGATCCCGATATCGTCGATCCAGCTGCGCATGTTCGAGACGATCTTCTCATAGGTCCCGCGCGTGGAGAGAAGGGCCCGGCGCTGGTCGTGCGCTTCCTGCGATCCGTCCAGGGTGATTTGGACCATTCGAAGGCCGAGATCGAAGAGCTTCTGGGCGGTCGGCCGGTCGAGCATATAGCCGTTGCTCACCATCGCATGCGAAGAGTTGCGCTGCCGCCTGCGCGTGATCTCGTTCAGCTTCTCGGCGAGCTCGAAGATGATCCCCTTGCGGACGAGCGGCTCGCCTCCATACCACATGATCTGGACGAACTGGGTCTCGGGCTGCTCGTCCAGGATCCGCTCGTAGAGCGCGCAGATCCCGTCCTGGACGTCGTCGCGCATCGCGATGGTGGGCTTCAGCGCGCCCTGGAAGCAATAATCGCAGCCGAAATTGCAGAACAGGGTCGGGCAGATGGTCAGTGTGATCGAGGTCTTGTGGTGGCGGTTCTGCCAGTAGAGATTCTCGACCGCCTGGAGCTCGTCGACATGGGTCGGCATGACGTATCCGTTGTCCATCAGCCCCGCGATCGTCTCGTTTTCGCGAGCCTCGGACAGGCTGAGCGATTCGCACCCATCGAGCAGAATCGCGTCGGCCGCTTCCAGGATGCACGTCGCCCGGCTCAGCGAATTGTAGAGCAGAGCTCGGCCGTTCTTGAGCGGAACCCTTATGTTGTAGCGGGACGGTGCGACCCCGATCTGGGGCTCGAGTGGCGTGTGGAGCATCTATCCTGCCTTCCGTGGATGAGCGGAGAATCTCGCGGCCGCCCGCGCCCTCACCAATTGCCGCCGATCGGCAGTGCGACGCACGCGACGACTCCGCACAGGCCGACCACCGCCGCGCACGCCGCCGCTCCGCACGCGCCGGCACTCGCCGCCGCTCCGCAAGCGCCGGTCGCGCTGACGTCGCCGGCGCAGGCATTGGCGCCCGACGCCACAGCGGCGCAGGCGCTTCCGCCGCTCGTCACCGCTCCGCAGGCCCCGGCGCCGCCCGCGACTCCGGCGCAGGCTCCGCTGCCGCCGGCCACCGCGCCGCAGGCCCCTCCGGCGCCGGCCACGGCAGCGCAGACG
>DATDAS010000061.1:0-101836 GCA_036525315.1 Allosphingosinicella sp.
GGGACGGCTGGAAGATCCTGACCGAACTGATCGGCGCGCGCTGCCAGCTCGTCGGCGACGACCTGTTCGTCACCAATACTGCCCGCCTCGGCCAGGGAATCGAACGCCACATCGCCAATGCCGTGCTGGTCAAGGTCAACCAGATCGGCTCGCTCAGTGAAACCTTGGACACGGTCGACATGGCGCAGCGCGCCGGCTACCGGGCGGTGATGTCGCATCGCTCCGGCGAGACCGAGGATTCGACCATCGCCGACCTCGCGGTCGCCACCAATTGCGGACAGATCAAGACCGGAAGCCTCGCCCGCTCCGACCGGCTCGCGAAATACAACCAACTCATTCGCATCGAGGAAGAGCTTGGAAGCCAGGCCGCTTATGCGGGGCGGGGGATATTCCGCCGGCGATAATCCCCCACGGCCGGGGGCCGGACGGATCCGCGCTTTTCGGCGGTTTCCTGCAACAGGATTTTCGCTTCTGGGAATGGCGCCGTGGCGATTCATCGAAAGGCGGCGGAAGGCGCTCGGTGGGCAGGTCGAAAGTTTACAAAATTGACGACCACGTCGAATAAAAAATAAATTCCTTCCCGCCCAAGCGCGGCCATGCGGGCTCGCTTGCTGGCGCGCCCCCATGGCGCGTCGTGGATCTGCTCGACAATGTCAAAGACCCGCACAACTCAGAGAACATAGCAGGAACATTCCAACATGTCAATTGCCGATGTAATCCGGGACTCGAAAGCATCGGAAGCAGGCTGATCGAGCCGAAGCGGCGCTGAGCGCATACGGCGCCCGGCTCGCCGAACCCGCCAGGACGGCATTTCGTCGCACCTAAGTTAATATGCCGCCGTTTTTGCTTGATTCCACTGTGTTTTGCTGATTCTGTTAACCAATGGCGGGGGCGACACGGAACACGTTCGAATTGATCAAGCGGGCTGCGCTGCCGGCGCTCGCGCTGCTGATCATCGCCAACTTCGTCGGCTATGCCATCGTCGGCGCGAACGGGATCCTCTCCTGGGGCGATTATCGCCGGATGAAGACCGAGAAGATGGTCGAGCTCGCCCAGCTCGACGCCGAGCGCGCGAGGCTTGCGCACCGCGCCGATCTGCTCGATCCCAAGCGCGCGGACCCCGACCTTGCCGACGAGATGGTGCGCCGCCAGCTCGGCCTCGTCCGGCCCGACGAGGTGATCATTCCGATCAAGGATTGAGGCGGGGCCCGCTTCCCGTCTCCCGGCCCCCTCCACCATGGTTGACCGCGCTGGTGCGCGGTCGCCTTCGGCTCGCATGGTCCCCCTCCCCGTCCCGGGGAGGAACTGGACGGTGCAGGTCTCCGCTCCCCCTCCACCATCGCCTTCGGCGACGGTCCATGAACAGGTCGCCCTGTCCCCCGGACAGAGCTGAACCGTGCGGGGCATGGTTCACCTGTTCATCCCCGTCCCGGGGAGGATTGGAGCAAGTTGCGCGGGCTTTCGTTTGCCGCCATAGGAACCGCCGTTCAGACCGAGAGGAAAGACGTGGCCAAGGCAGCCTCGCCCAAGCGCGCCAGCAGCAAACCGGCACCTCCCGCGCCGCCCTCGACCGGGGGCGGAAGCAATCGGGAGAGGCCGCCCGAGCCGAAGCGCCACAAGGCCGACAAGGCCGAGCTCCTCGAATATTACCGGCAGATGCTTCTGATCCGCCGCTTCGAGGAGCGCGCCGGGCAGCTTTACGGCCTCGGCCTGATCGGGGGCTTCTGCCACCTCTATATCGGCCAGGAAGCGGTCGCGGTCGGGCTCCAGTCGGCGCTCGAGATCGGCAAGGACAGCGTCATCACCGGCTATCGCGACCATGGCCACATGCTCGCCTACGGGATCGATCCCAAGGTGATCATGGCCGAGCTGACCGGCCGCCAGGCGGGAATCTCCAAGGGCAAGGGCGGCTCGATGCACATGTTCAGCGTCGAGCATAAGTTCTACGGCGGGCACGGCATCGTCGGCGCCCAGGTGTCGCTCGGAACCGGCCTGGCCTTCGCCCACAAATATCGCGGCGACGGGGGCGTGTGCCTCGCTTATTTCGGCGACGGAGCGGCCAACCAGGGCCAGGTCTACGAGAGCTTCAACATGGCCGAGTTGTGGAAGCTCCCGATCATCTTCGTGGTCGAGAACAACCAGTATGCCATGGGCACCAGCGTCAACCGATCCTCGGCCGAGGACCAGCTCTACAAGCGCGGAGAGAGCTTCCGGATCTCCGGCCTCCAGGTCGACGGAATGGACGTTCTGGCGGTTCGCGGCGCGGCCACCACGGCGCTCGAGTGGGTGCGCGGCGGCAAGGGCCCGATCCTGCTCGAGCTGAAGACCTACCGCTACCGCGGCCATTCCATGTCGGATCCGGCCAAGTACCGCTCCCGCGAGGAGGTGCAGGCCGTCCGCGACAAGTCCGACCCGATCGAGCTCGTGAAGCGCGAGCTCGCCGCTCTCGGCTGCGGAGAGGACGAGCTGAAGGCGATCGACAAGCAGATACGCGACATCGTCGTCGAAGCCGCCGACTTCGCCGAGCAATCGCCCGAGCCCGAGCCCGCCGAGCTCTACACCGACGTCCTGGTGGAGAGCCATTGATGCCGATCGAGATCAAGATGCCCGCTCTCTCCCCCACGATGGAGGAGGGGACCCTCGCGAAATGGCTGGTCAAGGAAGGCGACAAGGTGTCGTCGGGCGACATCCTCGCCGAGATCGAGACAGACAAGGCGACCATGGAGTTCGAAGCCGTCGACGAAGGCACGATCGCCTCGATCCTGGTGGCCGAGGGCACGGACGAGGTGAAGGTCGGCACCGTCATCGCCACCCTGGCCCAGGAAGGCGAGGAGGCCGCGCCGGCGGGGGGCGGTGGCGTCAAGGCAGCGCCCGAGCCGGCCGCGGCGGAGGCGAAGGCTCCAGTCGAGCAGGCGCCGATCGAGGTGCCGGGCGACCAGAAGACCGAGGCGGTTCCGGAGTCGGGGACCGGGCAGAAGGCGATGGAGACGGGCGCGCGCGATCTGGTGGCGGCCGTGGCCCATACACGCGACGATCCGGAGGTTCCGGAAGGGACCGAGATGGTCCGGACCACGGTGCGCGAGGCGCTCCGCGACGCCATGGCCGAGGAGATGCGGGCCGACGACCGGGTCTTCGTGATGGGCGAGGAGGTCGCCGAATATCAGGGCGCCTACAAGGTCACCCAGGGCCTTCTCGACGAGTTCGGCCCGAAGCGGGTCATCGACACGCCGATCACCGAATATGGCTTTGCCGGGGTCGGAAGCGGCGCCGCGATGGGCGGCCTCAAGCCGATCATCGAGTTCATGACTTTCAACTTCGCTATGCAAGCCATTGATCACATTATCAACTCCGCCGCAAAGACCAATTATATGTCGGGCGGCCAGATGCGCTGCCCGATCGTGTTCCGGGGCCCGAACGGCGCCGCCGCGCGGGTCGGGGCCCAGCACAGCCAGAATTACGGGCCCTGGTACGCCAACGTTCCCGGGCTGATCGTCATCGCGCCCTACAGCGCGGCCGACGCCAAGGGGCTGCTCAAGGCTGCGATCCGGTCTGAAGATCCGGTCGTATTCCTCGAGAATGAGCTGCTTTACGGCCAGAGCTTCGATGTTCCCAAGCTCGACGATCATGTGCTTCCGATCGGCAAGGCGAGGGTCGCGCGCGAGGGCAATGACGTCACCCTGGTCAGCTATTCGATCGGCGTGGGGGTCTCGCTCGAGGCGGCGAACCAGCTCGCCGAGCAGGGGATCGACGCCGAGGTGATCGACCTTCGCACCTTGCGCCCGCTCGACAAGGCGACGGTGCTTGCCAGCCTAGCCAAGACCAACCGGATGGTCTGCGTCGAGGAGGGCTGGCCGGTCTGCTCGATCTCGTCGGAGATCATGGCGGTCGCGATGGAGGAGGGGTTCGACGATCTCGACGCGCCGGTGCTCCGGGTGACCAATGTCGACGTCCCGCTGCCCTATGCCGCCAATCTCGAGAAGCTGGCCCTGATCAAGGTGGCGGACGTGGTCGAGGCGGGGAAGAAGGTCTGCTACCGCTAGAGGATTCCCTCCCCTCGATGGGGAGGGCTGGGGTGGGGTGGATTATGAGACCCGCAAGGCGTTTTCGCGAAGGCCACCCCCACCCAACCCTCCCCCATCGAGGGGGAGGGCTCGAGATGACGTCATGACGTCGGCGGACCTGCCTCCACTCGATCCGGACCGAATCCTCGCGTTGAGCTACGTGCCGTCGAAGCGGCGGGCCGCCGTCGGAGCACTTTGGCGTGTCGACTCCGCATTGGGCGCTGTGCTCTCGGCGGGGCGCGAGCCGATGATCAGCCGGATCAAGCTTGCCTGGTGGCGCGACAGCCTCGAGAAGCTGGATCGGGAGCGGGCGCCCGCCGAGCCGGTGCTCCAGGCCGTGGCGGAGACCGTGCTTCCGGCGGGAGTCAACGGCGCCGAGCTCGCGGCGATGGAAGAGGGCTGGTCGGTGCTGCTCTCGGACGCGCCGCTGACGTCATCGGACCTCGAAACCTATGCGCGACGGCGTGGCGCCTTGCTCTTCGCCTGCAGCGCGCGGCTGCTCGGTGGGAACGGGGAGGGTGAGGTGGCGCAGGCCGGCGAGGCCTGGGCGCTCGCGGACCTTGCGCGGCACAGCGGGAACGAGGAGGACAAGGGCTCGGCGGTGAAGGCGGCATTGAAACGCAGCATTCCCAGGCACTGGCCGTCGCGGCTTCGGCCGCTCGGGATGCTGGCCGTGCTTGCGCGGCGCGACCTCGAGACGGGCGAGGGGCCGTGGCCGGCGCAGGGCTCACCGGGTCGGATGCTGAGGATGCTCGGTCATAGGCTCAGCGGATATTGATGAGCGCGCGGAGCGCTATAGAGTGAGGGGCTCAAAGGCGGGGAGAGGCTGATGCTTCGCTACATGGCCGGGGTGGTTTCGGCATTGCTTCTGGTGGCGGCGGGCTTCTTCGTCTGGAAGAGCCAGGCCGAGCAGGAAAACCTGGTTCCGCCGGCGCCCCAGGCCGTCATGGCCGCCCCGACGGACTCGAAGGTCGAGGAGCCGCCCCGAGCCACCGAGAAGAGCAAGGAAGAAAAGCGGTTCGCACGCGCCGACAAGGACGATGACGGGCGGATCACCCTGGAGGAATTGTACCAGCCGCGGCGCAAGGCCTTTGCCAAGCTCGACCGCAACGGGGACGGACGGCTGGTCTTCGAGGAATGGGCGATCTCGACCGGCGAGAAGTTCTCCGGGGCGGACAGCGATCGGTCGGGATGGCTGAGCCCGAAGGAATATGAGACGACCCGGCCCAAGGTGAAGGCGAAGCCGAAGAGGTGCGCGTGTTAGCTTTCGCTCCCTCCCCTTGATGGGGAGGGCTGGGGAGGGGTGGACTACGCGACCCGCTCGGCGCGCTCGGCCACGCCACCCCCACCCAACCCTCCCCCATCGAGGGGGAGGGCTTGTGCGCCGTCCAGCCATTCCGCCAATTTCTCCCGGGCCCGGCGCGTGTACGCGGCCTTCCGATCGGCTTTCTTCGATTTCCCCTCGATCGGCGGGAAGAGGCCGAAATTGACGTTCATCGGCTGATAGCTGGCGGCGTCGGCGCCGCCGGTGATGTGGCCGAGCAATGCGCCAAGGGCGGTTTCTGGCGGGGGCGGTGGCAGGGCCTCGCCGACCAGCTCGGCGGCGGCGAAGCGGCCGGCGAGGAGTCCGATGGCTGCGGATTCGACATAGCCTTCGCAGCCCGTGATCTGGCCGGCGAAGCGGATGTGGGGCGCGCTCTTCAGCCGCAGGGTCGAGTCGAGAAGCTGCGGCGAGTTGATGAAGGTGTTTCGGTGGAGGCCGCCGAGTCGGGCGAACTCGGCCTTCTCGAGGCCGGGAATGGTCCGGAACAGGCGGACCTGCTCGGCATGCTTCAGCTTGGTCTGGAATCCGACCATGTTCCACAAGGTGCCCAGCGCATTGTCCTGGCGGAGCTGGACGACGGCCCAGGGCCAGCGGCCCGTCTTCGGATCGTCGAGGCCGACCGGCTTCATCGGGCCGTAACGCAGGGTGTCGACGCCGCGGGCGGCCGCAACCTCGATCGGCATGCAGCCCTCGAAGTAAGGCGTGTCCTTCTCCCACTCCTTGAACTCGGTCTTCTCGCCGTCGAGAAGGCCCTGGTGGAAGGCGAGATACTGCTCCTTCGTCATCGGGCAGTTGATATAATCCTTGCCGTCCCCGTCGGGCCCGACCTTGTCCCACCTGGACGCCATCCAGCAGACGTCCATGTCGATGCTGTCGCGGTGGACGATCGGAGCGATGGCGTCGAAGAAAGCGAGCGCGTCGGCGCCGGTGGCGGCACCGATCGACTCGGCGAGGCGCATCGCGGTGAGCGGACCGGTGGCGACGATGGCGAGGCCGGAGGCGGGGAGGGCATCGATCCGCTCCCGGACGATCTCGATATTCGGATGAGCGAGGAGACGGGCGCTGACTGTCTCGGAGAAGCCGTCGCGGTCGACCGCGAGCGCCGAGCCGGCGGGCACCTTATGGGCGTCGGCCGCGGACATGATGACCGAGCCCAACGCACGCATCTCGGCATGGAGCAGGCCGACCGCATTATGCTCGGCATCGTCGGAGCGGAAGCTGTTCGAGCAGACCAATTCGGCGAGGCCGTCGGTCTGGTGGGCGGGGGTCATTTCGCCCGAGCCGCGCATCTCGGACAGGCGCACCTTCACGCCCGCCTCGGCGAGCTGCCACGCGGCCTCCGAGCCGGCGAGGCCGCCGCCGATGATGTGGATCTGGTGAGTCATCGGGCGGTGCGATAGTCGCCTTGGGCGCGGGGAGGAAGCGGATGAAGGGCGATGCGAGGATTCTGGCGTGGATCGGCCTCCTGTCCGGGCTCGTCTATCCGTTGCTCTGGCTGTCGGAGCTGCCGCACTGGGCGATGATCGTCGCCAAGGGGGCGGGCGTGGGCTTTCTGGCGCTGGCGGCGGCAAGGTCGGCGCGCTCGCTGGACGGGTGGCTTCTGGCTGCCGTGCTTGGTCTCGGCGCGACCGGAGACGTGTTGCTCGAGATCGACTTTGCCCTGGGAGCGGCGAGCTTTGCCCTGGGTCATGTCATTGCGATCTGGCTCTACCTGCGCAACAGGCGTCCCGGCCCGAGCGCGGTGGAGCTGAGCGCGGCCGCCGTGCCATGGTTGCTCGCCGTTGGAGGACCCTGGCTCCTCCTCGAAGGCCGGCCCGAGCAGGCGGCCTTCGCCGGCTACGGACTCGCGCTCGGAGCGATGGCGGCGAGCGCGTGGCTCAGCCGGTTTCCGCGCAAGCTCGCGGGCGCAGGCGCCTTGCTGTTCGTGGCCAGCGACTTGCTGATCGCGGCTCGGCTGGGGATGGAGACGAGGCCTGCCGCGCTCGGCGTGGCGATCTGGTATCTGTATTTTGCGGGGCAGGTGCTGATTTATCTGGGGGTTAGGTGGGGACTGACGCGGCGCGACGCTCGCTTCGCTCGCGACCCCTCACCCAACTTCGACTAGGCGGCAAAGCCGCCAAGTCTTCGTATCCCTCCCCCGCAAGGGGGGAGGGTTCGCCCATGCTTACTCCCCTTCGCCTTCCTGGCTGTCGGGGAGGGTTTCGGAGCCCGTGCCGTCGTCGAGCTGGACCTTGTCGCCGCCGATCGATTCGAGCTCCTCGGCGATCATCTCTTCCGCCTCGTTCTCGGGCTCCTCGGATTCGTCGATTCGGGCGGCGGAGACGACGTGCTCGCCTTCGGCGACGTTGAACAGCCGGACCCCGGCGCTGTTGCGGCCGATCACCCGCGTGTCGCCGACCGTCATCCGGATCAGCTTGGCCTGGTCGGTCACCAGCATGAGCTGCTCGCCGTCATGGGCCGGGAAGCTCGCGACGACCGGACCGTTGCGCTCGAGATTGTCGATGTTGGTGATTCCCTGGCCGCCGCGGTTGGTCCGGCGATATTCATAGGCGGAGCTGCGCTTGCCGTAGCCGTTGGCGCAGACCGTCATGACGAACTCCTCGGCCTCGGCGAATTCCGCCATCCGGTCGGAGTCGAGAGTCGGCTTGCGCTCGCCTTCCTTCCAGGGCGCGGCCTTGAGATAGGCTTCGCGCTCCTCGGTGGTCGCGGCGAAGCCCTTGAGGATCGAGAGGGAGATGACCTCGTCGCCTGGGCGAAGGGTGATCCCGCGAACGCCGGTCGACATCCGGCTCTGGAACTCGCGGACCGCGGTCGCCTCGAACCTTATCGCCTTGCCGTTTCGGGTGGCGAGAAGGATGTCGTCCGACTCGGTGAGCAGGGACACGCCGATCAGGCGGTCGTTCTCGCCATGCTGGGCGACGCTTTCGTCGAAGCGGATCGCATATTTGCCGGCGGTCGGGATGTTGGTGAAGCTGTCCATCGAGTTTCGCCGGACCCCGCCAAGAGCGGTTGCGAAGGCGACATGCAGATCCTTCCACTCCGCCTCGTTCTCCGGGAGCGGCAATACGGTGGCGATCGTCTCGCCCTCGGAGAGCGGGAGGAGGTTCACCATCGGGCGGCCGCGGGCATTGGCCTGGCCCTCGGGAAGGCGCCAGACCTTGAGGCGATAGACCTTGCCGTGGGTCGAGAAGAAGAGGACCGGATTGTGGGTGCTGGTCACGAACAGGTTGGTGACCGCGTCCTCGTCCTTGGTGGACATCCCCGCGCGGCCCTTCCCGCCGCGATTCTGGGCCCGGAAGGTGTCGAGGGGCGTGCGCTTGATGTAGCCGCCATGGGTGACGGTTACGACCATCTCCTCGCGCTCGATCAGATCCTCGTCCTCGATCCCGTCCCAGGCCGGAGCGATCTCGCTGAGCCGGGGCGTGGCATAGGCCTGCTCGATCTGGTCGAACTCCTCGCGCATCACCGCGTAGAGCTTCACCCGATCGCCGAGGATCTCGAGAAGCTCGCCGATCGAGGTGGCGAGCTCGCGAAGCTCGCCGCCGATCTCGTCGCGGCCGAGGGCCGTCAGGCGATGGAGCCGAAGCTCGAGGATGGCGCGGACCTGGACGTCGGAGAGCCGATAGGAATCGCCCTCGACCTCGTGCTCGACCGCCTCGACCAGGGCGATGTAGGGCGCGATCTCGGCGACGGGCCAGTCGCGGGCGAGCAAGGCGGCGCGCGCCTCGGCGGGCGAAGCGGAGCCTCGGATGATCCGGACCACCTCGTCCATGTTGGTCACGGCGATCACGAGGCCGAGCAATATGTGGGCGCGGTCGCGGGCCTTGGCGAGCTCGAACTTGGTCCGGCGGGTGATGACCTCCTCGCGGAAGCCGACGAAGGCGGAGATGATGTCGCGGAGGTTGAGGGTCTCGGGGCGGCTGCCGCGGATCGCGAGCATGTTGGCCGGGAAGCTGGCCTGGGCCGGCGTGTGGCGCCACAGCTGGTTGAGGACGACGTCGGGGGTCGCGTCGCGCTTAAGGTCGATGACGACCCGGACGCCCTCGCGGTTCGATTCGTCGCGGATGTCCGAGACGCCCTCGATCCTCTTGTCCTTGGCCGCCTCGGCGATCTTCTCGACCAGACCGTTCTTGCCGACTTGGTAGGGGATCGAGGTGAGGACGATCGAGCGGCGGTCGCCGCGGCCTTCCTCGACGATGTGGCGGGCGCGCATGATGATCGAGCCGCGTCCGGTCTGGTAGGCGGCTCGCGCGCCGGCCTTGCCGAGGATGAGCGGAGCGGTCGGGAAATCGGGCGCGGGCACGATCTCGATCAGCTCGTCGATCGTGATTCCGGGATTCTCGATATAGGCTTTGCAGGCGGCGATGACCTCGCCGAGATTGTGCGGCGGGATGTTGGTGGCCATTCCGACCGCGATTCCGCCGGCGCCGTTGACGAGGATGTTGGGGAATCGGGCGGGGAGGACCTGCGGCTCCTGCCGCGAGCCGTCATAGTTGGGCGTGAAATCGACCGTGTCCTTGTCGAGATCCTCGAGAAGGGTCATCGCCACCTTGGCGAGACGCGCCTCCGTGTAACGCATCGAGGCGGGCGGATCGGGGTCCATCGATCCGAAATTGCCCTGGCCGTCGATCAGTGTGACCCGCATCGCCCAATCCTGGGCGAGCCGGGCGAGGGCGTCGTAGATCGAGGCGTCGCCGTGCGGGTGGTAATTGCCCATCACGTCGCCGACGATCTTGGCCGACTTGCGGTAGGGCCGGCCGGGAACGAATCCGCCTTCCTGGCAGGCGTAGAGGATCCGGCGGTGAACCGGCTTGAGGCCGTCGCGAACGTCGGGCAGGGCCCGGCTCACGATCACCGACATGGCGTAATCGAGGTAGGAGGTCTTCATCTCCTCGACGATGGAGACGGGCGAGATATCGTTATGTTCGATGGTCGGCGGTGCGCTGGCCAATGGAGTTTCCTGCCTGGGTTTTGATGGAAGCGCCGGGGGCGCCTGGACTATGCGCGAACCCTAGCCCATCGCTCCGCCCAAGGCCAGCCCGCGCGCCCGCGCGCGTACGCGCGAGAGGCGCCGCCTCGCGGAAGCAGCGCGTACGAGTTGCCACCGGCGGCGGCAGCGGGCACCAACGCGCAAGGAGACCTACGGGAGACCTGTCAGTGAAGTCTGTTTCAAGGATCGTCCTGGGCGCCGCCCTCGCTCTCGGCGCCGGCTCGGCGATGCCCGGCGCGATCGCCCAGTCCCAGCCCGCCCAGCGCAGCTTCAGCCTCAGCAAAGAGGAAAAAGCGGCTTTGCTGCCGGTCCAGAACGCGATCGCCGCCAAGGATTGGGCGGCGGCTCAGGCGAGGCTGGCGGCTGCCGTCGCGGCCGCCCGGAGCCCCGACGCGCGCTACGCGGTCGGCCGCTTCCAGCTCGAGATCGGAATCGGCACCGGCAGTGCCGCGATTCAGTCGCAGGGGCTCGACACTCTGATCGCCAGCGGCCAGGTGCCCGCCGCGGACCTCCCAATCCTCTACCGCAACGTGGCCGTGCTCGCCAACGAGGCGGGCAACAAGGCGAAGGCCGAGTCGGCCTACACCAAGGTGGTGGAGCTCAGCCCGGCCGATCCGGAAGCCCTGATCAGCCTCGCGCAGGTGAAGAACGACCTTCACAAGCCGAAAGAGGCGGTCGATCTGATCGTGCGCGCCATCGAACTCAAGCGTTCGAGCGGCGGGACCGCAGAGGAGAGCTGGTATAAATATGCGCTCAAGCTGGCGTTCGACGGACGCTCGGATCCGGACCTTCGCAAGGCCTCGGAGTCGCTGAGCCGAAAGCTTTTTGCCGCTTATCCGACCAACGAGAATTGGCGCGACGCACTGCTCATCTTTCGCGACTCGAGCGCTCTCGATCCCGCGGCCGAGCTCGATGTACTTCGTCTCATGCGGGCAAGCGGCGCTCTCGCCGGCGAGCGCGACTGGTTCGACCTTGCCGATGCTCTCTACCGAGCGGGCAATTACGGAGAGACCAAAGCCGTGCTCGACGAGGGCGTCGCCAAGCGGTCGATCGATCCCCGCAAGGCAGCATTCGCCGAGCTCATCCGGCTCAATAATGCGAGGCTGGACGGGGACCGCGCCTCCCTCGGCGGCGAGGAGTCCAAAGCCATGGCTGCGGCGAACGGCGCCCTGGCGCTCAAGATCGGCGACGCTTTCCATGGCTATGGCGAGCATGGAAAGGCGATCGCGCTCTATCGCGCCGCTTTGGCAAAGGGAGGGGTCGACTCCAACCTCGTCAGCACCCGGCTCGCCATCGCTCTCCTTGCCTCGGGCGACCGTGCCGGCGCGGAATCCAGGTTCAAGGCGCTGTCCGGCACGCGCGGCGATCTCGGCGCCTTCTGGCTCGCCTGGCTGGCGCGCAACGTCGGCTGACCGGCCGCGCGAGGAAGCGGCGGCCCGGCGGCCCGATCGGCTTGGCCGCGGATGGACGGGCCCGGCGAAACCCTTCCACGCCGAAACGTTGTCCGGGCAAGGCGAGCGGGCCCGGCGGCGCTTGCGGCGCGTTCAGGGCCGGGCAAGACGGCTCGAGCGATTAGGCAAGGGGCAGGGCGATCCGCGCCCAAACTGGGAGTTGATGGATTTTTCCTTCATTTACCGTGACTTGGGGTTCAACTGCAGTTCATGGCGATCTGCTAGAAACGCGCTTCGTTTGGCGGTAGAGACCCGACAGCCCACAAGAGGACGGCCAGAAGGCAAGCCTCGCCCGAGGCGGCCTGCAGGAGAGATGGTATGAATTCGGCTTTCCGAACCGCGCTCACGGCGGCCTTGCTGCTCGGCTCGGCCGCCCTGACGATCGCCGAGCCCGCCTTCGGCCAGAAGAAGGGCCAGGCGGCACAGCCCAGGCTCAGGCTCGACAAGGCCGAGCGGACCGCAGTGGCTCCGCTCCAGGCCGCGGTCGCCGCGCGCAACTGGGCCGGCGCGACCGCCGCCCTTCCGGCCGCTCAGGCCGGCGCCCGGACCTCGATCGCGCGCTACGTCGTCGCCAGGCTCCAGCTCCAGATCGGCATCGAGACCCAGAATGTGCCGATGCAGTCGCAGGCGATCGACACGATGATATCGAGCGGAGTCGCCGACCCGTCCGAGCTTCCGGCCCTGCTCCAGAGCCAGGCGGCCCTGGTCGGCCGAGGCGGCGACATCAAGCGGACCGAGGCCGCCTACACTCGGCTGGTCGAGGCCGATCCGAACAATTGGCAGGCGATGGCCGATTTGGCGCGGATCAAGGTGGATGCGCGCAAGCCTTTCGACGCTCCGCCGCTGATGGACCGGGCCATCGCGCTCCGCGAGGCGGCGGGCCAGAAGCCGCCCGAAAGCTGGTACGTCTATGGCCTTCGGGTCGCAGTCGACAACAAGCAGGGACCCCTGGCCAACCGGCTCGGCGCCCGGCTGGCGGCGGCCTATCCGAGCCCCGAAAACTGGCGCGACGTGCTGATCGGCTATTCGGATCTTGCGCAGCCCGGCCAGCCGACCGGCCTCGACGTCTGGCGCCTTCAGCGCGCGGCCAAGGCCCTGGCCGGCGAGCGGGACTATCTCGCTTATGCCCAGGCGGCGAACGGCGCCGGCCTCGCCGCCGAAGCCAAGGCTGTGCTCGACGAGGGCGTTTCGAGGCGCATGGTCGATCCGGGGAAGGCCGGATTCAGGGAATTGATCGCGAGCTCGGGCAAGAAGGCGAGCGCCGACCGGGCCGGGCTCGGGGCCAAGCAGAGCGCCGCCATGGCCGCGGCCACCGGAACAGCGGCCCTGGCCGCCGGCGACGCCTATTTCGGCTATGGCGATTATGCCAACGCCGCCACCCTCTACCGGGCCGCGATCCAGAAGGGCGCGGCCGACTCGGCCGCCGCCGCGGTCCGTCTCGGCGCAGCGCTCGCTCTGGCCGGGCAGCGGGCCGAGGCGGAAGCCCAGCTGCGCTCGGTGACCGGACCCGGCGCGGACCTTGCGGCCTATTGGCTGGCCTGGCTTCGCCGGCCCGCCTGACAATTTCCAAGTCGATCTGATTTTTCGAATATCGGGAGAGCCAAGATGAAGTCCATTTCAACATTCGCCCTTGCGGCCGCCCTGCTCGTCGGCAGCGCCGTCGTGACCGCTCCGTACCACCCGGCCGAGGCCAAGAAGAAGAAAGGCGAGGAGGCCGCGGCGGCCACGTCGACCGGGCGCACGCTCGTCATCACCCCGGCGGCGCGGCCCGCAATGTCGGCCCTCGACAAGGCCGTGAAGGCCAAGGACAAGGCCGCGTTCGACGCCGCGCTTCCGGTCGCCGAGGCCGCCGCGACCACGCCCGACGAGAAATATTTCGTCGCCACCTCGCGCTATCAGTTCGCCCTGGACGCCAATGACGAGCCCGGACAGGTGGCGGCGCTCGAGGCGATCATCGCAAGCGGCGCGGCCCAGGCGAACCAGCTCGCGGTCGCCCATTTCGACCTCGGCGTGAGGGCCTTCGCCGCCTCCGACTTCGCGAAGGCCGAGACCGCCTTCACGCAGGCGCTCGCGGCCAACCCGGCGGAGACCGGCGCGATGTTCAATCTCGCCGTGACCCAGATCAAGCTGAACAAGAAGGCCGAGGCGCTCGCAATGCTTCAGCGCGCGATCGACGCGAACAAGGCCGCAAGCAAGCCGGTGCCCGAAGGCTGGTACAAGACGGCGCTGACCGTCGCCTTCGAGACCCGCAGCCCGACGGCCCAGACCCTCAGCAACGAGGTGCTCGCCGCCTATCCGACCCGGGAGAACTGGCGCAACGCGCTCGTCGTCTTCCGCGACAGCGTGAAGCGGGACACGCCCGCAAGCATCGACATCCTTCGGCTGATGCGCGCTTCCAAGTCGATGACGACCAAGGCCGAATATTACGATCTGGCGCTTGCGCTCAGCGAGACGAACCCGGCGCTTCCGTACGAAGCGCAGAAGGTCATCGACGAGGCGGTCGCCGCCAATCTCGCGAGGACGAGCGACGACAGCTACCGCCGGGTGAACAGCTTCGCGGCGCCGAAGCTTGCCGAGGACCAGGCGTCGCTCCCCGGGCTCGAGACGAGGGCGAGGGCCGCAGCCACCGGCAAGCTCGCCTTCAACACCGCGGACGCACTGCTCGGCTACGGCCAATATGCCAAGGCCGCCGACCTCTACCGGACCGCGATCAGCAAGGGCGGGGACGTCGACGTCCCGCTCGCCAACCAGCGGCTCGGCATCGCGCTCGCGCTCGCCGGCGACAAGGCCGGCGCGGAGGCCGCGTTCAAGGCGGTCACCGGGGCGCGCGCGCCGGTCGCGGCGCTCTGGCTGTCCTGGCTCACCAACCCGATCCAGGGCTGAGGCCGAACGAAGGATCGAGAGGGCGCCGGTCTTCCGGCGCCCTTTTTCGTGCCTGGAGTCCGGCTTTCCCATTTGCCGCGATTTCCGAGTCATCGGATGATTCCATCCGATTAGAATCGCTCTGGCGTCCCATATTGCGACGGGGGCGTTTCGCGCCCCTTCCGCTGCCGCCGCGCGCGCGTTAACGATTTGACCGAACGCACCCGCGCCGGACGGCCGGCGCGGCAATCGAGGAACGAAGGTTTGCGCTTCGACGACATGATCGCGACGGTGCTGGCGCAGGGCGAGAGCCCGGCATCGGCCATGTCCGCGAAATGGCGTCAGCTCGTCGACCTGCTTGCCCAGCGCCGCGACCCTTCGAGGAGCGCCGAGCTCGATCAGGGCCAGGCCTGGCTCGAGGCGAACAGGGCCGCGGTGCCGGCCGAGCGAAGGCGCGAGATCGCCCGGTCGCTCGCTGGCCGGAAAGTCTCTCCGGCGATCCTTCTCTTCTTCGCCGACGACCAGGCCGCCGTCGCGGCGCCCCTGCTCGGAGGCGCTCTTCTCGATCGGGAGGAGTGGCTCGACCTTCTTCCCAGGCTCAACCCGACGGCGCGCGCGCTGCTCCGGCACAGGCGCGATCTCGATCCCGAGGTGGCGCATGCGCTGGCCAGCTTCGGAGCGAGCGATTTCGCCATTCCAGGCGCGGTCGAGGAGGCCGTCCACCCCGCGATCGAGAAAGGCGAGGCGCAGATTCGCGACCTGGTCGCGCGAATCGAGGCGTTCCGGAAGCAGAGGGATTCGGCGCCCTACCCGCCGGTCGCCGCCAATGCGGCGAGGGCGCTCGAGACGGACGGCTTCCGCTGGGAGGCCGGCCCGGACGGGATCGTCTCCTGGGTCGAGGGCGCTCCGCGCGGGCCGCTGATCGGCCAGAGCATCGCGTCGATCGCCGACCGCGGCCAATATGGAGTCGACGGGCAGGCGGCGGGCGCCTTCGAGAAAAGGGCGCCGTTCCGGGACGCCCGCTTCAGCGTGGCCGGGACCGGCGCCGCGTCGGGCGACTGGCGGATATCAGGCGTGCCCTTCTTCGACCCGTCGCAGGGCAGCTTCCTCGGCTATCGCGGAAGCGCCCGGCGGCCGAGGCTCGACGAGGTGGCCCGCTCCGAAAGCGCCCCGCCGCCGCCGGCCGGCCTGTTCGGGACGGATCTGCCGGCGGATTCGCTCCGCCAGCTCATCCATGAGCTGAGGACCCCGCTGAACGCCATCATCGGCTTCGCCGAGATGATCGACGGCCAGTATATGGGCCCGGCCTCGGCCAATTACCGGGTCCGGGCGAGCGAGATCATGGAGCAGGCCAGCCTCCTGCTTTCGGCGGTGGACGATCTCGACACGGCCGCGCGGATCGAGACGAGCCGGCTCACCCTCGACGGAAGCTCGGTCGACGCGGTCGCCTTGCTGTGCCGGCTTCACGACGCGTACGAACGGGTCGCCCAGCAGCGCAACAGCCGGATCTCGATCGAGATCGAGCAGGGGCTTCCGCCGGCCAAGGTCGAGCTCGGCGTGGCCGAGCGCATGTTCGCGCGGATGCTCGCGGCGACGATCGGGCTCGCGCGCGAGGGCGAGACGATCGCCGCGAGCATGGCGATGGGCCAGATCGGCGGGCACCGGATGCTGTGCCTGTCCATCGACCGGCCCAAGGCGATCGAGGGGCTGGACGAACGGGCCTTGCTCGATCCGGGCTACAGCCCCGACGGCGACTGGCCCGGGGCGCCGGCGCTCGGCCTGGGGTTCGCGCTGAGGCTGGTGCGCAACCTGGCCGAGGCGGTCGGCGGGGCGCTCCTGATCGGGGATACGCGATTCTTCCTCTATCTGCCGCCATTGGAGCCGGCGGAGAGGTCCACCAGCCTTCGCTGAAGCTTCGGCCGGCAAGCCCACGAAGCTGCAACCAATCCGTTCGCCCTGAGCTGTCTAAGGGCTCTCCTTTTTGTGCTGCAGTAGGGAAGGAGAGGGCTTCGACAGGCTCAGCCCGAACGGATTGGAGAGCTGCCTTGCCAATCTCTGCCAGCCTCCGCTATCGCGCCCGCGCTGGTTGGGGCCTGTAGCTCAATGGTAGAGCCGGCCGCTCATAACGGCTTGGTTGGGGGTTCGAGTCCCTCCGGGCCCACCAGCCTTCGCCCTGTCGGGCTTCGGCTGGCAAGCCAGCCAACGACGGGAAGGGTGAAGGCTGCCCGCCGAAGCCTTGGCGAAGGAGGGC
Source organism: Allosphingosinicella sp. (assembly GCA_036525315.1). Taxonomy (GTDB): domain Bacteria; phylum Pseudomonadota; class Alphaproteobacteria; order Sphingomonadales; family Sphingomonadaceae; genus Allosphingosinicella. The sequence goes on from DATDAS010000061.1 coordinate 16,940, forward strand.
GTCCGGAGACCCGCAGGGCCCCAGAGCTTCGGCGCGCCGGGCCTCCGAGTAAATTCCTCCATTTCGGTTCTATCTCGCCGTACCAAGGCGGGGCCGCGGGGCTAATCAGGGATTCGGCGCGGCCGGACGCGAGTCCGGGATGAAGCCGAAAAAGGGGGAGGGCGGGGAGATGGCCAAGGCGAAGCTGGCGCTGGTGCTTCTGGGGCTGTTGATCGGGGGATGCGCGGTGAAGCCGCCGCCGACGATGACCTGCAGTTTCGTGCGCTACGAGATGGAGGTGGCGGTCCCGCCGCAGGATGCGGAGCAGCCGGGGCAGATGGCCGACGTTCTTCGCGACGAGCTGGACACGCCGGCGTCCGAACGCGAGGATCCGGCGCTCACCTCGATGCTGTTCATGTCGGGCGGGGGCGAGCATGGCGCGTTCAGCGCAGGGATCCTCGACGAATGGGCCAAGCGGAACGGCGGCAAGCTTCCCAAGTTCCAGGTCGTCACCGGGATCAGCACCGGATCGATCCTCGCCACATTCGCCTTCACCGGCGACACGGACGATGCGGTGGCGGGTTATACGATCACCAACGAGACCCAGCTGCTGACCCCGTATCTCACCCGCAAGAACGGCAAGATCGAGGCGAGCAGCTTTGCCAAGCTGGCCAAGCACGGCGCGGTGGCGAACCTCGAGCCGCTGCGCCAGCGAATCCACGGCTATCTGACCGACGCGGTGCTCGGCCGGGTGCGCGACGGCCATGAGGCGGGGCGGACCCTGCTCGTCGGGGTCGTCGACGTCGATACCGGCCAGGCGGTCGCGCTCGATCTCGGCGAGATGGGGAGTCGCTACTTCAAGGCCGGCAACACGCCGGCTCAGAAGGCCCAGATCAAGACCTGCTACGTCGAGGCGATCGCGGCCTCCTCGTCGGCGCCGATGGCGTCCGTGCCGGTGTTCATCGACAACCGCATGTATGTCGACGGCGGAATGCGCTTCGGAATGTTCTCGGACGAGATCGGGAAGGCGATTCGAGACCATGCCGCGGCCTTCCCGCCGCTCCAGAGGGCAAGCGTCTATCTGATCGCGAACGGAAGCCAGGAGACCTCGCCCCATTGCGGAAAGGTCGACAAGAGCCTGTGCGAGCCGCCCAACCCGCCGACCGGCGGCCTCGACGGCGCGCACGAGAAATGGGAGTTCGTGCAGCTTGCGCTCCGCTCCGAGCGGATCCTGGTGAACCAGGTCTATCGATTCTCGGCCGACAAGGTCCGGACCGAGGCCGAGCTCAGCGGGAGCCCGTTCAAGTTCGCCAAGATCGACAGCGACGTCGATACCCACATGTACACGCTCGACGATCCCGTGCTCGGGACCGGGACCAGGACGTGCAAGGAATGGACCGCGATCGACAAGGCGACTCTCGATCCGCTGCAATTCTACCCGCGCTACATGCGCTGCCTGATCGATTACGGGCGGATGCGCGCGAACCGGGACAAATGGGGAGGGGCCTGACCAGCCGGTTCGCGGGACATCCCGACACGTGAAGTGAAACCCCGCGTGGTTGGCCGCCGCGGCCGCCACCCCGAAGGTCAGGCTCCAACTCGGTAGAAAGCCCGATGGAGGAAGCGGGTCGGCGTCTCTAGGGCCCTGCGAGAGAAGCGGGAAACTTACCATGAAGCCGCCGCGCCCGATCACGATGCTGCTGCTCGCCCTCGCGGCCTGCTCCGCGCCCGGCGGGGGCAACGGGCAGTCGGACCCCGCCGGGGCCGAGGGCGGCGCGATCCCGCCGCCCGCCTATGAGACCGCGCTGCCCGAAAATCTGAGATCGATCGTCGATATCCCGTTCAAGGGCGATTTCGACGCGATGGTGAAGCGGCGCCTGATCCGGGTCGCCGCCCCGTTCAACCGGACCCATTATTTCATCGACGGCGGCGCCCAGCGCGGTCTCTCCTACGAATATATGAACCTGTTCGAGGGGGAGCTGAACCGCTCGCGCGGCGGCGGGGCCCTCGGAGTGCATGTCGTATTGATCCCGATGCCGCGCGACATGCTGATTCCGGCGCTCAATGCCGGGCGGGTCGACATGGTCGTCGCCCAGCTCACGATCACTCCGGAGCGGCTGCGCGAGGTCGATTTCACCGATCCGACCCGGACCGACGTCAGCGAGATCCCGGTGACCGCGCCGGGCTCGCCGCCGCTTGCCTCCGCCGACGAGCTCAGCGGGAAGCATGTCTTCGTCCGGCGAAGCTCGAGCTATCACTCGAGCCTCGAGGCGCTGAACCGTCGGCTCGAGGCCGGAGGCCGGCCGCCGGTCCGGATCGAGGAAGCGCCCGAGAGCCTCGAGGACGACGACCTGCTCGAGATGGTCAGTGCGGGCCTCATACCGGCGACGGTGACCGACGATTATCTCGCCCGATTCTGGAAGCGGGTCTTCCCCGGCCTGGTGCTCGGCGACCAGGCGCCGGTCCGCACCGGAGGCCGGCTTGCGGTGGCGATCCGCAAGAACAGCCCGGCTCTGGCCGCCGAGCTCAACGCCTTCATCGGCCGCTTCGGGCTTCAGACGGCGATGGGGCGGATCCTCAGCCAGCGTTATCTGCAGAGCGGCAATTATGTGACCGACGCGGCTTCTCGGGAGGAGCGCCGAAAGTTCGTGTCGATGGCGGAGCTGTTCCGCAAATATGGCGCGCAATATGACGTCGACTATCTGCTGATGGCGGCCCAGGGCTATCAGGAATCGCGCCTGGACCAGGACGTGAAGAGTCCGTTCGGCGCGATCGGGGTCATGCAGGTCATGCCCGAGACCGGCGAGGAGCAGGGGGTCGGCGACATCCGCCAGCTCGAGCCCAACGTCCACGCCGGAGTCAAATATATGCGATTCATGATGGACCGATATTATCGCGACGAGCCGATGGACGCGCAGAACAAGCTGCTTTTCACCTTCGCGTCCTACAATGCGGGCCCCGGAAGGCTCCGCCAATTGCGGCGCGAGGCGTCGAAGCGCGGCCTCAATCCCAACATCTGGTTCGGCAATGTCGAGCAGATCGCGTCGGAGCGGATCGGGCGCGAGACGGTCACCTATGTCAGCAACATCTACAAATATTACATCGCCTACCGGCTGATCACCCGCCAAGCCGAGCAAAGGCGCGACGCCAAGGCAAAGATGGCGGGCCGGCCCGGAAACTAGGTCCGAGCGCGGGATGGCGGCCGCCCGGCTCAGCCGGGTTTCCGCGGAGCGCCCCGCCTGCTATCGGGCCCGCGTCGGGGAGTAGCGCAGCCTGGTAGCGCATCTGCTTTGGGAGCAGAGGGTCGCAGGTTCGAATCCTGTCTCCCCGACCATGATCAGGTAAGCGGTGCCCCGCACTGCTTAGCCGCGTCCGGGGGACGCGGCGACCTGATCATTTCGCCCTTTCGGGCTTCGGCTGGCAAGCCAGCCAGGGGGGAGGGGGCGTCGATGAAACCCGCACATCGGTTACTCGCACTCCTCCTTCTTTTCCTGAGCGCGTGCAGCTCGGGCGTCGCGTCGGACGGGACGTTCAAGCCGATCGCCGCGGTTTCGGCGCAGCAGGCACTCCAGCTGGACCCGAAGCAGGCGTGGTGGGCGGATCATCGCTGGCGCTATGCGACCGACGAAGCCGCGGAGGCGGCGTTTCAGGCGCTTCTGACGCGGGAATCGCCGTGGCCGGAATGGCATCAGGCCAATGTCGTCACGCTTCCGGCCGGGCTCCGCTTCGAGATGGCGCTGGCGCCGGGGCAGGGGACCGACCGGCCCGGCGCGTTCGGGACGTTCGACCGGATCGCCGACGTCCGCTTCGTTCGGCAATCGCTGGCGGTGAAGACCGCGTGGAAGCCGCAGGTCGACCGGGTCGTCACCTATGAGATCGTCGATCCGCTGCCCGCCGATACCGGCATGGTCGGGCCGCAGATCGACGTTCCGGCCAACCTCTATCTTCCGGGCGGCGCCTCGCAGTTCGAGATGAAGGTGCCGGCGAGCGAGAGGGCCGGACATTTGCGGGTGGTCGCGGTCCGGCCGATCCGATGAGCGGGCCGGAAGGGATCCGGGTCGATGCGCGGGCGGGCCGGATCGACTGGGATGAGGACGGCGCGGCGAGGCAGGCCGATGTCGAGGGCGCCGTCGATGCCCGCCGCGATCGCGAAAAGGACCGCCTGGTCGTCCTCGTGCGTGCGCAGGACCGCGAGGGCGTCGCCATCCTGTCGCTGGACGGCGAGACGATCGCCTTCGTTCGGCCGCCCGAGGGCTATGCGATCACGCATTTCGCCCACGCCGACGGGCCAATCCTGGTGGGGCAGGGCGAGGCTTCGTCCGACGGCTGGCAGGACTGGCATTTCGCGGTCGACGACGAGTGCCGCGCATTGCGAAGGCTCGGCCCGGCCTACTGAGAGCGCGCTTTTTCGGCGGTCTCGGGCATCCTCAGGAAGATCGGAGCCACGCAGACGGCGACGGCGGCGATCATCAGGCCCGGAATTGCATCCCAGCCGGTGAGACCGACCAGGAGGAAGGCGAGCCAGGGGGTCAAACCGCCGAAGATGGCGGTCGCGACCGTGGCGCCGAGCGCGAGGCCGCTCACCCGTCCCTCGCCCTCGAACTGCTCGGCCGTCGCGACGGCGCCGACGGCGCTGACTCCGCCCGCGACCATGGCCAGGATCACCGCCCCGATCAGGGCCGAGGCGATGGTTCCCGAAGCCATGACCGAGAAGGCCGCGACGGGGAGGAGCGCGCTGAGCAGCATCAGGCCGAGCAGCACCGGCTTGCGCCCGACCCGGTCCGACAGTGCGCCGACGAAGGGCGTGACGAGGATGACCGCGACGGCGGCGATCGTCGACAGCCAGAGGGATCCCGCCTCGGTCAGCCTGCCGGACGTCGTCAGGAAGGCGGGCACGTAGGTGATCCCGACATAATAAGTGATCGAGCCGAGGGCCGAGATGGCGAAGCCGCGGATCACTCCGGAGCGCTGACGGAAGAAGGCATGGGAGAGCGGGTTGCTGGGGATCGTGCCTTCCGCGCGCTGACGCTCGAAATCCGGCGATTCGCGCATGGTCGAGCGGGCGATCCAGACCGCCCCGGCGAGCGCGGCGCCGACGAAGAAGGGGATCCGCCAGCCCCAGGCATCGAGATCGGCCTGGGGCATCGCGCTCGCGGTCAGGGCCGCGACGCCGACCGCTAGAAGGGCGCCGATCTCGCTCGCCGCGGCGGCAAAGGAGGCAACCAGTCCGCGGCGGCCGGGCGGCGCGCTTTCGAGCAGATAGGCGACGACTCCGGTATATTCCCCGCCGACCGAGAAACCCATGACGCACCTCAGCAGAAGGAGAAGCCAGGCGGCGAGCGGGCCGATCTGCGCGTGGGTGGGCAGAATGGCGGTGAGGAGCATGGCCGCCGACATGATCATCATCGAGAGGATCAGCATCGGGCGGCGGCCGCGCCGGTCGCCGATATGGCCGAAGACGACCGCGCCGATCGGCCGCATCAGGTAAGCGACCGCGAAGCCCAGGAGGGTCGCGGCGAGCGAGGCCGCGCCGCCGCCGAAGAAGACCCGCGACAATATGGTGGCGAAATAGAGATAGAGGGTGAAATCGTACCATTCGACCATGGTCGACAGTGCGGCTACGACGATCGAGCGCCGGTGAAGGGCTTCGGTCGTTTCGCTCGATGCCATGCACATACCCCCCTGGCGGCGAGCGCAGTGTCTCGCGCGGGTCGGCGCGGGTCAAGAAAGCCGCGGCGAGCTCGGATCAGCCGGGCGCGGGCTCGAAGGCGATGGTTCCGCTTTCCGGGTCGGCGGCGGCGAGCCTGAGTCCGAGCTTGTCGCCCGCTTCGATGCCTTGCGCCTGCACCCGGGCGACGACTGGGAGGTCGCAGAGCTGGATCCGGACGCCCTTCTTGTCGACCTCGGTGGCGATGGCGGAGAAGGTCTCGCCGACCCGTCCGCTCAGCATCACGGCCTCGGCGAGATCGATCGCCGCCCGCTCGATTCGGCCGCCGAGCGCGTCGGCCCTGGCCATGACGGGCGGGAGCTTCTCGAAGGCCTCGGTCAGGGGTGCCGGCACCTTCCGGCCGTTCGCGACGGCGAGCGCGGCCTGGACGACATAGCGGTCGGCGAGGCGGCGAAGGGGCGCGGTCGCGTGGGCGTAGGTGGCGGCGACGGCCGCGTGCCAGGGCTTCACGCCGGCGCGGAACGGTTCGTAGGACGCGCCAGGGCTGGCGCGCCGGACCGCGAGCATGAAGGCGGCCTGCTTCGGATCGGCCGAATCGAGGCCGCGCTCGAAATCCGGGAGCGAGGCGGAGCCTTTCCAGTGGAGGCCGAGCGCCCTGGCGGTGTGGCGCAGGCGCCTGACCGCCCAGTCGTCGGGCTCGGCCATGACCCGGAAAAGGCCGGTTCCGTGCTCGCGGAGCGCCTTCGCGACCGCCAGGTTGCATGCGAGCGAGAGAGCCGCGTTGCGAAGCTCGGATTCGAGCTGCGGGCGGAAGACGAGCTCGAAGCGGCCATCGCCGAGCGGCACGATCTCCTGCGCGGGCGGGTTCACCCGGGCGGCGCCGCGCGCCTGCTCGGCGGCGTGGATCCGGTCCGACAATGGGACCAGGCCGGGCAGATCCGCCGGGTTCACCCGGTCGTAGGCGAGCTTGGCCCGGCTCCGGATGATGGCGCGCTCCGCGCCCTCGAGCCTGGCCGCGCCGTCCGGTGCGACCCGGACCGCGAAGACGATTGCCGGCCGCGGTCCGTCGGGAAGCAGGCTGGCGGCGCCTTCGCTCAGCACGGGCGGATAGAGCGCGGCCTTGCCGTCGGGCAGATATTGGCTGGTGCCGCGCCGCCAGGCTTCGCGATCGATCGCGCCGCCCTCGTCGACGAACCAGGCTACGTCGGCGATCGCATAGTGAAGCAGGAGATCCTTGCCGCTCGGCTCGATGGTGAAGGCCTGGTCGAGATCGGTCGACGAGGCCGGATCGAGTGTGACGAAGGGCAAGGACGTGCGGTCGGCATGGTCCGTGGGCGCCCGCGCGGCCGCTTCGTTGGCCGCGGCGAGCACGTCCGCGGGGAAGCCGGCTTCGATGCCGTATTGGACCCGGATCGCGGCGAGGCCGCGCGTGAGGGCGTTGCCGGGATCCTTGAGCGCCTTCATCCGAGTGCTACCCCGCCCTCATGGCCGGGGCGGAAGCTTTTCGATCGGCTCGCGGGCGTTGGCGAGCACCGCGAGCATCGCCGTCCAGGCCGCGACATTCTGGCGAAGCTGCCCGGGATCGACCTTGTCGAACGTGTCGTCGGGCGTGTGGTGGAGGTCGAAATAGCGGGTGCCGTCCTGCTGAAGATCGATCGCCGCGACTCCGGCCCGGGCCCAGGCGCCGAGATCGGCGCCCGCCGTGGCGGGCGCGGTCCCGCGGGTGATCCCCAGCGGGAAAAGAAGTGCGGCGATTCGGTCGGCGATCGGCTTGTTCTCGGGCGTCAGGCTCGAATCCATCCGCCAGACCCGGTCGGCGCCGAAATCGGATTCGGCGACGAAGACGATATTCTCGTCCTTGTGCGCCGCGCGGTAGGCGGTGCTTCCGAAGCCTCCTACCTCCTCGGATCCGAACCAGACCACACGGATTGTCCGGCGAGGACGGCCGGACTCCATGATCCGCTTCGCCGCGGCGGCGGTGATCGCGACTCCGGCGGCATTGTCGACGGCGCCGGTGCCGAGGTCCCAGCTGTCGAGGTGGCCGCCGATCAGGACGATGCCGGCGTCGGGATCCGTGCCAGGAACCTCGGCGACGACGTTGCCCGAGACCTGCTCTCCGACGAAGCGCGGGGTGAGGAGAAGGCGCATCGTCACCGGCCGGTCGCGCTCGAGCATTCGGGCGAGGTTCTCGGCATCGGGGATCGAGAGGGCGGCTGCCGGGATGGGGGTGACCCCTTGCCAGGAGGTGAGGCCGGTATGCGGATTGCGGTGATAATCGGTGCCGAGCGATCGGATGATCACGGCGAGCGCGCCTTTCTGGGCGCCGATGCGCGGAGCGCTCCGGCGGACCGGGCCGTAATAGCCGTAGCTCGATCCGTCCTGGGCGGCCTTCATGGCGTGGCTGACGAACACGATCTTGCCGCGGACCTTCGATTCGGGCGCGGCCTCGAGCTCGGCGACATCATCGAAGCCGACGACCTCGGCGGTGATCCCGTCGGGCGGCGTGGCGCCGCTATGGCCGAGGGCGGCGATCGCGAGCTTCTGCGGATAAGGCCCGACGATTTCGGCGGTCTCGGCGCCGCGAAGCCAGGTCGGCATCCGATATTCCTCGATGTGGACGTTTCGGAAGCCGAGCGCCTTGAGCCGCGCCACCGCCCAGGTGCGCGCCCGCGCTTCGGCCTCGGAGCCGGCGAGCCGCGGGCCGACCTCGGTGGTCAGGCCTTCGACGATGTCGAGGGCGACCTCGTCATCCTTCAGGGCGGCGTCGCGAAGGCGTTCGGCCTGGGAGGGCTGGGCGTGAAGCGGGGCGGCAATTGTCAGGAGCGAGGCGAGGGCGAGGGGGGCGAGGAAGTTTTTCATGGAGGCGGCACTAGCCCCTGATCGCTCTCGGTGGAAGCGCCCGCGCTTCCACCGAGAGCGTGAATCAGGGCTATGAATTTGGTGAGGCCTTGATTCACGCTTCAGGCTGAATCAGCCTGAAACGATTAAGGCCTTCCGAAAGGGGCGGGGCGGCGGAAGCGGCTGTTTTCGGTTCCTCCCTGTGCGCGCGGCGCATGGGGAGGGGAGCATTGGGAGGATGGTGGAAGGCCGACCGTCCCAAGCCCCTCCACCGCGTTTCACGCGGTCCCCCTCCCCACGGCTTCGCCGCAGGGAGGATCAGAAAGGCCGCTTAGCCTGATGACATACGCTCATCCGCCCACTAGATGGGCGCGAAATCCACGCATTTTCGGAGACAGGCGCCGCCATGGCCGCACAGTATAGCTTCGTCATGAAAGGCCTGACCAAGACCTTTCCGGGCGCCCCCAAGCCCATCCTCAACGGAATCCATCTTCAATTCTACCCGGACGCCAAGATCGCGATCATCGGGCCGAACGGATCGGGCAAGTCGACCCTGATGAAGATCATGGCCGGGCGCGACAAGGAGTTCGTGGGCGAGGCCTGGCCCGGCGAGAACATCCGCGTCGGCTATCTCGAGCAGGAGCCGCAGCTCGACCCGACCAAGACGGTCAAGGAGAACGTCATGGACGGGGTCCGGCCGGTCGCCGACATGATGGACCGGTTCAACGCGATCAGCGCGATGATGGCCGATCCGCCCGAGGATGCCGATTTCGACGCCCTGATGACCGAGATGGGCGAGCTCCAGGAGAAGATCGACGCGGTCGACGGCTGGACCCTCGACAATCAGCTCGAGATCGCGATGGACGCTTTGCGCTGCCCGCCGGGCGACGCCAGGGTCGACAATCTCTCGGGCGGCGAGAAGCGGCGCGTGGCCCTCACCCGGCTGCTCCTCGAGAAGCCCGACATCCTGCTTCTCGACGAGCCGACCAACCATCTCGACGCCGAGAGCGTGCAGTGGCTCGAGAAGCATCTGGTCGATTATGCCGGCAACGTCATCCTCGTCACCCACGACCGCTACTTCCTCGACAATGTCGTGAACTGGGTGCTCGAGCTCGATCGCGGCCGCTACTACATCTACGAGAGCAATTATTCGGGTTATCTCGAGAAGAAGGCCAAGCGGCTCGAGCAGGAGGAGCGCGAGGACGAGGGCAAGCAGAAGGCGATCAAGGAGGAGCTCGACTGGATCCGGCGCTCGCCCAAGGCGCGCCAGACCAAGTCAAAAGCGCGAATCCGGGCGTTCGACGAATTGGTTGAGGCGCAGGAGAACCGGACGCCCGGCAAGGCGCAGATCCTGATCCAGGTGCCCGAGCGGCTTGGAGGCACGGTGATCGAGGCCAAGGGCCTGACCAAGGCCTATGGCGACAAATTATTGTTCGACGATCTGACCTTCAGCCTGCCGCCGGGCGGGATCGTCGGGGTGATCGGGCCGAACGGCGCCGGCAAGACGACCCTGTTCAAGCTGATCACCGGCGCCGAGCAGCCCGACGCCGGATCGATCCGGATCGGCGAGACGGTGCGCCTCGGATTCGTCGACCAGAGCCGCGACCATCTCAACCCGAACAAGAACGTCTGGGAGGAGATTTCGGACGGTCTCGACGTCTTCCGGTTCGGAAAGCACGAGCTCGGCACCCGCGCCTATGTCGGCGCCTTCAACTTCAAGGGCCAGGACCAGCAGAAGAAGGTCGGCCAGCTCTCGGGCGGAGAGCGCAACCGCGTCCATATGGCCAAGATGCTGAAGGAGGGCGGAAACGTCCTGCTGCTCGACGAGCCGACCAACGATCTCGACGTCGAGACCTTGCGCGCGCTCGAGGACGCGCTCGAGAATTTCGCGGGCTGCGCCGTGGTGATCAGCCACGACCGCTTCTTCCTCGACCGCCTCGCCACCCACATCCTCGCCTTCGAGGGCGACAGCCATGTCGAATGGTTCGAGGGCAATTTCGAGAGCTATGAGGAAGACAAGCTGCGCCGCCTCGGCCCCGAGGCGGACCGGCCGCACCGGGTGACGTACCGGAAGCTGACCCGCTAGATCCGCCGGGCGATCAGCTCGTAGACCGCATTCTTGTAGAAGAGGCGCTTGAGCAGGTCGCCGGGATGGCGCGGCGCGCGGGAGCGGGCGGTCTGCTTCGCCTTGCCGATGTCGGCGCCTTCGCTGATCCTTTCGAACGGGAGGCCGTCGAACAGGCGGGCGGCGGCCTCGGGCGTCAGGTGGACGGTATGGTCGGCGAAGGGGCCGATCTCGAGCGGCAGACCGGCGGCGCGGACCGAGTCCAGGCCTCGCGCCACCGCATTGTAGAATGGGTGGTGAACGTTGACGGTGAAGTAGAGCAGGCCGCCGGGGGCAAGCACCCGGGCGATCTGCTCTACGATCCGGCGCGGATCGAGGGCGTGGTCGACGACATTGTCGCTGATCACGACGTCGAACGAAGAGTCGGGGAAGGGGAGATCCTCTCCGCCGACGGCGAGCGTTCGCGCCCGGCCTTGCCATTGCGGGAAAAGGTCCCGGTAATGGTCGGCGAGCGGATCGACTCCGACCCCGTCCTTCACCCCGAAGAAGAAGATGTGGCCGTGAGCGCCGGAGCCGACCTCGAGGACTCGCGAATCGTCCCCAATCGGCTTCAGCTCGGACAGGCGGGCGCGCAGGCGCCGGCTCCGAAGCTCGGCGCCGGCTACGAGATCGAGCGCGCGGCCGGCAAGGCCCTTCTGCTTGGCGCGCTGGTAATCGAGCTGCCGCTCGAGCGCGCGCTCGGCTCGCCGCGCCCGTGCCTCCTGCCTCGCCATTCTCGTCTCTCCCTTGCCGATCAGGGACCTCGAGCCTGATCGTCTTAGGTTGAACCGCTGCTCGCGGTTCCACCTAAGTCGTGAATCAGGCTCTCGGATATGGCGAGACCATGATTCACGCCTCAGGCTGATTCAGCCTGAGGCGATCATGGTCTAGCATCAGCCGCCGCGGCGGCAAACCTGCCGGGCGTTCCGTTCGGGAACGGCGAACGGCCCGTCCCGGCCCGCTCTAGCGCTGCCGCACTTTCTGCGGCAGAACCCGGCGGCACCATGGCCAGTCAACGCAGCCTTTACGACGTCCTGAACGTCGCGCCGGACGCCGAGCCGGTGGTGATCGAGGCCGCCTATCGCGCCCTGATGAAGAAATATCATCCCGACCAGGCGGCGGCGGACGGCGAGGGCCGGCCGTCGAGCGCGGCGGACATCAACAGGGCGTTCGAGATATTGCGCGATTCGACCCGGCGCGCCGATTACGACCATCGCGAATGGACCCGCCGCCAGTCGGTCCGCCTCGCCGAGCTTCAGAAGATCCCTCCGCCGCCCCGGCCGCGCAGGGCGTTCGGCTGGGGCGGATGGTTCGTCGCCTTGCTTCTGGCGATCGCATTGTTCGTGATCGTCCAGGGAAGAGCCGGGCTGGTCGCTCCGCCGACGGGCGAGAATCTGGCCGAGGCGGTCGCCGCCGCCGAGCCCGAGCCGCGGAGCCGGCCGGTCCGGATCGAGCCGAGCTTCATCAGGGCCTCGGGGCCCAATGAGGTGGAGCGCGAGATACTCGCCCGGGAGGCGGCCGAAACGGAGAATGTCGCGGCGGCGCGCGAGGCGGCCGAGAAAGAGGCCGAGGCGATCGCCGAGGCCGACGAGAGGACCGCCGCCGAGCTCTCCCAGATCGCGCCCCGGCCGATCACCCGGGAGCGGGCGTCGCAGCCCAGGCTCAAGCCCAAGGCGCCTCCGCGCGCGGTGAGGCGCCCGGGCGAGAGCGAGGAGGATTTCCTCCAGCGCGAGGGCTATATTTACTAGGCTTCCGGTTCGGGCCGGGCGGCGCCGTGCGGTCCGCAAGAACAGAAGATTGTTTCACGCGGAGACGCGGAGGCGCGGAGAGGCCGCCGGGGTCAACAAAGCCGCGGGTAATCGCGCACGGTAGATGATGGGGCCTTCGGCCCGATTCTCGCCTGCATCGACCGGAGCGGACAAGCGCTGAGGGTTTGTAGGCCGCGGACCCTCCGCGTCTCCGCGGCCCTCTGCGTCTCCGCGCGAACCAAATCTCGCTCCTTCGGATCCCGCTTCGGATTCCGAGATCAACCTGCAGGCCGGCAGGGGACCTTGCACGGCGTGGGGGGCGCCTTGGGCTGGGAGCGGCCTTCGCCCATCGCCCGCTCGACCTCGGTCGCGAGGCCCTTGCGCTCGCGCTTGTAGCCTTTGGCCTCGAGGCAATCGTAGGCGTTGTAGAGGGCGGCGATCGGATCCATCCAATATTTGTCGTTGGCCCGATCGGTGCACAGCTTGATGTCGGCCCGCATCTCGGGCTCGCTCTTGGTCGGGTGCGAGACCTGGGCGGCGCATGCGGCCAGCGGCAGGGAGAGAAGGGCTGCGGAGAGGCTCTTCATCGTGGCTTCCAAGGGGGCTGGTCGATTCCTTGTCGCACCGGCCGGCCCGGTCTGCAACACTGGCACGCGGACGATCGGAGGAGGTTCCCCATGCGGACTTCAGCGCTCATGCTCGCCGGCCTCGCGCTTGTCGGCTGCTCCGGCGCCGCGCCGGCCGCGGACGAGCCCCGATTGGTCCGGGAGAGGGTGCCGGCCGATTCGAGGCCGCAGGACCTGTCGAACATGGATCGCAGGCTTCTCGCCATCCACAATCGGGCGCGCTCGGCGGTCGGAGCGCCGGCGCTGGCCTGGGATCCGGAGCTGGCGCGCCAGGCCGCGCCTTATGCGGCGGTCCTGGCGAAGCGCGGGCGGCTCTCCCATTCGGAGTCCAGGGACAGGCCCGGACAGGGCGAGAATCTGTGGCTCGGAACCAGGGGCGCCTATTCGATCGAGGAGATGGCCGGCGGCTGGGTCGACGAGAGGAGGATGTTCCGCGCGGGGACCTTCCCCGAGGTGAGCACGACCGGGCGATGGAGCGACGTCGCGCATTACACGCAGATCGTCTGGCGGACGACGACGCGGGTCGGGTGCGCGATCCACAAGGGCGAGGCCTGGGACGTTCTGGTCTGCCGCTACGCGCCGGCGGGGAATGTGGTGGGGCAGAAGGTACCGTAGGGGCACGTTGTTTCCCCCTTGCCTGAACGCTCCGCCTGGCACAGCTAGAGCAAAGCCGGAAAGGCATTTGGGGGAGGGCGTAGAATGAACCTGTTCGCGCGTAAGATGGTGATTGGCGACGAAGACCTGGCGCCCGAGCACCGTCTTCATCGAAGCCTTGGCTGGCCGCACCTGATCGCCCTCGGAGTCGGGGCGATCGTCGGGACGGGAATCCTGACGTTGACGGGAGTGGGCGCCGCGAAAGCCGGTCCGGCCGTGATTCTGTCCTTTGCAATCGCCGGCCTGATCTGCGCCGCCGCGGCACTCGCTTATGCCGAGATGGCGACGATGTTTCCCGCCTCCGGGAGCGCCTACACCTATTCCTACGTGGTGATCGGAGAGCTCGTTGCCTGGATCATCGGCTGGAGCCTGATACTCGAATATTCATTGGTGGTGAGCGCGGTCGCCGTCGGCTGGTCGGGCTATGCCGCGCCGCTGCTCCACGATTTCGCCGGCTTTCCGATGGCCCTTGCGAACGCCCCGGAGCTGGGCGGGATCATCAACCTGCCGGCCATCTTCATCATCGCGGTCGTCGCGGGCCTGCTCATCTACGGCACGAAGGAGAGCGCGACCGTCAACGCAATCCTGGTGGTCGTGAAGATCGTCGCACTCATCGTCTTCGTGGCGGTCGCCATGCCCTATTTCGACGCGGGCAATTTCGAGCCCTTCATGCCTTACGGTTTCTCCAAGAATGGCCCTCCCGGGGCGGAGGTCGGGGTGATGGCCGCCGCGGCGATCATCTTCTTCGCATTCTACGGCTTCGACGCGATCGCCACCGCGGCCGAGGAGACGAAAGATCCCGGCCGCGACCTTTCGATCGGGATCGTCGGGTCGATGGTCGCATGCGTCATCATCTACATGGCGGTCGCCGCCGCAGCGATCGGCGCCCTTGCCTACACCCGATTTGCCGACAGCCCCGAGCCGCTGGCGCTCATCCTTCGCGAGCTGGGGCAGCCCTGGGCGGCGCGGTACCTCGCGGCGTCCGCGGTGATCGCGCTCCCGACCGTCATCCTCGCATTCTTTTACGGCCAGAGCCGAATCTTCTTCGTCATGGCGCGGGACGGCCTACTTCCGCGCGGCCTGGCGCGCGTCTCCGGACGGGGCTCGCCGGTGCGGATCACCATCTTCACCGGAGTGATCGTCGCTGCGTTGGCGGGAGTCGTACCGCTCGCCGATCTCGCTGCTCTGGCCAATGCCGGCACTCTGACCGCCTTCATCGCGGTATGCGCGTGCATGCTGATCATGCGGGTCAAGGCGCCCGATGCGCCCCGGCGTTTCGCCACGCCCTGGCCGTGGGCGGTCGGGCTCTTCGGAATCGCCGGCTGTCTCTATCTCCTTTACAGCCTGCCCTGGAACACCCAGCGCTATTTCCTGCTTGCGCAGCTCGTGGGGCTCGGCCTCTATCTCGTCTATGGCTACCGGAGCAGCCCGCTTGGCGAACGGCGCTCGGACCCGCTGCAATATTCGGGCCTTCTGGTCGGCATGTTCGGACTCATCGTGGCGGTCGGCGCCTTGCTCTACGGTCCAAGCATCGGCGGCGGCGGGGCCGGGCTGGCCATTTATTATCACCTGCTGCTTTACGCGCTCGGCCTGATATTCATGCTGATCGGCACGATCCTGTTCGGCAGCGGCACTATTGCCGAGCGGCTTGGTGCATCGGGCAAGGGTGGCACGCGGCGAAGCTGAGGCAATACCCGGCCAACGCGGGGAAGGCAGCGGCTAAGCGGGCATGAACTCTCCGCTCGCCTCGTCACAGACCTGGAGGATTCCGTCGGCGATCCCGAAATAGGCGCCGTGGAGCTTGAGCCGGCCGGCCTTCTCGCGCTCGCGCACCCAGGGGAAGCTGCGCAGGTTACGGAGCGAGATGCGTACCCCCTCCAGCTCCATCGCCCGGAAGGCTTCGCGGCCGAGCTCGGGATAAAGGGCACGAATCCGGTCCCGGGCCTCGCGGAGCATGTCGATCCAGTGGGCGATGAAATGGCCGGCGCCGCAATCCGCATCGTCAAATTGGCCGGTCAGCGCAGCCTCGCACCCGCCGCAGAGGCCGTGGCCCATCACCACCAATTCCTCGACCTCGAGCTGGGTAACGGCGAATTCGAGGGCGGCTGAGACGCCGTGATAGGCGCTGTCGGGCTCGTAGGGCGGAACGAGATTGGCCACGTTGCGAACGACGAACATCTCGCCGGGCCGGGCGTCGAAGATCTGGGCCGGGTCGACCCGGCTGTCCGAGCAGGCGATGACCATCACCTTCGGGCTCTGCCCCTCGGCGAGATCGGACCAGCGCTCCCGTTCGCGCTGCCAGCCCTGCTCCCGAAAGTGGCGATAGCCCTCGATCAGCGCGTTGAAGTCGGCCATCTGCTGTCCCGATTAATTGTCACTCGAGCGCTATAGGGGAGAAGAAGGGAGATTCCAGCTTCCGCTGGAATGACGGCTGGGGGTGGCGATACCGGCGGTCAGTCGCTATCTGCGCGGCATGAGCGAAGCCGCCCTCCCGATCGTGCGCCAGAGGCAGCGCAAGCCCGACTGGATCCGGGTGAAGGCGCCCGTCGGCGCGGCCTTCGCCGAGACCCGCGCGCTGATGCGGCGGCTCAACCTCGCCACCGTGTGCGAGGAGGCGGCCTGCCCCAATATCGGCGAGTGCTGGACCAAGAAGCACGCGACGGTGATGATCCTGGGCGATACCTGCACCCGGGCCTGCGCCTTCTGCAACGTCAAGACGGGGATGCCGCGCGCGGTGGATCCTCTCGAGCCCGAGCATGTCGCGGTGGCCGCGGCCGAGCTCGGCCTCGAGCATATCGTCGTGACGTCGGTCGACCGCGACGACCTGCCCGACGGCGGGGCAAGCCAGTTCGTCAAGGTGATCGAGGCGCTCCGCCGGACCACGCCTTCGACCACGATCGAGATCTTGACCCCCGATTTCCGCAACAAATCGGAAAAGGCCGTCGAGGCGATCGTCGCTGCCCGGCCCGACGTCTACAACCACAATCTGGAGACGGTGCCGCGCCTCTATCCGACGATCCGGCCCGGAGCGCGCTACTACGCCTCGCTCCGCCTCCTCGAGAGCGTGAAGAGGCAGGATCCGACCATCTTCACCAAATCGGGCCTGATGGTCGGGCTCGGCGAGGAGCGGCTGGAAGTGCACCAGGTGATGGACGACATGCGCTCCGCCGGGGTCGATTTCCTGACCATGGGCCAATATCTGCAGCCGACCCCGCGCCATGCGAGGGTCGAGGATTTCGTCACTCCGCAGGCCTTCTCGGCTTATGCGGCGATCGCCCGGGCCAAGGGCTTCCTGCTGGTCGCGGCGAGCCCGCTGACCCGCTCCTCCTACCATGCGGGCGACGATTTCGCGAAGATGAAGGCAGCGCGCGAGGCTCAGGTTGCCGCCGCCCATGATCGTCACCCCGGCGAACGCCGGGGTCTCATTGGGTAGGTCCGTGACTTCTGTTCATGAGATCCCGGCCTTCGCCGGGATGACGGGGAGGGGCTAGCACGTGCCCCGGCACACCGAGGTGCGGAACATCTGCTATTCGCCCGAGCAGATGTTCGACATGGTCGCGGACGTCAAAAGCTATGCCGAATTCCTGCCCTGGGTGGCCGCGGTCCGGATCAGGTCGGACAGCGAGACATTGATGGTGGCCGACCTCGTCGTCGGATTCAGCTCGATCAAGGAGACGTTCGCCTCGCGGGTGGTCAAGCACCGGCCGGCCGACATCCGGGTCGACTATATCGAGGGGCCGCTCAAATATCTGACCAACAGCTGGAAATTCCGGCCGGACGGGAAGGGCGGGACCGACGTGGATTTCTGCGTCGATTTCGCCTTCAAGAGCAGGATCTTCGAGGCCCTGGCCGGCCAGATGTTCGACCGGGCGCTGAGGCGGATGATCGGCGCGTTCGAGCAGCGCGCCCACCAGCTTTACGGCGACCGCTCGCCTTCCGGCTCCGGCATCAGCAGCTCGAGCGCACACAGCGCCGCCTGAAGGCGGACCCCTCCGCGGCCGAGGTCGCCGAACTCCTTGGTGTCGGCGATCACCTTGTCCGGATTCTGGCCGCGGCGGGCAACCGCGAAGACGACCGTCCCGACCGGCTTGCGCTGGCTTCCGCCGGCGGGCCCGGCGATCCCGGTGATCGCAACGGCGACGTCGGCCCGGCTCTTCTCCAATATGCCCTGCGCCATGCTCCAGGCGGCGGCGATCGAGACCGATCCGAACGTGTCGATCACCTCGTCGCTGACCCCCAATATCTCTTCCTTGGCCTCGTTCGAGTAAGTGACGAAGCCGGCCTCGAACACGTCTGACGAGCCGGGCGCCTCGGTCAGAGCGGCACTGACCAGGCCGCCGGTGCAGCTTTCGGCGACCGCGACGCGCAGGCCGGCGGCGCGATTGGCCTCGACCACGGCGCGGCCCTTCTCAACCAGGATGTCGGGCAGAATGAAGTCGCTTCTTTCGGTCACCGGCCGGAATCCGAGCAGATCGCGAGCCTGCTCTTCCCCTTCTTGTCGTCCTTCGTCGCCAGCGCCCCGGTCAGGGCCACGACCTTCGCCATATTCTCGGGCGGGAGGGGAGCGAGAAGCTCGGCATATTCGTCGATCGTCGAGCAATGCTCGGTCTTGAGGTCGGCCGACAGCTTGGCCGCGAGCATCGCGTCGGAAAGGCTCCTCAGCGACTCGTCGGTAACCTCCTTTGGCAGCTCGCTCGTGCCAATGATTTTGACGAAAGCCCGGCGAGCGCCGGGCCAGCGAGAGTCGCGCTGCGCGGCGATGCGATCGAAATAGGCGGAGGCGCCCGTCACCAGATAGGCATCGGCGGGCAATGCGGCGCGGCACTTTTCGGCGACGGTCCGGTAGATGGCCGGAAGGTAATAAAGCGCCATGTCCGCCACGTCGGCCTGAGGGACGCATTGCGGCGGCGGGACCGGCGCCGGCTGAGCGGCGAGCGCGGCGGCGATTGCGAGTGTTTTCATAGTCTATCCTCCGGGAGCCTGACCGTCGCGATGGCCTGGGCGGCAATGCCTTCGCCGCGGCCGGTGAAGCCGAGCCGCTCGGTCGTGGTCGCCTTGATGCTAATGCGCTGGACCGGGACCCGCAACAAGGCGGCGAGGCGATGTCGCATCGCGGGACGGTGCGGGCCGATCCGCGGCGCCTCGCAGATCAGAGTGGCGTCGACATGGTCGATCCGGCCGCCGCGCGCCTCGATCAGGGCGCGGGCATGCTCGACGAAGGCGGCGGAGGCGGCTCCCGCCCAGCGCGGGTCGGACGGCGGGAAATGATCGCCGATATCCCCCTCGCCGATCGCCCCCAGCAAGGCATCGGTCACCGCGTGGAGGAGGACGTCGGCGTCGCTGTGGCCGGCAAGGCCCCTTTCGTGGGGCACGAGGACGCCGCCGAGCCACAAATCCCGTCCGGCGGCGAAGGCGTGGACGTCGAAGCCCATTCCGGTGCGGGCGGTCATGCGCGCCGCGAGCCAGGCCTCGGCGCGAGCGAAATCCTCGGCATGGGTGATCTTCTCGAGCGCCGGATTGCCGGGGACGACCGCCACCTCGATGCCCGCGGCGCGGGCGACCTGGGCATCGTCGGTCGGGTCGGCGCCGGTCCAGGCGCGGTGAGCGGCCAGGATGGACTCGAAGCGGAAGGCCTGGGGGGTCTGGACGCGGACGAGGCCGTCGCGCGGGACGGTGTCCCCGAGGGACGCTCCGGCGGCCGCGAGCGTGTCTACGACGGGGAGGGTGGGAACGGCGCCGTCATTCCCTTCGAGCGCGTCGAGCAGCCTGTCGAGGACGGAGGCGGGCAGAAAGGGACGGGCGGCGTCGTGGATCAGGACCCGCGACGCGCCGCCGGACGCGGCCAGAGCCTCGAGGCCGGCGCGGACCGAGAGATGGCGCTCGGCGCCGCCGGTCAGAGGGGCGGGGAGGGGGCGGTTGCCGATCGCCTCCCGATACAGCCCCTCCTGGCCCGCGCCGATCACGACCTGAATGCGGTCGATGCGCGGGTGACGAAGCCGGTCCACGGCGTGAGCGAGAAGTGCGCGGCCGCCGAGAGGGCGATATTGCTTGGGCAGGCCGCCGCCGGCGCGGCTGCCGCCGCCCGCAGCGACCAGAAGGGCAATCGTCTCTCCCGCCATGGAGCCCGCCCTACAAGACCCCAAACTTGCCCGCCAGCGCCTTTGCCCCTATCTCGCGCCCGCCCATGAGCCGTTTGCAGCCCCTACAGATCGGTCCCGTTCGGATCGAATCGCCGGTGATCCTGGCGCCGATGACCGGCGTCACCGACCGTCCGTTCCGGCGCATCGTCAAGCGCTACGGGGCCGGGCTGACCGTGACCGAGATGATCGCCAGCCAGGCGATGATCCGCGAGACCCGCCAGTCGCTCCAGAAGGCGGCCTGGGACCCGATCGAGGATCCGGTCTCGATGCAGCTTGCCGGCTGCACGCCGCATGAGATGGCCGAGGCCGCCAAACTGAACGAGGATCGCGGCGCTGCGATCATCGACATCAACATGGGCTGCCCGGTGAAGAAGATCGTCAACGGCGAGGCGGGATCGGCGCTGATGCGCGACCTCAAGCTTGCCTCGGCGATCATCGATTCCACGGTGAAGGCGGTGAAGGTGCCGGTCACGCTCAAGATGCGGATGGGCTGGGATCACCAGAGCCTCAACGCGCCCGAGCTTGCCCGCATCGCCGAGGATCTCGGAATCCGGATGATCACGGTGCACGGGCGAACCCGCAACCAGATGTACAAGGGCGAGGCCGACTGGGCGTTCGTCCGCCGGGTCAAGGAGGCGGTGAATCTGCCGGTGATCGTCAACGGCGACATCTGCGCGATCGAGGATGTCGACCGGGCCCTGGAGCAATCGGGCGCGGACGGCGTGATGATCGGGCGAGGCGCCTATGGCCGGCCCTGGCTGCTTGGCCAGGCGATCCACTGGCTGAAAACCGGCGAGCGCCTGCCCGATCCGAGCCTGGACGAGCAATATTGCGTGATTACAGAGCAGTATCGAGCGATGCTCGAACATTATGGCGCCGAGAACGGGGTCAATTGCGCGCGCAAGCATATCGGCTGGTACACGAAGGGGCTTCACGGATCGGCCGAGTTCCGAAACGCCTTCAACAAGGAGCCGGACCCGGAACGGGCCCAGGCGATGCTCTACGATTTCTACGCGCCCTGGCTGAGCAGGGCCGCCGCCTGATCCAAGTCCGGCAGGCCGTGCCTGACTGAGGCATAGTTGCCCATCTTGTGTGTTCTTTCTGCCACATTCTTGTGTTAGCGCCGATGCGTGAACGCGGAAATCCCGATCGCCAGTGAAGCCCGGCCCCGGTGGCGGCGGCGGCTGAGCGTGGCGATGCAGCGCAGCCGGCTCATTCCGTTTGTCGAGATCGGGACGGTGATCGCCGTACTCGTGGTGGCGATCGCGTCCTATCTGATCGCGACGCGGCAGGGGCAGCCGGAATCGCCGCTCACACCGCCGACCGTTGCCATGCTGATGGTCGCCAATCTTGTTCCTGCCATGGCTTTGCTCGTCCTGCTTGCCCGCCGAGTGGCCATGGGACGGGCGGAACGGTCGGAGATCGGGGGACGGGGGCGTCTTCATGTCCGCCTCGTCGCCTTATTCTCAGTGATCGCCGCTGTGCCGACGATCATGGTCGTCATCTTTGCGTCGATCCTGTTCCAGAGCGGCATGCAATTCTGGTTCTCCGACAGGGCTCGGACCGTTCTTGCCGGTGCCGAGCAGGTTGCGACCATCTACGAGACTGAGCACAAGGCGCGGATCGCCGCCGACCTCGAGGCGATGGGCGGCGACATGGTCAATGTGATCAACCGAGTCGGCCTGGATAGCGCCGCCTTCGAGAATGATTTCTGGTATCAGACGGCAGCGCGCCAGCTGACCGAATCCGCAATCCTGACGATCAATTCGGACAACGTTATCCAGACTCAGATCGGCGTGAACCTCTACGAGCGGCCCATCGAATCGCGTTTTTCGGCGACGGTCCTGAAAGGGTTGAAAGCCGGGCAGGTCAGCGTCGTCCTGAACACCGCGGACCGGGTCGAGGCGGTGATCAGGCTCGATCCCAAGGCCGAGGTCTATCTCTACGGTGCGCGCCAGGTCGACAAGGCGGCGATAGCCGCAATGGACCAGGCGCGGAGCGCGTCGAGCGACTATCAGGATGCGCTGGAAAGGTCGCGCACCCTCCAGTTCCGCTTCAACGCGGCCCTGCTACTCGTTTCGCTGATCATCGTCGCGATATCGATCTGGATCGCTCTTGCGCTTGCCGACCGGCTGGTGCGTCCAGTTGCCCAATTGGTCGGCGCGGCGCGGCGGGTGACCGAGGGTGACCTTTCCGCGCGAGTTCCTGAATCACGGGTCAAGGACGAAGTCGGCACTCTGGGCGGCGCCTTCAACCGAATGACCAGCCGGCTCCAGGCGCAGACCAGCGACCTGGTCACGGCCAATGAGCAGCTCGACAGCCGGCGCGCCTTCATCGAGGCGGTGCTCTCCGGCGTGACCGCCGGGATCATCTCCGTGAACGCGCAGCGCGAGGTGCGGCTGATCAACAGCTCGGCGGAGGCCCTGCTCAAGACGGGGAAAGGACAAGCGGTCGGCCGGAAGCTCGGCGAGCTCGCTCCGGAGCTCGACGCACAGCTCGACAGCGAGGAGCGGGAGGACATCATCCAGCTCGAATCCGCGGGCGAGACGCGCACCCTGGCGGTCAAGCGGGTGAAGGTGGAGGGCGGGCACGTCCTCACCTTCGACGATATCACCGAGCAGTTGCTCGACCAGAGGCGGGCGGCCTGGTCCGACGTGGCGCGGCGCATCGCGCACGAGATCAAGAACCCGCTGACCCCGATCCAGCTTGCCGCCGAGCGGCTCCAGAGGCGCTATGCCAAGGAGATCAGCTCCGATTCCGCGACGTTCGAGCAGCTGACCGGCACGATCATCCGCCAGGTCGGCGATCTGAGGCGGATGGTGGACGAATTCTCGTCCTTCGCGCGGATGCCCAAGCCGGTGTTCCGCGAGGAGGCGATCGCCGACCTCGCCCGCCAGGCTTTGTTTCTTCACGAGGTCGCGCATCCCGACATCGCCTTCCGGCTCGACGCTCCCGAACCCTCGCCGATCCTGGTCTGCGACCGGCGCCAGCTCGGCCAGGCGCTGACCAACATCGTCAAGAACGGGGTCGAGGCGATCCAGCAGAAGAGGGAGGACGGGCGCAAGGGAGAGGAAGACGAGATCCTTCTCACCGTCCGCGAGGCCGGCGAGAGGCTTTCGATCGAGATACGCGACACGGGCATGGGCCTTCCGACCGAACGCGGGCGGCTGACCGAACCCTATATGACGACCAGGGCGAAGGGCACCGGCCTGGGGCTCGCGATCGTCAAGAAGATCGTCGAGGAGCATTTCGGAACGATCGAATTCGAGGATGCGGCGGGCGGCGGGACCCTCGTGCGCCTGGTTTTCGATTCCGAGACGCTGGCTCGGATGTCCGAGGCGCCCGAGGAATTTCAACAGGATGCGGTGAACGGTTAAGACATGGCGCTCGACATACTCATCGTCGACGACGAACAGGATATTCGCGATCTCGTGTCCGGCGTGCTGGAGGACGAAGGCTATACGGCGCGCACCGCCGCGGATTCCGGACAGGCCCTGGCGGCGCTCGCCGATCGCCGGCCCTCGCTCGTCCTTCTCGACGTCTGGCTCCAGGGGTCGAAGCTGGACGGGCTCCAGCTTCTCGACGAGATCAAGAAGCGCGATCCGAGCCTTCCGGTCCTGATGATCTCCGGCCACGGCAATCTCGACACCGCCGTCGCCGCGATCCGTCAGGGGGCGGTCGACTTCATCGAGAAGCCGTTCGAGGCGGGGCAATTGCTCCACCTCGTCGCCCGGGCGACCGAGACCGACCGGCTGAGGCGCGAGAATGCGACGCTCAAGGCGCAGATCGGCCAGGAGACCGAGCTGACCGGATCCAGCGTCGCCATCAACGCCGTCCGGGCGACCCTGAAGCGGGTGTCGGGGACGGGGAGCCGGGTGCTGATCACCGGGCCGGCGGGAGTCGGCAAGGAAGTGGCGGCGCGCCTGCTCCACAATTGGAGCAACAGGGCGCAGGCGCCCTTCATCGTGGTCAGCGCTGCCCGAATGACCCCCGAGCGGGTCGAGGAGGAATTGTTCGGGGTCGAGGAGGGAGGCGAGCTCGCTCGTCCGGGGATGCTCGAGCAGGCCCATGGCGGAACCCTGTTCCTCGATGAGATCGCCGACATGCCGATGCCCGCCCAGGGCAAAATCTTGCGGGTGCTGACCGACCAGAGCTTCACCCGTGTCGGCGGGCAGCGCACCGTCAAGGTCGACATGCGGGTCGTCTCCTCGACCGCGCGCCATCTCGCCGACGAGATCGCCGAGGGACGCTTCCGGGAGGATCTGTTCTACCGGCTCAACGTGGTTCCGGTGCACCTCCCCGCGCTTTCCGAACGGCGCGAGGACATACCCGAGCTGGTCGCCCATTTCGCCGCCCGCTACGCCGCCGAGCAGAGGCTCGCGACCCCCAATTTCTCGGCCGACGCAATCGCCGCGCTCCAGGCCTATGACTGGCCCGGAAACGTCCGCCAGCTCCGCAACGTGATCGAGCGGACGATCATCCTGGCGCCCGGAGCCAGGGTCGGCTGCATCGAGATCGACATGCTTCCGCCTGAGCTTCTGACCGAGCAGGCGAGCCTGAGCCCGGGCGAGGCGGTGAAGGCGATCATGGGAACTCCGCTGAGGGAGGCGCGCGAGACGTTCGAGCGCGAATATCTGCGGGTCCAGATCAGGCGCTTCTCCGGAAACATATCGAGGACCGCCAATTTCATCGGAATGGAGCGATCGGCGCTTCACCGGAAGCTCAAGGCCCTCGGGATCGGCGACACCAAGGGCGACGAGCCTGAGTAAGGGCAGACCGATGTGGAGCCGAAATGTTCGGCGTGATATTGATTAAGTCGACTGGGACACCAGCTTAGCGAGGACGCCGCGCGACGGCGCCGCCGCGGACAACGATCCGCCAATAAGGAGACAAGGGGATGGCCGACAAGGTCAACAATCTCCAGGACATGTTCCTAAACGGGCTCAGGCGATCGAAGATTCCGGTGACGATGTTCCTGGTGAAGGGCGTCAAGCTGCAGGGAATCATCACCTGGTTCGACAATTTTTCGGTTCTTCTGCGCAGGGACGGGCAGGCCCAGCTCATCTACAAGCACGCAATCTCCACCATCATGCCGGCACAGCCGCTCGAGCTGGGCGAGATCGAGCGGGCCTTCGCCGAGCAGCTCGAGAAGAGGAAGCCCACCCTTCTCCAGGAGGTTTTCCTCGGCGCCGTCCGCCGCTCCGAGGAGCCGGTGACGATGTTCCTGGTCAACGGGGTGATGCTCCAGGGCGAGATCGTCGCCTTCGACCTGTTCTGCATGCTCCTTCGCCGCGACGGGCTGTCGCAGCTCGTCTACAAGCATGCCGTCTCGACCGTTCAGCCGGAGCATCCGGTGAGCTTCCTCGAGGCGGAT
Source organism: Allosphingosinicella sp. (assembly GCA_036525315.1). Lineage (GTDB taxonomy): Bacteria > Pseudomonadota > Alphaproteobacteria > Sphingomonadales > Sphingomonadaceae > Allosphingosinicella. The sequence goes on from DATDAS010000061.1 coordinate 42,071, forward strand.
GACGAGGAGCCCGAATCCTGAGCGTATTCGATCGGGGGTCAGAGAATGAGGTAGCCCGGGGCGCCCGCGCCATCATCGCCTTGCCCGACATGGGGAAGGGGGATTCGCGGCGCGACGTCGAGGCTCGCCTGGACGAGGCGGCGGGGCTCGCCGAGGCGATCGGCGTGCACGTGGCCGACCGGCTGCATTTCCGGGTCCGCGATCCCAAGCCCGCCACCTTATTCGGCTCGGGCCAGGTCGAGACGATCACGACGGCCGCGGTCCAGGCCGAGGCCGAATTGATCGTCGTCGATGCTTCCATCACGCCCGTTCAGCAGAAGAATCTCGAGGAGAAGACCAAGGCCAAGGTGATCGACCGGACCGGGCTGATCCTCGAGATTTTCGGCGAGAGGGCGGCGACCGCCGAGGGGCGGCTCCAGGTCGAGCTCGCCCATCTCGATTACCAGGCGGGACGGCTGGTCAGGAGCTGGACCCACCTCGAGCGGCAGCGCGGCGGCTTCGGCTTCCTCGGAGGCCCTGGCGAGACCCAGATCGAGGCCGACCGGCGGATGATCCGCGACCGCATGGCCAAGATCCGCAAGGAACTGGAGCAGGTGACCCGGACCCGCACGCTCCACCGGGCCCGCCGCCAGCGCGCGCCCTGGCCGGTCGTCGCTTTGGTCGGCTATACCAATGCCGGCAAGTCGACCCTATTCAACCGGCTCACTAATGCCGACGTCATGGCCGAGAACCTCCTGTTTGCGACCCTCGACCCGACGATGCGCGAAATGGCGCTGACCGGCTTCGACAAGGCGATCCTCAGCGACACCGTCGGGTTCATCTCGGACCTTCCAACCCAATTGATCGCGGCCTTCCGGGCGACCCTCGAGGAAGTGGTCTCGGCCGACCTTATCGTCCACGTCCGCGACGTTTCGCACCCCGACAGCGACGCCCAGCGGCTCGACGTCGAGCAGGTGCTCGCCGAGATCGGAGTGGCGACGGAGGGGGAGGGCACGAGGCTGATCGAGGCCTGGAACAAGATCGACGCTCTCGATCCCGAGGCCGCCGAGCGGATCGCCGCCGAGGCCGGGAGGCGTGACGATGTCGTGCCGATCTCGGCCTTGACCGGGGAAGGGGTGGAGAATCTTCTCGACTGCCTCTCGCGCAAGCTGCGGACCGGGGACGAGGTCAGGGTCGTGCGGGTCTCCGCATCGGACGGCGAGGCGATGGCCTGGCTTCATGCCAATGGCGAGGTGGTCGGCCAGACCAGCGACGGAATGGAGACGGAATATCGGGTGCGGCTGTCGGCAACCGACTGGGCCCGGTTCCAGGCTCGCCAGAACGTCTGAACCCACCCGTTCGGGCTGAGCTCGTCGAAGCCCTCTCCTTTTCTTCCAGGCCTTCAAGAGAAGGAACGGCCTTCGACAGGCTCAGGCAGAACGGTGCGGGAGTGGCTTCAGAGCGATTTTTTCGCCCGCTGCCAGAGCTCTTCGAGCGCGTCGATATCCATGTCCTTCAACGGCTTGTCGGCTATTTCTTCCACCTTTCGGAAGCGTTGCTCGAACCTTGCGCCGGCTTCGCGGAGGGCTGCTTCGGGGTCGATGTCGAGGTGGCGGGCGTAATTGACCACCGAGAAGAGCAGGTCGCCAAGCTCGGCGGCGCGCTCCTCATCGCTCCCGGCACCTTCGATCTCGGCCAGCTCCTCGTCGATCTTGGCGCGCGGGCCCGAGACGTCGGGCCAGTCGAAGCCGATCCGGGCGGCGCGTTTCTGAAGCTTCTCCGCGCGCTTCAGGGCGGGGAGGGCGAGGGCGACTCCGGCGAGGGCGCTCTTGTCCTCGTGCGCGGACCGCTCGGCCGCCTTGAGAGCCTCCCAGCCGGGGCTGTCGCCGTCGCCGAAGACGTGCGGATGGCGGCGCACCATCTTGTCGCAGATCGACGCCATGACGTCATCGATCGAGAACGCGCCGATCTCCTCGGCCATCCGGGCGTGATAGACGATCTGGAGCTGGAGATCGCCGAGCTCGTCCTCGAGCATCGCCATGTCGCCGCGCTGGCAGGCGTCGGCGACCTCATAGGCTTCCTCGATCGTGTAAGGCGCGATGGTCCTGAAGTCCTGGACCTGGTCCCAGGGGCAGCCGGTTTCCGGATCGCGAAGCCGCCGCATGATCTCGACCAGTTCGGCGATTCCGGCGCCCGGATGCGGCGGGGGGCTATCCCCGCGCATGGACCGATCTAAGTGCGATAATATACATTATGTAAAATATATCTCATTCCAGAGAGAGGGCGGTCCCGAAGCCCTTCTCTAGCGCCCCGCAGTACAGAAACCAGCCGGCAGCGAGATCCTGGACGATGTTGCCGAGCGATTTGTAGATCGTGACGTCGTCGTCGCTCAACCTTCCGGCCAGACTCCCGTCATAGACCTGTCCGATCTCGCCGAGGATGTGATCGTCGCCGACCCGGCCCGCGGCCTTCGCCTCGAGGAATTCGGCGCCCTGGCGGAGCACGGACTCGCGATGATCGGCGAAGAAACGGCTGCAAGCGACCAGATCCGCGTCGATTTCCACCGGCCCGGCACGGCTCGAGCCGACCGCGTTGATATGCGTGCCGGGCTTCACCCATTGGCCGAGAAGCACCGGCTTGGGCGACGCGGTGACCGTGCAGACGATATCGGCCTCGGCGACCGCGGACTCCACGCTCTCCGCTGCGATTGAAGGGAGTTTCAACTCCTCGCGCGATCTTATTGCCAAAGCTTCGGATTTCTCGGGCGAGCGGCCCAAGATCCTGACGTCGTCGAGAGGACGCACGCACGCTATAGCCTCGATGTGACGCCATGCCTGTTCGCCGGTGCCCAGGATTGCGAGCCGGCGCGAGTCGCGGCGAGCCAGGGCATCGGTGGCGGCGGCCGATGCCGCGGCGGTTCGGATCGCGGTCAGTTCGCCCGCCTCGATCAGGCACGCCGGCGCCCCGTCTTCCGGGTCGAACAGGGCGACCATGCCCCGGTGGGACTTCGCGCCGGGCTCGGAGTGCGGGAAGACGCTGATCAGCTTGGCGCCGAAAGCGCCGCCCTCGAACGCGCCCGGCATGATACCGTACTGGCCGCCGCCCTTCAGATCGACGATGGTTCGAAGGATCCCACTGCTTTTGCCGCGCGACAAGGCGATCATCGCCTCGCGCATCAAGGGAATGCAGTCCTCGTAGGAGAGGTGGTGCGCCACCTCCTCGCGCGAGATGACCAGGAACGTCACGGCCCCTTCCCCTCCTCCGCCAGGACTCGTCCGCGGAACCAGCGGATCAGAATGAAGGCGTTTATGAGCATGACCACGCCGTAAATGTTCTGCATCACCGCGAGCGGAAGGCTGTCGAGCACCGACAAAGTGATGAAGATGGCCAAAGTGACGTTATGAACCCCCACCTCGATGCCCAGGGTCATCGAATCCCGCGCATTGGCGCCGATCAGCCGGCCGATCGCCAGGCCCGCAAGGGTGGCGAGGACGTTGAGCACCCAGATTGGCGGCCCTCCCCGTACCAGATTGTCGAGCACCATTTCGAGGCTGATCAGGACCGAGAAGCCGATCACCACGATCAGCACGACCATCGCCGTCGGCCTCAGCCAGCGCGCCAGCCGTGCGGCGAAAGCAGGGGCGAAGCGATGGACGAGCATTCCGGCGGCGATCGGCAGGATCGTAACTCGAACGAGCTGAAGCATGGTTGTCGGCACCGAGAGGACCGGCACCTTCCCGCCGCCCCCCAGGAAGTGCGGAAGTGCCCAGCTCAGAAGGATCGGGATGGTGAAGACCGTGATCAGGCTGGAGAGAGCCGTCAGCACCACCGCGAGCGCGACGTTGCCGCGGCCGACGAAGGTCAAAGCGTTGGATGTGGTCCCCGCCGGGCTGATCCCGAGGATGAACAGCCCGAGCGCAAGCTCAGGGGGAAGCCGGAACAGGATCCCGACGCCGAGCGCGAGCAAGGGCATGAGGATGAGCTGTCCGCCCAGGCCGGCGACGACCGTCTTCGCATTGCGCGCGAGCAAGGCGAAGTCGCGAAGGGCCAACGTGAGGCCGAGGCTGAACATGATCAGCATCAGCGCCATCGGAACGAAGACCGTGGTGACGAAGGCGATGGCGGACTGGCTCATCAGGCGCCCCAGACCCGTCGGGCGAAAGAGAGGAAGTTGAGGCCGAGGATTTTGTCGATGCGCCCTTCCCTGTAGCCCTTCGCCCTGAGCAGGCCGACAAGCCGGTCGAACTGGCCCGGGCCCTGGAGGTCCGCGACCATTGGGATGGTGTCGGGATTCTCGCCGGTCGCGCCGATGCCGGCGGCCTTGCGCTTTGCAACTTCCCTGGCGGCGCGAAGGCGATAGGCGGCCATGTCGTCGACCCCGGTCACCGGCCCGTCGGTGCCGATCCCGACATGATCCTCTCCGCAGACGTTCACCGCATGGTCGATATGGGCGACGACGTCGGTGGCGCTCGCATTGCTGGCGCTGCTGAGGAAGGGCATGAAATAGATTCCGACGAAGCCGCCGCGCGAGGCGACGAGGCGCAGTTCTTCGTCGGTCTTGTTACGCGGAAGGTCGGTCAATGCGCGGCAGCCGGTGTGGTTGATCGAGATCGGCTGCTTCGAGGCACGCGCGGCCTCGAGGCAGGTGCGCTCGCCGCTGTGCGACAGGTCGACCATGATTCGCCTGGCGTTGAGCCGCTCGATCGCCTTTCGGCCGAAGTCGGTCAGGCCGCGATTGAGCGGAGCCATCGATCCGTCGCCGAGCGCATTGGCGGGATTGTAGGTGAGCTGGACGATCCGGACCCCGAGATCGTGGAAGATGTCGGCCCGCTCGGCCTTGTCGCCGAGCATCGCCGCATTCTGGAAGCCGTAGATCAGGCCGATCCGCCCCTCGTCGCGGGCGCGCAATATGTCGGCCGCGGCGAGGATTTTGAGCAGGTCGCGCGGATGGTTGCGGATCCGGGCGTCCCACTTGCCGATGTCGGCGACCGTCGCCTCGAACGGCTCGTCGGGCCCCGCGACATAGCCCAAAGTGATGTTGATCGCGTCGCATCCCGAGGCGCGGATATCGTCGATTACGCGCTTTTCGATGGATCGTCCCTCTCCCTGCTCCCCTTCCTCCCTGTCGTTTGGATTGGAGAGGCCGCCGAGGGCGTTGACGATCAGGCGGTTGCGCTTGCGAGACGCGGCGGCGGGCCGCGCAATTGCCGCGGCGCCGGCAAGGCCGAGGAACAGCCGGCGATCGAGAGCGGGCCCTGTCAGGGCTTGAGCACCAGCCATTGCCCTTCGACCCCCCAGGAAGACAAAGTCGACAGGAAATTCATGCCGAGGACGCCGGTCTCCCCGAAATTGTCGGAATAAGCCACCGCGAGCTCGCGCTCGATCGATCCGACCTTGATTCGCGCCCTCCCGATCCTCGCGCGGACGCTGCCGTTGGCGGTATCCATGAGCACGATTTGGCCGGTCGGCTCGATCCCCGCCTTGCCCGCGGCCTCGGCGGACATGCTGGTGATCGAGGCGCCGCTGTCGATCATCAGCCGCATCTGCTCGCCGTTCACCTGGACGTTGACATAGAAATGGCCGTTCGTGGCCTTGCGGATGCGCAATTCGTCGCCGCTCTGGACGACCCGGTCCTCCCCGCGAAGCTCGCCCCATGCCCTCTTGCCCAGCGATTTGAAATCGTCCCAGACCATCACGACCAGGAACAGGACGGCGAAGATGAGAAGCCAGGCCCCGGCCATCTTGGCGGTCTGGGCGATCGGCAATCGGCGGATGGAGAGGCTGCTGGCGACGAGGATCAGCATGAGCAGCAGATAGATAACCGAGGCCGCGTCGCCGCCGCTGCTCAAAGCTCTATCTCCATCCCGTCATAGGCCGGCTCCACCCCGTCCGGCAGCTCGTCCAGCAGGGTCGCATAATCCATGCTGTTGTCCATGTGGGTGATCAGGGTTCGCTTCGGGCGCACCTCCCGGACCCATTCGAGCGCGAGCGCCAGATGCGGATGGGTCGGGTGGGGCCGGCGGCGGAGGGAATCGACGATCCACAGGTCGACCTCCTGGAACATGACCGCCATTTCCGGCGTGAGCTCGTTGAAATCGGTCGAATAGACGATCGATCTTCCGCCGGCGTCGAAGCGCAGGCCGGCGCTGCTCATGTCGCCGTGGGGCTGGTCGACCGCTCGGATGGCGAGTCCGCCGATGTTCATGTGATCGGGCAGCAGATTGCCCTCGGTGACGGCCGGATAGCCGCCGATTCCGTCGAAGGCGTAGGCGAAGCGGTGGCGGAGGCTGTCGAGCGTCTCCTGCCGCGCATAGCCCGACACGGGCCGCCTTCGGGCATGATAGAGCTGCCTCAGATCGTCTATGCCGTGGCAGTGATCGGCATGGTCGTGGGTCCAGATCACCGCGTCCACGTCGGCGACCTGGGCGTCGAGCAGTTGCTCGCGAAGGTCGGGGCCGGTGTCGACGAGGATCTTCACCTTCTCGTGGCGGACCAGGATCGAGACCCGGCGGCGGCGGTTCTTCGGCTCGGACGGGTCGCAATCGCCCCAATCGTTGCCGACCCGCGGGACTCCGGACGACGTGCCGCAGCCGAGGATCCGGACCTTCATCAGGCGGCCTTGTCGAACAGGGTTCGGAAATTGGCGGCGGTGGTCGCGGCGAGCGCCTCGAGCGGCTCGCCGCGCAGGGCAGCGAGGAATCGCGCGGTGTCGGCGACGAAAGCCGGCTCGCACGGGCGGCCGCGATGCGGGACCGGCGCGAGGAAGGGCGAATCGGTCTCGATCAGCAGCCGGTCCGCCGGGAGCGCGCGCGCCGTCTCCTGAAGGTCCTTTGCGTTCTTGAACGTCACGATCCCGGAGATGGAGATGTAGAAGCCGAGATCGAGCGCGGCCCGGGCGAAATCGGCCGAGGCGGTGAAGCAGTGGATGACGCCCTTATAGGCCCCCTTCCCCATCTCCTCGGTCAGGATCGCGGCACTATCCTCCTCGGCGTCGCGGGTGTGGACGATGATCGGAAGGCCGGTCTCGCGCGCCGCGGCGATATGGGCCCGGAAGCTGGCCCGCTGGCGCTCGCGGTCGCTGTGATCGTAATAATAATCGAGGCCGCTCTCCCCGATCCCGACGATCCGCGGATGGGCGGCGCGCTCGACCAGGGTGGAAGTCTCGACGTCCGGATGGGCGTCGGCGTCATGGGGATGGATTCCGACCGAGGCCCAGACGTCGGGCTCGCGCTCGGCGACCGCGATGACGTCATCCCATTCGCCGGCCCGGGTCGAGATGTTGAGCATCGCCTCGACTCCGGCGGCGCGGGCGCGCTCGAGCACTCCGGCCTGGTCCTCGGCCAGGCCCTTATAGTTGAGATGGCAATGGCTATCGACGAACATCGAGGCCTTCCTAGTCGGCCGCCGCGGCTTCGAGCCTCGGGAAGATGGGGCTGGGCATGGGCAGAGTGAAGCCCGAGGCGGCGAGCCGCTCGTAGCGTCCGTCATCGGCCAGAGCGGCGAAATCGCGCTCGCCGGCCGGAACGCCCATGGCATTGAGAAGCTTGGCGGCGCTGGCCGGGATGACCGGCTGGATCGCGACGGCGAGATCGACGATCGCTTCGTAGAGGGTGGCGAGGACCGCCGTCATGCGCTCCGGATCGGTCTTGCGAAGGGCCCAGGGCGCCTGAGCGTCGATATATTGGTTGCAGGCGAATACTGCGCGAATCCAGGCCTCGATGCCGAGGCTGAGCGCGAGATCCTCGAAATGAGCGGGCAATTCCTCGCGGACGGCGCGGCGGACGAGGCCGAGAAGCTCGGAATCGGCTTCCTCTCCCCTTCCCCCCGCCGGCAGCACGCCGTCGCAATTGCGGGCGATGAAGGAGAGCGTGCGCTGGGCGAGATTGCCAAAGCTGTTGGCGAGATCGGCATTGACCCGGGTGACGATCGCCTCGCCGCTATAGCTTCCGTCCTGGCCGAAGGTGACGTCACGCAGGAGGAAATAGCGGAGCTGGTCGACCCCGAAAGCATCGGAGAGCTCGAGCGGATCGACGACGTTGCCGACCGACTTGGACATTTTCTCGCCGCGGTGGAGGACGAAGCCGTGGCCGAAGACCTGCCTGGGAAGCGCGATCCCGGCCGACATCAGGAAGGCCGGCCAGTAGACGGCGTGGAATCGCACCACGTCCTTGCCGATCATGTGAAGATCGGCCGGCCAGTATTTCCGGTAAGTCTCGCTGTCGTTGGGATAATCGACGCCGGTCAGGTAATTGGTGAGAGCGTCGAGCCAGACGTACATGACGTGGTTCTCGGCGCCCGGCACCTTCACGCCCCAGTCGAAGCTGGTCCTCGAGATGGAGAGGTCGGAAAGGCCGCCCTCGACGAAGCGCATCACCTCGTTGCGGCGGGCCTCGGGCCGGATGAAGCCGGGATTCGCCTCATAATGGTCGAGAAGGCGCTGCTGATAAGCCGAGAGCCGGAAGAACCAGCTCTCCTCCACCGTCCATTCGACGAGGGTCCCCTGAGGCGACAATTTCTCGCCGCTGTCGGCGGTTACGAGCTCCTTCTCGTCATAATAAGCTTCGTCGCGGACCGAGTACCAGCCTTCGTACCGGCCGAGATAGAGATCGCCATTCTCGGCCATCGCCTTCCAGATCGCCTTGCTCGCCTCGTGATGCGCGGGCTCCGTGGTGCGGATGAAGCGGTCGAACGAAATATTCAGTCTCTCGTCCATCGCACGGAAAAGACCGGACATTTCGGCGGCAAGATCGGCCGGCTCCACGCCCCGCTCGCGCGCGGTCTGGGCCATCTTGAGGCCATGCTCGTCGGTCCCGGTCATGAAGAAGACGTCGCGGCCGCGAAGCCGCTGGAAGCGCGCGACCGCGTCGGTCGCGATCGCCTCATAGGCATGGCCTATGTGCGGCGGACCGTTCGGGTAGCTGATCGCGGTGGTGATGTAGAAGGGTTCAGCCATTCCGTGCGCTGCGAGAGGAAAGGGTTGCGAGCATCCCCGCAAGCTCGAACACCACGCTCTGGGGCTCCAGCGAGAGGTGCGTCGCGCTCGATGCGAGGGACTGGGCCCTTTCCCACAGGCGCAGCGCATCGGCAAGCGCGGCGCCCCTGCGCTCCTTCGCCGCGGCGGCGATCATCGAGGGCGCCCGCGACAGGAAGGCCTCGTAGCGGGGCTGCGCCGCCTTGAGCGAAAGGCTCTGGGCGAGCTTGGTCCGGCCGGTATTGGTCGGATCGCCGTCGCGGACCAGGTCGCGCATCGCCCGGTCGAGCCCGCTTATGTCGAGGCCGCGAAAGGCCAGGGCCCGGCCTGGGCTGCCTTCCCCCGCCACCTTCAACTCCTCGATCTCGCTCTCCGTCGCCTCCGGGAGCGCGGAACGAAGCGCCGACGTCATGGCGTCATCGTCGAGAGTCTTGAGCCGAAGCAGGCGGCAGCGCGACCGAATGGTCGGAAGAAGCCGCTCGGAGGCGTGGCTGACGAGGAGGAACAGGCTGAACGGCGGCGGCTCCTCGAGATTCTTGAGCAAAGCGTTGGCCGCGGCCCGCTCGAGGTCGTCAATCGAATCGACGATAACCACCCGCCAGGGAGAGAAGGAGGATGTGGTGCCGAACAGGCGCTGAAGGCCGCGCACCTGGTCGACGCTGATGCTTCGGGCGAGCTCGCCATTGTCCTTCGGAAGCCTTTCGAGCCGCATCATGTCCGGATGGCTGCCCGCGGCGATGAGATGGGCGGCGGGATGGTCGTCGGGCACGTCGAGGCCGGAATCGGGCATCGGCCCCTGCCCTTCGGCGAGCACGCGAAGCGCGGCCTTGTGGGCGAAGAGGGCCTTGCCGACGCCCTCGGGCCCGCTGACCAGCCAGGCATGGTGGAGCCGGCCCGACTCCATGCCGTCGCGAAAGGCGGCGACCGCCTCGTCATGGCCGTGGAGGGGGGTCATCGTGGCGATCCTGGCTCTAGGCCGTCATGCTGAACTCGTTTCAGCATCCAGTTCTCCGCCTCCCGGACGGTTGACCAGCTGGACCCTGAAACAAGTTCAGGGTGACAGTGGTGGACGAGGTCACAACAAATCCTCGATGGCGGCGAGGAGGCGTGGCGTCACCTCTTCCGGGCTTCCGCTTGCGTCGATGCGCCGGAAGCGCTCGGGCTCGGCCTCGGCGAGCGACGCGAAGGCCGCCGCGACGTCGGCATGATAGGCCTGATCCCGGCCGCCGATCCGGTCCGCGCCGGTGACGTCACGGGCCCCCGCGCGTTCGGCTGCCGCCGCGGCGGGAAGCTCGAGCAGAAGCGTCCGATCGGGAAGGAAGCCGCCGCTTCCGATGCCGTGGAGCAGGCGAACATTTTCGAGCCCGATCCCGCCCGCCCCGCCCTGGTAGGCTAGCGAGCTGTCGAGGAATCGGTCGCTCAGCACCCAGGCGCCGCGCTCGAGCGCCGGCTTTATGGTCTTCTCGACATGGTCGCCGCGGGCGGCCGCGAAGAGCAGCGCCTCGGTTCCAGCCGACCAGCGCTCCGCTTCCCCTTCGAGCAGCAGCTTGCGGATCGCCTCGGCGCCGGGGCTTCCGCCCGGCTCGCGGGTCTCGACCACCTCGAGGCCGAGCGCCCGAAGCGCCTCGGCGAGGCGGCGGAGCTGGGTCGACTTGCCGCACCCCTCCCCGCCTTCGAGGCTGACGAAGCGGCCCGGCGCCACCGTCTCAGCCGAAGAGCGAGGCGATGCCGGCCCAGATCCGGCCGAAGAATCCGGCTTCGTCGACCGCTTTCTCGGCGACGAGCGGCATGGACTGGGGGGGCGTGTCGGGAGTCGAGACGATCAGATCCGCGATATGCTGCCCCTGCCTGATCGGCGCCTTGATCGGGCCGTAGTAGGCGAACTTGACCCTGATGTTCGAAGCCGCGCCGGCGGGCAGGGTGACCGCGAGGTTGCGCGGCGCCACCAGGCCGACGGTCGAGCTGTCGCCGAGCTGCACCTTCGCCTCGCCGACCTTCCGGCCCCTGGCGTAGAGCGGCTGCGACTTCCAGGCGCGAAAGCCCCAATCCATGAACTTGACCGATTCCTCGATCCGCTGGTTGAAGCTGCCGAGGCCCGCCACGACCATGATCAGCCTTCGTCCGCCCTGCTCGGCGGAGCCGGTGAAGCCGTAGCCGGCCTCCTCGGTATGGCCCGTCTTCAGGCCGTCGGCGCCCTGGACCCGGCCGAGCAGGGGATTGCGGTTGGCCTGGGTGATCGGCTTGGCCCCGCTCAGGGTCTTGCCCCAGGTGAAGCTCTCCTGCGTGTAGAATTCCTTGTAGAGATCGGGCGTGCTCTCGATCGTCGCCTTCGCAAGGGTGGCGAGGTCGCGGGCGGTGGTGAAGGTCACGCCTTCGTCGGGCCAGCCGTTCGAATTGCCGAAATTGCTCGAATTCATGCCGATCCGCTTGGCTTCCTGGTTCATCAGGGCGGCGAAGGCCGGCTCGGTCCCCGCGATGCACTCGGCGAGGACGACGCTTGCATCGTTTCCGGACAGAGTGACGATGCCGTGAAGCAGGTTGCGCACCGACACCACCTCGCCGGGCGACAGGAACATGGTCGATCCCGCCGCCGGGCCGTGCCACTGGCGCCAGGTCTCGGGCCGCACCTGGCAGCTCTTGTCGAGGGCGAGATCGCCCTTCTCGATCAGGTTGAAGGCGATATGGGTGGTCATCATCTTCGCCATCGAGGCAGGTGGAATGCGCCGGTCGGCATCCTTCGCGTAGAGAGTGGCGCCCGAAGTCAGGTCGATCATGATGGCGACCTGCGCGGCCGTGTCGAAAGGCGGCGCCTTGGCCGAGGCCGGGATTGCGATGCTGGAGAGAAAGATGATGGAAAGCAGTGTGTTACGCTTCATCGTTGAGACCTGACTTGACATGAAATAGGTGATCTGGGCGGTTTGGACAGCCTTAACCCCTGCCCTCCCCTTGCGCTAGAGCATCGTGCGGAAAAGTGGGTATCGGTTTTCCGCGAAAAACGATGCGGCACCAACAAGCTGGAGCGGCAAGCGTGCTTCGGAAATCGCCCTTGCCGCTCTGGAGTCGGCGTGTGCATTCCGCCACTTTCCGGGCACGAATTCCGCCTGGACCCCGGCATTCGCCGGGGTGACGGACAGGGCTACTGAGCGCGCTCCACCGCGTCGGCGAGAAGGCCCACCGACAAAGCGTAGAAATTCGAGCAATTGTAATCGAGGATGGTCCGGTAATTGGTGGTGAGCAGATAGGCGGTGCGACCGGGACCGTCGGGCTCGAGGAGGCTCGCCATCTCGCCGTCGCGCGGCCAGACTCCGTTCTGCGGGACGATTCCGAGGCGGCGCCACTCGGAGATGGGTAGCCAGCGGCTGTGGCGCTCGTGGACCCGCTGGCAGCGCGGCGCCCGGAGCCTGGTGCGATAGGCGGCTCGGTCGAAGCCGGCCGGCACGTTCACGGCCACGCCCCAGGGCGTGTTGGGCTTCCAGCCGGCATTGCTCAGATAATTGGCGATCGAGGCGAGCGCGTCCGGCTCGCTGGTCCAGATGTTCGAGCGGCCGTCCCCGTCTCCGTCGACCGCGAGCCTGAGATAGACGCTTGGCAGGAATTGCGGATAGCCGGTGGCGCCGGCCCAGCTTCCCTTGAGCCGGTTGCGCGGGATGCCCCGGTCGATCATCTTCAGGGCGGCGACGAACTCGCCGGCGAACAGGCTTCGGCGCCGTCCCTCATAGGCGAGGGTGGCGAGCGAGTTGAGAAGATCGAAATTGCCGGTGACCGCGCCGTAGCTCGTCTCGTGGCCCCAGATCGCGACCAGGACGGAAGGCGTGACGCCATAGCGCCGCCCTATCTCCCTGAGACGGCTGGCATTGGCGGCATAATGGCGGGCTCCTCCGTTGATCAGGGCGGGGGTGACGTGGCGGGCGCGATAGGGCGCGAAGGGCGGATTGGTCGGGGTTCCCGCGGTTCCTCCGGGCTGGACCCGGTCGAGCTCCACTGTCCGGGCGCTATATTCGAGGGTCGGGAAGATCGTGTCGATCGTCGCCCGGCTGACCCCGGCCGACAAAGCCTGCGCCCGGAGCTGGGGGAGATAGGCTTGGAATCCCTCCTGGCTGAGGCCCGACCCTTGCGCCGCGAGCGGCGGAGCGAAAGGCGGTGAGAATGAGGCGCCGGATGCCAGCACCGCCGAACACAGGAACAAACGCACCGAAAAACGCACATCACTCTCCCGCTCTTCCCGCCGTGATGCCACAAGCACGGGATCGCGCAAGCTCGGCTCGGCGCGCGGCTTGCACGGCAGGCCCTGCCGCGCATAGGAGCTTGGCCGAACGGAGAGATGGCCGAGTGGTTTAAGGCAGCGGTCTTGAAAACCGCCGTGGGTGCAAGCCCACCGTGGGTTCGAATCCCACTCTCTCCGCCAGGGGCCGTACCGGAGCGAGACAGAAGATCCCATGCGAATCGAGGGCGACTATCGGAGGGACGGCTATGCGGCGATCAGGGGCCTCGTCCCTCCCGAGGTCGCCTCGAACCTCTTCAACCAGCTGAAGGCCGACCTTGCGGGCGCGGGAAAATCCTTCGTCACCTTCGCCCAGCCGCAACCTCTCTCGAGGCATCCCACCGTCGACATCTCCGGGCATTTCTATCCGCCGCTGAAGACGTTCCTGTGGGGCCTTACGCCGATCATCGGCGAGCTCACCGGCGCGGACGTCCTGCCGAGCTACGATTATTTTCGAATCTATCGAAAGGACGACATCTGCCGGGTCCATTCGGACCGGCCGTCGTGCGAGCACAGCGTTTCGCTGACTCTCGCCACCAGCGACGGCCTGCCATGGCCGCTTCAGATCGGCTCCACGCGCGTAAAGGTCGAGGAACCGTGCGTCGAGGATTTCGGCGACGAGCCCTTTTCCGCGATCGAGATGCAGCCCGGCGACGCGGTCCTCTACCGCGGAATCGATCTTCGCCACGGCCGAACCTTGCCCAATCCCAATTTGTGGTCCGCGCACCTTTTCCTGTTCTGGGTGGAGCGGGGCGGCCAATTCGAGAAGCACGCTTTCGACGCCGACCGGATCCGGTCGGAACTGGAACGAGTCGGCAATCTGAAGGCCTGAGCGGGCCGGACCTTCGAGCGCCACGCCACCGACTTTTTCCGAGCGGCATCAAGCGATGCCAGCCGGCGGCAGAGTGTGGGTTCGAAGTTCGACTCTCTCCGCCGGCATTTGCCGATTCGCCGTCAATCGGCTATACGCACAGCTAAGTATTTGCCGGGGATGGGAAATCATGAAAATATGGCGGTGGCGCACAGTGGTTGCGCTGATTCTGGCCGCGCTCTTCTCGGCTCCGGCCGCGGCGGAGTGGAAGCGCGCCGAGAGCGATAATTTCATCGTCTACAGCCAGGCAAGCGACGGCGCGTTGCGCGAGCAGTCCGCCTTGCTCGAGGATTATCACGAGTTCCTGCGCCGGCTGACCAACGTCACCGAGCCAAACGCGCCGAACAAGCTCAACATCTACATGGTCAAGAGCGCGGCTCAGCTGCGCTCGATCCACACCATGCCGGCGGGGATCGCCGGCGTTTACATTGCGAGCTCCGACGGCATTGCCGCCGTGGTCGACGAGAGCGCGCCGGGCCAGGGCCAGGAGACATTGCTTCACGAGGTCGCCCATCATTTCATGAAGCAATACCGGCCCCTCCCCTACCCCGCCTGGTATGTCGAAGGTTTCGCCGAATATGTCTCGACCGCGTCGTTCAAGAAGGGCGCCGTCGAATTGGGTCGGCCGAGCGCAGGCCGGGCCTATACCCTGGTGGAAGGCAAATGGTTGCCGCTGGACCGAATCCTGTTCGGCCAGGTGCCGACCGACCGCGACGGCATGTCGGCCTTTTACGCGCAGAGCTGGCTGCTTGCCCATTATCTGCTGAGAAGCGAGGAATTGCGGCCGAAATTCGCGGCCTATCTGTCTGCGGCCGCCAAAGGGGAGGATCAGCGCCAGGCATTCGCAGCCAGCTTCCCGGCGCCGATCGCAGAGCTCGAGCGGGAGCTTCGGACCTACACCAAGCGCGGGATGACCTATACCCGTTTCAGCCGGGCAAGCGACGCCGCGCCTCCACCCGTGGCGATCACGCGGCTTCCGGCTTCGGCCGACGACCTGCTCCTGCTCCGCGCGACCATGGAGGTCGGCCCCGAGGACGAGTCGGCGCTGCTGGCCAAAGTGCGCGCCGCCGCGGCGAAGCATGACGATATATTCGCGCGGCGCGTGCTTGCCCAGGCCGAGGCGCTTTTCGGCGACGCGGCCAAAGCCGACGCCTTGCTCGGGACCCTGCTGGCGACGAACCCCAACGACCCGGAATTGCTCTACTTCAAGGGCATGCGCCACCTGCGAAGCGCCCGCGCTGCGAGCGATGGCGGCGAGGCGGCGTTCAAGCTCGCCCGCAACGCCTTCGCAATGGCGCATAAGGGCAATCCCGATCACTGGCAGACACTGCTTCGCTACGCCGAGGCCTCGCAGGTGACCGAGGCCTTCCGCTCCGACAATACGATCAACATCCTGCTGCTCGCTCATCAGCTGGCTCCGCAAGTCTATGAGGCAACGATGAACGCGGCGCAGCTGCTGATCGCGCGCAAGCGCTGGGCGGAAGCCGAGCAATTGCTTCTGCCGCTGACCGGCGACCCGCACAATCCGGGTCTCGCCAACGCGGCCCGGACCATGCTCGCCACTGCGCGGGTGCGCGGCGCGAGACCCGCGGCCCCCGAGGAGGAAGCCGAGGAGCCCGCGGCGGCGGCGGAGTAGACAGCTGCGACGCAAAAGGCGAAGGGGCAGTCATTCTCCATCCGCACCGAGGACCTAATGGCAGACCCCGCTATCGCCCGCTTCGACTGGACCGACCCCTTCGGCCTGGACTCGCAGCTGAGCGACGAGGAGAGGCTCGTCCGCGACACGGCCGAGGGCTATGCTCAGGAGAAGCTCCAGCCGCGGGTGACCGAGGCCTATCTCGACGAGAATTTCGACCGCGAGATCATGAACGAGATGGGCGCCCTCGGCCTCCTGGGTGCGACGATCCCGACTGAATATGGCGGGGCGGGCCTCAACTACGTCAGCTACGGGCTGGTCGCGCGCGCCGTGGAGCGGGTCGACTCCGGCTACCGCTCGGCAATGTCGGTCCAGTCCTCGCTCGTCATGCACCCGATCCATGCCTACGGCACCGAGGCGCAGAGGCAGAAATATCTGCCGAAGCTTGCGACCGGCGAATGGATCGGCTGCTTCGGCCTTACCGAGCCCGACGCGGGCTCCGATCCCGGATCGATGCGCACACGCGCCGTGAAGGTGGACGGCGGCTATCGGCTCAGCGGTTCGAAGATGTGGATCACCAACTCGCCGATCGCCGACGTCTTCGTCGTCTGGGCCAAGTCCGACGAGCATGGCGGCGCGATCAAGGGCTTCGTCCTCGAGAAAGGCATGAAGGGCCTCTCCGCCCCCAAGATCGGCCAGAAGCTCAGCCTTCGCGCCTCGATCACAGGCGAGGTGGTGATGGACGAGGTCGAGGTGCCGGAGGAGAATCTGCTTCCCAACGTCAGCGGGCTCAAGGGGCCCTTCGGCTGCCTCAACCGCGCCCGCTACGGAATCGCCTGGGGCTCGATGGGCGCGGCCGAGGCCTGCTTCCACGCCGCGCGCAGCTACACGCTCGACCGAAAGCAGTTCGGCCGTCCGCTCGCCGCGACCCAGCTCGTGCAGATCAAGCTGGCGAACATGATCACCGAGATCACCTTGGGCCTCCAGGCCGCCCTCCGGGTCGGGCGGCGGATGGACGAAGGCGAGCTGATCCCCGAGGCGATCAGCCTGATCAAGCGCAACAATGTCGGCAAGGCACTCGACATCGCCCGGGTCGCCCGCGACATGCACGGCGGCAACGGGATCAGCGCCGAATTCCAGGTCATCCGCCACGCCGCCAATCTCGAGACCGTCAACACCTATGAGGGCACGCACGACGTGCACGGACTGATCCTCGGCCGGGCGATCACGGGAATTCCGGCGTTTTGACGATGGGCGCCGGTGCGGCGACCATCGTCATCCCGGCGCAGGCCGGGATCTCGTGGAGACCCGCCGTGACCTTTCTACACGAGATCCCGGCCTTCGCCGGGATGACGGAGTAGGGCTTGGACAAGCCCCTCGCCGGCCTTCGCGTGATCGAGCTGGCGCGGATCCTCGCCGGGCCGTGGGCGGGGCAATTGCTGGCCGATCTCGGAGCAGAGGTGATCAAGGTCGAGCGGCCGGGCAGCGGCGACGATACGCGGCAATGGGGACCGCCCTTCGTGACCGGGCCGGACGGCGAGAATCTCGGCGCCGCTTATTTCCACGCCTGCAACCGCGGCAAGAAATCGGTCGCGATCGATATCGCCACGTCGGCGGGACAGGAAAAGCTCCGGGCGCTGACGGGGGACGCCGACGTTCTGATCGAGAATTTCAAGCTTGGCGACCTGGCGCGCCACGGTTTGGATCATGCTTCGCTTTCGGCGATCAATCCCGGCCTGATCACTTGCTCGATCACCGGCTTCGGTCAGACCGGTCCCTATGCTGGCCGGGCCGGCTACGATTTCATCATCCAGGGCATGGGCGGGGCGATGTCGCTGACCGGAGAGCCGGACGGCGCTCCGCAGAAGAGCGGAGTCGCCTATGCCGACCTGTTCACGGGCCTCTATGCCACCGTCGCCATCCTCGCGGCCCTGCATGCGCGCGAGCGCGGCGGGAATGGCGCACATATCGATATGGCCCTGCTCGACACGCAGGTCGCCGTGCTCGGCAACCAGGCACTGAGCTGGATGGTATCGGGCGTCACGCCGCGCCGGATGGGCAACGGCCATGCCAACCTCGTCCCCTATCAGGCCTTCGAGGTGGCGGACGGAGAAATGATCGTAGCGGTCGGCAATGACGGGCAGTTCGAGCGGCTGTGCGGCCTTCTCGGCCTTGAAGAGCTTGCCCGGGACGAGCGCTTTTCGACCAATCCCGCGCGGGTCGTGAACCGCGACTCGCTTCTGCCCCTGCTCCAGGAGGCGATGCATAAAAGGGATAAAGCGGAATTCTCCGAGGCGCTCGAGTCGGCAGGAATTCCGGCTGGGCCGATCAACAGCGTCGATTCGGTGTTCGCGGATTCGCAGGTCGTGCATCGCGGCCTTCGGCTCGACCTGAACGGCGTGCCCGGGCTCGCCTCGCCGATCGTGATCGACGGGAAGCGGCAGGTCGCCGAAGGATCGAGCCCGAAGCTGCCCGAGGCCTGAGCTCCCTCGCGGCCGCCGGTTTTTCGGCCGCGGCTGGACTCCGCTTAGGGAGCGGGAGCCTTGCCCGGGGTGAAGCCGATGCCTTCGCGGAGGATCGCCGGAGTCTGGCAGCCGCCGACCTGGCGGTAGACGGCGAGAGCGGCGGCGGCCGTCGGCTCGTCGCCGAGCCGGCTCACGGTCGCCGGCCCCGCCGGGCGCTGGGCCGTTCTGAGTCTCGGATCGGGGGCGCAATCGCGGTTCGCCGCAAGCGGCTGGGCTGGATCGGGCGAAGGCCGGGGCGCCGCCGACGACATGGCCGGGAGGCACAGCGCCGCGAGAACGAAAAGACGCATGATTCCACTCCCTTCAGGACTGAGGGATAACAGAAACGGTCGAGGATTTCACGGGCCTAGCGGGAGGTGCTGCCGCGCCTTACAAGGCATTCGTCAACGGGGGAGGAAGATATGGGTCTTGGTGGATGGATCGCGCTTGGAGTCCTGGCGCTCGTTCTCGTCTATGCGATCGCCGTCTATAACGGTCTGGTTCGGCTTCGCGCCCTGGTGCGCGAGGGATTCAGCGGCATCACCGTCCAGCTTCGAAGGCGCGCGGACCTCATTCCCAACTTGGTCAGCACGGTCGAAGGCTATGCGACCCATGAGCGGAACGTATTGACCGAGGTCACCGCCCACCGCACCGACGCCACGCAGGCCCGCGGAGTCGAGGCGACCGCCCAGGCGGACCATGCCTTCAGCGCGATGATTGGCAGGCTGATGGCCGTCGCCGAGGCCTATCCCGACCTCAAGGCCGACGACAATTTCCGCCAGCTCCAGGACGAGCTGTCCGAGATCGAAGGCGAGCTCCAGGGCGCGCGCCGCTATTACAACGCGACCGTCCGCGACATGAACACAAAGGTCCAATCCTTCCCGGACGTTCTAGTCGCCAAGCCGATGGGCTTCAGCGAGGAGCCTTTCTACGCCGACGAGGACGCCTCGATCCTGACCGCTCCCAAGGTGAGCTTCGGGGCCAAGGCCTGACCATGAAGACAATTCGTCATCTCGCCGCTCTGCTGGCAGCCCTCCTGCTCGCCCTCCCCGCGGCCGCGCGGGCGGAGGAACGGATCAAGTCGTACGTCTCCGATATCCAGGTCCGGGAGGACGGAGCGGTCGACGTCGCCGAGACGATCATTGTCAACGTCGAGGGGAACCGGATCCAGCGCGGAATCTATCGCGACTTTCCGACCCGCTACAAGAATCGCGCGGGAATCCAGGTTCGGGTCGGGTTCGACGTCCAGTCGGTCGAGCGCAACGGAGCTCCGGAGCCTTATGTCCTGGAGAGCGTGGACAACGGCGTTCGTGTGAAGATCGGCAATCCGGACGTGAACCTGCCGTACGAAGTCCATCAATATCGGATCCGATACCGGGCGACACGGCAGATCGGCTTCTTCGACGGCTATGACGAGATTTACTGGAACGTCACCGGCAACGGCTGGGTCTTCCCGATCGACATGGCCGAAGCGCGGATCGCCTTGCCGAAGCCGGTCCAGTTCGGGCAGCGCGCCTTCTATACCGGACCGCAGGGGTCCGACGGGCAATCCGCGGAGGTCGTCTCCGAGGAGCCGGGCCGAATCGTGTTCCGCACCACGGCACCGCTTGGGCCCGAGGAAGGGCTGACCGTCGCCGCCGCCTTCCCGAAGGGCGTCGTGACTCCGCCGAGCAGCGCGCAGCGGAGCTCATACTGGCTCGCCGACAACGGACCGTTCGCTCTCGGCGGCCTCGGGCTGATCGGCCTGCTTTTCTATTATTACCACGCCTGGCGGCGCGCCGGGCGCGGTCCCCATGCGGGAACCGTCGTGCCCATCTTTTCCCCTCCGGACGGCCTGTCTCCGGCGGCGGCGCGTTTCATATCGGAGATGGGCAGCGACAATCGCGCCTTCGCCGCTGCGATCGTCGACCTCGGAGTGCGGGGCCGGATCAGGCTGGTCGAGGGCGAGAAAGGCTTTCTTGGCCTCGGGCGGCCGAAAACCACGATCGAGAAAACCGGCGAGGCGGCCGGCCTTCCCGAGCCGGAGGCGGCGATGCACGGCAAATTGTTCGCGGGCGGCGACAGCGTCCTGATGGACAATAAATATCACGCCACGTTCAGCGCCGCCCGGACGGCTTTGAGCTCGGGACTGTCCAGTGCCTATGAAGGCACATTGTTCAAGCGCAACCAAAGCTGGTCGCTGTTCGGGCTGCTGCTGCTCGCGTCGGCGATCTGGCTGCCCGCCGCCCTCATCGTGGCGACCGAGCCGAACGGCGTCGAGAATAGCTGGGCCATGCCTCTGATCGGGCTGGTTCTGATTGTCATGTCGATCGCTTTGTTCCGAATGGATGTGCAGTCCGCCGCCCTGCGCTGGACGGCCAAGGCATTCGCGATTCTGCTTTCAATCGGAGCGTTCCTATTTGCCGGCTCGACGATCGTGGCCGCCGTGAATTCCGGGCGTGTCCTTCCATTGCTCATCCCCCTCCTTGCCATACCCTTCGTCATCTCGGCCTTCTGGTGGATGGCGGCTCCGACCAGGGAAGGCCGGGCGGTGATGGACAGGATCGCCGGCTTCAAGCGCTACCTCTCGATCACCGAGGAGGAACGGCTCGATACGATGCACCCGCCCGAGAAGACGCCGGAGCTGTTCGAGCGCTATCTGCCCTACGCGATCGCCCTCGAGGTCGAGAATGAGTGGGCGGGACGCTTCGCCACCGTGCTCGCCGCCGCCGCGGCGGCCGGCCAGACTCATTCGATGCTCTGGTATTCGGGCCATAGCGACCCCTGGTCCGATCCCGGCAGCTTTGCCGACCAGGTCGGGTCCTCGCTTGCGAGCACGGTTTCCTCGGCGGCGACCGCGCCCGGATCGAGCAGCGGCTCGGGCGGCGGCGGTTCGTCCGGCGGGGGCGGTGGAGGCGGGGGCGGCGGCGGCTGGTAGCCGCCGCCGGATCCGTTAGCGCGAAGCGGAGACGGCGGGCGACTGGGCGGCCGCGCCGGTGCCCATCACGGTCTGGGCGCCGAGCAGGCTGAGCGAGACGGCCATCAGGATCGCCACGCCGATCGAGCCGCGGCGGTCGGAAAGACGGACTGGCGTGGAACGGCGGGTGGACATTGGCTCGACTCGATCAGTTGCTATGGGTCGGACTAGGGCCGGGAGGCCGCGCACCGCCACGATCAACTTTTTCCCTTTTTGCCATCGGCCTGACCGCACTTGACGAATTTGTGCGGATATGTGCGGATATGTGAGGATCGCGATCGGGGATAAGGCTCCACCATGTACGAGATCGGTGCCCACGACCCTTTATGGGAGGCGACCACGCGCAAGGTGCGCGAGGAGCTGGCCCGCCGCCGAATGTCGCGGCAGCAGCTGGCCGACCATGCCCGGATCAGCATCTCGACGCTCGAGAAGGCGCTGTCGGGGCAGCGGCCCTTCACCATGGCGACCGTCATCAGGCTGGAGGAGGCCCTGGGGGTCCAGCTTCGCGAGGGGCGCCACGGACCCTCCCACTCGGAATCCGCGCCCGAAGATATGGGCGCCTATTCGCACGGCGCGGTTCGGTGGCTCGAAGGCCATTACGTCACCATCCGCCCGCCTTTCTCGGAGCCCGGCGGCGAGGCGGTCTTCTCCTACTGCACGTCGATCGAATGGAACGACGAGCGTTCATGCCTCTGCTTCGCCGAGTCGGAGCGCAGCGACGCCGGCTTCGCCCAGCGCGGCGCGGTCTCGATGCCGCACCTCTCCGGCCACATCTATCTGGTGACCAACGAGGGCGGCCAGTATCGGCTCGCGATCCTCGCGCGGCCGAACCGGGAGGGAACCCTCTACGGCATATTGTCGACCCTTCTTGCCGGCCACGGCTCGCAGCTCGTGCCGGCTTCCTGCCCGATCGCCTTGCTTCGAATGGACAAAGAGCAGGAGCCGGCCTTCGGGCGGATCGAGCCGGGCCACCCGCATTACGACCATTACCGGACCGAGCTCGACTCGGTCAGGCGCAAGGATTTCGCGCGCTTCCCGTAGATCGGAAGCCAGTCACGCGGAGGGCGCCTGGCTCACCGCGATGAAGGATGCGGTCACTCCGGCGGGAGACTGCGGCCCATGCGGTTTCACCCGGACCACGGTTCCGACGAGCGAAGGCACCTGGTCGATGCCGTCCGGCCATTCATAGCCGGGCCAGCAATAATAATCGTAGCGCCAGCCGGCGGTCGGCGAGCCGTCGACTCCCAGCCCGATCAGGTGAATCGCGAGCGGAGTCTCACCCCTTCCCTTCCTCGCCGTGCCGCTGAGGGTGAGGACGTAGCCCGAACCCATGTCGAGCTTGCCCGTCACCTTCGTCCTGCCCTTCATCGCAAAGGTAAAGACCCCTTCGCCGAAGATCATCGCGAGTGCGGCATTGGGGTCGTTCCCGACGAGCGCGGGATCGTTGTGGTAGGAACGATAGGTCCAGTTGCCGGCCAGCATGAGCGCCTCCCCCTTTGGAAGGCCGCGAAACTAGCAGCTAATGGCGCGGGGCGGGCGGGAAGCTGAACCGAAATGGTGGAGTCGGGCGAACTCGAGATCAGGCCGGCGGGCGGCGGAAGAGCAGGATCGGCTCGTCCCTGTAGATCGCTTCCTCGCGCCCGCTGAAACCGGATTTCTCGGCCAGCCGGATCGAGCGCTCATTGTCGGGGTCGATGATCGCGACGATCTCCCGTCCCGGCAGATTTTCATCGGCCCAGCCCAGAGCGGCCATGACGGCTTCATGGGCATAGCCTTTGCCCTGGGCCTGGGGCGCGAAGATCCAGCCCATTTCGGGCATGCCCTCGATCGAAGGGATCATGTCGCGCTTGAAGTCGGCGAAGCCGACCTGGCCGAGATAAAGGCCGTCCTCGATCCGCTCGGCGACCCAATAGCCGTAGCCGAGCATCGCCCACAGGCCGGGCGAGGCCAGGATCTTCCGCCACGTCTCCTCGCGGGAGAATGGCCGGCCGCCGAGATGGCGTACGACCTCGGGATCGCTCATGGCCGCGGCCTGAGCGTCGAGATCGCGCGGTTCGAAGGTGCGGAGGCGGAGGCGCGCGGTCTCGATCGTCGGGACCACGCGCAATGCCGTCACCCCGTCGAAGGGGGATGGGGCTGCGCCGTCCCCCGGACGGCGCGATGGGGGCCCCATCCCGGTATCAGTTCCAGAGGTCACGGTGGGTCTCAACGAGATCCCGGCCTGCGCCGGGATGACGGCTTATGGCCGTCACTTCTTTCCGAGCGTCAACCCGCCGAAGCGCTTGTTGAAGCGAGCGACCTGGCCGCCCGAATCCACCAGCTTGCCGTGGCCGCCGGTCCAGGCCGGGTGCGACTTGGGATCGATGTCGAGCTGAAGCGTGTCGCCTTCCTTGCCCCAGGTGGAGCGGGTCTCGAAGGTCGTGCCGTCGGTCATCTGGACCGTGATCTTGTGGTAGCCGGGATGGATTGCCGTCTTCATGTCTTTGATTTCCTTGGATTGGCTGGTTCCGACCAGCCTGGATGCAAAAGCAAGCGGGCGCTCTAACCGCAGAGGCCGCGATTGACAAGAAGTTCCGCCCCGGCCTAGCCCGACGACAGCGAAGGTGCGCCGCGCGAGCGGCGTGAAAAGGGAAGCCGGTGAGACTCCGGCGCTGTGCCCGCAACTGTAAGCGGCGAGCCCCTCTTCCGAACGGAAGAGACCAGGCAATGACCCGCGAAGCCAGGAGACCTGCCTCCGCTTGTCGTCCGCATCCGGCCGGGAACAGCCATGATGCGCGGCACTTCCGTCCTTCCGGGCGGGAGTTCCTCCGAGACGGCAGCAGTCGTTGAAGGAGGCAGAAGCATGAATCCCATTCTCATCATCGCGGCCGCCGCGGCAGCGGCCCCCGCGCCCGATCCGGCAGGAGCAGAGGAGAGCGACATCGTCGTCACCGCGTCGCGGGAACCGGTCGACGCGCAGGATTCGGTCGTTCCGGTCCAGAGCGTGAAGGAGGAGGAGATAGACCGGCTTCCTGAGCTTGCGCTCGCGGCCGAATATCTGAGGGGAATGCCGGGCGTCGGGGTATCCGTCTCAGGTCCGAAAGGTAGCCAGACCCAGGTGCGGATCCGCGGTGCCGAAGCGAACCACACCTTGCTCTTCATTGACGGAATCCGATTCAACGATCCCGCCGCGGGCAACGAGCCTCGCTTCGAATTGCTGGCCACCGATGGCCTGGCGCGTGTCGACGTCATACGCGGCCCGCAGTCCGCTCTGTGGGGATCGGAAGCGATCGGCGGGGTGGTCGCCGCTTATACCGTCAATGCGAGCGTGAAGCCCTCGCTCGACGCGTTCGCCGAATATGGCTCGTTGGACAGCGCCCGGCTTTCCGGACAGGCCGGGGCGCAGATCGGAAGGATCGCGCTGTCGGCGACCGCCGGCTGGCAGAAGAGCGAGGGGTTCGATTCCTTCGACGGATCGGGCGATCGTGATGGGTCCGAGCTCCTGACCGCGAGCCTCAAGGCGATCTATCGTCCGAGCGACAACGTGGAGCTCGGAGCGGTCGGCCATTGGGTCGAAGGCAAGAGCGAATATGACGGCCTGGATCCCTTCATCTTCCGCCGTGCCGACACTCTCGACTCCACCAGGAACAGGATCGGCGCCGTCCGCGCCTGGGGCGAGGCGGAGAGCGACGGCTGGACCGGAAAGCTCGAGGCCAGCTTCCTCGTCAGCGACAATCGCAACCGTCTCGCCGGCGCTCCGCTCAATCGAACCGCCGGCAACCGCCTCACCATCGGAGGCCAGCTGTCGAAGATGATCGGCGGCCACAGCGTCATTGTCGCCGCGGAGCATCAGGGCGAGGAGTTTCGCGCCCGCGACCAGAGCTTCTTCGGCGCCACCGAGCAGGATCGCTCGCGCGACCTAGACGCCGCGGTGGTCGAGTGGCGGGCCGATTGGTTCCCCTGGCTGACGACCGACCTCGCGGTCCGTCACGACAGCTTCAGCGCGTTCCGCGACTCGACCACGATCCGCGCCGGAGCGACCGTCAAGCCGATCCGGCGCTTCAGCCTGATCGCCGGCTATGGCGACGGAATCGCCCAGCCGAGCTTCTACGATCTGTACGGCTTCTTCCCCGGTTCCTTCGTCGGCAATCCCGCCCTGAAGCCGGAGCGGTCCGAGGAATGGCAGGGGGGCCTGAGGTGGGAGGGTCGGCTTTCCTTCGCGATGAGCGGGTTCACCGCGCGCCTCAAAGACGAGATCGTCGACACGTTCAATCCCGCGACCTTCCTGTCCTCAACCGCCAATGCCAGCGGCACGAGCCGCCGACGGGGGATCGAGGCCGAGGCCGAGCTGAAGCTTCCCCGTTCGGGCAAGGTCGGCCTCTATTACACCTTTCTCGACGCCGAGGAGCGGCAGGTCGCGGGAGGCCTCGCCGTGCGCGAGGTCAGGCGGCCGCGCCACAGCGCCGCGCTGGTCGGATTCGGCAAGCTCGGTCGCCTCGACTGGAGCGCCAGGATGGTCTGGGTCGGCGAGCGGCGGGACATGGATTTCGACAGCTTCCCGGCCCGCTCGGTGACGCTCGACGATTATCTTCTCGCTTCGGCCAGCCTGACCTGGCGCATCTCGAGCGGCCTCGAAGCCTTCGTTCGCGCCGAGAATGCGTTCGACGCCGAGTATCAGGACGTGTTCGGCTATCGGACTTCGGGAAGGACGGCCTATGCGGGCCTTCGCATTCGCCTCGGCGATTAGCCTCGCGCTCGCCGGCGCTGCCGAGGCGGCGCCGCGGCGGGTCGCGTCGCTCAACCTGTGCACCGACGAGCTTCTGCTCGCGCTGGCGGCGCCGGGGCAGGTCGCCTCGGTGACCCATCTCGCGCAGAATCCGGCGGAGACCCCTCTCTGGCGGCAGGCCCGGCGCTATCGCAGGAATGACGGAAGCCTCATCTCCGTCGCGGGGCTTCGGCCCGATCTGGTCCTGACCATGGGCGGCGGCGGGCGCGATCGGGTAAGGATCGCCGACCGGCTGGGGATCAGGCTGCTCGATCTCCCCTTCCCGCAGGATCTGGCCGATATCGAGGAGAGCGTTCGCAAGGTCGCGTCGGCCCTCGGGCGGCCCACGGCCGCGGCGCCGGTCCTGGCGCGGATGAGAGGGCTCCAGGCGGCCGCTCCTCAGCGCCGCACCGATACTGTCTGGCTCGGCGGAGGCGGGCGCAGCGTCTCTTCCGAGGGTCTGGCCGCGCAATGGATGGCTCTTGCCGGCCTCAGGCAAAGGGCGCTGACCGGCGACCGGATCTCGCTCGAGCAATTGCTCGTGCGCCCGCCGGCGGTCCTGCTTCGAAGCCAGTATCGGATCGGACAATATTCGAGCGAGCAGAGATGGCTCGCACACCCGCTCGCGCGCCGGGCCGACAGGTCGCGGAGCATCGATACGGACGGGCGGCTGTGGACCTGTATGGGGCCGGCCCTGATTCCTGAGATCGAGCGGCTGCGACGGGAGGCGGCGCGATGAGCCGGGGAATCGCCCTTCTGCTGTGTGGCCTGCTGGCCGCCGCGTTCCTGCTCTCGCTCCTCGTCCCCTGGGGCGACCTCGCCGCCTTGCTGGGCGAGGACCGGGGCCTCGGCCTGGCCGTGCTCAGGGAGCTTCGCCTTCCGCGCGCCATCCTGGCCCTCACCTATGGAGCGATGCTCGGGGCCTCGGGCGCGGCGATCCAGGCTTTGTTCGCAAACCCCCTCGCCTCGCCCGATCTGACCGGAACCACCAGCGGCGCCGCGCTCGGAGCGGTCATCACCGCCTACATATTCGGATTTTCGGCGCCGATCGCTCTGTCGGTGGGGGCGGTGGCCGGGGCGCTCGGAGCGCTGCTCCTCCTGATCGCCCTCGCCGGCCCACGCGCCGAGACCGCGACCCTGCTTCTCGCCGGCCTCGCGATCAGCGCGCTCGCCGGGGCGCTGACCACCCTCGCGCTGGCGCTCGCCCCCTCCCCCTTCGCCTTCTACGACGCCTATGACTGGCTGATGGGCTCGCTTCTCGACCGCAGCCTCGCCCAGGCCGCCTTCGCCGCTTTGCCCGCCGCGGTGTCGATCCTGCTCCTGGTTCGGCTGAGCGCGGCTTTGGACAGCCTGACCCTCGGCGAGGAAGTGGCCGCGTCGTTCGGTCACGACGTCGGCCGGCTTCGCCTGTGGATCGTGACCCTGACCGCGTTCGGGGTCGGCGCCTGCGTCGCCATCTGCGGTGCGATCGGCTTCGTCGGGCTCGTCGCTCCGATCTTCGCGCGCCGCGTGACCGGCGGCCATCCGGGCCGGGCGATCGTTCCGGCCGCCCTGATCGGCGCGATATTGCTGCTCGCGGCCGACCTCGTGGTTCGGACCGCTCCGCTCGGACGGACCCTTCCGATCGGCGTGGTCACCGCCTTGCTCGGAGCGCCTTTCTTCCTGTGGCTGGTCGCCCATATGCGCTGGAGACTGCGGTGAGTCCGCTGCTCGATGCCTCCGGCCTGGCCATCGGAGGACGGCTCCAGCCCTCCTCGATCGCCGCTCGGCCGGGCGAGCTCGTTTGCCTGGTCGGGCCGAACGGGAGCGGCAAGACCAGCCTGCTCCACGCCATCGCCGGGATCGGCGGCCCGGCCGGAGAGGTCCGGATCGACGGGCACGACCCCTGCCGCGCCGGGCCCGACGAAAGGCGGCGCCTACTCTCTTATCTGCCGGCGACCCGCGACATCGCCTGGCCCCTCGCCGCCCGCGACCTGATCGCGCTCGGGCTTTCGGGCGGCGAGGGCGAGGCCGGGATCGACCGGATCGTCGCCGAGCTGTCCCTGGAGGATATTGCGGGCCGAAGGATCGATCGGCTTTCGACCGGCGAACGGAGCCGGGTGCTGATCGCCCGGGCGCTGGTCGCCCGTCCCAGGCTGCTCCTTCTCGACGAGCCGGTGGCGAATCTCGATCCGCTCTGGCAGCTGAGGCTGATGGACCATCTGCGCCTGGTCACGAGGCGGGACGGACAGGCCGCCCTGATCGCCGCGCACGACCTCGATCTTGCGGCTGCTTATGCGGACCGGCTGGTGGTGATGCGCGACGGGCGGATCGCGGCGGAGGGGGAACCGGCGGAGCTTCTCGCGAGCGCTCTCATTCCCGAGGTGTTCGGGATAGAAAGGCGGGATGGCGGCTGGAGGCCCGTGGCCTGATACCTGTTCGCCATTCCCGCGAAGGCGGGAGCCGAAGACGACCGAAGGTCAATCCAGACAGTGGGCGCGCAGCTCTTCCGTTCAAAGAAAGAAGCTGGATCCCCGCTTGCGCGGGGATGACGGTAATGATCAGTCGCTCGGCGGGTCGGCGATCATCGCGGTGAAATTGGTCTCTGCGACCAGCTTGCCGTCGATCAGGCAGCGGCCTGCGAACTTGCAGACCGTTCCTCGGTCCTGGACCAGGTCGACCTCGATCCGCAGGAGCACGCCGGGCTCCACCGGCCGGCGGAACTTGGCGCTGTCGATCGCCATGAAATAGACGAGCTTGCCCGAGCCGGCGAGGCCGAGCGATTCCACCGCGAGGACTCCCGAGGCCTGGGCCATGGCCTCGACCAGCAAGACCCCGGGCATGATCGGCCGGCCCGGGAAATGGCCCTGGAAGAAAGGCTCGTTGATCGTCACCGCCTTGATCGCGACGATGCTCTTGCGCGGAACGAGCTCCTCGATCCGGTCGATCAGGAGGAATGGGTAGCGATGCGGCAACGCCGCCATCACCCGCCTGATATCGAGCGGGCCGATGGCGGCGTTTCCGGTTTCTTCGGTCACCGGCCCTGGGGCTGCTGGGGCTGCGCCGGGGCGGCCGGCTGCGGCATCGGCGTGACGCTGACCGAGGGCATCTGCTGGTTGAGGGCGGCAAGAACGTCGTTGGTGACGTCGAGCGCGGCCGAGCGCGCCAGGGTCGCGTTGGTGTCCACCGCGACATTGGCGCCGCGCGCGGTCATCACCTGATTGATGATCGGATTGAGCCGCTCGTTGATCTGGCGAAGCACATTGGCCTGGGTCGACTGGATGTTCTGCTCCATCCGCGCCAGCTCCTGCTGAGCAGTGGTCTGGCGCGTCTGGAAGGCCTGGGCGCGATTGTTGAGGGCAGTCTCGGCGGCAGTACGCGCGGCGCCGGTCTGGTTCCTGAGCGCGGCCGCGGCCTGCTCGATCGACTGAGCCTCGGTCTGGAGGGGTTGGCCGAGCTGCTGCGCGCGGGTGCGGGCCGAGGCCACCAGGCCCTGGAGCTGGGTCTGGGCGGCGACGCAGGCCGTGCATTCGCGATAGATTCGGTCGGTGTCGACGATCACGATCTGGGCATTGGGCGTGCGCTGGGCCGAGGCGGCCCCGGGCACGGCGAGCGAGAGCGCGGCGAGTGCCGCGCCGACTGCGAATTTGTTCATTAGAATGCGGTTCCTACGTTGAAGGTGAGTAATTTGTCATCATCCCCGCGCGACTTAGTAAGCGCCTTGGCTATATCGATCCTGAACGGACCGAACGGGGAGTTCCAGTTGACTCCGAAGCCGACCGAGATTCGTGGCCGGGCGGTGTCGCCGAAATAAAGCTCGCGAAAGCCCCTGCTGACCAAAGCGGTGCCGGTCGGGCAGCCCGCGCCGGGCGGAAGCTCGGTCTGAACGCCCGTGCTGGTGTTGGCGCAGGTGGTTCCGACGTTGAGCAGGGGCGGATCGTCGAGGCCGAACAGGGCGCCGGCATCCGCGAAGAAGGACGGGCGGAGGCCCATTTCCTTGAACGAGGAGCCGAGCGGAATCTCGAGCTCCACCCGCGTCAGATAATAAGCCCGGCCGCCGAGCGCGTCGTCGGTCGTGCTCTTCGCGTCTGTGATCAGATTGCCCGTCTCGTCATAGGGGAAGCGGGTCACGCGCGGTCCGACGCCGCGAATGTCGAAGCCCCGGAACTGCGGCTCGCCGAGGAAGAAGCGGTCGATCAGCCGCACCGGGTCGGCGCCGGGGCGGATGGCATCCTCGAAGCTGTGGATGTAGCCGCCCTCCGCGGCGATCGACAGGATGAAGCCGCCGCCCGTGTCCCAGAATTTGGACGCATTGGCCCGGGTGCGCAGATATTTGACGCTTCCGCCGAGGCCGGCGAAATCCTGGCTCAGGGTGATCCGGTGGCCGCGGGTCGGCCGAAGGCTGTTGTTGAGGTTGCTGTACGAGATCGAATAGCCGATCGTCGACGTGATGTTGCTTCCGATCGCG
Organism: Allosphingosinicella sp.; assembly: GCA_036525315.1. Lineage (GTDB taxonomy): Bacteria > Pseudomonadota > Alphaproteobacteria > Sphingomonadales > Sphingomonadaceae > Allosphingosinicella. Next base: position 72,440 of record DATDAS010000061.1, read on the forward strand.
TCGCACAGATAGCGTCCGGCGAGGACCGGATCGCACTGGGCCGGAAGCGGACCGGTCGGGCCGTCCGGATCGGTGAAGAAGGTCGACTCGTCGAGGGTCACGTCGTCCTCGTTCAGGCCGTAGCGAAGAGCGACGATGGTGAACTCGTTGAGCGGAATCCCGGTGCGGATCTGGCCGCCGGTCGTGACCTGCTTGTAGGTCGTGTTGCGGTCGTCGTTGATGAAGTTGAAGCTGCTGTAATCGCGCCGGTAGAGATCGAAGCCCAAGGCGATGTTTCGATCGAACAGATAAGGCTCGGTAAAGCCGAGCTCCACCGACTTGGAATAGCTGGAATAATTGATCGCGGCGCGCAGCTCCTGGCCCTTGCCCATGAAGTTGCGCTGGCGGATCGAGGCGTTGAGAAGGAAGCGCTCTAGGCTCGAGAAGCCGGCCGAGAGCTGGAGCTCGCCGGTCGATTTCTCCTCGACGTCGACCTTGAGGATGACCCGGTCCGGAGTGGAGCCCTGCTCCTGCTCGATCTCGACATCGTCCTGGAAGAAGCCGAGCGACTGGATCCGGTCCTGCGAGCGTTTGACCCGGACGCTGTTGAACGGATCGCCCTCGGCGAGACGGAACTCGCGGCGGATCACCTTGTCCTGGGTGCCGGTATTGCCGTTGACGTCGACCCGCTCGACATAGACCCGCGGGGTCTCGGCGATCTCGAACGTGACCGACATGGTCTTGGCGTCCTTGTCGCGCTGGAAGTTCGGGCGGACGTCGGCGAAAGCGTAGCCGAACAGGCCGGCGCTCTCGTTCAGCGCGTCGACCGTGTCCTCGATCTGCTTGGCGTCGTACCAGTCGCCGGCCGCCATCGGCAGGAGCCGGGTCAAATTCTCGCTCCGGAAGTCGCGGATCGCGCTCTCGACCTTGACCTCGCCGAACTTGTAGCGCTCGCCTTCCTCGACGACGTAGGTGATGATGAAGTCGCGCCGGTCCGGGGTCAGCTCGGCGACCGCCGAGATGACCCGGAAATCGGCATAGCCCTTGGTCAGATAGAAGCTTCGAAGCTTTTGCTGGTCGAAGGCGAGCCGGTCCGGATCGTAGACGTCGCCCGAGCCCAGGAAGCTGAACATCGAGGTGCGCTTGGTCGCCATCTCGCCGCGCAGGTCGCCGTCCGAGAATTTCTCGTTGCCGATGATGTTGATCTGCCGGATCTTGGACTTGGGCCCTTCATTGACCTCGAACACCACGTCGACCCGGTTCTGGTCGAGCTGGACGATCTTCGGCTCGACCTGGGCTGCGAAGCGGCCCTGGCGGCGATAGAGCTCGATGATCCGGGCGACGTCCGCGCGGGCCTTGGAGCGGGTGAAGATCTGGCGCGGCGCGAGACGGATCTCGGGGCTGATCTTGTCGTCCTTGATCCGCTTGTTGCCTTCGAGCACGATCCGGTTGATCACCGGATTCTCGCGAACCTCGATGGTCAGCGCGCCGTTCTGGTCGCGGATCTGGACGTCGGCGAACAATTCGGTGTCGTAGAGATCGCGAAGAGCCTCATCGAGCCGCTCGCGCGTATAGGGCTCGCCGACCCTCAGCTTCATGTAGGACAATACGGTTTCGGGCTCGAGGCGCTGGTTGCCGCTCACCGCGATCGCGCGGATGATATTTGCCTGCGCCGGAGCAGCCGCGGCCGGAGCGGGCGGAAGCTCGGTCGCGCCCTGCGGCGCGGCGGCCGGAGCGTCCTGGGCCAGAGCGGGCGTGGCGAGCGCGAGCGATGCCGTCCCCACCATGAGCGCGGCATGGAATCGCCGGTTGCCGAAAAATGGTCTGATCGCTGTCACGCATCCCCGCCTTGTGTGCTTGAGCCGGCTTGTTTCGCCGGATGGTTGCCCTGTAGCCTGCTGCCCTGCCCCATGATGATCACCCGATCAAGCCGCCAAGCTTCGACCAAAGGCCGAAAGAGGCCAGGTCGTTCAGGGTCACGAAAATCATCAGCGCGAGGAGCGCCGCGAGACCCGTCCTGAACGCCCATTCCTGCGCCTCCGGCCTGAGCGGCTTACGCCGGATCCCCTCGATCATGTAGAAGAGCAAATGGCCGCCATCGAGCAGGGGGATTGGCAAGAGGTTGATGAATCCCAGATTAATTGAAATGAGCGCCACGAAGGAGATGTAGCTGATCGCCCCCTGGCTGGTCTGCTCGCCCGAGAATTTGGCTATTTTCAGCGGTCCGCCGAGCTCCTCCATGGAGCGCTTTCCGGTCAGGATCTGGCCGACGCCCTCGAGCGACATGGTGATGATCCGCCAGGTCTGCCCGACCGCGGTCGGGACGATTTCAAGGAGCGGCACCGGAGCGAATTCCGGGCGCGTGCCCGGCCCGATCCCGAGCATGCCCTTGCGGAACTCGTTGCCGAACTTGTCCTTCTCGGTCACCGGCTTGGGCGTGACCGTCAGCTCGCGAGCCTCGCCGCCGCGCTCGAACCGGACGAGGAGCGGCTCGTTCGGGTGAAGTATGACGAGCGGGGCGATGTCCTCGAACACCTCGATCTTGCTCCCCCCGACGGAGAGGATCCGATCGCCGCGCTGGATTCCGGCCGCCTCGGCGGCGGATCCCGGAGTCATCATCTCGACGACGGGTGGGGTGCGCGGGGCGCCGTAGGCGAGGACGAAGCCGCTGAGGATCAACACGGCGAAGACGAGATTCGTCATCGGCCCGGCGAGGACGATCAGGAAGCGCTGCCAGAGCGGCTTGGCCTGAAAGGTCAGCGCCCTCTCCTCCGGCGGCAAAGAAAGCCATTCCTTGGTCGGCTCGCTTGCCGGGCTCATGTCTCCGGCGAAGCGGACATAGCCGCCGATCGGAAGCCAGCACAATTTCCAGCGGGTCCCGCGGCGGTCGGTCCAGCCGCCTATCTCGCGGCCGAATCCGATCGAGAAGACCTCCGCCTTCACGCCGAACCAGCGAGCCACGAAATAATGGCCCAGCTCGTGAATGAAGATCAAAGGCCCGATGACCAGCAGGAAGCCGATCAGATACCAGAGCCAGTCGGCGCTACCCGTCATCTAATGCGCATACCTTCTTACGATTGTTTCCGCCGCCTCGCGGGCTTCGCGATCGACCTCGAGCACCTCCTCGATGGTCTTTGGCGGTGACGGATCCATGCATTGCAGGATTTCGCCGGAAATTGAAGCTATTTCCAGAAATGCGATGCGGCCGTCCAGGAATGCGGCGACCGCTATCTCATTCGCCGCGTTGAGGGTAGCCGGCCTGGCTCCGCCCCCCGCAAGCGCTGCACGTGCCAGCGCCAAAGCCGGGAAACGCTCGGGGTCCGGAGCCTCGAAGTGGAGCGATCCGATCTCGACCAGGTCGAGCCGGCGGCAGGGAGTCTCCATCCGCGCCGGCCAGGCGAGGCAATAGGCGATCGGGATCCGCATGTCGGGTGCTCCGAGTTGGGCGAGGACCGATCCGTCCTCATATTCGACCAGGCTGTGGATCACCGACTGGGGATGGATGACGATCTCATAGGAATCGACCGGCATCGGAAAGAGATGGAAGGCTTCGATCAGCTCGAGCCCCTTGTTCATCAGCGTGGCGCAATCGACCGAGATCTTGGCGCCCATCGACCAGTTCGGGTGGGCGACGGCCTGGGCGGGCGTCACCGAGCGCATCTCCTCCAGGCTGGACGATCGGAAGGGGCCGCCGCTGGCGGTGAGGATGATTCGCCGGACCGATCCCGGATGATCGCGATCGAAGCATTGGTAGATGGCGTTGTGCTCGGAATCGACGGGAAGAAGGCGCGCCCCGCTCCTCCGCGCGGCATCGGTCATCAGCGCGCCCGCAGAGACCAGGGCCTCCTTGTTGGCGAGAGCGACCGTCCTGCCCTGCTCGAGCGCGGCCATGGTCGGAGCGAGTCCGGCGGTTCCGACGATCGCCGCCATGGTCCAGTCGGCGCCGGAGGCCGCCGCCTCAAGGACCGCGGCGCGGCCGCCCGCGGCCTCTATCCCGCTTCCGGCCAAAGCTTCGCGCAGGTCGGCAAGTCGGCTCTCGTCGCCGATGACGGCCCGCCGGGCGCCGACCGCGAGCGCGGCCTCGGCAAGTCCGGCGACGTCGCGATGGGCGGTGAGCGCGAGCACCTCGAATCGGTCGGGCTCGCGTCCGACCAGATCGAGGGTGGAGCGTCCGACCGATCCGGTCGCGCCCAATATGGTGACGGTGCGGGCGGTCACGCCGTCGCCAGGGTCCAGGCGAGGACGAGGAAGGTCGCCGCGGCGACGGCGAGAAGCCCGTCGGCGCGGTCGAGCACGCCGCCATGGCCGGGAAGGATCGAGCCGCTGTCCTTGACCCCCAGGCGGCGCTTCACCGAGCTTTCGTAGAGATCGCCAAGCTGTGCGATCAGCCCCATGATCGCGCCGAGCCAGAGGAAGGCCGACGGAAGCTCGAAGCGACTGGCGGCGATCGCTCCGACCACGGCCGCGCCCAGCATTCCCCCGGCGAGGCCCGACCAGGTCTTGTTCGGGCTGATCCGGCGGGCGAGCTTCGGCCCGCCGATCGCCCGGCCCGCGAAGTAAGCGAATATGTCGGTCGCCCAGGTCACCAGCATCAGCCAGAAGACCGTCTCGAACCAGGCCCAGCGAAGCACGATCAGCGCGAAGGCCGGGATCCCGACATAGACGAAGCCCCAGCCCAGGCTCGGCTTGCGCGCGGCGAGGCCCAAAGCGAGCCCGGCGGCCATGATCGCGGCGAAGCCGATCCCGGCGTTCGGGATAAGCGAGGGACCGATCTCGACCGGATCCTGGTCGGCCGCGGCGAACAACGTCTCGGGCAGCGCCAGCGTCGCCGCGAGCATGAGCGCGGCGGCGGCCCAGGCCCAGCTCCGCTTCAGGCCGTGCATGTCGCTCCATTCGACGATCATCACCGCCGCTCCGGCGGCGACGAGCAGCCGGAAGGGCCAGCCGCCGAACCAGATCGCGGCGACCGCGACCGCGATCATCGCAACTCCCGCGGCGAAACGAGTCGTCAGGTCCGACGAGGGCTGGGCGGCCGAGCTCATCGGCCTCCGAAGCGCCTCTCGCGCCCTGCGAAGTCGGCGATCGCGGAGCGAAGCGATTCGCCGTCGAAATCCGGCCACAAAGTGTCGACGAACAGGAGCTCGGCATAGGCCGACTGCCAGAGCAGGAAGTTGGACAGGCGGCGCTCGCCAGAGGTCCGGATCAGGAGGTCGAGCGGCGGAAGGCCGGCTGTATCGAGCGCGGATTCGATCTCGTCCTCGCCGATCGATTCCGGATCGAGGCTGCCCTCGGCGGCGCGGGCCGCGAGGCCTCTCACCGCCCTGGCGAGCTCGGATCGGGCGCCATAGTTCAGGGCGATGACCAGGGTGATCCGCTCATTGCCCGCGGTGCGCTCCACCGCCTGATCGATCATTGTGGTAACATCGGCCGGGAAAGCCTTGTGATCGCCGATGATTTTCAGCCGGACGCCCTCTCGATGAAGCGAGTCCAGCTCGGCCCGAATGTAATAGCGGAGAAGGCCCATCAGGTCCGCGATCTCGGTCTTGGGCCGGCGCCAGTTCTCCGACGAGAAAGCGTAGAGAGTCAGGCATTCGACCCCGGCCTCGCCGGCGGCGCGAAGCACCTTTCGAGCGGCCTCTGCGCCCTGGCGGTGCCCCGAGGCGCGCGGAAGCCCGCGGGCGGAGGCCCAGCGGCCGTTGCCGTCCATGATGATGGCGATGTGGCGCGGAACGCCGGCGGCCGAGGCTCCGCCTGCTCGCGGCTCGATCGCGCCTTCCGCGCCGGCCCGGGCCGCCCGCGGCTTTTCCTGCAAACCGCGGACGGTCACTGCTGCAGGATTTCCTTTTCCTTGGCGTGCATGGCCGCGTCGATCTCCTTGATCGTCTCGTCGGTCAGCTTCTGGACCTCGACCTCCAGCCTTTTATGCTCATCCTGGCTGATTTCGTGCTTCTTCTCGTCCGCTTTCAGATGGTCCATCCCGTCGCGGCGGACGTTTCGGACGGCGATCCGGGCCTTCTCGGCATATTGGTGGGCGAGCTTGGCCAGCTCCTTTCGCCTCTCCTCGGTGAGATCGGGGATCGGCAGGCGGATGTTCTGCCCGTCGGTGATCGGGTTGAGGCCGAGGCCGGCGGAGCGGATCGCCTTCTCGACCGGCTGGACATTCGACCGGTCCCACACCTGGACCGAGATCATCCGGGGCTCGGGCACCGACACCGTCGCGATCTGGTTCAGCGGCATGTTGGCGCCGTAAACCTCGACATTGACCGGGTCGAGCAGGCTGGTCGAGGCGCGGCCGGTGCGCAGACCGCCGAAGTCGTGCCTCAGCGCCTCGACCGCTCCGTGCATCCGGCGCTGAAGGTCGGCCTTGTCATAGGATGGCATCGCTCACTCCTCCGTCTGGACGATCGTCGCCGTGCCTTCTCCGCTAAGCACCCGGGCGAGATTGCCGCGCTCGCGGATGTTGAAGACGACGATCGGGATATTGTTGTCGCGGCAAAGGGCCACGGCGCTCGCGTCCATCACCCGCAAATCGTCGGCGAGGACCTGGCCGTAGGGAAGGCTCTCGTAGCGGCGGGCGCCCTTCACCTTCTTGGGATCGGCATCGTAGACGCCGTCGACGCTGGTGCCCTTGAACAAAGCGTCGCAGCCCATCTCGGCGGCGCGCAGCGCGGCGGCGGTGTCCGTGGTGAAGAAGGGGTTGCCGGTGCCGGCGGCGAAGATCACCACCCTGCCCTTCTCCATGTGGCGCATCGCCCGGCGGCGGATATAGGGCTCGGAGACGGTCGCCATCGGGATGGCCGAAAGAACCCGCGTATCGACACCGATATTCTCGAGCGCGTTCTGGAGCGCGAGCGCGTTCATCACCGTCGCAAGCATGCCCATGTAATCGGCGGTCGACCGGTCGAAGCCGCGCGCGGCGGCGGCAAGCCCCCGGAAGATATTGCCTCCGCCGACGACCAGGCAGAGGTCGTGCCCGGCGGCGCGCGCCTCGGCAATCTCTCCGGCAAGAGCGGCGGCGGTCTCCGGATCGATCCCGAACGGCTCCTTGCCCATCAGGGCCTCGCCGGACAGCTTCAGCAGGATTCGGTTGAAGCGCGGGCGCGGCATGAAGTGAAGGTCCGTTCTGCAGTGGATGGCGCGAGCGCCGCGCACCTTAGTAAGGACGCCGCGCGGTGCCAACCGGGGATTGGGGATTAGGTTTTGGGGGTTAGGGGTTAGGGGTTGGGGATTTTAACTGCGATTTGGCGAGACGTCTCCAAAGCACATTGAGCTGGGGGCCCAAATTATCGGCCATCACCATTGCGGATTTCGTCTCGTCTTCCGGCAGCAGGCCGACCCGTACCGACAACAGAAGAAAGGTCTCTGCCTCAGCTAGCGAACCGCGGGCGATGCTGACGAAGCGCGCATAGTCCTTTCGCGACGATCGCATCCACCCTTCGGCAATGTTGGCGGGGACCGAGGCCGAGGCCCTGAGCAGCTGACCTGTGATCCGAACCTCTTCCGCCTTAGGCATCAGCTTACTGAGCCGATAGCATTCTGCGGCGAAGTCCATCCCGGACTGCCAGACAGTGAGGTCGCGATAGGATCTCACCATAGTCCCGTCGCGACCCCCCAATCCCTAACCCCTAAACCCCAATCCCTCAGGCGGTGCCTGCCGCCGCCGCCACCTCAGCAGCGAAATCGCTTTCCTTCTTCTCGATTCCCTCGCCGAGCTGAAAGCGGACATAGTCCTTGATCGTGATGTCGGCGCCGGCCTTCTTGCCCTCGGCCGTCACCACGTCCTCGATCTTCGTCTTGTTGTCGATGACGAAGAGCTGGCTCATCAGCGCATTTTCCTTGCGGAACTTGGCGATCGCGCCGTCGACCATCTTGGCGACGATCTCGGCGGGCTTGCCGGTCTCGGCCGCCTTTTCCTGGGCGATCGCGCGCTCGCGCTGGATAAGGCCTTCGTCGAGATCCTCGCCGCGAAGGGCGATCGGAGCGGCGGCCGCGATGTGCATTGCGAGCTGCTTGCCGAGCGCCTCGAGCGCCATCTTGTCGCCCTCGCTCTCGAGCGCGACCAGGACCCCGATCTTGCCGAGGCCCGGAACGACCGCATTGTGGACGTAGGGGACGACGACGCCTTTATCGACCTCGAGGCCGGCGGCGCGGCGAAGCGCCTGGTTCTCGCCGATCGTCGCGATGTTCGAGTTCAACTTCTCCTGGACGGTGCCGCCCGTCGGCCATGGGGCGTTGCCCAAAGCGTCGACGTCCGAACCGGTCTCGAGCGCAAGCCCGGCGACGGTCCGGACGAAATCCTGGAACTGCTCGTTCTTCGCGACGAAATCGGTCTCGCTGTTGACCTCGACGACCGAGCCCTTGTTCTCGCGCACGGTGACTCCAATCAGGCCCTCGGCGGCGGTCCGGCCGGCCTTCTTGGCGGCCGCGGCGAGGCCCTTGGTGCGAAGCCAGTCGATCGCGGCTTCCATCTCGCCCTGAGTCTCGCCCAGAGCCTTCTTGCAGTCCATCATGCCGGCGCCGGTGCGCTCGCGCAGTTCCTTGACGGTCGCGGCCGTGATCTCAGCCATTTTCATGTCCTTCAGTTTTGGTGCAAAACACCGTTCGCCCTGAGCCTGTCGAAGGGCTCCCCTTCTTGCATAAGAAGAGAAGGAATGGGCTTCGACAGGCTCAGCCCGAACGGCAATGGGGGATCGCTCCCCCGATTACCTTATGCCTCGGCGAGCGCGGGCTCGGCCGGCGGCGCTTCCATCGCGCCGATATCCTCGCCGCGGGCGGCGGCTCCGCCGGTCTTGCCGCTCATCGCGGCGTCGGCGACGGCGTCGCAATAGAGGCGGATCGCTCGGCTGGCGTCGTCGTTGCCGGGGACCGGGAAGGCGATTCCCGCCGGGCTGGCGTTCGAATCGAGGATCGCGACGACCGGGATTCCAAGGACGTTCGCTTCCTTGATCGCAAGCTCTTCCTTGTTGGCGTCGACCACGAAGATGACGTCGGGAAGGCCGCCCATGTCGCGGATACCGCCGAGCGAAAGCTCGAGCTTGTCGCGCTCGCGGGTGAGCTGAAGGACTTCCTTCTTGGTGAGGCCCGCGGTGTCTCCGGCGAGCTGCTCCTCGAGGCTCTTGAAGCGCTTGATCGAGTTGGAGATCGTCTTCCAGTTGGTGAGCATCCCGCCCAGCCAGCGATGGTTGACGAAATGCTGGCCCGAGCGGCGCGCCGCCTCGGCGATCGGATCCTGCGCCTGGCGCTTGGTTCCGACGAACAGCACCTTGCCGCCCGAAGCCGCCGCCTGACGCACGAAATCGAGCGCGCGGGCGAAAAGCGGAACGGTCTGGGAGAGATCGATGATGTGGACGCCGTTGCGATCGCCGAAAATATACGGCTTCATCTTCGGGTTCCAGCGGTGGGTCTGGTGGCCGAAATGCGCTCCGGCCTCGAGCAATTGCTGCATGGTGACGTCGGGTGACGCCATGGTCTTTCTCCTTCCGGTTATGCCTCTGCGGGGCCGAGAAACTCCGGACTGGGTCCGGAGCACCGGTATGATGGCTCCGCATGTGGAATGGCGGCCACTTAGGTCGGACCGCGTTCGGAATCAACCCTTTGTGCGCCGTGCCCGGCCGCTCACCGCGGAGGACGGCGCATCAGCAGCAAGCCCGAAGGGTTGCCCGGTCTGCCCTGCATCGCGCACGTTCTGCCGCTTGACAACAGAACAGAACGCGAACATCAAGCAATTACAAGCCGCAACGGGACCCAAACATGGTTAACATGCGTTGGGCGCTTTGTGGATAAGCAAGGGGATAAGATGTGAGCTACATCGCTGCCGCGCTCTTCTTCACCGCGGCCCTGCTCGCCGCCGCCGTCACGCTCCACATGCTGGTGAAGCTCCACTGGGCCGAAATCCTGCTCGCCCTGAAGGGCGAGCTCGGGCTCGAGGTCAGGACGCCGGACCGATCGTCACCGTTGGCGGCTCGGTCCCGGCCTCGGCCACGCGCCGCCGCTTGACCCGCGCGTAAGCAGCGATGCTGAACGGTATCGACAGAGCGTAGAGCAAGGCCACGACGCTGAGGGTTTCCCAAGGGGCGGACACGAGCGCGGCTCCGAGCAGCGCAATCACCACGATCGCGATCAGGCGCATGTCCCTGCTCAGCTTGAGCGACGCCCAGGAATAGGTCGCGAGGTTGGAGATGACGAGGCAGGCGATCACCGCCGCCCAGGCCGCGATCAGCCGGTAGTCGGTCAGCCAATCCCATTCGCGGTCGGTCGCGAGCCACAGATAGATGGGGAGCAGGAGCAGGCCGGCGCCGACCGGCGCCGGGACACCGGTCAGGAATCCGGCCGATTTGTGGGGCTGGTCCTCGACGTCGATCCGCGCGTTGAACCGGGCGAGGCGCATCGCCATGCAGACCGCATAAGCGAGAAGGATGAGCCAGCCGAACCTAGTCCACAGATCGCGCGAGTCCGATCCCGGCTCGATCCAGTGAAGCGCGAAAAGATAGACGATGATCGCAGGCGCGACTCCGAAGGCGGTCACGTCGGACAGGGAATCGAGCTCGGCCCCGAAGCGGCTCGATCCGCGCAACAATCGGGCGATGCGGCCGTCGAGCCCGTCGAGCACGGCCGCGACGATGACGAAGCCGACCGCCATTTCCCAATTGCCCTCGATTCCGAAGCGCATCCCGAACAGGCCCGAGCAGAGCGCCAGCGCGGTGACCGCGTTGGGAAGGATGGCGCGAACCGGAATGCCTCGGCGCCCGGGCTCGTCGGGGCGCTCGGGGATCACTGCGCGACTCCCTCCAGGGCTTCCGAGACTCCGGCCCGGGCGACGATCGTCTCTCCGGCGATGGTTCGCTGGCCGAGGAGGAGCTGGGACGAGGTGCCGGCGGGAAGATAGACGTCGACCCTGCTGCCGAAACGGATCAGGCCCACCCGCTGGCCGGCGGCGACCCGGTCGCCCTCCTTCACCCAGGGGACGATCCGGCGCGCGACCAGGCCGGCGATCTGGGTGAATCCGACCCGGATCCCGTCCTCGCCCTCGATCAATATGTGCTGCCGCTCATTCTCCTCGCTCGCCTTGTCGAGGTCGGCGTTGAGGAACTTGCCGGCGATGTAGGCGACCCTGGTCACCGCCCCGGCGATCGGCGCCCGGTTGATGTGGACGTCGAACACGCTCATGAAGATCGAGACGCGGACGACCGGATCGGGCTCGAGCCCGCCCTCGCCCATCAGCTCGCGCGGCGGGGGAACCACCGCGATCATCGTCACCATTCCATCGGCGGGGGCGACGATCAGCCCCTCCCCCTTCGGCGTGGTCCGGATCGGATCGCGGAAGAAGGCGGCGACCCACAGCGTGATCCCGGTCAGGATCCAGCCGACCCAATCCCAGTCGATCACCCAGAAGAAGAGCGCGGCGACGACCGCGGCGATGACCACGAACTTGCGCCCTTCAGGGTGGACGCTGGGCATGCGGTAGCGGACGTTGGTCGTGACCAGGTCCGTCTTGTCCTTTTCGAGGGAAGTCATGGCGAGGTCTTTAGGGAAGGCTGAGGAGCGAGACAATGCGCCAGCCGACCTGTTCTCACCGGTCCCTCCCCGTCATTCCAGCGGAAGCTGGAATCTCCCTGCCTTCTGGATGTCGGCAGCAAGAAAAGTGAGATTCCAGCTTGCGCTGGAATGACGGCTCCTCGTGAACGGCTTGATCGCCTACGCACCCCCGTTGATCGCGGACGCTCCACCGCCTAGACGCCCGCCACGACCTCAAAGAAGGAAAAGCGGCGGCACATGGCCAAGATCAAAGTGACCAATCCGATCGTCGAGCTCGACGGCGACGAGATGACCCGAATCATCTGGCAGTGGATCCGCGAGCGGCTGATCCTGCCCTACCTGGACGTGGAGCTTCTCTATTTCGACCTGGGCGTCGAGCATCGCGACGCGACCGAGGACAAGGTCACGGTCGAGGCCGCCGAGGCGATCAAAAAGCATGGAGTCGGCGTCAAATGCGCGACGATCACGCCCGACGAGGCGCGGGTCGAGGAGTTCAAGCTCAAGAAGATGTGGAAATCGCCCAACGGGACGATCCGCAACATCTTGGGCGGAGTCGTCTTCCGGGAGCCGATCGTGATCGAGAACGTGCCCCGGCTCATCGCGGGCTGGACCGATCCGATCGTCATCGGCCGCCACGCCTTCGGAGATCAATATCGCGCGACCGACTATCGGATTCCCGGTCCCGGCAAGCTTCGGCTGGTCTGGGAAGGCGAGGACGGCACTCGGATCGACGAGATGGTGTTCGATTTTCCCGGCCCGGGCGTGGCGATGGGAATGTATAATCTCGACGAGTCGATCCGCGAGTTCGCTTTGGCCTGCCTGAACTTCGGCCTCGACCGCGGCTGGCCCGTCTATCTCTCGACCAAGAATACGATCCTCAAGGCCTATGACGGCCGCTTCAAGGACATATTCGAGGAGATTTACGAGCGCGATTTCAAGGAGAAGTTCAAGGAAGCCGGGATAGAGTATCAGCATCGCCTGATCGACGACATGGTCGCCTCGGCCCTGAAGTGGAGCGGAAAGTTCGTCTGGGCGGCCAAGAATTACGACGGCGACGTCCAGTCGGACCTGGTCGCCCAGGGCTTCGGCTCGCTCGGCCTGATGACCTCGATCCTGATGACCCCCGACGGCAAGACGGTCGAGGCCGAGGCGGCCCACGGCACCGTCACCCGCCACTACCGGATGCACCAGCAGGGCAAGTCGACCTCGACCAACCCGATCGCGTCGATCTTCGCCTGGACCGGCGGCCTCAAATATCGCGGCAAGTTCGACGAGACCCCCGAAGTCGTCCGATTCGCCGAGACCCTCGAGCGGGTCTGCGTCGAGACGGTCGAGCAGGGCAAGATGACCAAGGACCTCGCGATCCTGATCGGCCCCGACCAGAGCTGGATGACCACCGAGCAGTTCTTCGAGGCGATCGTCGAGAATCTCGAGGCGGCGATGGCTTCTCAGGCGGGCGAGGTTACGGCCTAATCAGTTGCCCCTCTCCCCCTGCGGGAGAGGGATACGAAGACTTGGCGGCTTTGCCGCCTAGTCGAAGTTGGGTGAGGGGTTCGGGCGCCGTAGAGCGCCCGATCCGGCCCTTCGACGCCGCCTGCGGCGTCGCTCAGGACAGGCGGTGAGCCGGACCGTTCGCTGACCCCTCACCCCTGACCCCTCCCCCGCAAGGGGGGAGGGAAGATCTCCGGCGACCGCACATGCTCGGGCCGGAAGCCGAAGCCTATCATCGCCGCCGGGATTCGCCTCAGGATCGGATATTTGCCCAGCATCCTCAGCGGCCACGCAGCGAGGACGGGGCCGGTCGCGGCCAGCAGCCGGCTGATGATCCTTCTCTGGGCCGCATTCTGGAAGCCCTGGACGGCCCTGACCGCCGGCATTCTCCTTTTCTGCACCTTGTGGAGCAGCGGATCGACGTCCTTGCCGCGCGCCATCGGCCCAGCCAGGATGTTGGCGACGGCCACCGCGTCCTGGATCGCCACATTGATTCCGACCCCGCCGATCGGCGACATCGCATGCGCAGCGTCGCCGATGACGAGCAGTCCGGGCCGGTGCCAGCGTTCGAGCCGGTCCAGTGCCACGGTGAGCAATTTGACGTCGTCCCAGCTCGCGATCGCCCCGACCCGCGGATTCACCCGGGCGGCGACCCGAGCGACGTCGGCCCGGAAGGCCTCGAGCCCCCGAGTCCTGATCTCCTCGGCCTGGCCCTTGGCGAAGACATAGGCGCATTGCCAGTAATCGCCCCGGTCTATGAGGGCCATGATCCGGCCGGCGGTGAAGATGCCAGTGCTCTCGTTCTTCGAGCCGCGATCCTTGGGAAGCCGGAACCAGTAGACGTCCATCGGCGCTCCGAGGTTGCGGAGCGGCAGATCGGACAGGTCGCGCAAGAGCGAGCCTCTCCCGTCCGCGGCGATGACGAGGTCCGCTTCGATCTCGCTCTCCGCCCCGCCCCGCTCGAAGCGAACGCCGGTCACCCGCTCGCCCTCCGTGACCAGGCCGACGGCCTCGGCGTTCATCATCAGCTCGAAATTCGGATAGGTCCGGGCCTCGTCGGCGACGAAATCGAGGAACTCCCATTGCGGCATCATCGCGATGAATGCCCAGCGCGAATCCATTCCGGAAAAATCGGCGACCTCGATCACCTCGTCTCCGGCAAAGACGGTGAGGTCGCGCACCTTGTCGTGCGGCCGCTCCAACAGGCGGTCGAGAAGCCCGAGCTCCGAGAAGATCCGAAGGGTCGACGGGTGGACGGTGTCGCCGCGGAAATCGCGCAGGAAATCCTTATGCTTCTCGAGCACGGTCACCCGCACCCCGGCGCGCGCGAACAGAAGGGCCGCCACCATCCCGGCCGGGCCGCCGCCGACGATGCAGAGCTGCGTCTTCGCCGCCATGGCTGACAGGGGCACCTTTTCCTGCATAAAGGCAATATGGCGGTGGAATTCCAGAATAGCGGGCTCAGCGACGCCCTCGTGATCCTCGGCGCCGCCGGAATCGTCATCCCCGCCTTCGCCCGGCTCAGGATCAGCCCGATCATCGGCTTCATCCTGGTCGGAATGCTTGCCGGGCCGGCCGGGTTCGGCTCGCTCGTCGCCGAGAATCCCTGGCTGGCCTATCTCACCATCTCAAACCCGGAGGATATCCACCCCTTCGCCGAGTTCGGGATCATCCTCCTCCTCTTCTCGATCGGCCTGGAGCTGAGCTTCCGGCGGCTCTGGGCGATGCGTCGGACGATCTTCGGCCTTGGCGCCGCCGAGCTACTGGGTTCGGCCGCGCTGATCGCCTTCGCCTTGTGGATGTTCGGATCCGGCGGGATCGCCTCGATCGCTTTGGGCCTGGCCCTCGCTCTGTCGTCGACCGCTTTGGTCCTTCCACTGGTCGGTTCGAGCGGCCCGGTCGGCCGGAGCGCGCTCGGAATGCTCCTGTTCGAGGATCTGGCGCTGGTCCCGATCATCTTCTTCCTCGGCGCGCTCGCCCCCAATGCCGAGGCGGAGGGCTGGAGCGGCCTCGCCCGAACTCTCGGAATCGGAATCATCGTCGTCCTTGCCATGCTCGTGCTCGGCCGGCTGATGCTTTCGCGCCTGTTCGCCCAGGCGGCCCGGACCAAGAGCCCGGAGCTGTTCCTTTCGATCAGCCTTCTCGTGGTGATCACTGCAAGCCTCGCCACCGCGGCGGCGGGCCTTTCGCCGATCGTCGGAGCGATCGTCGCCGGAGTCCTGATCGCCGAGACCGACTATGTCGACGAGGTCGAGGTCATCACCGCGCCTTTCCGCGGCCTCGCGCTCGGGGTCTTCCTGATCGCGGTCGGGATGTCGCTCGATCCGCGCGCCATCCTCGCCGACTGGCCGAGCCTGATCGCCGCGATCGTCGGAGTGATGCTGGTCAAGACCCTGGTCACCGCTCTGCTTCTTCGGCTCTCCGGCGCGCGCGAGGGCGTCGCTGTCGAGACGAGCCTGCTCATGGCCTCGCCGTCGGAGACCACCCTGATCGTCCTTACGGCGGCCGCCGCCGCGGGCATCTTGGCGCCGGAGACGGTCGCCTTCTGGACCATCGTCACCGCTTTGGGCCTGACTCTCACCCCCCTGCTCGCCCGGCTCGGCCATGACGTCGCCCGCCGGGTCGAGAGACGGCGTGAGCCCGAGGGGGGCGCTGAGAGCGAGGTCGGAAAGACGGCCGACGTGGTCGTGTTCGGGTTCGGCCGGGTCGGCCAGCTCGTCGCCCAGATGCTCACCGCGCACGGCCGCAAATGGATCGCGGTCGATTCCAACGTCGACAATGTCGCCGCGGGCCGGCGCAACGGCCATCCGGTGATCTTCGGAGACGTGTCCCGGCCCGAGCTGGTCGACCGGCTCCAGCTCGGCCATGCCGATGCCCTGGTCCTGACCATGGACGAGCCGGTGCTGACCGTGAAGCTGACCCGCAAAGTGCGCGGCTGGTGCCCGGATCTTACAATCGTCGCGCGCGCCCGCGACGCGCGCCACGCCGCCGAGCTCTATCGCGCCGGCGCCACCGACGCCGTGCCCGAGACCCTGGAATCCTCGCTCCAGCTCTCCGAGGCCGTCCTGATCGACCTCGGAATGGCGATGGGCCCGGTCATCGCCTCGATCCACGAGAAGCGCGCCGAGCTCCGCAAGGAGATCATGGAGCTCGGCGAGCTCCACCATGAGCCCGTGCTCGAGCGGCGGCGGCTGAGGGACTCGAGGCCTGGCTAGGCCGCCCGACGCGATCGAGCTCAGTCGCGGCGGATCATCTCGATCGAAAGGCCGCCGTCCCCCTCGACCGTGACGCTTCGCCCGACCGGGAGAAGGACGGTCTGGTTCACGCTCACCGACCGGGTGCCGCCGCCTCCGCACACTCGCTCTTCGACCGAGCGCACCCAGCCGACGTCGAGCCGATAGCTCGGCCGGGTCCGGTCGCCATAGTTCGAGCCCAGGCCGATAGTGATATTGTTCTGCCTGCCCTCGCCGCGATTCTGGTCCTCGCGGCACAGGGCCGGCGCCGCCTCGCGCTTCGAATAGTTGATGTGCGCCTGCTGACGGTCGGAGACCATGAGCGGACCTTCCCACAATATTTGGCCTTCCGCGGTCACCCGCAGCTCGATCCGGTGCGGGATCATCCGCAATTTCGCCTCGTCCTCCGGCGACGGCCGCGGGATGACGGCCTGGACCGGCCGCGGAGGAGGGGGCGGCGGCGTCGGCGGAGCGGTACGCGGCTGCACCTGAAGGGCGAGCAGCACGACGGGCAGCGACAGGAACATGTTATGGCCTCCCCTTGTCTTGGGTTGTCTAGACTAGGATGGCGAGTGTTTCGCATTGGTTAGCGGATCGGCGGAAAAGGCTGGCAATCCAGTCTGTTCGCGGCTAATCGTTCCTTTTCTGTTCCAGCGAGACGAAGCAATGGCCCGAAGATCCGGAAGCGCCGATCTACCGCTCCATGGCGGCCGCGTTCCCGCATGGCTGGGCGACCGCATGACCCGGCTCGGAACCGTCATGGTTGAGGCGATCGTCCACCATTACGGCCGCGACGAGCTTCTTCGCCGTCTCGCCTCCCCCTTCTGGTTCCAGTCGTTCGGCGCGGTGATGGGGATGGACTGGCATTCGTCCGGGATCACGACCAGCGTGATCGGCGCCCTGAAACGCGGCCTCAACCCGATCTCGAAGGAGCTGGGGATCCACGTCTGCGGCGGCCGCGGCAAGCATTCGCGCAAGACGCCGTCTGAGCTTCTGGCAGCGGGAGACCAGGCCGGCTTCGACGGCGCCGCCCTCGCCAAAGCGAGCCGGCTCGTCGCCAAGGTCGACAGCGCCGCCGTCCAGGACGGGTTCGATCTCTATCTCCACGGCTTCATCGTCACCGACGACGGCAGCTGGACCGTCGTCCAACAGGGCATGCGCGATTCCAGCGGCACCGCCCGCCGCTATCATTGGCTGTCCGAAGGTCTGGAAAGCTTC
Organism: Allosphingosinicella sp.; assembly: GCA_036525315.1. Lineage (GTDB taxonomy): Bacteria > Pseudomonadota > Alphaproteobacteria > Sphingomonadales > Sphingomonadaceae > Allosphingosinicella. The sequence continues at coordinate 89,896 of DATDAS010000061.1, forward strand.
GTCGACGCCCCCCACACCGCGATCGAGGGCCGCAAAGGCGAGAGCGAGATCGTCAATCTCGCCGACCGCCGCGCTTTGGCCAGCCGCAAGGCCCAGCTCGACCTCCTCACCGATCTCGGTCCGGAGAAACTGGCCTGGGAAGCTGCAGCCCTAAGTTCCTCCCCTGCCTTCGCCGGGAATCAGCCGAAGCCTTTAGCGAAGGCTGGTGGAGGGGCCCCTTCCAGCTCCACCTCCCCCGCCGAACCCCTCCTCCCCCACCTCGTCATGCCCGACCATCACGACGTCCGCGCCGGTGACGTCATGCTCCGCCGCCTCCAAGGAACGCTCGCCGCTGCGGCCGAGCAGGGCCCGAAGGATTTCCCGGAATTGCTCCTCATCCCCGGAGTCGGCGCGCGGACGATCCGGTCGCTGGCCCTCGTCGCCGAGGTGATTCACGGCGCCCCCTGCCGCTTCGCCGATCCGGCCCGCTACTCGCTCGCCCATGGCGGCAAGGATCGGCACCCCTTCCCCGTCCCGACCAAAGTCTATGACGAGACGATCGGAGTCCTGAAGCAGGCCGTCGAGAAAGCGAAGCTCGGCAATGACGAGAAGCTGGGCGCGATCCGCCGCCTCGACGAGCAGGCGCGAAGGCTAGAACGCCATGCGAGCGGACCCTCGCTCGACGCCTTCATGGCCGAGGAGCGCGAGCGTTCGGCCGAATTTGGCGGGCGCAGCGTCTTCGGTTGGGAGCCGGCGAGCCGGGCGCCCGGCAAAGCTGCGGGCTAGCTTCCGCAGGTCTTCCGGGGCGTCGCCGGCGCAGGGGCCGGCGGATCCGACCTGCCGAGCCGGATGTCGGGGCGAACGGTGGGCGGCGGATAGATGATGATCGTGATTCGCTCGGCCGCGTTCCGGGCGGTCTCGATCTTGATGCCGGACGGGCTTTGCCCATGGGCCTGAAGCAGATCGGACAGGGCCAGGGCTCGTCGCCGCGCCAGATCGTGGATCGGCCCGGCCGCCTTGATCGAAATCATTTGCCCATTGCCGTAAGTCGGCACGTCCAGGAAGCCGGTGACTTTATCCCGGTCGGCGACCTGGGCCGTGTTCGGCTCGAAGCCGACCTGAAGCGTTCGCAGACAGGCGGCCGCCGGCGACGCCGCCGCGAGGCTCGCCAGCATTGCGGCGGCTGCCACGGCCGCTCCGACAATTGTCCGGTTCATCGCGAATCTCCCGAAAGGCTCCATCGTCATTGCGCCGGCTCTGTCTGAATGGGCGCCGGCTCCTCGGGGAAGCGCCACCAGATGCGCCCGTGGATCACATCGGCCGTCTTCTTGCCCTTCGCGGTTCGCGCCGGCCGGAATCGGGCCCGCGCCCGGATCAGGCGGCAGGTTGTGCTGTCGAGGCTCGCGGAACCGCTGGACGAAGTGATATCGCACCCGACCACTCGCCCCTCCCTGTCGATCGCCATTCGGTAGCCGACGACGCCCTCTTCCTCAGCGCGAAGCGCCGCAGCCGGATAGTCGTCGGCGCTGAAAAGGCTTGGAAGCGGCACCACCGGGGTCGCCCGCCGGACCGGATCGCCGGGACGCGGCGGCGGGGGCGGCGCGGGCGGCGGAGCTGCACGGAGGATCGGCGGCGGCGGAGCGACCGCGATCGGCGGCGCCACCATCATGACGCGCGGCGGCGGCGGCCTTTCGACGAGCGCCCGGCGCGGCGCGGGGCAAATCCGCGCATAGAAATTCGCCAGGAACGAGCCCGAATCGATCGGATCCTTGTCGAGCCAGAGGCTCGGAACCGTGCGCGTTGCCACGGTTTCGCCGGCGGCATCGAAAGCTTCCAGGGACTCGATCGCAATGGTCTGGCGCGCGCAGTCGAGCTGATAGGCGATGACCGCGCTCCGAACCTCATCCCTGACGGCTTCACCAATCCGGATCCTGGCCCGAAAGCGATGAACGGCGCCTTCCTGCCGGACACTGGCCCGGTCGATCCAATATTCGCCGTCCTCGTTGGTCGCCGCGAGCGTCCATTGCGGAGAAGAAGCGGCAGGCACGGAATCCGGCGCGGGCTGGACGAGCAGGGCCGCAGCCAGGATCGAGATCGACAATTCACACCCCCCGCTCATGCTCCCGCGGGCGGCGAGAAGCTTCGAGGCGGCATATAAGCAGATCGGCTATCCGCCGAAAAGGCTGACATTATCCACGGAAGGGACAGCCGATGCGGCGCGAAGCCCGGCCGCCCCGGCATGACGTCACGCGCCGCCGAGCCGCTCCCGATTGCTCTCGTGAAGCTCGGCCGCCTCGGGCGTCATCACCTCGGCGAAATCCTCCTCCTCGAAGACCTGCCTGATTTCGATCTCGCTCGGGCCCGACATCGGGTTGGGGCATTTCTTCACCCACTCCACCGCCTCGTCCATGTCCCTGACCTTCCAGATCCAGAAGCCCGCCACGAGCTCGTTGGTGATTCCGAACGGACCGTCGAGCACCGTCCGGTCAGACCCTTCGAACACCACCCTTTTGCCTTTCGAGGTGGGATGGAGCCCCTCCCCCGCCTGCATGATCCCGGCCTCGATGAGCTTCTGATTATAGGCGCCCATCGCTTCGAGAAGCTCGCTCGACGGCATCGTCCCCGCTTCGCTGTCCTCGGTCGCCTTGACCATGACCATGACTCGCATCGCTCTCTCCTCCTCTGCAATCCTGATCGGCTGGGCCGGTACCGGGTCAGCCGGCGGTCATCCGGTGGACCGCGCACAATTTGTTGCCGTCCGGATCGCGAAGATAGGCAAGATACAGGTCGCCCATCGGGCTCGGGCGAACGCCGGGCGGATCCTCGACCGAGATGCCGCCATTCTCCGTGCCCGCCTTGTGCCAGGCCTCGACCAGGTCGGTGCTGAGCATGGTGAACCCGATCGTGCCGCCGTTGGCGTGAGTCGCCGGCTGACCGTCGATCGGCCTGGAAACCATGAAGAGCTTCCTGTCGTGCACATAGACGAGCCGGCCCTTGTCGTCCTCGATCGCCGGATTCCCGCCGAGCGCCGCGACCAAAGCGTCGTAGAATTTTCGGGACTTGGCGATGTCGTTGCTTCCGACCATCATGTGGCTGAACATGTTGTCGCTCCCCCTCGTCAGGCCGTGACGGCCTCGAGCTCCGCCCTAACCGCCTGCACCGCCTCCGCCGCCTTGCCGCCCTCCGGCCCGCCGCCCTGGGCCATGTCCGGCCGACCGCCGCCGCCTTGGCCCCCGACCGCCTCGACCGCCTTTCGGACGAGATCGACCGCGTTGCGCGATGAAATCAGGTCGTCGGTCACGCCGACCGCGACGGTGGCGCGGCCGTCATTGACGGCGACCAGCGCGACCACTCCGGAGCCGACGCGCTTCTTGGCGTCGTCGACCAGGCCGCGCAGGCCCTTGGGGTCAAGGCCCTGGATGACCTGGCCGATGAAGCCGTGGCCGCCGACCTGCTCGGGGCCCTGCGCTTCGGCCTGGCCGGCGCTCCCGCCTCCGCCGCCCAAAGCGAGCGCCTTCTTCGCCTCGGCGAGCTCGCGCTCGAGCCGGCGGCGCTCGTCGAGAAGCGCCGAGACCCGGGCCGGGACCTCCTCGGGCGAGGCCTTGAGCGCGGCCGCGGCTTCCTTGAGCCGATCCTCGCGCTGGGTGAGCCACTGCCGCGCCGCCTCGCCGGTCAGGGCCTCGATCCGCCGGACTCCCGCGGCGACTGCGCTTTCGGAGACGATCTTGAACAAGGCGATGTCGCCCAGGGCCGAGACGTGGGTGCCGCCGCACAGCTCGACGGAATAAGAGGCTTCGTCGCCGCGGCCCATGCTCAGGACCCGGACCTCGTCGCCATATTTCTCTCCGAACAGCGCCATCGCGCCCGCCGCGACCGCGTCGTCGGGGCTCATCAGCCGCGTGGTCACCGGCTGGTTCTCGCGGATGTGAGAATTCACCTCGGCCTCGATCGCCTCCACATCCTCTGCGGTGAGCGCCTTCGGGTGCGAGAAATCGAAGCGGAAGCGGTCGGGCGCGACCAGGCTGCCCTTCTGGGTGACATGGGCGCCCAGCCGCTTGCGAAGAGCCGCGTGGAGCAGGTGGGTGGCGCTGTGATTGGCGCGGACCCGTGAGCGGCGCTCCGAATCGACCTCGAGCCGGACCGGATCGCCCGGCTTGAGGCTGCCCTCGCGGATAACGGCATGGTGCGCGTGGATCCGGCCAAGGGGCTTCGAAGTGTCGCGAACTTCGGCCTCCAGGCCATTGTCTCCCTTGACGATTCCGGCGTCGCCCATCTGTCCGCCGCTCTCCGCGTAAAACGGCGTCTGGTTGGTGACGATCAACACCTCGTCGCCCGCCGCCGCGGATTCGGCCCGGACCCCGTCCTTCACCAGAGCGAGGACCTGCCCCTCCCCTTCATGGCCGGAATAGCCGGTAAACTCGGTCGAGCCGTGCTGTTCGGCAATGTCGAACCAGATCTCGTCGGACGCCTTGTCGCCCGATCCCTTCCAGGCGGCGCGGGCGGCGGCCTTCTGGCCTTCCATCGCAGTGTCGAATCCGGCGCGGTCGACTCCGAGCCCCTGCGCCCGAAGCGCGTCCTCGGTGAGATCGTAGGGGAATCCGTAAGTGTCGTAGAGCTTGAAGGCAGTCTCGCCGGGAAGGACGTCGCCCGCCTTCATCCCGCCGGTGGCCTCGTCGAGAAGCTTGAGGCCGCGCTCCAGGGTCTGGCGGAACCTGGTCTCCTCGTGCCTCAGAGTCTCCTCGATCAAAGGCTGGGCGCGGACGAGATCGGGATAGGCCGCGCCCATCTCGGCGACGAGCGAAGGAACCAGCCGATGCATGAGCGGATCGGCGGCGCCGAGGATGTGGGCATGGCGCATCGCCCTGCGCATGATCCGCCTGAGGACGTAGCCCCGGCCCTCGTTCGACGGAAGGATTCCGTCGGAGATCAGGAAGGCGCTCGAGCGCAGATGGTCGGCGATGACCCGATGGCTCGCGCTCTTCTCACCGGTCGGAGCGGTGCCCGTGAGCTCGGCCGATGCGTCGATCAGCTCCCGAAGAGTCGTCGTATCGAAAATGTTGTGCACGCCCTGGAGCACCGTCGATATCCGCTCGAGCCCCATGCCGGTATCGATCGAGGGCCTGGGCAGATCGCGGACGATCTCATTGTTCTCCTGCTCGAACTGCATGAAGACGAGGTTCCAGATCTCCACGAACCGGTCGCCGTCCTCGTCGGGCGATCCGGGCGGCCCTCCGGGCACGTCCGGCCCGTGATCGTAGAATATCTCCGAGCAGGGCCCGCACGGGCCGTTGTCGCCCATCGCCCAGAAATTGTCCTTGGTCGGGATGCGGATGATCCGCTCCTCGGGCAGCGAGGCGATCTTCCGCCAAAGGTCGTAGGCTTCGTCGTCGGTGTGGTAGACGGTCGCGGTCAAGCGATCGGCGGGCAAGCCCCATTCCCTGGTGAGCAGGGTCCAGGCGAGCTCGATCGCCCGTTCCTTGAAATAGTCTCCGAACGAGAAATTGCCGAGCATCTCGAAAAAGGTGAGGTGCCGGGCCGTGTAGCCGACATTGTCGAGGTCGTTATGCTTGCCGCCGGCGCGGACGCACTTCTGCGACGAGACCGCGGTGGAATAAGGCCGGCTCTCGAGCCCGGTGAAGACGTTCTTGAACGGAACCATCCCCGCATTGACGAACATCAGGGTCGGGTCGTTGTGCGGCACCAGCGGCGCCGACGGCACGATCTCGTGTCCGGCCGCCCCGAAATATTCGAGGAAGGAGCGGCGTATGTCGTTGGTCGAAGTCACCCGCGCGACTTAAGCGAGGGGGACGATGCGGGCAAGGCATGGACCGAATGCCCCTCGGGGCAGCGCATCGGGCGGCATTGACTTTTCCAGATGTTCGTGCTATGTTCTTCTCATGCAACTGGGCCGAAATGCCCGCCGCTCTTTGATAGCGTGAATCGGATTCACGTCGCGCTTCGTCGCGGCAGTCTGGAATTCTGTCCGGAAGAGCATTTTGGACCCCCCGTTAGCCGAAAAAACCGAAAATTCGGGCTCCAGGCCCGCGGAAGGCTCGGTTGGTTGGCGGTCCTGCAGATGCGGGCAGTCAGAGACCCGAAGGCTCGAGCTCGGCTTCGTCCTCGGGCTCCTCGGCCGGCTGGGGCGGCGCCTGCTCGGGCTCGTCGGCGCTCACGCGTGAGCTCGCGTAGAGCTGGACGCGCTGCCATTCGGGGTCGGACCGCTCGACCGGCACCGTCTCCGCGGAGGCGGTATAGACTTCCGGCTCCTCATAGGAGGCGCTGGCCGACCAGCCGTCGTCCCAGCCGTCGGCCTGGTGGACCCGGACGGGATTCGGGTCCTCCGGATAATCGATGCAGCCCAGGCAGAAGCGGCCATAATCCTCGCCCATGTTCGCCTGCTGAAGCTCGGCGGCCTGGACCCTGGCCCAGTCCGGGCTTCGATTGGCGGCGAGATCGGCGTGGAATCGGGCTTCGGGCTCGCTGAAATAGGCCGGGTTGATCTCGGAGATGGCCGACTTGCCGAGCCAGACGCCGCCGACCGCGCCGAGCAACGCCAGCCCTGCGATTGCCGGCAATGCGATCGGGTAAGCCATCGTCTTCTCCGGATACTCGGCGGACTCTCGGTCCGTCCCGGATTAAAACCCACGCCGGCCGACTGCGTTCCAGGCCCAGTTACCCGCCGCTTCGGGCAGCGGGTCCGCGCCGAAAGAAAACGGACAGGCCGGGGGGATCGAGCCCCGCCCCAAAAGAGCCCGCTTTCGTCCCGCGCCGGGCCCTGCCCCCTTGAACTTCGCGGTCATTCGGTGAAGGCTGAATCCTTCCCCAAAGGTGCGGCGCCGCATCTCCTTCGCGGATGCGCCCGCAGCGGACGAAGGAGAAGTTCATGCCCGAAAGAGCTGCAGGCACCAGAACCATCGCGCTCGTTGGGCCTGGCGGAGCCGGTAAGACCAGCCTCGCCGAGGCCCTTTTGTTTGCCGCCGGAACGCTCGACCGCCAGGGATCGGTCGACGCGGGCACGAGCGTCGGCGATTCGAGCCCGGAGGCGCGAAGCCGCGGCGGCTCGACCGAGCTCAACCTGATGAACTTCCAGTTCCTGGGCGACCGTTTCTGCCTGGTCGATTCCCCCGGATCGGTGGGCTTTGCCGCCGACGGGGCGCTGGCGCTCGCCGCCGCCGACCTCGCGATCGTCGTCGTCGATCCCGAGACCGACCGGGCCATCCTCGCCGAGCCGATGCTCCGGCAACTGGAGGCGCTCGGGATCCCGCACTTCATCTTCGTCAACAAGATCGACCATGCCCGCGGAAGCAGCATCCAGGCCCTGCTCGAGGCGCTTCAGCCGATGAGCAACGCCCCTCTGGTCGCCCGCCAGATCCCGATCCGAGAGGGCGAGAAGATCACCGGCTTCGTCGATTTGGCGCTCGAGCGCGCCTTCCACTACGTGCCGGGCAAGCCAAGCGAGCAGATCGACCTTCCAGGCGACATTGCCGATCGCGAGAAGCAGGCGCGATTCCACATGCTCGAGCAGCTCGCCGACCATGACGACGTCCTTCTCGAGCAATTGCTGATGGACGAGGTGCCCGACCGGGCCACCATCTTCGCCGACCTCGCCCGCGAGACGAAGGAGAATCTGGTCGTCCCGGTCCTCTTCGGATCGGCCCTGAACGGCTTCGGCGTTCGCCGGCTGATGAAGGCGCTTCGCCACGACGCGCCGGGGCCGCAGGCGGCGGCCGAACGGCTCGGAAGCAAGGGCGGCTGCGCCTTCGTCTTCAAGGTTTCGCACGGCGGAGCGATGGGCCGGCTGGCGCTCGCCCGGGTGTTCGGCGGAAGCCTGACCGAAGGCGCCGAGCTGAAGACGAGCGGCGGCGAGACGGTCCGGGTCGGTACACTGTTCGCGCTCCAGGGCGACAAGACCACCAAGATGGCCAAAGCCGAGCCGGGCGACGTCGTCGCCATAGCGAAGGCGGAGGATGTCGCGGCCGGCGAGTGGCTCGGCGCGGGCGGGGCAAGGCCCGCTGTCTCCCTCCCCGCCTCCAACTACACGCTCGCCATCTCGACCCGCGACCGGAAGGACGACGTCCGGCTTTCGACCGCCCTCCACAAATTGGTCGAGGAGGATCCGACCCTCGACTGGGAGCAGGACGAGGCCCTTCACGAGACCAGGCTCAGCGGGATAAGCGACGAGCATCTCAAGGTCACCCTCGCGCGCCTCCAGAGGCGCTACGGGGTGGCGGTGGATTCGAAGCCCCGGGCGATCGGCTACAAGGAATCGATCCGGAAAACGGTCACCCAGCGCGGGCGCCACAAGAAGCAGTCGGGCGGCCACGGCCAGTTCGGCGACTGCGTGATCGAGCTGAGGCCGCTTCCGCGCGGAGAGGGATTCAGGTTCAGCGACAAGATCACCGGCGGCGCGATCCCCAAGCAGTGGATCCCGGCGGTCGAGGCCGGAGTCAAAGACGCCATGGCCAAGGGCCCGCTCGGATTCCCGGTCGTCGACGTCGAGGTGGTCCTGACCGACGGCTCCTACCACACCGTGGACAGCTCGGAGCTCGCCTTCCGGACCGCTGGGCGGATCGCGATGTCCGAGGCCCTGGCGGTCGCCGCTCCGCATCTGCTCGAGCCGGTCCACAAGGTGACCGTGGTCGGCCCCGGCACCGCAACGTCGCGAATCACCTCCGCGATCGCGAGCCGGCGCGGCCAGATGCTCGGAATGGACAGCCGCACCGGCTGGTCGCGCTGGGACAAGGTGGAGGCCCTGGTGCCCGAGGCCGAGCTCCAGGGCCTCGACGCCGAGCTTCGCTCATTGAGCCAGGGCCTGGCCACCTACGAATCCGAGTTCGACCATCTCGCCGAGCTCAACGGCACCCTCGCCGACAAGGTGGTCCAGCAGGTGCTGGAACCGGCGTAGGAAGAGAAATTAGGGCCTTCGACAGGCTCAGGCCGAACGGTTTAGAAACTTTCCGTTCGGGCTGACCCCGGATCAAGTCCGGGGCGCCTGTCCCTGCGAAAGCAGGGATCGAAGCCCTCCACTTCCTTCCCTTAGGAAGGATGCGCCTCTGCGCCCGATTCCGGTGGCACCACCGGCACAGCCGCCGGCGTATCGCTCTCCCCGCGCGTCACGACCACCGCCGCGGTGAGGTCTCCGGTGACGTTGAGCGTGGTCCGGCACATGTCGAGGAAGCGGTCGACCCCCAGGACCAGCCCGATCCCCTCCGGCGGAACCCCGACCATTCCCAGGATCAAGGCGATGACCGGGAGCGAGCCGGCCGGAACGCCGGCGGTGCCTATGCCGCCGAGGATGCACATCAGAAGAACCACGACCTGCTGGCCGAGGCTCAGCTCGATCCCGAAGAACTGGGCGAGGAAGAGGACGGTCACGCCCTCGAAGATGGCGGTCCCGTTCTGGTTGGCGGTCGCGCCGATGGTCAGAACGAATCGCGAGACTCGCGACGGCAGGTTCAGTTTCTCGTCGGCGACCCGGATCGCGGTCGGCAGCGTCGCGTTGGACGAGGCCGTCGAGAAGGCCATCACCATTGCTTCCTGGCTGTTGCGGAAGAACCAGAGCGGCGACACGCCGCCGAGCAGGCGCAGCGCGATCGGATATACGACGAACATGTGGAGGCCGAGCGCGAGCAGGACGACTCCGACATAGGCGCCGAGCCGCACCAGCAGCTCCCATCCGAACACCGAGGCGAGATTGAACATGAAGGCAGCGATCGCGAAGGGCGCCAGCCTGATCACGATTCCGATCAGCCGCATCGTGACGTGGAAAATGCCCTCGATCGCTTCCTGAAGGCGCTGCGCGGAAGGCGTGTTGACGAGCAGAAGCCCCACTCCGAACGCCAGGGCGAAGAACATCACCGCGAGTATGTCGTTGGCGGCGGCGGCGGCGATGACGTTGTTCGGGATGATGTTGAGGAAGGTCGAGATTCCGGCCGGCTTCTCCTCGGCGGTGGAGATGATCGCCCCCGCCCCTTCGCGAGCGTCGGCGAGCAGGGTGCGGGCGAGCTCCGGATCGACGCCCGCGCCGGGCTGGAACAGGTTCACGACGGTCAGAGCGATCACCACGGCGATCGCCGAGATGCCGACGGTGAAGACCAGGGTCTTGATCCCGATCCGCTTCAGGGAGCGAACGTCGCCCATCTCGGCGATTCCGATGACGAGGGCGGAGAAGAGCAAGGGGATGACCAGCATGAACAGCAGGCGAAGGAAGATCTGGCCGATCGGACCGGTCACATAGGTGATGACCGCGTCTACCCAGGCGGCATCGGGGTCGGTCATGTTGACGGCGAGGCCGGCGGCGAGGCCGATCACGAAGCCGATCAGCATCTTCATCTGGAGCGAAATGCCGCGCCGGTCTTCGGTCATGCCCTGGTCCCTGTCCTGTTTGCGCCTATCGGGCGCATTGCGGCGGCCGAGTCAACCGGCTTGCCGCCGCAATCGCCGGCCCGGGCCCCTTCGCGCGGGCCGTCGGCTCAATCGAACGGCCGGTCGATCGAGGCCGGCGGGGTCGAGAACCATCGCGGCCCGGCCTCGGTCATGTAGAGGCAGTCCTCGAGCCTGATCCCGAACTTGCCGGGAAGGTAGATCCCCGGCTCGTCCGAGAAGCACATGCCCGGAGCGAGCCTCGTCGTCTCGCCATGGACGAAATTGACCGGCTCGTGGCCGTCCAGGCCGATCCCGTGGCCGGTCCGGTGCGAGGTTCCGGGCAATGCGTAGCGCGGGCCGTAGCCCCAGGCCTCGTACTGGCGGCGCACCGCGTCGTCGACGCTTCCGGCGGTGGCGCCGATCCGTGCCGCCTCGAAGGCGATCTGCTGGCCCCGGCGCATCTGGCTCCACACCTTGCGCTGCTCGGCATCGGCCTCGCCGAACACGAAGCTGCGCGAGATGTCGGACTGGTAGCCCTGGACCGAGCAGCCGCAGTCCATCAGCACCACCTCCCCTTCCCGGACCTGCTGAGGCTTGCCCGATCCGTGCGGATAGGCGCTCGCCTCGCCGAGAAGGACCAGCTCGAACTCGGAGCGGCCTCCAAGCCTGGTCGTGGCGTCGCTCATGATCGCGCCGATGTCGGCGGGAGTCATTCCGCGCTCGATTCGCCTGTAGGTATGGCGGTAGGCGGCGATGGTGATGTCGGACGCCTTCTGCATGAGCGCGAGCTCGGCGGGCGACTTGAACATCCGGCAGGCGCGGACGACGGGCGCGCCCGCGGCGAGGCGGACACCCTGCTTGCGCAAGCCGTCATAGGCGAAGAACCTGACCGTCTCCTCGATCCCGACCGGCTTGCCCCAGACCCGCCTGTCGCGAAGGGCGCCCGCGACCAGCTTCAGGGGATCCTCATCCTCCTGCCAGGTCCGGATCTCGGCGGGGATTGCGAGGCTCTCGCGGACCGACGGCTCCTCGAAGAAGGGAGTCACGACGATCGCATCGCCCTGCGCGGGCAGGATCGCGGCGGTCAGACGCTCGCTCCGGCTCCAGCGGACTCCGGTGAAGTAAGTGAGCGACGCTCCCGGCTCGACCAGGATCGCTCCGAGGCCCTGCGCGCGCATGAGGCGCTGCGCCTTGGCGACCCGCTGGAGCCGCTCCGCCGCGCCGATCGGGACCACGTCGCCGGTCATCGGCCGAAGCTTGTCGTCGGCGGCGAAGGCGAATCGGGGCGCGGCGAGCAAGGCCGCCCCGGCGGCGAGGCCGAGGCCGAAGCCGCGGCGGCTGAGCTCAGGCATAAGCATAGGGTCCTCCCTTGCGCAGGGCCTCCGCATAAGCGGGCCGGGCGTGGATCCGTTCGAGCCAGTCGATCAGATGCGGACGGCTTTCGTCGAGCCCGGCGCGGTGGCGCGCGGCCTCCAGCGGAAAGCTCATCATCACGTCGGCCGCGCTGAACGAGTCGCCGGCGAACCAGTCGCGGCCGGAAAGCTCGCTCTCCAGCCAGTCGAGATGCACGTCGATCATCCTGCGGATCGTGGGTTTC
>DATDAS010000062.1:0-108875 GCA_036525315.1 Allosphingosinicella sp.
CGATGCATCAAGCATCGCTCCCTCCTCGCTCCTAACCATGACCGCCTCTCCGCCACGTCATGGCCGTTGCCGGTAATGGGTCCGGACCCTAATTTTGCCTCGCCCCGCATGACGAGACGTGCGGCCGGCGCGACGGGGCCCTTCCTTCCGCTCTGGATTGAAGCTGGGCCGCTGCTAAGCATAGGCCGGTGGGAAATGGCGGAAGGGCGGATATGCGCAACATGTATCGGGCGTTGATCGCGGTCGCGGCGGGCATTGCCGCGCCCCAGGCGGCTCACGCGCAGCTCTATCTCGCCCAGCCCGATTTCCGGCCCGGGCCGATCGAGGGCAGCGATCCGCTGGTCGGAATTCCGATCCCGGGCGCCACGGCCGCCGAATATCGCGCGACATTGCTGTGGAACCTGCGCGCCGGCCTGAACGTGGCGGCCCTGCAATGCCAATTCTCGAACTATCTGCGCGCGGTGCCCAATTATAACGGGCTGCTCGCCCATCACAGCGTCGAGCTCGCCGCCGCCTACACGACGCTCGGCAATTATTTCAAACGGGTGCACGGCGCCCGCGGCCAGAAGCTGTTCGACGATTTCTCGACCGCCACCTACAACAATTTCTCCACCCTGCAGGCGCAATACGGTTTCTGCCAGGCCGCCTCGAGCATCACCAAGGCCGCTCTGGCGACGCCCAAGGGCGAGCTCTACCAGCTCGCCCAGCGACGGGTGCGCGAGCTTCGCAACAGCCTGATCCCGGTCACCGACCGGACCGAAATGGCCTACAACCCCTTCGCGATCAGGCTTTCGCCGCTGCCGCCCTATCGCGCCGATTGCTGGAACAAGAAGAACCAGCTCGTCGCGAAATGCGCCAATCTGACGATGTAGGCAGAACTTTCCCCTCCCTTTGCCGTGAGCGGGTCGAGTGAGCCGCGAGCGCCGAGAGGGAGGGGCCAGGGGTGGGTCACGCCCCAGATGCCGGACTGATCGAAACCCACCCCCTGCCCCTCCCTGGCCGGCCCTGCGCGAATCCGCGTCGGCAATGCAAAAGGAGGGGTGAATCGTCGATCAGGGCAGGCCAAGCAATTTGTGGGTCTGGAGGCTCAGCCGCCAGTGCGGATGGGCTTTGACATAGTCGATCGCCGCCGCGAGCGCGGCCTCCCGGTTCGCGCAATCCATCGGCTGGATCAGGAAATGGTCGAAATCCCATGAGGCGAAGGACTCGGGGTCAAGGCCGTCCTGCGGCCAGACCAGCTTGAGCTCATTGCCGCGCTTCTGGACGATCTCCGTCCCCGATTTGGGGCTGACGCAGATCCAGTCGAGCCCTTCCGCCGCCGGCAGGGTCCCGTTCGTCTCCATCGCGATCTCGAACCCGGCCTCGTGGAGCGAATCGACCAGGTTGGAATCGAGCTGAAGCATCGGCTCGCCGCCGGTGATCACGCAAAACCGGCCCGGCAAATCGCCCCACAAATCCCCCGCCCGCGCGGCGAGGCCGGGCGCGTCGTACCGGCCCCCATTCTCGCCGTCGGTTCCGACGAAATCGGTGTCGCAGAAGGTGCAGGACGCTGCCGCCCGGTCCTTCTCCCGGCCCGACCACAGATTGCATCCCGCAAGGCGGATGAAGACCGCCCGCCGGCCGGCCTGCGCGCCCTCGCCCTGGAGGGTCAGGAACATCTCCTTGACCGCATAGCTCATCGCCCGAGGTCCGGCTTCACGGCATAGACGGTCGGATCGGCGATCCCCGCGTCGGCAAAGCCGCGCGCTCGAAATCCGCAGCTCTCGCATTGGCCGCAGTGGAGCCCGTCCGGCGTTGGATCGTAGCAGGACCAGCTCATGCCGGCATCGAGACCGAGCCGCGCGGCCTCCTTCACGATCTCCGCCTTGCCGAGATGGAGCAAAGGCGCGTGAACCGTGAACCTGCCGCCCTCGACCCCCGCCTTGGTGGCGAGGCCGGCGAGATTCTCGAACGCCGAGACGAATTCGGGCCTGCAGTCGGGATAACCCGAATAGTCGAGCGCGTTGACTCCGATGAACAGGTCGAGCGCTCCGGCCGCCTCGGCCCAGCCCAATGCAAGCGACAGGAAGATGGTGTTGCGCGCGGGCACGTAGGTGACCGGGATCGAGTTGCCCCCCGCCCCGTCCCTCGGGACGTCGATATCGGCGGTGAGCGCCGACCCGCCGAACGCCCGAAGGTCGAGCGGCAGGACCACGTGCCGTTCCGCTCCGAGCAGGGCAGCGACGCGCCGCGCCGCCTCGAGCTCGACCCGGTGGCGCTGGCCGTAATCCACGGTCAGCGCGAGCAGCCGGTATCCGGCCTCCCGAGCGCGCGCCGCGGCGACCAGGGAATCGAGACCGCCCGAGACCAGGGCGACCGCTAGAGGCGAGGACGAATTCATCGGCGCGGCGGCTATTCCCGTTAGGGGGCCCGCGCAAGAACCCAAAAGAACGGGCCGCCCGGTTAAGAGCGGCCCAGTTGAGGCGGTTAAGCCTGCTAGGGAGGAAAGCGTGCCAGCTATTCGGCACCCCGCCTTTCTAAGCTCGACAGGGTAAACAGGGGGTTAACGGAGGCCGGAGCACGCCGGGCGCGGCTGCAATCCCCTTGGGCGGCATGCCCTTTTTCGGAAATCGCGCTCGCCGCTCCAGGCCTTCGTTACCGCATCCCGTCCGCGAAAAACCGATGCCCGCTCTTGCGGGCGATCTGCCTATTGAGGTCGCGTTCCTTTTTGCGAAAAGCCGGTACCCGCCTTTTCGCGGAACGCTCTAGCAGTCGCCGACTCGGCGCGCCTCGGCCCGGAAGTCGAACGGCGAGGCGTCGTTGATTCCCTGGGTGTGGATCTTGACCAGCCGCGGAGTCTCGATTCGGATCGTCGAGTGGCCGAAGCCCCGGCCCCGGCAGGTATAACGGACCGTACCCCCATTGGGACCGCTGTCGATGATCTCGCGGGCGCAGGGCGGGCCCTGATGCTCGAGCTGGGCGAGCAGGATCGGGTCGCCGAGGCACAGGCTCTGGCGATCCACTCCGGCGTCGAGGTCGCGGATCTGCCAGCGGCCGGGCTCGAGGTGGCCGAAAGCCTCCAGGCCGCCGGTCGCGAGCGCATAGACCGGCGCCGCAACTCCGGCCGCCGATGCGATGCAGAGCGCCAAAAGGCGCGATTGTCCCCAAATCTTCCCCACGCCGGCATTATATCAGGAAAAAAGGCGGAATCGAGATCGGGATTAAGGTCCAGCGTCAGCGCTCGAAATCCCCAATCGAGATCGGGAAAACCCGCGAGCAGAATTCGCAGTCGACGCTGATGAAGCCGTCCTGGTCGACCATGTCGGCCCGCTCGGCCGGGTCGAATCGCGAGATCACGGACTTGATATGCTCGAGATTGCATCGGCAGCCCTTGGCCAAAGGGATCGCCTGGAGCACCCGAACCTCCTCTTCGTCGTGGAAGAGACGCCAGAGGAGATCGTCGAGAGCGAGCGCCGGATCGGTGAGCTCGCTGTCCTTCACCGTCTCGGCGAGGATCCGGACATGGTCCCATTCGGGATGGTCGAGGCGGGTGTGGAGCCTGTCGCGCCCCTCCTCGCCCTCGGGCAGGTGCTGGACCAGGATTCCGCCGGCGACATGGCCGGTATCGTCGACCGCGAGCCGGACCAGGCTCGGAATCTGCTCGGACTGGCTGAAATAGCTCTGCGCCGCCTCGGCGAGCGAGGCGCCTTCCAGCGGCACGATCCCCTGATAGCGCTCGCCCGACGCCGCCTGGTCGAAGGTGACCGCGAGATAGCCCTTGCCGAACAGAGCGAAGAGATCGCGGTGGCTGGTGAGCTCGCCCATCCGGTCCCAGTCGAAGCGGACATAGCCGCGAAGCTCGCCGTCGCGATAATCGCAGACGAACAGGTCGATGATCCCGCTCTCGGTCTGGGCCTGGAGCGTGAGCTGCCCGCCCGCCTCCTTCAGCATCGCTCCGAGAAGTGCCGTGAGCACCAGCGCCTCGGAGAGGATCCGGGCGATCGGCGCCGGATAATCGTGCGCCGACAGGATCTGGTCGAGAACCGGCCCCAGCCTCGCGACCCGGCCGCGCGCATTGCGCCCCGGTATGGCGAATCCGATCGCGCCGTCGATCGATGCGGCGGTCGCCGCTTCCTGTTCGAGTGGAGATGTCATCGCCGCGATGTGGCCAACGCGGCGGCGCGGTTCAATATCCCGGCCCAATCGAGGCGTTCAGGGTCCGGACCCACTATCGGGGGTGGTCGTGACGGACCGGCATTTGCCGTCCGGCTAGAAGCGAGGAGGGAGCGATGAGGATTCATCGTGACCGATCGAGCGACGCAGTCCGGACGGCAAAGGACGGTCCGCCGCTTGCGGGCGGCTCGACGAGCCGATCCCGGCCATCCACGATAGTGGGTCCGGACCCCTAGGCCGCTTCCTGCGGAAGCTCGTAATGGCGCGCCGCCTCGGAGAGGCGCTCGACGAACTCGGTCACATGCGCTTCCTCGATCACCAGCGGCGGGAGTACGCGCATCACATTGTCCCCGGCCGCGACGGTGAGAAGGCCCTGCTCGCGAAGATAGTTCACGAAGGCGCGGCTGTCGGTCTTCATCCGGACTCCGAGCATCAGGCCGATCCCGCGCACGCTTTCGAACAGATGGTCGTGATTGGGAATCATCTGCTCGAGCGCTCCGCGAAGCCGCTCGCCCATGCGCGAGACATGCTCGAGGAATTCGGGCTCGGCGACCACGTCGAGCACCGCCTGGCCGGCGGCCATCGCGAGCGGATTGCCGCCATAGGTCGATCCGTGGGTTCCGATCACCATTCCGGCCGCCGCCTTCTCGGTGGCGAGGCAGGCTCCGAGCGGGAATCCGCCCCCAATGCCCTTGGCGGTGGCGAGGATGTCCGGCTCGATTCCATAATGCTCGTGGGCGTAGAGCCTGCCGGTTCGGGCGACTCCGCACTGGACCTCGTCGAGCACGAGCATCAGATCCTTCTCGTCGCAAATCCGGCGAAGCCCGGTCATGAATTCGGCGCTTGCCGGGCGGATCCCGCCCTCCCCCTGCACCGGCTCGACCAGGAAGCCGGCGGTATGCTCGTCCACCGCCGCCTCGGCCGCCTCGAGATCGTCGAATTCGACGACGGTGAAGCCGGGAAGCAGAGGCGCGAATCCGTCGCGGAGCTTGGGCTGGTCGGTTGCGCTGATCGTTGCCATCGTCCTTCCGTGGAAGGCGTTCCGGAAGGTGATGAGGACGTGCTTTTCGGGCCGGCCGTGATGGTGATGGTAGCGGCGCGCGGTCTTGATCGCGCATTCGACCGCCTCGGCGCCCGAATTGGTGAAGAAGATCGTGTCGGCGAAAGTGAGGTCGACCAGCCTCTGCGCAAGCTTCTCGCCCTGCGGCGATCCGTAGAGGTTGGACACGTGGATCAGGGTCGCCGCCTGCTCCTGGATCGCCTTGGTCAGATGGGGATGGCCGTGGCCGAGCAGATTGACCGCAATCCCGCTCGCGAAATCGAGATATTTCTCGCCGCCCTCCCCATAGAGATAGGCCCCCTCCCCTCGAACCGGACGCACCGGCGAGCGCGGGTAGACGGGCATGAGCGGCGTGATCGTCATCGATGAGGTCCCGGAGGGTGAAATGCGAGGAAGGCGGCCCTCGCGGGCCGCCTTCCTGCTCTTACGTTCGGGCCGGGCGGCGCGTCAACGACGCCCGGTCTCGTTACCAGCGGTCGCGCCGGTCGTTCTGGCCGTAACGCTGGTCTTCACGGCGCTCGGCCTGGACTCGCTGGCGGAGATTCTGGATCCTGTTCTGCAGGTCCTGATGCTCCGAGCGGGTCAGCCCGTTGCGGCGATAGCGGTCGTGGAGCCGATCGAGCTGCTCGGCCTGGCGGTCGAGCCGGGCGGCTTCCTGCCGGGAAATCTGCCGGCGGTCGCGAAGCCTGTCGATCTGCTGCTCGAGCTGATCGATCTGCCGCTCGATATTGGCGCCCTGGTGGCCGTAGCCGCCGCCGCGAAACTGGGCGGCCGCCGGGGCCGAGATGGCGACGCTCGAAAGCAGCATGGCGGAAATCAGGATCTTACGCATTGTTCTTACTCCTCATCAAAAGATGATGGAGCGTTTCTACGACTCGCGGAATGTTACGGCCCTGAATGGAGTCGACAGCATCCGTTCAGGAAAGCGACGAGTTTTATGAACAAAGGCGTGACGCGGGGTGCTTCAGTTCTGCACCCTCAGCAATGGCGTGAACGGCAGGTCCTTGGAAGAACGATGAAGGTTCAGGAGCTGCTGAACCAGGCTGATGGTCTGAGAGCTTCGCCCGCTCTCGGGGCTCAGCTCCGCCCCGGTGAGAGGCACCGCATAGCGGCGTCCGCGGTAGGTCACGTCGACGAGACGCTCTCCCGCCGGAATCCGGGAGGCCGGAAGAACCTGGATGATCGGCAGGCAATAAGGGTCCCCCTTGCACGCATCGGGGTCGTAAAGCCGCGGGCTGCCAGGGTTTCGCGCATATTCGCCGAGATAATATAGGACGCCCTCGACCGAACGGATCGTCATGTCGATCTCGACGATGATCTTGTAGCCGGGGGGCAATTCCCGCTCCAGATAGGGCGCTCGGCCGATCGCTTTCTCGGTGCCCGAACCGCCGATGCCCTGCGAGACCGAGTCCCGATCGGCGGCCGAGATCGAGCTGATCAGGCTCGGCCCGCCATTCTCGCCGGCCTGCTCGGAACCCGAGCGGCCGCGGCCGACGAGGCCCCTGTCGCCAACCCAGCTCGCGACTTTCCGGCGGAACCTGTCCCTCGTATCGCAACCCGGCCTTTCGATCGGCTCCAGGGCGAGCGCGAGCTCGCTCTTGCCCGGCTTCACCTCGATCTCATATCGGACGACATCGTTCGGGCCCTTCACGCTCCGAAGCCGGCTGACGATGTCCGGGTTCAATCCCGACAATTCCTGGATTTCGGGCGCCGGGATTCGAACCGAGTCCGATTTCTGCATCTCGTAGCCGAGCCGCCAGCATTTCATCACTCCTGCGAAAGCGGTGGATTCCTCCGCGTCGTCGGGTGAATTGTTGAACTCGCCCAGAGGGACGGTCGCGACCGGCCTGTCGTTCGAATCGATTATCCGCGCCTCGAAGGTCAGTCGCCGGAGAACCAGATGGCTCAGAAGGTCGGGCGGGAATCCCTGCCTGAGGTAATGGACGATGATTCCCGGGGACAAAGGGCCCAGGATTCCGCGGTAGAATTCCTCGGAGGCGTTGACCGCGATCTGGAAGTCGGTCCCCGTCGTCACCGAAACCTGCGCGGAAGGGGTCCAGTTGGTGGCTCCGCGGGTCAGGGTGTCGATCGCCGTGTTCGTGTCGATGGTCTGGGTCAGCACGCCGGTCGCTCCGGTGGTGGCCGCGTTCGTTCCAGTCCGAGCGATCGATCCGCCGTCGCCCCCGATGGCGGTGTTCAGGCCGATCTGGCCGGACCCCTGCACCTTGCCCGCGATGTTCGAGAAGCTGGTGAAATGCATCGGCTCCCGTTCCCGGGCGCGCAAGATGTTGAGGACCGTCTGGCGATTGGTCGTGAGCGCCACGAAGTCGTTATGCTCGATCGCCATCCCCGCGGCCTGACGCCGAAAGGCGCAGCCCGAGCCGGCAAGCGCAAGCCCGCAAAGGAAGAGGGCCGAAATCCGTCGCTTTCCGAGTGAAGCTGACGTCCGGTCTCCAAGCATATCGCGCCCCCGCCACGAAGAAGCCCGAAGCTATCAGCGATAGAGATGGGCGTCCACGGCCACGGGGCGGCATGTCGATCCGTTTCGGAGGGAGATCGGCCGGTGGCGAAGGGAGTTATCGGCGAGACGCCGAAACCTTCGAAGGCGGACTCAGCTCTTCAGCTTCCAGCCGCGCTTGAGGAGGACGTAGCAGAGCAGCCCGAGCGCGAGGTTGATCGCCAGGAGCAGGATCGCGCCCACCGCGATCGGCGAGTCCGCGACCCCGAGGAAGCCGTAGCGGAAGCCCGAGATGACGTAGAAGAAGGGGTTGGCGTGGCTGACCGCGCGAAAGGCCGGCGACAGGCTGTCGATCGCGTAAAAGGTGCCCGACAGAAGCGACAGCGGAGCGACCACGAAATTGGTCACCGCGGCGGCATGGTCGAATTTCTCGGCCCAGATCGAGGTGAGCAGCCCGAACAGGCCGAGCATCGTGCTTCCCATCAGCCCGAACCATATTATCGCCCAGAGATGGCGGGGCTGGACATGGACTCCCGGCCAGAGCAGCATCGCCATCCAGACCGCCATTCCGACCAGGATGGCCCGGGTCACCGACGCTCCGAGCAGACCCGCGATCAGCTCCGCGGTCGAGAGGGGCGGCATCAGATAATCGACGATATTCCCCTGGATCTTGCCGACCAGGAGCGAGAAGGAGGAATTGGCGAATGCGTTCTGGATCATGCCCATCACGATCAGGCCGGGCGCCAGGAAATCGGCGAACGGGACACCCATCACGGTCCGGCCGGTCCGGCCCAGAGCAACCGTGAAGATGACCAGGAAAAGCAGGGTCGTCATCGCCGGAGCCCAGATCGTCTGAAGCTGGACCTTGAAGAAACGCCTCACCTCCTTCACATAGAGGGTCTTGAGGCCGCCCCAATTGACGTTCCGGATCACCGGCACGCCAGGATCGGTCCGAACCCAATTCGAAGGCAAGTCGTTCACGCGCCGTCGCTAGAGCATCGAGCGGAAAAGTGGAAACCGGTTTTCCGCCCGGATCGATGCGACAACAAATCTCCGGAGCGGGCGGCGCGATCTCGAATCGCGCGGCTTGCCCCGGAAGCGAACGCAGTGGGCCGCAAGCCGTGAAGGAAGATACATGTCCTGGACCGACGAACGGATCGATCGCCTGAAGCACCTCTGGACGAACGGCATGACCGCCAGCCAGATCGCCGACGAGCTTGGAGGAGTCTCGCGCAATGCCGTGATCGGCAAGGCCCACCGCCTGGGCCTTCAGTCGCGCCCGTCGCCGGTGAAGCCGAACGATCCGGTCGCCGACGCTCCGGCCTCGCCGAGACCGGCCGCGGCCGCGCCGCCCGCGGCGGCTCCCGCGCCCGCCGCCGAGGCCCCGGTCCAGTCGCCCGAAAAGGCCGACCAGGTCCGTCCCGCCGAGCCTCCTGTCCAGGCCCAGCCGCCGATGCCGCAGATCCGATCGATCGGGCCTGGCGGCTTCCTTCGCCAGGGCCCGGGCGACCAGCAGTCGCCAATCCCTCCGGCGCCGCCGCGCCGGCTGGTGCCGGCCAAGCCGAGCGCCGAGGTGGCCGACAAGACGAGCCTTCTCGATCTCAACGAGAAGATCTGCAAATGGCCGCTCGGCCACCCCGGCGAGCCCGATTTCCATTTCTGCGGCAAGGCCGCCAATCCGGGCTTCCCCTATTGCGTCGAGCATTGCGGGGTCGCCTATCAGGCCCAGCTCCCTCGGCGCGACCGGCGCCCGCCCCCGCCGCTCCCCTTCGGTGGCCCGCGCATCCGCTGAGACGGGTTCCCAGGAAGACACCGTTCGGGCTGACCCGGATCGAGTCCGGAGTCAGCCCGAACGGAATTGGTTCGAATTGAGACGATCGACCTAGACCGATTCCTCGAGCGGAGTGAGCTCCGCGTCGATGGCGATTCGGACCGCCTCCGACAGGCTCGAAACCTTCAAATCGTCCATCATGCTGGCCCGATGCATTTCGACCGTACGCGGGCTGAGCCCGAGGCTTCGGGCGATTTCCTTGTTGGAAAGTCCGCGGAGAAGACCCTGGAGGATCTGGCGTTCGCGCGCGGACAATCGATCGAGAGCGGCGAGAGCGGCCGACTTGGCCTTTCTCTTGTCTTCCGACTTGCTGAATGCCGCGAGCGCCTTTTCGACCGCTCCAAGCAGATCGGGGTCGCGCACCGGCTTTTGAAGAAAATCGACGGCGCCCAATTTCATCGCGTCGACGGCGGCATCGAGATCGCCTAGTCCACTGACCACGATCACCGGCAACGGGACCCCGCGGCGGACCAATTCTTCCTGCACCTGGTGTCCGCTGAGCCCCGGCATCTTCAGGTCGAGCAGGATGCAGCCCTGCTTAAGCTTTGCTTCGGAAAGAAATTCTTCACCATTGGCGTAAATTTCGGTGGCGTAACCGTGGCTGGACAGCAGAAAGCTGGTTGAGGCCCGGATCAGGGCGTCGTCATCGATGATGTGCACTACGGACTGCACAAGAATAACCACTGGAAAGGAGTACGCTCACACACTTTATAGTCGCGCTGGCACGTAAATACGAGCACCCCAATACCGTAATTGCCCGGTATTTCTAAGTCATTGGAACGTAGGCATGTTTCTCTAGCCAGAAAAACGGCGCCGGCGGACTCTGGTCCCCGCCGGCTGGCGGCGGCCCATATCCCCCACGATCCGGGCCGCCGCCTCTCTCCTTCCGCCTCTTTCCCTTGGCAGCCGGACTCCCGCCCGCCTATAGATTCGAAATGTCCGATTTGTTCGCGTCCGGCGCCGCCTCCTCCGCCGAATATGATGCCCATTCCATCGAGGTTCTCGAAGGCCTCGAGCCGGTGCGCCGGCGCCCCGGAATGTATGTCGGCGGAACCGACGAGCGCGCCCTCCACCATCTCGCCGCCGAGGTCCTCGACAATGCGATGGACGAGGCCGTGGCCGGGTTCGCGACTCGGATCGAGGTCGTTCTCGAGGCAGGGAACCGCCTGACCATCACCGACAACGGCCGCGGGATCCCGATCGATCCGCACCCCAAATATCCGGGCAAGTCGGCGCTCGAGGTGATCCTCACCATGCTCCATTCGGGCGGCAAGTTCTCGAACAAGGCCTATGCGACCTCGGGCGGCCTCCACGGAGTCGGGGTCAGCGTCGTCAACGCCCTATCGAGCGAGACGATCGTCGAGGTCGCCCGCAACCGCGAGCTGTTCCGCCAGAGCTTCGCCCGAGGCGAGCCGACCTCCGGGCTCGAGCAGCGCGGCGCGGCGCCCAACCGGCGCGGAACCACCATTTCCTTCGTGCCCGACGTCGAGATTTTCGGGGCCGAGGCCATATTCAAGCCGGCCCGGCTCTACCGGCTCGCGCGCTCCAAGGCCTATCTCTTCGCCGGCGTCGAGATTCGCTGGCGCTGCGATCCGGCCCTCATCGACGATTCGACTCCGGCCGAGGGCGTGTTCCAGTTCCCCGGCGGCCTTGCCGACCATCTCAGGGAGCAGATCGGCGAGCGCAATTGCGCGACCGCGGATTTCTTCAAGGGCCGGCAGGATTTCCCCAACAGCCAGGGCATGGTCGAATGGGCCGTGGCCTGGCCCTTGTGGACCGAGGGCGGATCCTCTTTCTACTGCAACACCATCCCGACGCCCGACGGCGGGACCCACGAGCAGGGCATCCGCGCCGCTCTCACCAAGGGCATGCGCGCCTTCGCCGAGCTCGTCGGCCAACAGAAGCGATCGAGGGAGATGCAGTCGGAGGACGTGGTCGGAGGCGCCGAGGTGCTCCTCTCGGTCTTCATCCGCGATCCCCATTTCCAGAGCCAGACCAAGGACAGGCTGACCAGCCCCGACGCCGCCCGCCTGGTCGAGACCGCCGTCCGCGACCATTTCGACCATTATCTCGCCGACAATATGGAGAGGGGCCGGGCCCTTCTCGCCTTCGTTCTCGACCGGATGGACGAGAGGCTTCGGCGCAAGGCCGAGCGCGAGGTCAAGCGCAAGACCGCGACCTCGCCGCGCAAGCTTCGACTGCCGGGCAAGCTCACCGACTGCTCGAACGACGATCCGGCCGGGACGGAATTGTTCATCGTCGAGGGCGACAGCGCCGGCGGATCGGCCAAGCAGGCGCGCGACCGCAAGACCCAGGCGATCCTTCCGATCCGCGGCAAGATCTTGAACGTCGCCTCGGCGAGCGCCGACAAGATCCGCGGCAACCAGGAGATCGCCGATCTGATCCAGGCGCTTGGCTGCGGCACCAAGGATGCCTGCGATCCCAGCCAGCTGCGCTACGACCGGATCGTCATCATGACCGACGCCGACGTCGACGGCGCCCATATCGCCACCCTGCTCATGACCTTCTTCTTCCAGGAGATGACCAGGATCGTGGAATATGGCGCGCTCTATCTCGCCCAGCCGCCGCTCTACCGCCTCTCTTCGGGAGGCACGGTGGCCTACGCCCGCGACGACGCCCATCGCGGCGAGATCGAGGCCGAGCTGTTCAAGGGCAAGAAGGTCGAGGTCAGCCGGTTCAAGGGCCTCGGCGAGATGAACCCGCAGCAGCTGCGCGAGACGACGATGGATCCCAGGTCGCGCTCGCTGATCCGGGTCGTCCTCCCGGAAGGCTATCAGGACCAGCACCGGGTCCGCGACTTGGTCGACCGGCTGATGGGCCGCAATCCCGAGCATCGTTTCGCCTTCATCCAGCGCCACGCCGCCGACGTCGACGAGGAGGCGATCGACGCATGAGGGCGAAGCTCTGTAGTTCCGCGCTCGAAGACGGATTTTTCGAGGGTCGAAACGCCCGAGGACCGCAAGGCGGTGATTGCCTTCCTCAAGCCGCACTCGGCCGCCCGGCGCTGACGAGATCTGGCTGACAAGAGCCATTGCGTTGTTTATGATCCGGCTTGGGAAGACCGGGGTAAAACCATGAAACATCTGTGCTTTTTGTCGCTGCTCGCGCTCGCCGCGCCCGCTTCCGCGCAATGCGGCGACGAAAGCCCCGGCGAGACGATCATCGTAACCGGGACGTCGCTTGCACAGACCGAGCGCAACCTGCGCGACCGCATCGCCCGCGAATGCCCGCCCGAGGAGGACATTGCGGCAACCCCGGCCCATGTCGAAAATCGCGACGAACCAGCCCCGGGCGAACCGAGATGATGCCGCGCCACTCGATCCTTCGCCGGCTCATCCTTGCACTGGCCCTGCTGATCGGGCTCGCGGCGCCGGCGGCCGCGGCCGATCCCTCCCCGGCCTTCAGCAAGCGTGCCGGCGAGCTGATCGGCCTTCTCGACCGAAGCACCGAGCCCGAGAAGATCTTCTCGCCCGCCTTCCTCGCGCAGGTGCCCGCGGCGCAGGTCAAATCGATCGTGGCCGGTCTCGAGGCCAGCCACGGGGCGGTTAAGAAGGTGAACCGGATCGAGGCGAGCAGCGCCACCAACGGCGCGGTCTATGTTGATTACGAGCGCGCCGTCCTGCGCTTCAACATGGCGGTTGCCGCTTCGCCGCCCAATCTGATCGAAGGGCTCGTCCTCGCCGGCGCCGAAGTCCGGGGCGACAGCGTCCGGACCGTTTTCGGCGAGCTCACGGCCTTGCCGGGCGAGGTTTCGCTGGCCGCGGCCCGGCTCGAGGATGGCGGGCGGGTCAATGTCCTGACCCAGAAGGCCGAGCAGCCGCTTGCGATCGGCTCGTCGTTCAAGCTCTTCGTCCTCGCCGAGCTGGTCCGTTCGGTGAAGGCCGGTGAGCGCAAATATGCCGACGTCGTCGCCCTCGACCGCCGCTCCCTGCCGTCGGGGATATTGCAGGATTGGCCGAAGGGCGCGCCGATCACTCTGCACAGCCTCGCGGCCCTGATGATCTCGCGGAGCGACAATACGGCCACCGACACGCTCCTGAACGCGCTCGGCCGCGGCAAGGTCGAGGCGATAATGGCTACGGTCGGGGTCCAGGCGCCCGAGCGAAACCGCCCTTTCCTTTCCACCCGCGAGGTGTTCGCACTGAAGATGGGCGATCCGGCCTTTCTCACCGCCTGGAACGCCGCCGATGAGGCCGGCCGCCGGGCGATTCTCGCGGAGCCTCTCATGGGGGTCGCCTCGGTCGATCCGGCCGACCTCGATCCGGCCAAGCTGTCGGGACAGCCCATGGCCATCGCCGAGGTCGAATGGTTCGCTTCCCCCGCTGACCTGGTCCGGACTCTCGACTGGATCCGCAAAAGCGGCGACCGGACGGCCCTCGACATATTGGCGATCAATCCCGGCCTCGGCAGAGCCGCCGCCGAGGGCTTCGATTATATGGGATTCAAGGGCGGATCGGAGCCTGGCGTTCTCAATGCCAGCTTCCTGCTCAGGAACAAGGCGGGCCGATGGATCGCCGTATCCGCGACCTGGAACGATCCGGCCGCCCCTCTCGACGAGGCGAAGTTCATCGGCCTGATGGGCCGCCTCGTGGCGCTGATGCGGGAATAGAACGCGCTGGCGCGATCCCACCTACTCCGTTCGGGCTGAGCCTGTCGAAGCCCACTCCTTCTTCAACCCCATATCGGAGGCAAGGAAGGAAGGCCCTTCGACTGGCTCAGGGCGAACGGGATGCGCCCTCGATTAGCGCCCGCTGGCTTCCCGCGACTGCCGAAGCGCCTCCGCCTCCCGCGCCGCCTGGTCGCGCTTGGTCCGAAGCGCCTCCACGGCCGCGCTCTCGCGCTGGCAGAATGCGACGTCGGCGGCGTTCAGGCCGGGCCCGGCCTTGAGGCAGCGGTCATGGGCCACGGCGCGCGGAATGAGATCGAGCGGCTCGGACGACTGGTCCTTGCTCGCGATCGCGGTCCGCAGCTCCTTCATGTAATCGAGCCAGGCGCGGCGGCTCTTGGCCTCGCGAACGGCGGGGTCGGTCGCCTGCCCGAGCGGCACGCGCACGTCCAGCGCCTCGGTCGGGATCCTGTCGAGCCGGGCGATCGCCTCGTCGAAGCGGCCGAGCTCGCGAAGGGCGTTCGCAGACCGCGCCTCCATCCCGATCCAGTTCAAATCGTCCGGGCGCGGGGTCGCGGCGGCCGAGCCCTCGACCAGCTCGCTCAGGTAGCGCGTCTTGAGCTCGGGCTTGCCGTCCGCCTGCCAGCTCGCCTGGAGCAGCACCCACAGATAATCCTCGGGCCCGAGGCCCATGTCCTTCATGAGCCGATAGGCGCGGTAATAGGTCGTGTCGCTCGTCCGGAGCGCCTGATAGGCGTCGGAAGCGACGATCTGCTCGAGCTTCGCCACCTCTTCGGGCGTATATTGCTTGTAGAGTACCAGGCCGTTGGCCGGGCACTCGGGAAGCGGCGCCGGAAAGGCCGAATTGCCATAGGGCTTGCCGTCCGGGCGGGTGCCGATGACGATCGGGGACTCGTTCGACGTGAAGGTGAAGCTGCCGCCGCCGATCGGGCAGGTCATCGTCTGGCTCGTGGGGGCCGCGGCGGCCGGGGCCGCGAGCGGGACCGAGGCGAGAGCCGCGGCGAGGATCAGTCTGCGCATTGTGTCACTCCGGATTGCACCCGGGCATTTAGGGTCCGCACCCTGTACCGGCAATGACCAGGATCGCGTGGAGAAGCGGCGCGAAGATCAGCTCGTGACCGCGGGCGCGACCAGTGCGAAGCGCGGGATGATCGCCGCGAAGGCCGAGCCGTCGGCGTCGATCATGTGATAGCGGCCCTCCATCGCACCGGTCGGGGTGTTGAGCGGGCATCCCGAGACATAGTCGAACGACTGGCCCGGCTCGATCACCGGCTGCTCCCCGACCACGCCCTCGCCCTGGACCTCGTGACGGCCGCCGCGTCCGTCGCTGATCAGCCATTCGCGGCTGATCAGCTGCACGGCCTTTCGGCCCTCATTCTCGATTCGGATATGATAGGCCCAGAACCAGCGGCCGCGGGCTGGCTCGGACTGCTCGGGCAGGAAGCTCACCGACGCCCGGACGGTCACTCCGCCGGTCGTCTCGGCATAGGGAAAGAGGCTCTTCACGCGCCTGTCCTCACCTTTTCGCCGGGCAAGGTCAACCGCCTGAAAAGAGGGGCCCGGCTTGCGAAACGGCGGGCCATCCGCGAAGGAGCGCGCCATGGCGAGCATCTGGTCTCCCGGCAGCTGGCGGCGGCACGAGATAGAGCAGCAGCCGGCTTGGCCCGATCCGGCCGCGCTCGAGGCGGCGCTCGCCGAGCTTGCGGCCTACCCGCCTCTGGTCCCGCCCCACGAAGCCCATGGCCTCAAGTCCGCGCTTGCCGAGGCGCAGGCCGGCCGCGCCTTCCTTCTTCAGGGCGGCGACTGCGCCGAGAGCTTCGCCGAATTCTCGGTCGACAATATTTCCGGCAACCACGCCCTGCTTACCGCAATGGCCGCGCTGATCGCGGAATCCTCCGGCCTTCCCGTGATCCGCGTCGGACGGATGGCCGGCCAGTTTGCCAAGCCGCGCACCCGCGCGCTCGAGCGGAAGGACGGTATTTCGCTCCCCATGTACCGCGGCGACATCGTCAACGGCATCGCCTTCGACCCAGCCTCGCGCACGCCCGATCCCGACCGGATGTTTCGGGCCTACTCCCAGTCGGCGGCGACTCTCGGCCGGCTTCGCGAGCTCGCGGCCGGCGGCGAGCCTTTCTACACCAGCCACGAGGCCCTTCTCCTCTCCTACGAGCAGGCCCTGGTTCGCCGCGACGGCGCCGGCTGGTACGGCAGCTCGGCCCATTTCCTGTGGATAGGCGACCGCACCCGATTCCCGGGCTCGGCCCATGTCGAGCTTCTTCGCGGCCTCTCGAACCCGATCGGGATCAAATGCGGGCCGTCGCTAGAGCCGGACGTGCTTCTACGCCTGCTCGACTCGCTCAATCCGGCGCGGGAGGCGGGCCGGATCACTTTAATCGCCCGGATGGGCGCCGACCGGATCGAGCAGCGCCTCCCGGCCCTGATCCGCGCAGTCGCCGCCGAAGACCATCCCGTGCTCTGGTCCTGCGATCCGATGCACGGCAACACGATTCGCTCGGCCAACGGCTACAAGACCCGGCCGGTCGAGCGGATCCTCGCCGAGCTCGGCGCCTTCTTCGCGATCGCCGCGGCCGAGGGCGAACGCGGCGGCGGAGTCCATGTCGAGATGACCGGCCGCGACGTCACCGAATGCACCGGCGGCGCCGAGCCGGTGACCGAACGGGATCTCGAGTCGCGCTACCACACCCACTGCGACCCGCGCCTCAACCGCGCCCAGGCGATGGAGCTGGCCGAGCTCGTCGCCGAGACTCTGGCCGGCGACGAGGACGCCGCGGCGGCCTGAGAGCCGAAAAGTCGCCTTCTAGAGCATCGGACGCGATTTCTGAATCGCGCCGCTGCTCTAACTCTTGTTGCCGCATCATTTAAGCGGAAAACCGGTTCCCACTTTTCCGCACGATGCTCTAGCTGGAGGCGGCCGGATCCGGCCGGTCCGCGGCAATACGGGGCGCGGTCAGCATCGCGAACGGGACGATCAGCGCCGCGATCGTGAAGAATGCTGCCAGGATGACGGCGGGCCAGCGCACCCAGGCGATCGGAATGAGCCATGCCGCATAGGTCAGAGCGCCGGCGGCGGCGACGATCGCCAATGCCTTCAGCATCGCAACCGGCCCGGGCGGCGGGACCGGAGCGCGCGGGACCCAGATATATTGCGCGAATTCCGACATCAGCTCGTCGCAGGCATCCATGAGCGGGGACATGGGATGATGGCCCTTTCGAAGGTCCCGGATCGGCTCCTCGGCGGTGAGAACGCCCTTCGGCGTCAGGAAATAGAAGCGCGCCGCGCCCCTGGGCGGATAGGGAAAGTCGTCGGTGGGCTTGGCTGAAGCGGAATGACCGGCCGCCTCCTTCACAAGGCGCCTGGCCCTCTGAGCGACATGGACATGGGACGGACCGCCGATCATTCCGGATCCCGAGGCGGTGAACAGGCTGGCTTCGCCGTTCGCGAAGGCGAGGATCGTCGTGACCCCGCGCGATCCGGCGGTCTCCACGACGATTCCGTAAGGCTCGTCGCCCTGGTTCGGAGCCAGGGCCGGTTTGCCCGCTTCACCCCGCAGAGCGGCGGCGCGGCGCGCCTCGCAATCCTCCGGCCCGGCGGGGGATTCGAAGCTTCCGTCATCCTCCACGCCTGAAGCGGCAGCCTTCACGGAGTCCCATAGACGCATGTCGATCCTTCCGGAATGGAGATCCCCGGCGGGATGTACGCGCTCCTGTTAGCAGAACGGGCCTTTCGGCCCGGTGAACCCGAGGGGATGCGTTACCGCTCCGCTTGACAGCCGAGCCCCCTCCCCCATATGCGCCGTGCCTCCGCGGGCAGGCCCCTTCGTCTAGCGGTCCAGGACGTCGCCCTCTCACGGCGAAAACACGGGTTCGAGTCCCGTAGGGGTCACCAATATAGGATCGCGCGCAATCGCGCCGGCTGACGCAGCGACCCATCTCAGCGCGTCGAACCCATGTTTTCCTTGGTAGGCGGATCGTCAGGCCGATCCGCTGCGGTTCGAGTCCCTTCCGGGTCACCAGCACAGGATCGCGCACAATCGCGTCGGCCGACGAGGCCCGCTAGCCGACCGGCCACAACATGCTGTTCATTGAGGCTGTGAAGGTCTAACCTAAGTTAGGGACGGAGGGCTTTGGCAGCCTCCGGTGTCCGGCCCCGCATTGGTTCATGCCCGGCCTGCCGACGACACACCTCGCGGCGACGAACCGCAACCTGGCGCGTGACCCGACACGAGTTGCTCGGGCGGGAAGCCGCTATGTCCGATTACGCTTCTGAATTCTCGATTCGCCGGTTGTGGATCATCTTCGGCGCGAGCATGGCGATCATGTTCGGCGCGCTGCTCTACTTCGGGGCCCAGATCTACCATACCAAACCGCCCATGCCTGGCTCGGTCCGGGCGGAATCGGGGCAGGTCCTCTACACCGGGGAAGAGATCCAACGCGGTCAGGCGGTCTGGCAATCGACCGGCGGGATGCAGCAGGGCTCGATCTGGGGCCATGGCGGCTATGTCGCGCCGGATTGGAGCGCGGACTGGCTTCATCGCGAGGCGGTCGCGCTGCGCCAGCTTCTCGCGAACAACAATTTCGACGCGCTTGCCGAGCCCGATCAGGCGCGGATCGGCGCGATCCTCAAGCGCGAAATGCGCGCCAACGGCTACGATCCGCGCACCTCCGTCCTGACCGTCAGCGACCGGCGGGCCGGCGCGATCGCGGGGACGGCTGCACATTTCGAAGGCCTTTTCACCAATCGCTCGCCCGCCGACCAGCATCTGCGTGAGCTGTACGCGATGCCGCAAAACGCAGTGCTGACGACGGACGAGGCGCACGCACTGAGCGCTTTCTTCTTCTGGACGTCATGGGCGACCGCCGCCCAGCGACCCGACGAGACGATCAGCTATACCAGCAACTGGCCGCATGAGCCGCTGGTAGGCAATGCTCCGACCGGCGCGCTCTTCCTTTGGACGTTCATCTCCATCTTCGTGCTGCTCGCCGCCACCGGCGGGCTGGTCTGGTATTATGCGCGCGAGTTCGATGTCTGGCGGCGCGATATCGAGCCGCTCGAAGGGTTCGCGACGGCCGACCTGTTCGAGAGCGTTACCATCACGCCGTCGATGCGCGCGACGGCCAAATATTTCTTCGTCGTCACCGCCATGATCGTCGCCCAGGTTCTGCTCGGCATCGTCACCGCCCATTATGCGGTTGAAGGCCAGGGCCTCTACGGCCTGCCGATGGCCGAATATTTCCCTTATGCTGTCACCCGGACCTGGCACACGCAGCTGGCGGTCCTGTGGATCGCGACCGCATGGCTGGCCACCGGACTCTATGTGGCGCCCCTGCTGGGAGGGCGGGAACCGAAATTCCAGCGCTTCGGCGTGAACTTCCTGTTCGTCAGCCTGCTGATCATCGTCGTCGGATCGTTCGCCGGCGAATGGGCCGCGATCAACCGCCACATCTCCGGCGGAACGATCAATTTCTGGTTCGGCCACCAGGGTTATGAATATCTCGATCTCGGCCGCTTCTGGCAGATTTATCTCTTCATCGGCCTGCTTCTGTGGGTCGCGCTGGTGCTGCGCGGAGTCTGGCCCGCGCTCCGGGAGAAGAGCGGCCGGTCTCTGGTCTTCCTGGTCGTGATCGCGACGGTCTCGATCGGCCTGTTGTTCGGGACCGGGCTCTTCTACGGCGAGCATGCCCATATCTCGGTGATGGAATATTGGCGCTGGTGGGTCGTCCACCTCTGGGTGGAAGGCATTTTCGAGGTATTCGCGACGGCGATCGTCTCCGCCTTGTTCGTCAAGATGGGGCTGGTGCGGATGTCGGTGGCGGCGACCTCCGTGATGCTCGCGACGATCATCTTTCTCGCCGGGGGCGTGCTCGGCACGTTCCACCACCTCTATTTCAGCGGAACGCCGACCGCGGTCATCGCTTTGGGCTCGGTATTCTCGGCGCTCGAGGTCGTGCCGCTGATGGTGGTCGGGTTCGAAGCCTATAACCGGGTCAAGTTCGAGCACCGGCACGACTGGCAGGAAGTCTATCGCTGGCCGTTCGCTTTCTTCTCGAGCGTGCTGGTGTGGAATCTGATCGGCGCGGGGCTGTTCGGCTTCTTCATCAATCCACCCCTCGCGCTTTATTACATGCAGGGGCTGAACACGACCGCGACCCATGCCCACGCCGCCTTGTTCGGGGTTTACGGCATGCTCGGCATCGGACTGGTGCTATTCTGCATGCGCGGCCTGTCGGACCCGTCGCGCTGGAGCAAGAAGCTGCTCAAGACGTCGTTCTGGTGCCTCAACATCGGCCTTGCGATGATGGTGTTCCTGTCGCTCTTCCCGCAGGGGCTGTTCCAGACCTATCAGAGCTTTACCCGCGATTACGCCTATGCGCGAAGCGCCGAGATCATCCACAGCTCCACCATGGAGACCCTGGTCTGGATGCGGGTCCCCGGTGACCTCGTCTTCACGGTGGGTGTCGTCGCATTCGCCATATTCATGATGCGCGCATTGTTTGACCGCAGTCGGCCGGGCGACGTCGCCGAAACCGCCCCCCTGGCGGATCCTGCCCTCGCCCCCGGCGCATGATTCATCTGCGTTGAGGCGGCTTCGGCGATGCCTCGGTTAAGGACGAGCGATGGACCTCAGCGCATAAGACCGGCTGACCGAAGCGCATCCTCGATCGCGCCTTGAACATCATTTGCGGGCCAGACCGGCGCAGAGCTCGTCCGCGCGCCCGCCATGCGTCACCGCGAAACAGGGGCGAGAGTCCCATAGAATTTGCGGAATTTGGACTTTCCTACAGCTGATGTCCTGCCCAGCGATGCAGCAAGGTGAAAGCGGTATCCGAGCTTCTCGAAGCGCGAAGCGTGTCTGATTATCGTCAGTCAGACGCCAAGCACGGTCCGGACCGTCTTTCTCAGTGCCTGGATCAGCGGCCGATTAGGCGGGGCGACTGGAAGTGCTAGGTCGTAGTGCCCCTTCTGGAGCCGAAGGCGGCTGCACCCGAGCGCCAGCAGAAATTCGAAGGCGCCCTCTCCCCTCACAAGATTCGCACCTTCAACGATCCTCCCAATCAGACGGGCAAGCTGCGAGCTGAGCTCAGGCTCGCTTCTGTAGTCGAGCTCCGATGGCAGCGCCGCCCGAAGGAACGACGCCTGTAAGATCCCATCGTTGAACCGGCCGAATACCTCCGGATGAATGAGAGTCTGCCGAAACCATCCGCTCCTTAGTGCCTCCTTGGCCGACGACGGCGCGGTCCGGAGGCTCTGGAGCACCGAAGAGATTGTCGTGTAGACGTCGGCCTGCTTCTCACCCCCTGTCACCAGGCCCTCAGGCCAAAACGCGAAGCCGGGCCTCATCTTGAGCACGCCGGTGAACGCGTTCGCTAAGAAGAGATTGTCGATCAACGGTGCGCTAACGTTTTCTAGCTGGGCAATGCGCTGGTTGATGAAGTCCCGGTTCCTACCCGCCCACGCGTGCGGTGCTTCCCTGAGGAACTCCAGCTCCTGCTCCCACGCATTCTCGCGGCGCGCACTCGGCAGGACCATCTCCTCTATCGTTTCGAACGCATGGTGCGCCTCGCGATTGGAGAAGATGAGGCTGTTTCGCAGCGTTCTCAGCCGCTCGACGCTGCTCGGTTTGGCGAAGCCGACGATGTACGTGATCGGTGCACGCGGCGCCGCTGTACGCAGCTCGCGGCTGATGTCGAGCAGTCGGCGCCCGTTCCCGATCACTGCAGCCATGACTAGTAACGGGCCATCAGCGTTCTGGATGCTCAACTCGATCTCGTTCGGCCGGTCGGCGCGGACGAACTGAAACGTCTGACCACTTTTCTCAGCAGCCGCCCGCCCCCAAGCCTCGGACTGCTCGTCAGCCAGTACGCAGAACTGAGCTCCCGCAGGAACGAACCGGCGAAGGAAGTAGTCGAGACGTTCTGCGTACGGCGGATGTTGCAGCAGCGCAGCCGGGTCGATCCAATGCAGGCTCATCGCGGAGCTGCTAAAGCAACGGGAGCCGACAAGCCGCTTTAGCTGATGCGATAAGGCCTCTGGGGCATGCGCCTGTTTGATGACTAGAGGCAGTGGCTGGGGTGGACTGATGTCGAACTGATCGCCCCGCAGCTCGATGAACATGGAGCCCTGCTTACACAGGGCACAGTCCTTCTCGTAGGTCCGGCGTGCGGGATCGTGACCGAAGGGGTTCAGGCGCTTGTCAAAGGCAAGGTCGACAGCAATTTGAAGAGCGCCCTTCTTCTCCCCGAGGAAAAGCAGGTGGATGACTTGGTCCGCGGAAAATCCCCTCGCGGTCAGTCTTGCCGCTAGACTGCCGCTGGATGAGGCCGAGATAATCGCGACGGAGCGGTCAACCTCGGTGAAGGGATAGTCATCGACGCCGTAATAGGACCGGAAGTTCTCAGCCGCGATATATGCATCCGGCTCGCCGCCTTTCCTCAGCTCATTCAGTGCCGATATGACGGCATGGAGTGCCGGCGTATCGATGTAGGCGTTCTTGGTGCCGAGGGGCACAAATGACAGCAGGGCAAGTGCCAAGAACGTGATTTCCGCTTGGCGCACTAGAATGTTCGACAGCCTCATGAAACGGTCGGTGTGCTTGCCGGATGGGTTTCGGAAGTGGTAAC
Organism: Allosphingosinicella sp.; assembly: GCA_036525315.1. Classification (GTDB taxonomy): domain Bacteria; phylum Pseudomonadota; class Alphaproteobacteria; order Sphingomonadales; family Sphingomonadaceae; genus Allosphingosinicella. The sequence goes on from DATDAS010000062.1 coordinate 22,790, forward strand.
TTTCGCTGCCTTCGACGAAGCCCTTATGCTCATTGAAAATCTTGGTCGCCCCGCGACGAACGATTTCTGTCAGACTTGGCTCTACGCGGCGCGGGCCTTTCTGCAGAGCCTCTACGCAGTCGGTGCCTCCGGTTTCGTCGAAGCTCCAGAGCTCGACGTGACAACCCTCCCCGACGCGTTCCAGTAGGGTTGTTTGTGTCTCCTCTGTTTTTATCGCCTGCAGCGCGGCCGCGATAGTCTGAGCTCTGCTTATGACAATTAGCTGGTCTGGACGCAGATAGTTCTGGACCTCCCCGTCCACGATCTCCCGCAGCTGGTGAGTATCTAGTTCTCGGCCAGCGTTGAAGAGGATCAAAACGTCGATTAGGCCACCGTCTGCGACCCAGTCTGCGCGATAGTGGAAGAAGTTCCTCATCCGGCTTCTTTGATGGGCAGAAGCAGGCTCCAGAGCGTGCCCGATGCCTTGGCGATTATTCTATCGCCATGGAGCGGCTGAAGATTTGGCGCACTTCCGAATGAGGCGTCCCGCTCAAGACCGAGGTCGGCGTACAGCGACTGGGCCCCCGTGCGGAGGCGGAGAAAACCGTTAGACCTTCTGGCGAGGCCAATGAGGTTCGGCAGTCCCATGCCCGCGCCCGGGCGAGGTTTGGTCGAAGCACCCTTCTCGAAGCAGTTCATCACAGCCTCGAGTTCGACGCGTCCCCGATCTTCCCTCAATAGGGTCCGCCCCAGCCAACGCGCCGCCAACCCGGGTCCGGAGTCGAGCACTGAGAGCTCGAGCAACTGGAGTTGCGTCCGTCCACGACGTGGCTGCAGGCGACGGCAGTAGGCCTCAATGGCTGGAGTGTCCTCCGCAATCCGCGCCAGCACCTGTGGGGTGATGGAGTGGCGACGCGCCTGTACCGCACGGAGCGAGCGCTTGATGAAGTTGCCTGCCAGATCATGGCGGGCGTGCTCGTGCGTGTTACGAAACAGCTCGTACAAAGCGCCCGCGATCGACTGAATGAAGTGGTTGGTCTCGTGCCGCTCATACTCTGGCTGCATTGTGGTGCGCACAATAAGGCGGGCGAGGTCGCCAAGCGCGCTTTCAGGCTTAGGCACAGGTTTTCCGTCAGCCACGGAGTCGTACAACGTGACGGGGTACGAACGTCCGAGATGGTCCGCGCAGACGAGTTCGATCTGGGGCCCTCGGGACCCAGTCCGGGGGTTGTGCCCTTGGAGAACGGCCAGTCGGGCGAGCGCCGCTTCGAGTAACGGTTCCGTGACATTCCTTTCGCCTACGGACGTTCGGATCGCGAGCAAGGCGGCAGCAAGTGAGGAGAAACGACTTACCGCATCGTTGGGGCCGAGCGCTCCTGTCGAGGCGAACCGGATGTGAGGTTGGGGCTCCTGCTGTGCCCAGGTCACGTAGGCCTGGACCAGCGCGGCTTCCCCCCCAAGGGCGTGATAGCTATTCTCCGGAGATATATTCAGTACATAGCTGCCGGCCCCCTCGAGTTGAGCAAGCACAGCCTCGATACGCGTGAACTGAAGTTGCCGGGGTATCCTCATACTGCTCCCCTAAAGCAGATTTGCGATGCGGGCGGAATAGAGGCGCCCGATCGATCCACGGTGCTCGGCGGGCCACGTCGCGATGCGAATGTCGATGGATAATTGCACTGCTCGATCACTTTTGGCGCGCGCAGCGAACCGAGCTGATGCGAAGCATGCGTGGTCGGCCGTCCGGATAGGGCCAGTCGATTGACTGGCCTTCGGAAAGGCCGATCAGGCCCACGCCCATCGAGCTCACCACCGAGATCCGGCCCGCCTCGATGTCGGCTTCGGCTGGCAGGGCCATGGTCATGGCCGGACGTCGCCGCTCTTCTCGTCGACGAACTCGACCTCGGAGCCGATCGCGACGACCTTTTCGGGAAGGTCGCCGTCCGAATGTATCTGCGCCCGGTCGATTTCGTCGAAGATCCTGCGCGAGAGCTCGGGATCGCTCCGCTCGACAAGCCTGCGCCCCTTGCGGAGCGAACTGTGGTCGTGGCTGCCTGAGCCATGGCCGAAAAGGACGTGGCATCGGCTCAGGTGCCCCCGGGATTGATTCAGGTTAGGTCTGGCCGGCAAGAGGTGTAAGGTGAGCCCATCATCGGGTCCTGACGTGGCGCGCCGGTGGCTGAGAGACTCGACGTGCTCCCGCCCGACGGAGCCGGCTCATGCAGCACATTGATAATATCCGGGACGCCCAGACGCTGGCGCTGGCGATTGTCGACACTTTCCCCGAGCCTTTTCTGGTGCTCGACGACGAACTGCGCGTACTCGCGGCCAGCCGCTGCTTTTACGAATTTTTCAAGGAGGATCCCGAACGGGCCCATCGCCGCCTCTTCTTCGCACTGGGCGGGGGCCGATGGGACATCCCTGTGCTAAGGCGGGCGCTCGAGACGGTTCTTCGCGATCATGTACCGTTGGACGGATTCGAGCTGGAGCAGGACTGCCCTGGCCTGGGCCCTCGCACCTTGGTCGTCGGTGCCCGGCTAGTGCGCTACGAGGAGAGCGCCAATCCGACTTTGCTGCTCGCTTTCAAGGACATCACCGAGCGCCGGCAAATCGAGCGCGAGAAGCAGGCGCTGCTCGAGCACACGGAGGAGCTCCTCGCCCAGCACCAGACCCTGCTGCGCGAAATGGAGCATCGTATCGCCAACAGCCTGCAAATCATCGCCAGCATCCTCCTCTTGAAGGCGGGCTCCGTGTCGTCCGAGGAAACTCGCGAGGAATTGCGCGACGCTCATCAAAGAGTGATGTCGGTCGCGGCCGTGCAGAGCCATCTCCACGCTTCCGACGGCATCGACCAGATCGATATGGCTGCCTACCTGACCAAGCTGTGCGCCGGCCTCGCCGCTTCGATGATCGGCCCCCATCACCGGATTGAGATCGAGGTGGTTGCGGACAAAGGCACGCTGCAGACCAGCAATGCGGTGAGCCTCGGCCTGATCGTCACCGAGCTGATCATCAACTCGATCAAATATGCGTTTCCGACCGCCCGCGCCGATGCCCGAATCCTTGTCACCTTCGAGGTGGATGCGGCGGACTGGAAGCTCAGCATCTCCGACAATGGTTGCGGACGCTCGGCGGCGGCCGAGACCCGCCCGGGCGGGCTGGGAACCGTGATCGTCGGCGCTCTGGCCAAGCAACTCCAGGCGCGGATCGAGGAACATTCGAGCCCCGCGGGGCTCCGGGTCGAAGTGACGCGTGCGACCTTCTCCCCCCGCCTTCCGATAGCCGCGTGAGCGGCCATGAAAGCAAGTCCGGGGGACCGACGGATTCGCCCGAAGTTGCGGTGCCGAACTCGTCGCCACCGTTCGCCGCCTCCTCCTGGGAAGCGACTCTCGCCTGCGGCACGCTCAAGATCCTGATCGCTGCGGCGGCATTCGTCTTGCCGCTGATACAAGGCCCGCCGCTGGCGGAAACGGTCGGCTGGATGCTTCTCGCCGGCGGCGTCGCGGAATTCGCGCTCGGCTGGGGCGCTCACCGCGCCTTGCTCGGCAAGGTTACGCTCGGCTCGGGCGTGTTGACCGTTTGTGCGGGCATCCTCTTCCTGCTGAGTGGCTGGAAGGGTCTGTTCCCACTGGCGACGATTACGATGGTCTGGCTGCTGATGCGGGGCATCATCTCGCTCGATGTCGGGGTCCAGGCTGGGGCGGGCTACGGCCGGAGCTGGTTCTGGCTGGTGCTGCGCGGAGTCACCGACCTCGGCCTCGGGCTGACTTTGCTGATCGGCCTGCCAATGGCGACCTTCGCCCTGCTTTTGTTCAATGACACTCGTGAAGCCGTGTCGGTCTTCGGAATCCTCCTGTCGATCAGCTTTGCAGTTGCGGGTGTCGGGCTCGTCGCCATGGCCTTCTCCCAGCGGCGCCGGGAGCTGGTCGGCCAAGGCGGCGCCGGGCGCTGATTTCATGGTGGGCGAGCCGGCGGTCGCGACCGCCATGATGTTGCTCGCCGTCTGCGCCCGGTCGATTTCGTCGAAGATCGTGCGCGAGAGATCGGGATCGCTCCGCTCGACGCGCAGGGCGATGGCGGCGATGAGGTCGCAATCGCTCTCGCCGATATGGATCTGGGGACGTGACGGTTCGCGCTCCGCCCGCTTCACGCCTTCAGGGCTGGCCGAGCATCGCCTCGTAAGAGGTTCCGCGCGCGCGCCGGGGGCCTTCGACCCTTGGGACGGAGCGATTGGCGCCGCGGTCGGTGAGGGCCTGCTTCGCCTGCGCCGCCCGGATGATGCTCCAGAACGTGTCGCTCCACGCCGAGGAGACTTCGCGCGGCAGGTTGAACCCGAGGGAGTCCCTCAGGATGGGCACCAAGGCGTCGCCGAATCGCGAATAATGGCGGCCGTCGATTCCGAGCGATGCATGCTCGAGGGCGGTCGTCTCGAGGCCGGCGACCTGGCCGCCGCCCGCGATCAGGCTGGCCTGTCTGAGCAGCAGCTCGGTCAGGATCATCGCGGCGACGTCGGAGCGGCCGAACGTCTTCCGGTCGTCCTCCATGCGCCGGAGGTAGATTTCCATGGCGCCGACGATCTGGTCCTTGTGCTGCCGTACGATGGGCAGCGATCGGGCGACGATGTCGCGCGTGCGCTCGGTAACAAGTTCGGTCATGACAGACTCCTGCCGCGCGGCTCACGAGGGCGCGCGGACCTTAAATGGATGTTGAAAGTGCTGGGAACCTGCCGCCCGGCGTAAGATCACCGGTTCCGGGGATGCCTGTTCATCGAGAGGATGAGCATGCCCGGGGGCTCCCGCGGTTACCCCTCGCGAGCGGCTGCCTAAATGGCGGCGCGCCCCGAGGGCCGCAGGCGTGACATGAGGCTGCTTCCGTGAAGCCTGAATCGCTCGAAGATCGAGAAATGCCTCATGTCATACAAGCTAGGGACCCTGGCGGGCTTTGCAAGCCGCGTCGCGGCGGCCGGCTCTCCGGCTCAGCCCGCGATCCGCTGCGACGCGACGATCAGCAGCGGCAATCCCACGATCAGGATTGCGGCGAAGGCCCAGCCTTCGAGCTTTTCCCTGAGTGTCATTTCGTGTCTCCATATCCTTGGGTTTCCGTCCGCTTCGTCTCGCGGATCGTTGGAACCTTTGTATCGGCGACGGCGCCGCAGGTGGCATCGAAGGTCTTGACCGATACCGCAGAACCTGCGGTTCATCGGGGCGATGAGCGCAGCTTTCACGCTTGACCGGATCGACCGCAGGATCCTGGCGAATCTCCAGGCCGAGGGCCGGCTGACCAACCAGGCTCTCGCGGACCGGGTCGCGCTTTCGCCGAGCGCCTGCCTCGCCCGCGTGAAGCGGCTCGAGGAAGCGGGCGTGATCCAGGGCTATCATGCCCGGCTCGATCCGTTCGCGCTCGATGTCGGGCTCATCCTGTTCGCCGAGATCACCCTCAAGGCGCATGGCTCCGGGGATCATGCGCGTTTCGTCGCGGAGACCGCGACGATCCCCCAGATCGTCGAATCCTCGCACGTCAGCGGCGCCTTCGATTATCTGCTGAAGGCCGTGGTCGCGGATCTCCCCGAATGGACCGCGATCCAGGAGCGGCTCACCGCGCCGGAGGTCGGCGCCGAGCGGATCAACACGCACGTCCTCCTCCACAAGCCCAAGATCTTCGTCGGCTATCCCGTCCCGGGCATCTGACGCCCCCGCCCGCGGCTACGAGCGCCACACCTTATCAAGAGGCGCTCGCCAAGCTCCTGAAATCGCTTGAATCGGCCGCTCTGCTGCTGCCACGGATCGTCCATGCGTTTTCTCGGAGTCAGTGAAACCTGCGATCTCGGCTCGCTCTACATGCGGCTGATCGCGGACGGACACGAGGTTCGCGTCTTCGTCGAGGAGCCGCTGGCCGAGGGAACGCTCGCCGGACTGGTTCCGCGGACTCCCGACTGGCGCTCCGAGCTCGGCTGGATCCGGGAAGCGGGCGGCGACGGTATCATCCTCTTCGAGGCCGTGTCGGAAGGCTATGGCGCTCTCCAGGACGAGCTTCGGCGCGACGGATATCAGGTGATCGGCGGAAGCGCCTTTGGCGATCGGCTCGAGAACGACCGTTCGTTCGCGCAACAAACGCTCGGCGAGCTGGGCCTGCCGATCGCCGCGGTCCATCCATTCTCCGATCCAGCGTCCGGCGATGCCTTTCTCGCCTCCAATCCGGGCCGCTACGTCCTGAAGTTCAGCGGGCCGGACTTCGCTTCGCACGACAATTATATCGGGCAGATGCCGGACGGCCGGGACGTTCGCGCCGCGCTCGCCAGCCGCTTCCGCGCCCGCGGCGGCGCCCCGGCCGATTACATATTGATGGACCATGTCGACGGCGTGGAGATGGGCGTCGGCGCCTATTTCGACGGAACGCGCTTCCTCACGCCCGCCTGCCTCGACTGGGAGCATAAGCGCTTCTTCGCCGGAGACATGGGGGAGCTGACCGGCGAGATGGGCACCATCGCCACCTTCGACCGGAGCGGCCTTTTCTTCGCGTGCACTCTTGCCAGGGTGGAGCCGCTGCTGCGCGGGCACGGCCATGTCGGCTACGTCAATCTCAACACGATCGTGAACGAGGGCGGCATCTGGCCGCTCGAGTTCACCTGCCGCTTCGGCTATCCGGGCTTCTCCATCCTCGAGCCTCTTCAGCGCACCCGCTGGGCGGATCTGTTCGCGATGATGGTCGGCCGCAAGGCGCCCGCCTTCGAGGCCCGGCCGGGCTTCTCGGCCGGGGTCGTCCTGACCACCCCGCCTTTGCCCTATTCGCGCAAGCAGGTCGACGAGCCGGTCGGCCTACCGGTCTTCATCCCCGAAGATTTCGACCGGGAGGACCGGGCCAATCTCCATTATGGCGAGGTCGGGCTGGAGGGCGGGCAGCTCGTCACCAGCGGCCTTTACGGCTGGACGATGGTAGTGACCGGAACCGGGCCGACGATCGGGGCCGCGCGCGACGCCGCTTATGCGCGCGCGGGCCGTATCCATATCCCGAACCTGCGCTATCGCCTCGACATCGGCGAGAAGCTGATCGCCGGCGATTACGCCGCCGTGGCGGGGCTCGGCCTTCTCTCCGACACGCGGTCCGGGGCCGATCTCGCCGACAGATAATTGGCGCCGTTGATCCGGACATTGTCGCAGATCAGATTGTAATTGGTGGTCAGCTCGGTGCCCGCCGGCAGGTCCTGGGCTGCGACGTCGTCGCCGACTCCGGCTCCGAGCGAAAGCGTGTTGGGCGTGTCGCTATGGTTGAAGTGGCGTCCGTTGTCGCCGCACAAGATCCACAGCCGGGTCGCTTCGTGCCATGTCGAATAGGTGCGCAGGAATGCCTGCATATGCTCCGGCAGGGTGGCGATCTCCTCCTCGCTGTAGACCCGATCGATTCGCGAATCGAAGCGCCAGATCGGCTGTCCCTTGCGGACGGGCTCGAGCAGGAACGAGCCGATCCCGTGGATGGCGCTCGGGCGCAGCTCGGTTTCGACAAGAAGCATGTAGAAGCGATCTCCAGGAGGCCAATAATCGTCACGCCGCAACGCCCCCGAAGACTTGGAGTTCCGGCCCTAACTACTTGCCTGATTTAGGTTAATTAGCTTTTCCAACCGGAACATTGTGTCCGCGGAACGGTTACCGGTTCAACGCGAACTTCCAAATCCAGGACATATGGCAACCTCACCCCTCGTGCCGGCGCCCCCCGCCAGCCCGCAATTTCTCAACGACGATTTCCAGCGCGGCCTTGCCCGCTGGAACCGCGCGCGCCTCGTGCCGGGCTTCCCCGGCGCGGACTGGCATCGCGATCATGAGCGCGACATGCGCATGCTCCGCCGCGAGGGCGATTTCCTCGAGGCCCTGCGCGCCGAGGTCGCCGACGAGGCGGCGGCGGTCCCAACCGATCCGGACGGCTTCATCGCCTGGTTCGAAGGGCTTCAGGACAGCGGCCCCGGCCAGGCCGACCCCCTCTTCCTTTGGCTCGCCGGGCAGGCGAGCGTCGATCAGATGCGCTGGTTCCTCGGCCAGGAAGCCGCGGGCGAGGCCGGCTTCGACGATCTCGTCGCGATGACCCAGGTGAGATTTCCCGCCCGCGCCAAGCTCGAGCTGGCGCGCAATTATTGGGACGAGATGGGCCGCGGCAACGCGAAGGGCATGCACGGTCCGATGCTCGACCTGCTGGTCGATCGCCTTCAGCTCGACGCCAGCATAGACGACACCGTCTGGGAAAGCCTCGCCCTCGCCAATGCGATGACCGCGATGGCGAGCTGCCGCCGCTACGCCTGGCATTCGGTCGGAGCGCTGGGCGTGATCGAGCTGACCGCTCCGGGCCGCTCGGCCGCCACCGCCGCCGGTCTCCGCCGGCTCGGCTTCACGCCGGCCGAAAGGCGCTATTTCGATCTTCACGCCACCCTCGACATCCGCCACAGCCAGGCCTGGAACGAGGAAGCGATCAGGCCGCTGGTCGCGGAGGATCCGCGCCGCGCCGTGGCGATGGCCGAGGGCGCCCTCATCCGCTTGGGCTGCGGGGCGCGCTGCTTCGAGCGCTACCGGGCGGAGCTCTGGTGATGTTCCTGGAGCGCTCCACGGGCGAAGCCGATTTCACCGAGACCCTGATCGAGCGGCAGGCGCCGTTCCGCTGGGGCGTGGATTCGGAGACCGGCAGGCTGACCGACGTTCTTCTCAGCCGCCCCGATCATCTCGAAATGGTGCCGTGCAACGCGGTCACCCGCGACAGCCTGGCCAGGGGCCTTGCCTGCTGCAACGCCACCGCGGGCGATCAGCATCGCCGGTTCGCGGAGCGGCTCGAGCAGGAAGGCGTACGCTGCCATTTCGTGCCGCCTTCCCACGGCCTCCCCGACCTCGCCTTCACCCGGGATTCGGTGCTGATGACGCCCTGGGGCCTGGTCGAGCTACGGCCTTCCGAGCCGCATCGACGCGCCGAGCCGACCTATGTGGCGCGCGCGATGGCTGAACTTGGAGTCCCGGTGCTCGGCCGGATCGCTGAAGGCAGGATCGAAGGCGGCGACGTCTGCATCCTTCGTCCCGGCCTGGTGCTGATCGGCTATTCCGGAGACCGCACCGACAAGGCCGGCGCCAGGGCTCTGGGCGCCCTGTTCGAGCGCGAAGGCTGGGAAATCGTCTATTCCTGCTTCGATCCGCGCTTCCTTCATCTCGATACCCAGCTCACCATGGTCTCCCGCGAAGTCGCCGTCGCCTGCCTCGACACGCTCGAAGAGGGCCTGACCGATCGTCTCGAAGGCCTGGGAATCGAAACGATCCCCGCCACCCGCGACGAGGTCGACCGGCTCGGCGCCAATCTGCTCAGCCTGGGCGGCAAGCGGATCGTCTCGCCGGCCGACAATCGCCGCCTCAACGGCGTGCTGGAAGCGGCCGGCTACGAGGTGATCGCGGTTGACATCGATCAGTTCTCGCGCTGCGGAGGCGGAGTGCACTGCCTGACCATGCCCCTTGCCCGGATCCCGGCCTGACCTTCCGCCCAGTGACGCGGCGCTCCTCGATCTGCTCGAAGCCGCGCGCGATGCCGGATATGATTTCGTCACGCCGACGCCGGAGACTCACCGGCGGGTCGTGAGCCGGCGCACTCGCGCCAGGGATCTTCGCGACGTCTTCGGCTGGAGCCTGAAGTTCGAGGCAGGTCTTCTTCCGCGCCCGATGATGGAGGCGCTCGCCGCGAGCGGAATGATCGCGAACGAAGGCGGGCTGACGAAGAGCAGGATCCGCATCTCCTCGCTCGCGGGCCGGCTCTTCCTCCATTCGGCCTTCCCGACCGATGAACCGGATTCGGTCTTCCTCGGCCCGGACAGCTATCGCTTCGCCGCCTTCCTTCGGCGCGAGATTCCGGCGCTCGCCGAGGTGGGCCGGCTCGTCGACGTCGGCGCGGGCGCGGGCGTCGGAGCGATCGCCGCCGCGTCCTTTCTGCCCGGGGCCCGGCTGACCCTGACCGACGTCAATCCGCTCGCTTTGCGCTTCGCGCGGATCAACGCGGCCTTTGCCGGGCTCGATGTGGAGCTCGTCGAGGGCGCGGGGTTCGCCGACGTGGCCGGGCCGGTCGACCTGGTTGCGGCCAATCCGCCTTTCATCGTCGATCCGGCGAAGCGCGCCTATCGCCACGGCGGCGACATGCACGGCGCCCGCCTCTCGCTCGATTGGGCGCTCGAAGCGGCGCGCCGAGTCGAGCCGGGCGGAACGATCCTGCTCTACACCGGAAGCGCGATCGTCGACGGCCGCGACCTGCTCCGCGACTCGCTGGAAGAAGGGCTCGAACCGCTCGGCTGCTCGCTCCGCTACGGAGAGATCGACCCCGACATTTTCGGCGAGCAGATCGGCCGTGCCGGCTATGAGAATGTCGAGCGGATCGCCGCGGTCGGTGCCGTGATCCGCCGCGCATGATCCGCCGCGCGGGGCCTCGTCACAAGGCTCGAAAGCCGATAGCTTTCCGCCGTCTGGAGACGGGAATCCGATGAGCGAATCGGCGGTTGGCGGCTGGGATGCCGGCAAGGTGATGGGCGGCCTCTACGGCGACGGAATCATCGCCCTCCAGGGCGCGTTCGGCCGCGACTGGGTCGCCCGAATGGGCGAGGACATCGACATGCTGTTCGCCGAGGCCCGCGAGGTCCCCGGCGGAGCGCTCCCGCGCGGGCCCGAGCGCTTCTATGTCGAGGTCCATCCCGAGCGGGTGCGCGGCTTCGTCGACATCGCGACCCATGCCTGGTTCGTTCTGGTCTGCGAATCGGTGCTCGGCCCGGACTATCGGATCGTCGAAATCGGGTTCGACATCCCCTTCCCCGGCGCCGCCGACCAGCCCTGGCATCGCGACTTCCCCGCGCCCGAAGCGACGTTGAAGGGCCGCCGGCTCAACTCGCTCGCCTTCAACCTGACCGCGGTCGACACCGTCCCCGAGATGGGCCCGCTCGAGATCGCCCCGGGCACGCAATGGGACGACCTCTCCGATTGCCCGGACGAGATGTTCCCGCCCGAGGATCGCTGGCCGCGTTACGAGGCGCGGTTGGTCCGGAAGATGCCGCAAATGGGCGACATCACCGCCCGCTCGGCCCTCACCGTCCATCGCGGCACCGCCAACCGCTCGGACCGGGCCCGCCCCGTTCTCGTCGTCGGAGTCGACGCGCCCGACGCGACCAACGCCGGGCATCATGACATGCAGGCGACCGCCGCCTGGCACGAGTCCCTCCCGCCCCGAGTCCGCGACCGTCTCGCCTGCCGGATCGTCGACAGGCTGGAGACGGTCGTCCAGCACCATGTCATCACCGGGCTGCTCGAACCGGTCTATTGAGCGACGATTTCCAGCCGCATCTCGAGCTCCATCTCTTCGCCCGGCTCGAGCACGCGCATCCCGAGCTCGCCCCATTCCTCCTCCGGCGCGCTCAACGCGGCATTGGCGTGGCTGACCGGCTCGGCGACGAAGATTCCGCCCGCCTCGGGCGAATAGAGCTGGAAGTAGCGCGCCTGGGGAGACGACATCATTATCTCGAAGGGCAGCCCCGGATCCGAGATCCGCGCTGCGCCGCCCCATCCGCCGAAGCCGTGGTCGAGCCCCTGCCCGCACACGCTCCGGTCGCGAAGATCGTATCGTCCCTCCGCTTTGACCTTCCCGACCGGAAGCACATTCTCGTCGATCGTCCAGACATGGCTGACCTCGGTGTCCAGCCGGGTCTGCGCGCTGCAGGGGAAATAAGGATGCTGGCCGAGTCCGCACGGCATCGGCTCGTCGGACAGGTTGCGGCAGGTCAGGCCGAGCGTCAGCCCGTTCTCGTCGAGATCGAATCTCTGCCGCGCTTCGTAGCGCCACGGCCATTCGCCCGGCTCGTGCACATATTCGAGCTCGGCGCCGCGCGAATTGCTGCGCAGCATTTTCCACGGCGCAACCCAGCCCTGGCCGTGGAGCGGGCTGGGATCGCCCGTCATATTTGCGGCCAGTGTGACATTTCGGTGACGGAAGGAAAAACGCCCGTCCCTGATCCGGTTGGAGAACGGCACGAGCGGAAAGCTGGCGGCGTCGAGAACGCTCGCAGGCGCGCCCTCCGCCGGGCGCAAGATATTGATCCTGCGCTCTTTCTCCAGCCAGTCGAAGCGCGCGATGCTTCCGCCCACGGCGGGCGCCAGAACCAGTTCGAGCCTTCCGGCGGTGAGCGTGATCGGGGTCATTTGGTGAACCGCCGACTACGGCCGCATTCACGGTCCGGCAACTCTCCTGTGGGTAAATATAAATTAGGATTGCGCGGAGATATCCGCGGATTAAATCACTGTTCCAGGGAAGCTCGGGGGAGCTTTCGGGAGGGTTGTAGATGAGTAAGCTGGTCAAGGACTTTATCGAGATCAGGGACGTCACGTCCCTCGAAGCGCTGATCGAGCGCCTCACCGAAATTCGCGATTCCATGCCGGAAACGGCCCGTCCCGAAGTGAAGATGCGCGGCGACGACACGTTCGGCCGGAAGCTCAGCATCGCCTATTTCCGCCCGCAGACCGCGGAGGAAGCGGAGAGCGACGCGCGCTGCCACGAGGCATATCGGATCTCCAAGGAACAGGAGCTGACGCGGCTGCAGGACGAGCTCGGCTTCTGCCCGGTGCCCCAACGCCGCACCGGCAAGCTGCGCATCGTCGCTTAGCCCTTCCCGTCATCCTGGTAGCCCTTTCCGTCATCCTGACGAACGTCAGGATCCATGAACACGACCGCAGTCCATTGGTCGCGAGGGCTGGCGACTGACCGGCCTGCTCGGTGTTCATAGATCCCGGATCCCTGGATCAAGTCCAGGGCAGGCAAGTCCGGGATGACGACCTAGACCGTTACCCGCTCACCACTCCGCGAAGCTGCCGTCCTTGAGCCGCCACACCGGGTTGCGCCAGCGGTGCCGCTCCTTGTCGGCCTCGCGCACCGCGGTCTCGTCGATCTCGACCCCCAGGCCCGGACCGCAGGGTATCGGCAGATAGCCGTCGACCGGAGTGAGAACCGACGGATCGGTGACGAAGTTCAGAAGATCGTGCCCGCCGGTGTTGTAATGGATCCCGAGCGACATCTCCTGGATCGCGACGTTGGGCGTGCAGGCCGCGAGCTGGAGGCAGGCGCCGAGCGCCAGCGGCCCGAGCGGGCAATGCGGCGCCACCGCCACGTCATAGGCCTCGGCCATCGCCGCGATCTTGCGGCATTCGAGGATCCCGCCGGCGTGGCTGAGATCGGGCTGGATGATGTCGACCGCGCCTTGTTCGAAGAACGGCTTGAAGTCCCAGCGCGAATAGAGCCGCTCGCCGAGCGCGATCGGGGTCGCGACCAGCTGGGCGAGCTGCGCGAGCCCCTCCGGATTCTCGGAAAGCAAAGGCTCCTCGATGAACAGAAGCCCGAGCGGCTCGATCGCCCTTGCGAGCTGCTTGGCCATCGGCCGGTGGACCCGGCCGTGGAAATCGAGCCCGACCTCCATCCCCGCCGCCTGGGCCGCCTCGACCCGGGCGATCACGTCGTCGAACTTTTTGCTCGTTCCGATCCAGTCCAGCTCGGGAGTCGCGTTCATCTTGACCGCGGAGAAGCCCTGGCCGCGCCGGACCTCGGCGGCCGCGGCGATCTCGCCGGGCCGGTCGCCGCCGATCCAGGCATAGGCGCGGATCCTGTCGCGCACCCGCCCGCCGAGCATCTCCCAGGCCGGCATCCCGAGCGCCTTGCCCTTCAGGTCCCAGAGCGCCTGCTCGAGCCCGGCGAGCGCCGACATGAGCACCGGCCCGCCGCGATAGAAGCCGCCGCGATAGGCGATCTGCCAGATATCCTCGATCCGCGCCGCGTCATGGCCGACGAACCGGTCGCGAAGCGATTCGAACGCCCCGTCCACCGCCTCGGAATGCCCCTCCAGGCTCGCCTCGCCCCACCCCACCAGCCCCTCGTCGGTCTCGACCCGAACGAACAGCCAGCGCGGCGGCACGTGGAAAGTCTCGATTCGGGCGATTTTCATTTCACTCTCCCGTCACCCCAACGAATGCTGGGGTCCAAGCGGCGTCTGCCTACTCTCGGAGTCCGCTTGGATTCCAGCATTCGCTGGAATGACGTGAAGATAATAGCTCAAGGCCCCAGCTCCCCCGAGCTCGCGCCTTGCTTCTCCTCGCGCTGGAGCGCCTTGCCGGCATCCGCCTCCTGGTCGCGCGCCTGCTCGCCGCCGTGACGCGAGGGCGGCACCACCGGCACGACCAGGCACACGCTCTGCGCCGGGAGCACGTCTCCCCAATCCCTGATCAGCTGCTTGTAGGCCTCGCCGACCGGCCGGATGTTGCGGTCGAGATCGTAGAGGCCGAGCGGGTTGACGTTGCCGTTCTGCTCGCGGAGCGCGGTATCCCAGTCGACCTGGTCGGTCAGCGAATACCAGGTGAAGCCGACGGTGGGGATTCCGACGTTGCGAAGCCGCAAGACGTTGGCCCATTCCTTCCACAGCCAGTTGACCGCCTCGTCGCCCTTGGGGCCCTCCACCATGTTGGTCTCGGTGTGCATCACCGGAAGCCGGTAGCGGTTGTAATATTGGCGGGTGATCTCCGAATATCCGAACACCTCGCCCGCCGCCCAGGTCCGGCCGTCCTCGTGCACGCGATGCTCGTTGGTGATGTAATAATCGTTGCCCAGGATGCAGTGCTGCTTCAGCCGGTTGTGCAGGAAGAAATGATATTCCTCCCGGGTCATGCCGTTATCCAGCAGATATTCGTACATCTCGCTGTCGACCCGGCGGCCGTAATTGAGGTCGAGGCTGAGGAAGCGGCGGCTGTTCATGATCTCGGCCGGGCCGATCGCGGCCGGGCTGTCGGCGTGGAAATATTCCGAGGATTCGCTCTGGATGAAGATGGCGTCCGAGCGCCTCTTCAAGATCTCGATCATCGCGAGAACGTTCGCCTTCACGATATGCTTCAACGCGGTGACGAAGGTCCGGTCGGTCGTGCCCTGCTCGTTCCACCAGCCATATTTGGCCGAGAAGATCGCGCAGATGAACATCTCGTTGACCGGCGTGTAGAGCTGCACCCAGGGGTAGCGCTCAGCGAACTCGCCCGCGTAGCGCGCGAACTGGATCGGGAAATCCGGATTCTGGAAATCGCCGATCCAGTCCGGCACCCCGAAATGGCAGAGGTCGACGATCGGCGTGATGTCGCGGCGCTCGAGCTCGGCGAAGGTGAGGTCGGCGAACTCCCAGTCGTAGCGGTCCGGCCCCAGGAAGGTGCGGTGGATCGGCGGCCCGTAGCGCAGGAAATGGATCCCCATCTCCTCGACCAGCTCGAAATCGTCGCGCCAGCGCCGATAATGGTGGCACGACTCCATCTGGTCGACCCGGGTCCGGCCGCCGTTGATGGTCGGGATGCTGTTCTCGATCCCGGTCGCGAACATGAAATTGACGATAGGTCACTCCCCCGGCGGCGGCGGCCAGGAGCCTAGAGAAAGGATCGGGGCCGATAAAGTTGCATTCGGGCCGTCGGGCCTGTCGCCGTCCGCCGCGCTTCGGCCCCGGCCCGGCTGCTCGGGAGGGCTTCGGCCGCTTTACGCATAAATCCCTATTCCACCGGGGAAAGTCCGGCCCTAGGCGGCTTTCTTCGGAGGCGCGGGGGCGGCCTCTTCATGGCAGTAACGCGATGCACGCCAGGGAAATCGAGCTGAAGCTCGAGCTCGCCTCCTCCGACGCCCGGCGGCTCGGCCGGCTGCCCGCGCTCAAGGGCCGCTCCGCTCCGCCGGTCGGCCTGAGGGCGGTTTATTACGATACGCCCCGGGGCATATTGCGCCGCGCCGGTTACTCGCTTCGGGTCAGGCGCTCGGGCGACCTCTGGCTTCAGACCCTCAAGCATCGCGCCAACGGCGACGGAATCCTGTTCGACCGAAACGAATGGGAGAAAAAGGTCGCCGGAATGAAGCCGGATTTCCGAGCGCTCGGATCGACTCCCCTCGCCCGCCTCTTGTCGGGCCGAAGCCTTCGAAAGCTTCTTGCCCCACGTTTCGAGGTCCAGGTCGAGCGGCGAAGCTGGACTGTCCGCCGCGGCGCAAGCGAGATCGAGGTGGTCCTCGACGAAGGCGAGGCCGTCGCCGGCGGCCGTTCCGAGCGGGTCTGCGAGGTCGAACTCGAGCTCAAGCAGGGCGACAAGTCCGCTCTGTTCGATCTCGCCCGCGAGTTCGCCGACGCGATCCCGCTCCGGATCGGGGTCCGTTCCAAGGCCGAGCGCGGCTATGCGCTCGCCAACGGCCGTTCGGCCCGCGCCGGCCGGGCGACGAAGGCAGAGCCGCTCGGCCTCGAGCCCGGCATGCCGGTCGCCGAGGCATTCGCCTCGGTTGTCACCAACTGCCTTCGCCATTTCCGGATGAACGAGCGCGCCGTCGAGCGCGAGCGCGATCCGGACGCTCTCCACCAGGCGCGGGTGGCGATGCGCCGGCTCCGCTCGGCGATGAGCCTGTTCCGCCCCGCCGTCGCGGGCGCCGAGCATGAGCGAATCGGCGCCGAGTTCCGCTGGTTCACCGGCCATCTCGGCACGGCGCGCAACCTCGACGTCTTCACGGCCCGGCTCCCGAGCCGGTTCGGCGTCTTTCAGTCCGCCGCGGAGATCAGGCTGAGGGCCGCTCTCGCCGACCGCCGGATGCGCGCCTGGCACAAGGCCGTCGAGGTGGTCGGCTCGGCCCGGCTTCGAAGGCTGCTTCTCGATCTGGTCGCCTGGGTCGAGACCGGCGACTGGCGGCTCCGCGCCCAGGCCGCCGCTCCGATCGACGCCTTCGCCGGGAGCCAGGTCTCGAAACGGTGGACGAAAGTCCGCAAGCACGGCGCGGGCCTTGGCGATCTCGACGAGGAGCGGCTCCACGACCTCAGGATCCACGTCAAGAAATTGCGCTACGCCGAGGAATTCTTTGTCGGCCTCGCCCCCTCGGCCGAGGATCGCGAGCGGCGCCGAAGCGCGATCGCCGCGCTCAGCGAGCTCCAGGATTCGCTCGGAGCGATCAACGACATCGCCACCGCGCGGGGGCTGATCGAATCGCTCGGCCTGACCCGCCGCTCGGAGCGCGGGCTGGCAACCCGCCTTCTCCGCCGCTCGGGAAGCGCGGAAGAGTATCTCGAAAAGGCCTGCACGGCCTTCGCCCGGCTCGAGGCGACGGCCGAAGCGGTTTGAGCCCCGAATCCCCGCCGCGACTGCAAATCGGGGCTTGCAACATCCCGCGCGGGCCCGTGTTATTCTTTTCATGATCGAACAATTTGGAGTTCTGGCCTGGAAGGAATCGGAAGACGGCCACCGGCACGTCCTGCTCATCACCTCGCGCGAGACGAAAAGGTGGGTGATTCCCCGCGGCAATCCGATCGCCGGCCTTTCCCCGGCTCAGGCCGCGGCTCAGGAAGCCTGGGAGGAAGCGGGGATAAGGGGCGAAACCGGCGCTGAGCCGATCGGCGCCTTTGCCTACCAGAAGCGGCGTTTCAACGGAGCGTTGGTTCCGGCCGAGGTCCACGTGTTCGAGATGCGGGTCACCGAGGAGGCGAGAAGCTGGCCGGAGGCGCATGAACGCGAGCGGCGCTGGTTCGTGCCGGGGGAAGCGGCGGCCGCCGTGGACGAGCCCGACCTGAAGGTCCTGCTCCTGCGCGAGGCGCGCGATGGGGCGTGACGCGCGGCATCTCGCCGACGTAATGCCGGAGCGATGATCGAGAGCCTGATCGAATCTTTGCCCTTCCCCGGCCTGATCGTTCGCGACTCTCTCGTCGCCTACGCCAATGCGGCGGCGCGCGCCTTGCTCGGCGGGCGAATCGAGGGGAAGGACGTCCGCCTGGTCCTCCGCCATCCCGGCGCGGTCGAGCTTCTGACCGCGCCGGCCATCGGCTCGGCCGAAGAGGTCGAGCTGGTCGGGATCGGCGATGCCGAGCGGCGCTGGACGATGAACGTCGCTCCGCTCGACGACGGCGGCCTGTTCGTACGCCTCACCGATCGGAGCGAGGCCCATGCCGCCGAGCGGATGCGGGGCGATTTCGTCGCCAATGCCAGCCACGAATTGCGCACGCCGCTCGCCACCCTGGTCGGCTATGCCGAGACTCTGCGCGAGCAGGGCTCGGCGCTCGACGGCCCGACCCGCGAGCGATTCACCGCCATCGTCCATGACGAGGCCCGGCGAATGCAGCGCCTCGTCGAGGATTTGATCTCCCTGTCGCGGATCGAGGCCGAGAAATATTCGCTTCCCCAGGACGATCTCGACCTTCTCCCGATCGTCGAGATGGCCCGCGCCTCGTGCCGAGCCTTCGCCGAGGAACGTGGAAGCGAGGTCAGGATCGAGGCGGAACCGGACCTGCCGGCAGTGGCGGGCGACCGCGCCCAGATGCTTCAGATGATCGACAATCTGATCGGCAACGCCCTTCGCTACGGACGGCGCGGAACCCCGGTCACCATCGCCGCCCGCGCCGAAGGCGAGATGGTCCGGCTCACCGTCTCCGACGAAGGCGAAGGTATCGCCGCGGAGCACATCCCCCGGCTCACCGAGCGTTTCTACCGCGCCGACCCGAGCCGGAGCCGGGCACTCGGCGGCACCGGCCTCGGCCTCGCCATCGTCAAGCATATCGTCGAGCGCCACCGCGGCCGGCTCAGCATTGAGAGCGAGGTTGGAAAGGGTACTACTGTGTACGTGTTTCTCCCCGCGACGAATGACATCGCAACTGAAGCCTCACCCGATCAATAGATTAGGGCGGCGGTTGCGAGCCTGCCTTTCGCCTCCCCCGGGTCAGAATAGACTTCGGTTCCCCGACTGCGGCGGCCGGCTTAGCATCGAGAGCGAAGTCGGTGTGGGCACGATCATTCATGTGTTGCTGCCGGCGACCATAAGATTGTCCCCGCGCGATACGATTGATGCAGGCGTGACCGACACCGAACTCCTTGGCGAGCGCACGGCACGTCTCTCCCTCTTTAGCACGATCCCGGATTATTGAGGCCTGCTTTTCGGTCAATTTGGCACCGTGGTTCTTCTCGCCACGTTGCCCGGATCCCGTGCTTCTGGGGGCATATGCCGCGGGAGGCCCTTGTAGATGCCTCCAGTTTTTCCGCTTTTTTATGTCTTCAATGGCACTGGACGACACGCCCAGCAGGGCGCCGACCTCTTTGCAAGTAAGGCCAGTAGCCAGACCTTCCAGAGCGAGGCGAGCAGTTACTTCGGTTAGTTTTGCGCGCGGATGCTTCTCCCCGAATGGCAGCGTTCCATGCAGGCGCTTGTGAAAATGGTTCTCCCGCTTGCTTACCCATTTCAGATTGCTCGCCCTTGCATTCGTTCGGCTACCGTCCAGGTGCGCCGCCTCATTTTGCAAGATGTTAGGTGGGCCGTGAAATGCGCGACAGACGAGGCGATGAAGGCCGGTCATTCTTACCTTGCCATCAATCCGCAAACAAACTTGGAGGTACCCGTCGCCATTTTTGCTTGGGGTCAAGAGGCCACCTTTGACTACGCGCTTCCCTTTTGCAGATTGTTCGACACGCGCAAGGGATCGCACCCGCCCCAAATTGGAGACTTCATATCGACCCTCGAACTCAGGTGCAGGTACCCACACCTCTGTTTCTTCAGTCGCTGAGGCACTCATCCTCCCATGTTTTCAGTCACTGCGAACATTTGCAATGGGGAACAAGGCCGCCCGCCTGACGGCAGCCCAGCAATTGTGTGGGTAAGATTTGCGAGCTGTGGCGGTCTTCATCCATGGAAGCTTGACGCTTCCGGGACAGACCGGTTCAAGAGGGGCGCCTGTCACGAAACTGTAACCGGAGCGTCACTTCAGACTCTCCGAACCCGTCTAGCCCGACTCCCGAACGCGGCGATTCCCGCCGCAATGGAGGTTGGCTTGAAGAAGCTCTTCGTATCCCTTTCGATCGCCGCTCTCGCACTCACGGCCTGCGGAGACGGCGGCTCCGGCGGCGGCGGCGGCGGCGGGGGCGCCCGCCAGCAGATCCGGATCGTCGGATCCTCGACCGTCTATCCGTTCGCCAAGGCGGTCGCCGAGCAGTTCGTCCGCAACAATCCCAATTTCGGAGCGCCGATCCTCGAATCGACCGGTACCGGGGCGGGCATGAAATTGTTCTGCGCCGGGGTCGGCGCCGGCCATCCCGACATCGAGAATGCTTCGCGCCGGATCAAGGCGTCCGAGTTCGAAGACTGCAAGAAGAACGGCGTCACCCAGGTGATCGAGCTTCCGATCGGAATCGACGGGCTCGCTCTGATCGAGGCGGCCGGCTCCCCGCAATTCTCGCTGACCCAGGCCGACGTCTATCGGGCCCTGGCCGCCAATCCGTTCGGCAAGCCCAACACGGCGAAGACCTGGAAGGACGTCAATCCGAGCCTGCCCGCCGTCGCCATCCAGGTCTACGGCCCGCCGCCCACATCGGGCACGCGCGACGCTTTCGCCGAGCTGATCCTCGAGAAAGGCTGCGAGAGCGACCCGGCGATGAAGGCGCTCAAGGAGAGCGACAAGGATCGGCACAAGGACATCTGCACCAAGATCCGTGAGGACGGCGCCTACATAGAGGCGGGCGAGAACGACAATCTGATGGTCCAGAAAGTCTCGGCCAATCCGGGCTCGGTCGGGATCCTCGGCTACTCCTTCCTCGAGGAGAATGCAGGCAAGGTCCGCGGAATCCCGCTCGGTGGAGTCGCTCCGACCGCGGAGACGATCGCGAGCTTCGACTATCCCGGCGCCCGTCCGCTCTACGTCTACGTGAAGGGCGACCATCTCGCCGCCATTCCGGGCCTCCGCGAGTTCGTCGCCGAGTTCGCCAAAGGCTGGGCGCCCGGCGCCTATCTCGCCCGGCACGGCCTGATCCCTTCGCCGGCCGACAAGCTCGAAGCGCAGAACGCGGCCGCGACGGCGCTGACTCCGCTCGACGGCGCCGGCCTGAAATAAGGGACGCCTCGGGCGCCGGCTCGCCTCACGGGCGGGCCGGCGCCGGGCAAACGAAATGCCAGGCTTCGCCCTCCTTTTCCTCCTTGCCGGCCTCGGGCTGATCGCCTGGCTGAGCGCGCGGGCGCGCGCGGTCGTTCTCGGAAAAGGAGAAGGGCTGAGGCTCCACTCGGTCCCGGCTTACCATGGCTGGTACGTTGCGCTCTGGGCGCTCGTCCCCGCCCTCCTCTTCCTCGCGATCTGGCAGATGATCGCGCCCGGGCTGGTGACCGACTCGGTCCTCTCCAGCCCGGCCGCCGCCGCTCTCCCGGCCGATGCGATGAGCCGCTCGGCGATCCTCGAGGAGGCGCGCGCCCTTGCCAGCGGCGAGCTTGCCGGCGCCTTCAATCCGCAGTCCGAAAGCCTCGCGCCCGCCTTCGCCTCGGCCGGCCGCTACTACGGCTGGATGGGGACCGCGCTCGCCTTGCTCCTCGCCTTCGCCGGCGGCGCCTTCGCCTGGACCCGGCTCAGGCGCGATTTCCGCGCGCGCAACAAGGTCGAGCGGGTGGTGATGATCGTTCTGCTGACCGCCTCGCTGATCGCCATCCTGACCACGCTCGGGATCGTTCTCTCGCTGCTGTTCGAATCCCTTCGCTTCTTCTCGCGGGTCTCGCCGCTCGAATTCCTGTTCGGCCTGACCTGGAGCCCGCAGACCGCGATCCGCGCCGACCAGGCCGGCTCGTCGGGCGCCTTCGGCGCGGTTCCGCTCTTCTGGGGCACGATCTTCATCGGCGCGATCATCGCCATGATCGTCGCCATCCCCTTGGGGCTGATGAGCGCCATCTATCTTACCCAATATGCCCACAAGACGGCGCGGGCCTTGCTCAAGCCGATGCTCGAGATGCTCGCCGGAATCCCGACCGTGGTCTACGGCTATTTCGCCGCTCTGACCCTTGCCCCCTGGGTTCGAAGCCTCGGCGTGGCCCTCGGAATTCCCAGCTCTTCGGAATCCGCGCTCGCCGCGGGCCTGGTCATGGGCGTGATGATCATCCCCTTCGTCTCGTCCATGGCCGACGATTCGATCGCGGCGGTGCCCCAATCGATGCGCGACGGCTCGCTCGCTTTGGGCGCCACCACGTCGGAGACGATCCGCAAGGTGCTCGTGCCTGCAGCGCTTCCCGGAGTCGTCGGCGGAGTCCTTCTCGCGGTCAGCCGGGCGATCGGCGAGACGATGATCGTGGTGATGGCGGCCGGCCTCGCCGCCAACCTCACCGCCAATCCGTTCGACAGCGTCACCACCGTCACCGCCCAGATCGTACAATTGCTGACCGGAGACCAGGAGTTCGACAGCGCCAAGACCCTGGCCGCCTTCGCGCTCGGGCTGGTCCTGTTCCTGATCACCCTCCTGCTCAACGTCGTCGCACTGCGCGTCGTGAAGAAATATCGCGAAGCTTATGAGTGAGGCCCTCATCATGGACGGGCTCACCGTCGATCCGACCCCGACCGACTGGGGCAGCAACGACATGCGCAAGCGAATCGCGCGCCGCTACCGCAGCGAGAAACGCTTCAGGGCGGTCGGCTTCGCGGCGATCGCGACCTCGGTCGGATTCCTCGCCTTCCTTCTCATCACCATGATGTCCAACGGCCTCGCCGGCTTCGTCGAGACCCGGATCGAGGTGCCGATCGACTTTCCCAAATCATCGCTCTTCCTCGATCCCGCCTCCCTGAAGGGCGACGGCGCCCGGGCGGCCCTCGCCGCGGCCGACATCGAAGGCAGCGTCGCCGAGGCGGCCGAGGCGCGGTTCGGGCCGGGCGGCGCCAATCTGGTCTCGGAGGCGGCCTGGCTCAGGGTCCGCGACTTGATCGCTGAAAACCCCGCTCTGCTCGAGGGAAAGAGCATATTCTCGCTTCCCGTTTCCGGCGATTTCGACCTCGCGGCCAAGGGCGACGCGCCGCCGCCGGTCGAGGCGCGCTACGCGAGGCTGAAGTCGGAAGGCGCCATCTCGCGCGGTTTCAACTTCGGCTTCATGAGCGGCTCCGACGCGACCGATCCGGCCGCGGTCGGTATCTGGGGCGCGTTCAAGGGCTCGCTTCTGACCATGATCGTCACGATCGTCCTCGCCTTCCCGATCGGGGTCTTCTCGGCCCTCTATCTCGAGGAATATGCGCCCCGGAACCGATGGACCGACCTGATCGAGGTCTCGATCAACAATCTCGCCGCGGTGCCCTCGATCATCTTCGGCCTTCTGGGATTGGCCGTCTTCCTCAATTTCATGCACCTGCCGCGCTCGGCGCCTCTCGTCGGCGGCCTGACCCTTGCGCTGATGACCATGCCGGTCATCGTCATCGCCGGGCGCAACGCGATCAAGTCGGTCCCGCCCTCGGTCCGCGACGCGGCCCTCGGAGTCGGCGCCAGCCCGGTCCAGGTCGTCTTCCACCACGTGCTGCCGCTCGCCCTGCCCGGCATATTGACCGGGACGATCATCGGCATGGCGCGCGCTCTCGGCGAGACCGCCCCTCTCCTGATGATCGGGATGCGCGCATTCATCGCCACTCCCCCCGGCGGAATCAGCGAGCCCGCCACCGTCCTCCCGGTCCAGATCTTCCTCTGGTCGGACGAGGTCAGCCACGGCTTCATCGAGAAGACCTCGGCGGCGATCATCGTGCTTCTCCTGTTCCTCCTCGCGATGAACGGGCTGGCCATCTACCTTCGCAACAAATTCGAACGGACCTGGTGAGTGGAACAGACATTGGACATGGAAGCGCCGGCCGTAGAGGGGGCCGAAGCGGCACCGCAGGCACCCAGCCTCAAGATGCGGGCGAGCGGAGTGAGCGTCTGGTACGGCGCCAAGAAAGCGGTCGACAATGTGTCGATCGACATCACGACCGAGAACGTCACCGCCTTCATCGGCCCGTCCGGCTGCGGCAAGTCGACCTTCCTGCGCGCCCTCAACCGGATGAACGACACCATCCCCAGCGCTCGCACCGAAGGCCTGATCGAGCTGGAGGGCGAGGACATTTACGGCTCGGCCATGGACGTGGTCCAGCTTCGCGCCCGCGTCGGAATGGTGTTCCAGAAGCCCAACCCCTTCCCCAAGTCGATCTTCGAGAATGTCGCTTACGGGCCGCGCATCCACGGGCTCGCGAAGGACAAGACCGAGCTGGAGGAGATGGTCGAGCGCTCGCTGAAGCGGGCCGGCCTTTGGGACGAGGTCAAGGACCGGCTGACCGAAAGCGGCACCGCGCTTTCCGGAGGCCAGCAGCAGCGCCTGTGCATCGCCCGCGCCATCGCGGTCGACCCCGAAGTGATCCTGATGGACGAGCCGGCCTCGGCGCTCGATCCGATCGCGACCGCGCGGATCGAGGAATTGATCCACGACCTTCGCGGCCGCTACGCGATCGTCATCGTCACCCACAATATGCAGCAGGCCGCCCGGGTCTCGCAGCGCACCGCTTTTTTCCATCTCGGCGAGCTGATCGAGTATGGCGAGACGAGCCAGATCTTCACCAATCCGAGGGTGCCGCGCACCAAGGATTATATCACGGGCCGTTATGGCTGAGCACGAAGCATCATCCGGAAAAGTGGGAACCGGTTTTCGGATAAGATGATGCGGCACGAAGGATAAAAGCATGGCGACGACCAGCGGACATACGGTCAAGGCGTTCGATGAGGATCTGGACGGCCTCCGCGCCTTGATCAGCCAGATGGGCGGCCTCGCCGAGAATGCGATCCGCGAGTCGATGCGCTGCCTGAAGCAGCGCGACTGCGAGGGCGCGCGCAAGGTGGTCGAGGAAGACGCCCGGCTCGATGCCCTCGAGACCGAGGCCGAGCGCAAGGTCGTCCAGCTCATCGCATTGCGGGCGCCGATGGCCGACGACCTCCGCGAGGCGGTCGCCGCCCTGAAGATCGCCGGCGTGGTCGAGCGGATCGGTGATTATGCCAAGAACATCGCCAAGCGCGTCCAGGTGATGGAGGATGCAAGCGACATCGAGCCGATCGCGCTTCTTCCCGAGATGGCCCGGGTCGCCGCCGAGATGGTCCACAACGCCCTGAACGCCTTCGTCGAGCGCGATCCGGCCAAGGCCAAGCGCGTGTGCGAGCGCGACACCGTCGTCGACGATTTCTACAACAGCATCTTCCGCGCGCTTCTCACCTTCATGATGGAGAATCCGCAGCGCATTACCCAGTCGGCCCATCTCCTCTTCATCGCCAAGAATCTCGAGCGGATCGGCGACCATGCGACCAATATCGCCGAGATGGTCTGGTTCGCCTCGACCGGCGAGCGGCTCGCCGAACGGCCTCGCGGCCACAATCCGGCCGATCCCGCATGAGCCGGGGCAAATTGCTCCTCGTCGAGGACGACAAGACGCTCGCCGATCTTCTGATCTGGCATTTCGAGCGCGAGGAGTTCGACGTCGTCCGAACCGCTGACGGCGAGGAGGCGCTCCTTCTCGCCGAGGAGGACGTGCCCGACATCGTCATTTTGGACTGGATGATCGAGGGCGTGTCGGGCCTGGAGGTCTGCCGGCGCCTGCGCCGAAAGGCGGCGACCGCTAACGTCCCGATCATCATGCTGACGGCGCGCGGCGAGGAAAGCGACCGGATCCGCGGCCTCGAGACCGGAGCCGACGATTACGTCACCAAGCCGTTCAGCCCGCGCGAGCTGATCGCCCGGGTCGGCGCCGTGCTCCGCCGCGTCCGGCCCGCCCTCGCCGGCGAGCGCCTCTCTTATGCCGACATCGAGATGGACGTCGCCTCCCACAAGGCGAAGCGCGCCGGCAGGACCCTCGCCCTCGGCCCCACCGAGTTCCGCCTGCTCCGCCATTTCCTCGAGCATCCCGCCCGGGTCTTCTCACGCGAGCGCCTGCTCGCCTCGGTCTGGACTCACGGCGCCGACATCGAGACCCGAACCGTCGACGTCCATGTCCGCCGCCTGCGCATGGCCCTCAACGAAGGCGGCCGCCCCGACATCATCCGAACCGTCCGCTCGGCGGGCTATGCCCTCGACGCGGAGGATACGGAGGGCTGAGGCCGGCCCTCCTGGATAAACCAGTCGAGCCTTGCCATCGAATGCCCGAAGCGAATGTCCGCCAGCCACCCGCCGCAGGTTGATGCCTTATTCGGGATCGGCGTAGGTCTCGCTCATGGGCTGCCAGCCGTCCGGCGGGGTGCCTCCTTGGGGCACGGTGATAACTTTCCCATTTCCGTCCGTGTAACCCCTCTCGCCATAGGGTACGCGGGTCTGGACGCCGCCACCATCCATTGTCGTCCCTTCATAGATGCGGTCGATGGTTCGGCCCTGAGTTCGATCGCTGCTTTCTTGCCCGGCTTGCCAGGCTCGATTCATCGCATCGTGCGATTGCTGGCGAGCTTCGTGTGCGGCCTGACCTGCCGCACCTTGCGCGCGCAGATTCGCCAAGCTTGCCGCGGCATTCCTATTCATTTGGGCACGCCAGCCATCCATCCGCGCCATGGCCTCTGCGCCATTCCTCATGACTGCCGCGCTTTCGGAGTAAGCGGTGAAGATTCGTTCTGCGAGATTCCTGTAGGACGTGCATGCCTGGCCGTCGCCCGATCGGCAGGCCTGACTCAACTGGGCCAATTGCCGACTGTGCCCTGGAAATTCAGGTAGGGCATCGCAGGCCAACTGGTTTCCGCTTTGGCACTGTTCCTGTCTGATCTGCAACAGACCGACCAAGGCCTGCTGCGCACCGTCCTGCTGCGGATCTCCAGACGCCATGTCGGCCTGTTCCGTTCCTTGTTGGGAAGCGCTCTTGCCATCGGCAAACATTGGGGCGGCGTCAGTGCTTTCCTGATCCGCACATCCCGCCAGCAAGGTCACCAGCATCAACCCTCCGATGCAGTACGCGGCTAATGTCTCAGTTTTCATGTCCCGCCCCCTTATTGCCTACGTGACCAGTACGCTCCCCAATGTCCGCTTTCCACCCATAGCGGGCCATCCTGGCGGCGTACTTAGCGCGATAGCGAAAGATCGCCACTTCGCCTTGGTCTCGATTGTGACACCGCGATAACTCCACCGTCGCCAAACCGTCACCGCCCCTTCCCCACCCCGTCACCGAATCGCCCTAGTCCCCGACCCAGAGGCCGCGCTGACGCGCCTTTCGCAAAGGGGATCATCGATGAAATTCAAGCAAGCGATCGCCGCCGTCACGCTCGCGGCGGCCGTCGCGGCGCCCGCCTGGGCGGCCGCGCGGCGCAACATCCACGTCGTCGGCTCGTCCACGGTCTATCCTTTCGCGACTTCGGTCGCAGAGCGCTTCGCCCGGGCCAATCCCTCGCTCCGCCCGCCAGTGATCGAATCGACCGGCACCGGCGCCGGCATGAAATTGTTCTGCGCCGGGGTCGGCGAGCGCTTCCCCGACATCGCCAACGCCTCGCGCAGGATGAAGGCGTCCGAGGCCCGGCTTTGCCAGCAGCACGGCGTGACCAAGGTCACCGAGATCCAGGTCGGCCTCGACGGGATCGTGATGGCCGGATCGACCGGTTCGCCGGCGCTCTCGCTCACCACCCGCGACATCTATCTCGCCTTGGCCGCGACCCCGTTCGGAAAGCCGAACCGCGCCCGCACCTGGCGCGACGTCAACGGCCGCTTGCCCGCGATCCCGATCAAGGTGATCGGACCGCCGCCGACCTCAGGCACGCGCGACGCGATCGCCGAGCTTCTCATGACTCCTCCCTGCGAGAAGAATGCGGCCATGGCGGCGATGAAGAAGAGCAACGAGGCGCGCTTCAAGGAGATCTGCACCAAGGTCAGGGAGGACGGCGCCTATATCCAGGCCGGCGAGAACGACAATCTCATCGTCCGCAAGCTCGGAGCGACCCCGGGCACCTACGGCCTGTTCGGTTACTCCTTCCTCGAGGAGAATGGTGCCACCCTCCGGGGCGTGACGATCAACGGCGTGGCGCCGAGCTACGCCAGCATCTCCAATTTCTCCTACCCGGGCGCCCGGCCGCTCTACATCTACGTCAAGAACCAGCACGCCGCGGCCATCCCGGGAATCCGCCAATATGTCGCCGAGTTCACCCGCGAATCGGCCTGGGGACGGAACGGCTATCTCGTCCGCCGCGGAATGATCGCCTCCCCGGACGGCGTTCGCGCCGCCAATGCCCGGGCGGCGCAGGCGCTGACTCCGGTCTCCTTCGCGGCGCTGCGCTGAGACGGCTGGGGGCGGGCTCCACCCGGCCCGCCCCCACCGTCATGAAAATGCAACTCCAGAGTCACCGACCAGTCCCGGCTGCCGCCCTAGCGTTGCGCCAGCCCTTCTCCACGAGGACCGACATGAAGAAGCTTTTCCCCGCCTTGCTGGCCACCAGCGCTCTCACCTTAGCCGCCCCGGCTCTGGCTCAAAACGGGCCTTCCGCGGCCGAGGACAACGACTCGGCCACGGTGGTGGCGCCGGAGGCCCCGGCCAGCAACGAGGAGCTCGCCGCCAAGGCCGCCTTCCTCGAAGCCCAGGTCGAGGCGCTCCAGGAACAGCTGAACGAGCTGAAGGCAGCATTGGGCAAGACGACTCCGAGCTGGAAAGGCGCGCCGGTGCTCGCCGACGCCGAGTCGGGCTGGTCGTTCAAGCCGCGCGGCCGGATCCAGTACGACGCCGGCTATATCGAGAATCCGAACGACTCCATCGCCACCCGAAACCTCGGCTTCAACAGCCGGGTCCGCCGGGTCAGGCTCGGAGCCGAAGGCACGATTCCGGGCGGCTTCGGCTACAAGTTCGAGATGGATTTCGCCAACTCCACCGTCGGGTTCGGCGACGTCATCCTGACCTATGCGCCCAAGGACAAGCCCTGGTCGCTGACGATCGGCAATCATGAGAGCCATGACGGGCTCGAGCAGATCACCAGCTCGCGCTTCATCAGCTTCCTCGAGCGGGCGCAGATGAACGACGCCTTCATCAATACGCGCCGCCTCGGAATCTCGCTGGGCCTCCAGAACAAGGCCAATACGGCGCGCTTCGCCGCGGGCCTGTTCACCGGCCATTCGATCGACGCCGGCTTCGACAATGAGGGCTGGATCGCCGCCGCTCGAGCGACCTACTCGCCTTTGGCCCTGGGCGGGATGCTCCACCTCGGCGCCAACGTCCAGCACCGCCAGTTCCAGTCGAACAACGGCACGACTCTCTCCAACTCGGTCGGAGCGCCCTCGACCAACCAGCAGGCGCGCTACCGCGCCCGCCCCTTCCTCCAGACCACCGACATCCGCTTCGTCGACACCGGCAATTTCGCGGCCAGCAGCGATACGATCGTCGGCGTCGAGCTCGCCGGGCTCTTCGGGTCCTTCCACGTCGCCGGCGAGGCGCAGTGGACCAAGGCGAACGCCTACCAGGCCGGCGACACCGCGACCGGCCTCGACGCCTTCCCGACCGCCACCTTCCTGGTCCCGTCAGACGATCCGGGCTTCTTCAGCTGGTATGCCGAGGCGGGCTGGTTCATCACCGGCGAGACCCGCGGCTACAAGAACGGCGCCTGGGACCGGACCAAGGTCGCCAAGCCGTTCAGCAAGAAGGGCTGGGGCGCTCTCCAGGCCAATCTCCGCTATGATTTCCTCGATCTCAACAGCCGCGCCCTGCAGCAGGCCTTTACCAACAATTTCTCGACCGGTGCCTTCACCGCCTCGAACAATCTGGCCCGGGGCGGAACCCAGACCGGGTTCCTCGCCAGCCTGATCTGGCTTCCCGAGGATTATGTCCGCTTCATGGTCCAGTTCGCCCACACCCGGGTACAGGGCGGCCCCTTCGCCGCCACGGTCCGGCCGACCTCGACCGAACCGCTCGACGAGCGCAGCTACGGCGTGAACAGCGTCGCCGCGAGAGCCCAGGTCGACTTCTGAAAACCTCCCTCCCCCCTCCGTGGGGGAGGGACGCTTTTCCTTAGCGAACCTCTTGGTGAGCTTAGGAAAAGCTGGGTGAGGGGCACGGGGGCGGCCCTGGCCGCCCTCCCTCACACACCCCACTGGCACCCCCCGCCCCGCTCTGTTAACGCGCGCCGGCCGACCGGCGTCACAAAAGTGAAACCAAACGGTCACGGATGCGTCTCGTTGCGGTCATAATGGCGCATCGAAACGGTCGCCGGCTGGTAATGAAGCGCGTTTGAGCGCGGCGGACAGGGGAAAGAAATGTTCAATCCGTTCAAGGCCCTCATGCCTCAGGAAGTGCGCTTCTTCGACATGTTCGAGCGCCATGCCGAGAATCTGGTCGGCGGCGCCGAGGTGATGAGCCGGATGTTCGCCAAGGACGAGGGCATAGAGGAGGCCTGCCGCAAGATCGCCGAATTCGAGCACCAGGCCGACGACGTGACGCGCGAGGTTCTCCATGCCGTCCGCCGCACCTTCCTCACCCCGTTCGACCGGAGCGCGATCACCGGCCTGATCTCCTCGATGGACGACGCGATCGACGAGATGAAGAAAACGGCCAAGGCGATCACCCAGTTCGACGTCGAGCAGTTCGAGCCGGAGATGCGCGACATGGCGGCGATGGCCAAGAAGGGCTCGGTGCTCGTCCGCGACGCTTTGCCCTTGCTCCGCAACGTCGGCAAGAACCACGAGCGGCTTCACACCATCACCGAGAAGATCGTCCATCTCGAGGAGGAGGCCGACCATCTCCACGACGCCGGGCTGAAGGTGCTCTACCAGCGGCACCGCGAAGGCAATGCCATGGGCTATATCGTCGGCCGCGAGATCTACAGCCACCTCGAGAGGGTCCTGGACCGCTTCGAGGACGTGGCGAACGAGATTTCCGGCATCGTCATCGATCACGCCTGAGGAGCCGGCAGGATGCATGAGCTGGCCTTTCCGCTCCTCGTCGGACTCATTCTCATCGCGCTCGCGTTCGATTTCCTGAACGGGCTCCACGATGCGGCCAACTCGATCGCCACCGTGGTCGCCACGAGGCTCCTCAGCCCCGGCCAGGCCGTCATCTTCGCGGCTTTCTTCAACTTCGCCGCTTATTTCCTCTCCCTTGCGGTTCCCGAGCTTCACAAGGTCGCCGACACGATCGGCAAGGGCCTGATCGACAAGGATCTCGTCACTCCGGCCGTGGTGTTCGGCGCCTTGATCGGAGCGATGTTCTGGAACGTCGTCACCTGGCTGAAGGGCATCCCGTCCTCGTCGAGCCATGCTCTGGTCGGAGGCTTGATCGGCGCGGGCGTCGCCCATGCCGGCCTGACCGGAGTCCAGTGGACCGGGCTCAACAAGACTTTGATCGCGATCGTCCTCTCGCCGACGATCGGAATGCTGCTCGCCCTTCTGATCATGCTTGCGACGAGCTGGATGGCGGTCCGTGCCAGCGCGCGCGGCGCCGAGCGGAGCTTCCGTGCGCTTCACCTCGTATCATCGGCCATGTACTCGGTCGGCCACGGCCTCAACGACGCCCAGAAGACGATGGGCATCATCACCGTCCTTCTCTACTCGACCGGCTATCTCACCGGCGATTTCCACGTCCCCCACTGGGTCGCGATCAGCTGCTACATCGCGATCGGCCTCGGCACCCTGAGCGGCGGCTGGAAGATCATCCAGACTATGGGCTCCAAGATCACCAAGCTTTCCCAGCACCAGGGCTTCAGCGCCTCGGCCGGGGGCTCGGTCATGCTTTTCGCCGCTTCCTGGCTCGGAATCCCCGTCTCGACCACCCACACGATCACCGGCTGCATCATCGGCGCCGGCGTCGCCCGCCGTGCTTCGGCCGTGCGCTGGGGAGTCGCCCAGAATGTGATCACCGCCTGGATCATCACCATCCCGGCCTCGGCGACGGTGGCCGCCTTGTTCTACTGGCTGACCACCTTCTTCTGATGCTCGACCTGCCGCCCCCCGATCCGGGCATCGAGATCGTCCTCGCCACCCGCGGCTATTCGAAGGGGCTCGCCCAGACCGACGGCGTCCAGGGCGTGGGCAGGTTCGAGCTCCGCTTCAAATCGATCGGCTTCACTGCCCAGTACAAGAACATCACGTC
This sequence comes from Allosphingosinicella sp., assembly GCA_036525315.1. Lineage (GTDB taxonomy): Bacteria > Pseudomonadota > Alphaproteobacteria > Sphingomonadales > Sphingomonadaceae > Allosphingosinicella. The sequence goes on from DATDAS010000062.1 coordinate 54,600, forward strand.
CGCCACCGCCGACGGCGAGGCCTCGTTCGGCGCGGGCTGGAAGGGCAAGGCGGCGGGCTTCGACCTCGGACTGACGGCGAGCTGGAAGCGGCTGCTCGAGCTCGACGGCCAGACCGATCCCGACAGCTGGGAGTTCGTGCCCTCGGTCTCGCGTAAATTCGGTCCCGTCACCGGCAGGCTGAGCCTCACATACAGCCCCGACGATCTCGGCAGCACCGGCGAATCCGCCTGGATGGAAGCCGGCGCGGCCTGGAAGCTCGACGGCAAGACCAACCTCGTCGCGGCAATCGGCCGCCGCGAGCGCACCGGCTCGACCGACTACACCGCCTTCAATGCCGGAGTGACCCGGACCCTGTTCAAGGGGATCACAGCCGAGCTCCGCTATTACGATACCGCCCGAAGCGAGCTGGGCGAGAATTTCGAGGGAAGGCTGGTCGGAGCGCTCCGCGCCAAATTCTGAGGGAAGCTTTTCCCGCCGGAGCCGAAGACGGCGCGTCCCAACCCGGGATCCAGTCCGCCCCCTATTTCCCCCACCTGATAATACGAATCGGCTCGAGCGTACCGGACCTGTCGATGCAGAGCGCTATGGTTCCATGTTTCGGATCGTTCATGCACCTGCCGTCGACCCGCGCGGTCATGATGACATAAGAGGGCGCATTCAACGCGGCTTCCTCGTCGAACCATGCGGAAGTGCCGATCGAGAGGTGGAATCCCAGCCCCTCGGGATCGCCCGGCCCAGGTCCGCGATCCGGGTCCTGACTTCTCCTGTATTCCTCCCGCGAATCGTAGAGCCCGCAGCCGAGCCGCTCGCAACGTTGCACCCAGCCCCGGATATCGATCACCTTTCCCTCTACCGCCTCCGAATTGTCCATCACCTGCCGGACCGACCAGACCGGGCCGTCAGGCCGCGTCGCGCAGGAGGCGAGCGACAGCGCCGCGAATGCGAGAGACCAACGATTCACCACCCAAGAACTATCGTGATGCGGCCCGCGCACAAGCCGCGTTCGCAGGGGAAGCACCGGGCCTGGGACGTCATGCTTGATTCCCACGGCGCACGCTCCCCTCCCCTACTCGGCGCTGGCGGCGCCCGCCCTCTCTATCGCCTTCATGATCAACGCCGCGGCCTCGCCGGGGCCCACCCATATTGGCTCGCTGACCCACTTGCCCTTTTCCAGATCCTTATAGTGCTGGAAGAAATGGGCGATCTGGTCGCGCAGCGCCTCGGGAATGTCGTCATGGCTCCGGACATTGTCGTAAAAGGGGTGCAGCGCATCGACGGGAACCGCGATGATCTTCTCGTCGCCGCCGGCCTCGTCGCGAAGCATGAGCGCCCCGATCGGCCGCGATCGGATCACCGAGCCGGGAACCACCGACGCGCGGCTGATCACCAGCACGTCGATCGGATCGCCGTCGTCGGAGAGGGTGCCCGGGATGAAGCCGTAATTGCCGGGATAGAACATCGCCGTGTGCAGGAACCGGTCGACGAACAAGGCGCCCGATTCCTTGTCGAACTCATATTTGACCGGATCGGTCGATCCCTGCGGGATCTCGATCAGCACATGCACGTCCCAGGGCGGCGCCGGCCCGATCCCGATCTTCATGATGTCCATGGCGACTCCTTTCGGTGCGGAGCATGAGCCGCCGCCATGCCGGAGAATCGGCCGGGGATCGAGAACAAGGTCGAACGAGGCGGTCTGAAAATCTCCGCGCGAAAGGAAATCCCGGCGGGCCTTTTCGGGTCGGGCCGCTCCCTGATGGATGCCCGCCTGCAACACCGAAATCCTATTTCGCTGATGTTAGGATGCTCCCTATTGTAAAATAGGATTTCAGGCAATATGTGTGGGGCATGACAGAACAAACCCAGAACCCATTCGCCACGGCGGGCGCTTCCTGGCCTCTCCGTCCCTCAAACCTGCCGGCCGTCGCCGAAGCGCCGCCGGGCGATCGCCTTGCCTTCGATCCGGTGGCGGTGCGCGAGCAGCGCAACGGCTGGACTCCCGAGAGGCAGCGCGACTTCATCGAGGCGCTCGCCGATTGCGGAGTCGTCCGCGAGGCCGCCGCGCGCGTCGGAATGACCGAGCAGTCGGCTTACGGGCTCCGCCGCCGCGACGATGCTTTGGGCTTCAACCTCGCCTGGGAGGCGGCGCTCCAGCTCGGCGGCGACCGGCTCCGCTCGATCGCCTACGAGCGCGCCGTCGAAGGGACGGTGAAGCGCCATTTCTACAAGGGCGAGGTCGTCGGCGAGGACCGGGTCTACGACAACCGCCTGCTCACCTATCTTCTGGGGAAGGCCCAGCCTTCTGCCAACGCGCTCGAAGCGCGCCAGGTGATCCGCAACTGGGACAGCTGGATGCAGGCGATCGAGGACGGCCTCGACAGGCCGCAGCCGCCGGCCGACATCGGATCGAAAACGCCCGTATGGGAGGCCGAGGAGGGAGGATGGTGGACGAGCTTCCCGCCGCCGCCCGGGTTCAACGGAGCCCAGTTCGATGGTGACGACATCGGGTATCGCCGCGAATGCACGCTCGCCGAGATCGAGGCGATCGAGGCCGCCCGCGCCCGCGATGCCGCCGAGAAGGAACGGCGCCGCGACCTTTACTTCAATCCGGACAGGATGCGTTTCGAACCCCCACGTTAGCCTAAAAACACTAAAAACTCGCGACGCCAGGCCGCCCGACGCCCGGTTCTTTGACATTGTGATTTCGGAAAATCGGGAGGGCCCTTATAGCGCCCGGCCATGGGGCAAGGTCACGACAGCGACGTCATTATCATCGGCGCCGGCCACAACGGCCTGGTCTGCGCCTTCTATCTCGCCTCGAAGGGCCTGAAGGTCACAATGATCGAGCGCCGTTCGGTCGTAGGCGGGGCGGCCGTGACCGAGGAATTCCATCCGGGCTTCCGCAACTCGACGGCGAGCTACACGGTCAGTCTTCTCAACCCGAAGGTGATCGAGGACATGCGTCTCTACGAGCACGGCCTGAAGGTCGTTCTCCGCAAGATGGACAATTTCCTCCCGACCAAGGGCGCGGATCATCTCCTCTCCGGCCGCGACGGCCTGACCCGCGCCGAGATCGCCCGCCATTCGGCCGCCGACGCCGCCGGCTATGACGAATATGGCAAGGCGCTCGAGTCCGTCGTCGCGATCCTGCGCCAGTGGATCCTGCGCGCTCCGCCCAATGCCGGGGGCGGCCTCGCCGACCTTCTCGCCTTGCTGAAGCTCGGCAACAGCGTCCGGACCCTCTCGGCCGAGGAGCAGCGCCACCTGCTCGATTTCTTCACCAAGTCGGCCGCCGACATCCTCGACCGCTATTTCGAAACTCCGATCGTCCAGGCCCTGTTCGGCTTCGACTCGATCGTCGGCCATTATGCCAGCCCCTATACGCCGGGCTCGGCCTATGTCCTTCTCCACCACGTCTTCGGCGAGGCCGCCGGAGTGCCGGGCGCCTGGGGACACGCCGTGGGGGGCATGGGCGCGATCACCGAGGCCATGGCCAGGGCCGCCAGCGCCAAAGGCGTCGAGATCGTCCTCGACACGCCGGTCGACGAGATCCTCGTGGAGAAGGGCCGTGCCGTCGGGGTCTCGGCCGGCGGCGGGGCGTATCGGGCCCGTCAGATCGTCGCCAACACCCATCCGCGCCTACTGTTCGGCGATCTGCTTCCGGACGGCGCGGTCGCGCCCGAGATCGCGAAACGCATGTCTCATTGGCAGAGCGAATCCGCGACCTTCCGGATGAACGTGGCTCTGTCCGAGCTTCCGCGATTCACCAGCAAGCCCGAGCCGGGCGACCATCTCACCGCCGGGATCATCATGGCGCCGTCGCTCCAATATATGGACCGGGCCTATGTGAGCGCGCGCACGGAGGGATGGTCGAGCGAGCCGGTGATCGAGATGCTGATCCCCTCGACGCTCGACGACAGCCTCGCCCCGCCGGTCAAGCATGTCGCCAGCCTCTTCTGCCAGCATTTCCCCTACGAGGTCGAAGGCGGCTGGGATTCGCGCCGCGAGGAAGCCGCCGACCATATCGTCGCGACCGTCGACTCCTACGCGCCGGGCTTCGCCGCCTCGGTGCTCGGCCGGAGCGCATTGTCGCCGCTCGACCTCGAGCGCCGCTTCGGCCTCGTCGGCGGCGACATCTTCCACGGCAAGATCGGACTCGACCAGCTCTTCTCCGCCCGGCCGATGCTCGGCCATGCCGACTATCGGATGCCGCTCCCGGGCCTTTATCTGTGCGGGGCCGGCGCCCATCCCGGCGGCGGAGTGACCGGGGCCCCGGGCCATAATGCGGCTTTGGCGGTCCTCGCCGATCGAAAGAAGTTCAGGCGCTAATCAGCTCAGAACCAGGACCGGTCGCCGAGGACGTAGCGCTCCTCGAAGTCGCCGTGCGGGATGGTGAGGTAGATCAGGCATTCGATCAGCGCGATCAGGACCATGAACGGAAACGGCAGGACCAGGATCGAAAGCAGCAGCATGGTCACGCCCGCCCCGGTCTTGCCGAGATAGAATTTGTGGAAGCCGAGCGCTCCGAACAGCAGCGCGAGAATGGCGGCGACGAACTTGCTCTTGGGCCCGATCGGCTTGCGCGAAGACCGGATTCCGGGAGTCGCCAGGCTGTAGATCGCGACCGCCTGGCTCGCATGCGGCTGGAAATCGAGCGGCTGGCCGATATGGGGCCGGGTCGGTGCCCGCCATTCGGAATCGGCGAACTGATAGCGCGCGCCGTCCTCGCCCGAAATCTCGCCCCGTCCGGTCCGGAAATCGAATGCAAGCAGGGTTCCGCGCATGGCGCGCTCATGGCAGCGAATCCGGCGCGAGAAAAGAGCCCAGGGGTTTCAACCCCGAGGCAAGGGTCCGGACCGTAATCACTTGCGCCTTTTGTAATCGATCACCCAGCTGTCGGTGTAGGACCCGTCATCCTGCCTTTGCTGCCAGCGCCAGGTCAGGCTGTCCGGAGTGACCTTCTGCCAGATCATCCGGAAATGCTTCTGCGCGGGCCCGCGCGGATCGACCGTGTCGAGCCGGAAGACATGGTCCTGCCCTTCCACCGGTCCGCCCGCCAGGACGATGTAGCCGCCCTGATTGTCGACCCAGGTCTGGACCCATTTGCGCTTCGCGCCGTCATAGCTGCTCCACGAAGCGCCGGTGTAGCCGATGGCGGCCTGCTCGAAATGCTCGGCGATCACGCAGGGGCCGAACTCGTCTTTGGTGATCCTATTGACCGCATGGCCGCGGCTTCCGTCGGGGTTGGGGAAGCTGAGCTCCCACTCGCCGACCCAGAAATCCATCGCCCGGTTCTCCGCGGCCGTGCAGGGCGGTGGCGGAGCCGGGGTCGGAGCCGGCGCGGCGGGCGCGGCCTGGACGGCGGCAAGAAGCAGAAGCGATGCGATCATGGCTCTCTCCCCGAAGATCGCTCCATCTTCTGCTTCGCAATTCCCGCTGGCAAGCGCTGCGGGGGGCTTGCGCGCCGACCGTCCGGCGAGGAAGAAGGCCCGTCAGCTCCAGACCAGGATATGCCCATGAAGACCCGCGCCGCCATCGCAGTCGCTCCGAACAAGCCGCTCGAGATCCACGAGGTCGACCTCGAAGGGCCGCGCGCCGGCGAGGTCCTCGTCGAGATCATGGCGACCGGCATCTGCCACACCGACGCCTACACCCTGGAAGGCAAGGACAGCGAGGGCATCTTCCCGTCGATCCTCGGCCATGAGGGCGCCGGGATCGTCCGCGAGGTCGGCGCCGGAGTGACGAGCGTGAAGCCCGGCGACCATGTCATCCCGCTCTACATCGCCGAATGCCGGCAATGCCCGTCCTGCCTCAGCCGCAAGACCAACCTCTGCACCGCGGTGCGCGCGACCCAGGGCCAGGGCGTGATGCCCGACGGGACCAGCCGCTTCAGCCTCGGCGGCGAGACCATCGCCCATTATATGGGCTGCTCGACCTTTTCCAACTTCACCGTCATGCCCGAGATCGCCCTCGCCAGGGTCCGCGAGGACGCGCCGTTCGACAAGATCTGCTACATCGGCTGCGGGGTCACCACCGGCATCGGCGCGGCGATCTGGACCGCGGGAGTCGAGCCGGGCTCGACCGTCGCGGTCTTCGGCCTGGGCGGAATCGGCCTCAACGTCATCCAGGGCGCGCGCCTCGCCGGCGCGGCGCAGATCGTCGGCGTGGACGTCAATCCGGCCAAGCGCGCGATGGCCGAGCAGTTCGGGATGACCGACTTCATCAACCCGGCCGAGATCGGCGGCGACAAGGTCGTCCAGGCAGTGGTCGACGTGACGAAGGGCGGCGCCGACTACAGCTTCGACTGCACCGGCAACACCGACGTGATGCGCCAGGCCCTCGAATGCGCCCATCGCGGCTGGGGCACGAGCGTCGTCATCGGGGTCGCCGAATCGGGCAAGGAGATCTCGACCCGCCCGTTCCAGCTCATCACCGGCCGAACCTGGAAAGGCACCGCCTTCGGCGGCGCCCGCGGCCGCACCGACGTGCCCCGGATCGTCGACTGGTACATGGACGGCAAGATCGAGATCGACCCGCTCATCACCCACACGATGGGCCTCGAGGACATCAACGATGCGTTCGACCTGATGCACAGCGGCGAGAGCATTCGCTCCGTCGTTTTGTATTGACCACTTACCGTCACCCTGAACTTGTTTCAGGGTCCAGTTGGTCGACCGCACGAGAAGCGAAAACCTGGATGCTGAAACAAGTTCAGCATGACGGAATTGGAATGAAATGACCCTAGAAACAGTCTCCACCGTCAAGAGCTTCGGCGGAACCCAAAACGTCTATCGCCACGCCAGCCGCGAGACCGGCACGGACATGAATTTCGCCGTCTATTTGCCGCCCCAGGCGGCGAGCGGCGACCCCCTCCCCCTCCTCTGGTATCTCTCCGGCCTCACCTGCACCCATGCCAACGTGATGGAGAAGGGCGGCTATCAGCGCGCCTGCGCCGAGCTCGGCCTGATCCTGGTCGCCCCCGACACCAGCCCGCGCGGCGAGGGCGTTCCGGACAGTCCCGATTACGATTTCGGCCAGGGCGCGGGCTTCTACGTCGACGCCACCGAGCAGCCCTATGCGGCCAATTACCGCATGTCCTCCTACCTGACGTCGGAGCTGCCCGATCTGATCGCCGCCGGCTTCCCTGCCGACATGGAGCGCCAGTCGATCGCCGGACATTCGATGGGCGGCCACGGCGCACTCACCCTCGCCCTGCGCAATCCCGGCCGCTACCGGAGCGTCTCCGCCTTCGCGCCGATCGTCGCTCCGGGCCAGGTCCCCTGGGGCGAAAAGGCGCTGGGCGCCTATCTCGGGCCGGACCGCGCCGCCTGGCGCGCCCACGACGCCGTCGCCCTGATCGAGGACGGCGCCCGGGTCGCCGGGATCCTCGTCGACCAGGGCGATGCCGACACCTTCCTCGAACGCGAGCTCAAGCCGGACTTGCTCGAACGGGCCTGCCGCGCCGCCGGCATCCACCTCACCCTGCGCATCCAGCCCGGCTACGACCACAGCTATTATTTCATCTCCACCTTCATGGAGGACCATCTCCGCTGGCATTTCGAGAGGCTGAAATGACCTCCCCGCTCCTCCAGACCGTGATTCTCGCCGCCCTCGCCGCCGGCGAGGAGATCGAACGTATCTATGCCGAAGGCTGCGCCGCCGAGGAGAAGCAGGACGGCTCCCCCGTCACCATCGCCGACCGCCACGCCGAGCTGATCATCCTCGAGCGGCTGACCTCGGCCTTTCCCGACATTCCGATCCTTGCCGAGGAAGAGGCCTGCGCGGGCCGGATCCCCGAGCTCGGCGAGCGTTTCTTCTGCGTCGACCCCCTCGACGGCACCAAGGGCTTCGTCGGCCGAACCGGCGAATTCACAGTCAACATCGCCCTGGTCGAGGCAGGCAAGCCGATCGCGGGCGTCATCTACGCGCCCGACCCGCGCCTTCTCTATTACGGAGCGCGCGACGAGGGCGCCTTCCGAGCCCGCCACAAGGAAGCGCCGGAAGCGATCGCGGTCCGGGCGCCTCCGTCATCCGGCCTCATCGGCATCGGCAGCCGCAATCATCCGGCCCCCGGCACCGAGGAGCGCAACGCCCGGCTCGGGATCGTCGATTATCTCCCCTCGGGCTCGTCTCTCAAATTCTGCCGCCTCGCCGAGGGCGCGGCCGACGTCTATCCGCGCTACGGCCGAACGATGGAATGGGACACGGCCGCCGGTCAGGCGATCCTCGAGGCGGCGGGCGGAAGCGTGATGGCGCTCGACGGCGACGAGGAGACCGGCCCGCTCCGCTACGGCAAGGTCGAGGACGAGTTCGCCAACCCCAATTTCATTGCCTGGGGGCGGGCAGCGCCGGAGCAGGGGCAGGCCCCGGCTTCGGCTTCTTGAGCAGGTTCGGGTTCGGCGCCAGCCGCTGGTGCCGCTCCAGCACGGTCATGCAGCGCCCGGCTTCGCAGGCGATCATCTTGCCGTTCCTGGTGTCGATCCGGACGATCCCGCTGGGAGTCGCGAAGGCCTCGAAGCGCGCCGGTGACGGCCGGGCGTAGATTGCCAGCGCGACGACTCCGCCGGCGATCACCAGAGCGGCCGCCATCCGCCGCATCGCCAGATCCAATATCTCGTTGAGAGTCGGCTCCCGCTCGCCCGCCAACGCTTCGTATCTCTCGTCCACCCTATATCGCCCCCAGCCTCGCCGAGCGTGAATATTGAACCCACGAGCGACTGCCCGCAAGCCGGCAGCACTTTTGTGCCTCCCCTCCCGGATTGCCGAGAGGGGCCGGGGGTGGGCTCTTACAGCCTAAGCAACAAGCTCGCGCCAGTAGGCGCTCGCATCTGTCGAGGGCCGGTCAGCCGAAGCTGTGCTTCACGCTGATCTGCGGGATGACGTGCTTGTTGCGGTGGCGAAGCTCGAATCGGTACGGCGCCGGCGCGGTCCGGTCCGGGGTGTAGAAGGTCCGGTTCCGGAAGGCGGGCGCGTTGGTCAGATTGTCGAGGCTGAACGTCAGGGTCGTCTTCTTGCTCGGCCGATATTCGACGAAGGCGGTGACATAGGGGTTCTTGCTGAACGGCTTGTCCACCTCGTTCTGCCGGAAGAAATAGGTCGGAGCGTTGACGTAGAAGCTCGTCCCCCAGGCGAACTTGCCGAGATCCTGCCTGAAGCTCGCGTCGGCGGCGAAGATCGAATAGCCCGAAAAGTGCCTCTGCCGATGAGTATAGGGGTCCTCCACCGACGTATCGACATAGGATGTGTGGAAGGTGATCCGGCCGCCCTTCACCCCGAGCTTCGCCAAAGGCGCGTCGACCGTTGAGCGGATCAGGAACAGCCGCCCGTCGCCGAGATTGCCCGGAGCGTCGAAGCCCTCCGGGGTCGGAACCCGATCCTGGACCAAAGAGATGAACTGATAGCCGGCCTCGACCTTGATCAGGCCGTCGCCGAGGATCGGATGCTCGAGAGTCCCCAATATCTCCCAGGCCCGCTGCGGGACGAGGTCCGGATTGCCGCCATTGACGCGGTCGTTGGTCAGCTCGGCGGTGCTGATGAAATCGTAGAAGTTCAGTTGAGCGACCGTCCGGGCGATCGACAGCTGGGCGTGCCAGCCGCCCTTGGGCCGCCAGTCGAAGCTGGCCTTGGGCTTGAGGAAGCTGAGCGCGCGTTCGGCCTCCGCGTCCCCGCTGACGGTGAGCTTCGAAGTCTCGTAGGTCAGGCCGAGATCCATCCTCAACGTCTTCGAGAGCGGCCGCCCGGCGGTGACGAAGGCCTCGCCGCGATATTCCTTCACTCTGGCGCGGTCGACCGGAAGGTCGATCCGGGTGCGCGTTCCGGCGCCGTCGATCGCGTACAGGTCCACGGCGCTGTCCAGCGAATTGAGGACGCCCTCCGCCCCGGTCTCGACGCTCCAGCCGCGAAGGTCGGAGCGGTTCCACACCAGCCGCGCGACCGTCTCTTCGCGCTGGTCCTCGAGCTCCTGGACCGATCCTCCGATCACCTGGCTCTGGACCCGGTTGAGCGAGGTGTCGACATTGTGGCGGTGCCTCCGAGTCGCGAGGCCGATCAGCTTGATCCCGCCGCCGAGCAGGGGCCGGGTCACGTCGCCGCCAAGCTCATAGTCCCGGGAATCGTAATCCTGGGTCAGCCGGTCGTCGCGGATCGTTCCCCCGGTGGGAAAGACGTCGTTGACCTGGCCGAGATCGAACCAGGCGCGCTGGAACCGGAAGTTGACGTGCGCGGCACGATTGTCTCCGGCCTTATGCTCCCACGATCCCGAGACATAGGCGGAGCGGTCGGTGATCGTGTTGACCTTGATCCGAAGCTCCCGAAGTGCTCCGCTCGGAAGGTCGGTCAATTCGTCGAAGCCCTCCTCGGTCGTCTCGAAATTGTTGAGGCCGGCGGAGGCGTTGAACGTGGAGCGCCCGCGCCGCAGAAGCATCGACACGCTTCCGGCCGGGGCGATCCGGCCGTCATAGGTCCGGGCGATGCTCGCATTGACCGTGCCCGCGAGCCCGCCGTCCGCGGTCGTGACGAGGTTGAGCACCTGCGCCTTGCCGGCGAACTCCGAGCCGAACAGGTCGCCCGGCCCGACTTCGACCCGCGCGACCCGGCTCGCCGGGATCCGTGCGAGCACCGTCTCCAGCGTGTCGCTCTTCGAGCTCGGCCGCGATCCGTTGATCACGACGTTGCCCGCCGCCTGGCCGAAGCCGCGAACGTCCTGCGATCCGAGCTGCAGCGTGAATCCGGGCACGCGCTGGACGATCTCGAGCGCGTTGGACGGCGAGAATTGCTGGAAATAGACCGCCTGGTAAACGGTCCGACCGCCCACCTCCTCGGCCGAAGCGGGCGCGGCCGGCGCCGGCCCTTCGGCGGTGCCGGCGGACTCCCCGGCGTCGGTCTGGGCGAGCGCGGGCCCAATGGCCGCGGCGCAGGAGAGCAGGGCAATGGTGAAACGCAGGACCAGCTTATTCTTGTTCGTCAACGCCTTACCCTTTTCGATCGATCGAAGGCGTCGATGCAAAAGACGGGCCAGCGCGTGGCCCGTGGAAAATCAGGATGTTGGCGGGAAGGCCGCCGCGCGCTGTCCGCTTCCGGACAGACCCCGCGTTCGAAAACGAACGTAATCGTTACTCTTCCCGTCATGCTGAACTTGTTTCAGCATTCAGCTGGTTACGCGCCGGGGAGGTGGAGGACTGGATCCTGAAACGAGTTCAGGATGACGGCCAATCTGGGCCCTCAAATGATCGGGTGCCGCTCCCAATTGGGCTTGTCGGAGCGCTTGGAAAGCTTGGTGTGGAGTCCCTTCACCGTCTCGCTGCCCGCGTTGACGAACAGGAAGGGCAGGATTCCGTGGACGATGCAGGCGAGTCCGCCGGCGATCATCTTCACCCCGAAATAGCTGGCATGGGCGAAATGCCGCCCATAGCTCTCGCCCACTTCGCGCGGATGGTGGGTGAACGGATTGACTGCCATCTTGCGCCCTTCGATGCCGGAAGCGGCCGCGGCCGCTCGGGCCTCATACATGGGCCCGTCCCGCGCCGCCAGTACCGCTGATGCTCAGTCGGGCAATGCGATCGACTGGGCGTGGTTGAAGATGTCGTGGGGGTCCCAGCGCCCCTTCGCCTGCTGCAGCCGCGGATAGAGGCCGAGATAATAGAGGCCCTGCCAATCCCCGAGGTCGACGTCCGGATAATTGACGTAGCAGCCGTCCATCACCTCGTCGGGGACCGGACCGGCCGATCCGTACATGTCGTGATAGAATCGGCGGATCCAGTCGAGATTGGCCGGGCTGTCTTTCTCGTCGGTCCAGTAGGTCTGATATTGAAGCTTCATGATCGAGGAGCGCTGAGGCACCGGAGTCGCGTCGGAGGCATGCAGGTTGACAGCGCAGCCGTAGGAATCGACCTGGAGCAAAGCCTGGGAATTGGTGAAGCCGTCGGTCAGGTAGCGCCACATCGTGTCGACCTGATCCTGCGGAAAAGGCTTCTTCATGTAGGCCGATTTGTACTTGCCGCGCTGGTTCGGCCCGGACGGGTCGAGCCTCTGCGTGGCATAGAGCCAGGGCAGGCACATGGTGTCGGTCGTCCGAAGCGGGAAATGGCTCTGCCCGACGGGATGGGTCTGGGCCACCGGCGAGACCCCGTACGCCGTCATGTGCGTCAGGAATTCCTCGAGCAGGTTCGGCTCGTCGCCGACATATTGGGCGGTGAGCACGATCTGCCCGCTTTTGTTCTCCTGCATGTGGGTGAGATGGAGCAGCGCGAACAGGCCTTCATAGGGGCTTCCCGGCGCGCTGTTATCGGCGAAGAAGGAACCGTAGCGATCGACGATCCGTCCGAATTCATCCCTGTCCAGATCGCTCCAGTTCCAGGCGAGGTTGGCGAGGCAGGCCTGGGTCGGAGCCTCGGGGATCCGCCTGAACCAGAAGCGGGTGACGATCCCGAAGCTCCCGCCGCCGGCGCCCTGGCACGCCCAGAGCAGGTCCGAGGCCTCGCCGTCGCGCTCCGCGATCAGAATCTCCGCTTTTTTGCCCTCGTCGACCCGGACGATCTCGACAGCGTCGAGCCAGTCGACGATCAGGCCGTGCTTTCGCGACAGCAGGCCGTAGCCGCCGCCGGTGATATGGCCGCCGGCGCCCACGGAGTAGCAGGAGCCGCTCGGCAGCGCTCGGCCATATTCCTTGTACAGCCTCCAGATCACCGTCCAGAGGGTCGCTCCGGCCTCGACGAACCAGGCGCCGCGCGACTCGTCGAAGCCGACATCGCTCATCGCCGCCAGGTCGACGATCACCCCGCCCTCGTTGCCGGCCGAGAAATCCTCGTAGCAATGGCCGCCGCTGCGCACGGTGATCCGCTCGCCCGCATCCACCGCCGACTGCACCGTCTCGCGCACCTGCTCCGCGCTCCCGCACAGGGCGATCGCGGCCGGCCGGCCGACCCAGCGCAGATTGAATCCGCGCGCCAGAGTCTCGTAGCGCGGATCGTCCGGGCCGACTCGCGCCCCGGCAAAAGTGGCGCACTCGCTCATCCTCATGTCCCCTCTCCGGCCATCGTCTATCATGGCGCGAAGGACGGTGCCGCCGGGGACTGCTCCGTTACGGTGCGAACCGGCGGCCGCGCCTTGCCTCGCCCCCGGACCCGCCTCTACAGCCGGTTTGAAGGAGCTGATCGATGGCCGAAGCCTATATCGTCGCCGCTGCGCGCACCGCCGGTGGAAAGAGGGGCGGCGCCCTCAGGGACTGGCACCCCGCCGACATGGCCGCCGAAGTGCTCGACGCTTTGGTCGAGCGCGCCGGGATCGATCCCGCCGCGGTCGAGGACGTGATCATGGGCTGCGTCGGCCAGGCCGGCGAGCAGGCCTTCCATATCGGGCGCAACGCGGTTCTCGCATCGAGCCTGCCAATCTCGGTCCCCGCGGTGACGATCGACCGCCAGTGCGGCTCGTCGCAGCAGGCCATCCAGTTCGCCGCCCAGGCGGTGATGAGCGGCACCCAGGACGTGGTCATCGCCAGCGGCGTCGAATCGATGACCCGCGTGCCGATGGGCCTCCCGGTCACGCTGGCGATGGAGAAGGGGATCGGAACCGGCCCCTTCTCGAAGCGGATCCAGGACCGCTTCGGGGTCCCGATGTTCAGCCAGTTCGTCGGCGCCGAGATGATCGCCGAGAAATATCAGTTCCGCCGCGAGGAGCTCGACTCGTTCGCGCTGGAGAGCCACCAAAAGGCCGCGGCCGCGACCGAGGCCGGAGCGTTCGACGCCGAGATCGTACCGCTCAGGATCGTCGACGAGGACGGCAATGAATCGCTCCACACCAGGGATGAAGGCATTCGCTACGACGCCACCCTGGAAGGCATAGGCTCGGTCAAATTGCTCAAGGAAGGCGGCAAGATCAGCGCCGCCAACGCCTCCCAGATCTGCGACGGCGCGAGCGGAGTCATCGTCGTCAGCGAGAGGGCGCTCAAGGAGCACGGCCTCACCCCGATGGCCCGGATCGTCAACCTGACCGTGACCGGCGGCGATCCGGTGATCATGCTCGAGGAGGTCATCCCCGCCACCCGCCGCGCCCTAGACCGCTCGGGCATGAAGATCGGCGACGTGGACCTCTACGAGGTGAACGAGGCTTTCGCCCCGGTCCCGCTCGCCTGGCTCCGCGAGGTCGGCGCCGACCGCGCCCGGCTCAACGTCAACGGCGGCGCGATCGCCCTCGGCCATCCGCTCGGCGCCAGCGGCACAAAGCTGATGACCACCCTCGTCCACGCCCTCAAGGCGCGCGGCGGGCGCTTCGGCCTTCAGACCATGTGCGAGGGCGGCGGGCTTGCCAACGTGACGATCGTCGAGGCGGTCTAGAGCAGCGTGCGGCGGCGGGATTGGGGCCCGCCGCCAAGGGAGAGGCGGCGGACCCGGCGCCGGTCGTGGGGGGACCAACGCAGGTCCCCGCACTGACGCCATGACGCCGAAAGCTGAATGACGTTGGCGCACAATATGTGCGTCGCGCCCGGCGGAAGGAGTTCGGACGCGGCTATGCGCCCGGAATGAAGGCAGAAATCAGCAGGAAGCGCGGGATGGCGGACGAGTTCGCTGCCCGTGCCTCCACTCTCCGCCGGGTCGCGGGAGACATGAAGGAAACGGACGACCGCGCGGAGCTTCTGAGGATCGCCGAGACTTACGAGGAAGATGCGGCCCGGCTCAGGAACTCTTCGCCGACCGCCGGCTGACGATCACGCCGTCCTTGGCGGATTCGTTGACGAATCGGACCACGGCCTCGAGCAGCTTCCGGACGAGCAAGGCGGTTCTGGGATCCTGCATCCGGCCCACCGGATAGGCGATCTCGCCTCCTTCGGACCGGATCAGCGAGCCGGCCTTGACGAGCGCGTTCACCCTTCGGCGGGCGGTTTCGCGATTGAGCCCCGTCGCCGCGGCGATCGAGCTGACGTTGCACGGCGCCAGCCTCTCAAGCGGCATCTCGCAGTCGAGCGACTTCTGATCGTCGCTCAATCCGCCGCGTGTGAACCGCTCGGCCGTGATCGCGGCGATCGCGACCAGGATCATCGTCGTATCCGAATCGCGCGTGCCGCGGCGCCACAGCTCCATGATCCGGGTGGTGAGCACCGCGAGCCGGATGCCGGTCAACCGGCTGTTCGCGTCCGCGGCCTCGCAGTCGATCACCAAAGCCATGGATCGGGGAAGCGCTTTTGCCCCGTCACTGTCAATCGGCCGGAATCCCGATGCCGCGGGCGATTGCCGGGCGTTTACCGAACGTTAACCTTTCGGCGATAATTCCTTAACCAATCCGCCCAGCGTCCATCGGCGCGGACCTGCATCCGTTCCAGATGAGAGAAGCCGCCATGAGATGGTCCCGGCTAGCGCTGGTCTTTGCCTTGCCGATCTCGGCCTGCCAGCCCGGGACGACCCGCCCGGACGCGATCCCGGTCGCGATCGCCGGGGCGCATGAATGGCGGCGGATCGCCGCCGCCGAGGATGCCGGCCGAATCGAAGGCATCCCCTCCGCCTGGGCGCGGGGCCTCCAGGACGCCCGTGCCGACGGCTTCGCCCGTCGAATCGCTTCGGAGGGCGATCTACTCGATCCCGAAGCGGCCCTCCCCCGGCCCGCTCCGACCCCGGGCGCCTATCGCTGCCGCCTCCTCCGTCTCGGCGGGCACGCGCGCGGCGAGGCGGCTTTTTCCGCCTTCCGCCCATTCTATTGCTTCGTCGGGATCGGCGACCATGACGACCGGCTCAGCATCACCAAGTCCGAGGGCTCGGCGCGGCCGGCCGGCTATCTCTGGGAGGATGGGGGCAAAAGGCGGATGATCTTCCTCGGCGCGCTCGCCCCGGGGGCCGGGCCGGCCCCGGCCTATGGCGACGACCGCGCCCGCGACCTCGCCGGGATCGTCGAGCGCATCGGCCCGTTCCGCTGGCGTCTCGTCATCCCCCGGCCCGCCAGCGGCGCCGCCCTCGAGATATTCGAGATGGAGCCGGCGGAGGTTCAGTCGGAAGGCTGATCCGCGTCCGGAAATTGGCGAAGATCGGCTGCTCCGGCAAACGCGGCGGGAATTCGCGCATGCCACTCGCTTTGATCAGGTCCAGCTCCTTGGGCCCGACGGGCCGCCACAGAGTGAGAGTGTTTGCGCCTGTGGTCATGCGCCCTGCTAACCAGCACCCGCCCTCAGAACCAGCCCCCTGCCGTTCGCCCTGAGCTTGTCGAAGGGCCTCCCTTCCCTCTAGGAGCGCATCCAAAGAGCCAGGGAGCGAACAGATGAAACTCAGCGCAGACATCGCCGCCGTCGTCACCGGCGCGGCCTCCGGCCTCGGCGAAGCCACCGCGCGCGCCCTGGCGGCGAAGGGCGTGAAGGTCGCCGTCTTCGACCGCGACCAGGACAAGGGCGAGAAGGTCGCCTCGGACATAGGCGGGATCTTCTGCTCGGCCGACGTCACCTCGGACGATGCCGTCGATGCCGCCTTCGCCCGCGCCCGCGAGGCTCACGGGCAGGAGCGGATTCTGGTCAATTGCGCCGGAGTGGCCAATGCGGTGAAGACGGTCGGCCGCGACAAGACGACCGGCGAGATCAGGCCCTATCCGATCCACCAGTTCGAGCTGGTCATCCAGATCAATTTGATCGGAAGCTTCCGCTGCCTCGCCAAGTCGGCCGCCGGAATGGTCACCCTCGATCCGCTCGAGGACGGCGAGCGCGGCCTGATCGTCAACACCGCCTCGGTCGCCGCCCAGGACGGCCAGATCGGGCAGGCGGCATACAGCGCCTCCAAGGCCGGAGTCCTCGGAATGGCCCTCCCGATCGCCCGCGACCTGATGAACGAGGGCATCCGAATCAACACCATCCTGCCCGGCGTGTTCGAGACGCCGATGGTCGCGATGATGCCGCAGAACGTGAAGGACGCCCTCGCCGCCCAGGTCCCCTTCCCCAAGCGCCTCGGCCAGCCCGACGAATATGCCCGCCTGGCCGTCTTCATGGCCGAGAACGCCTATCTCAACGGCGAATATGTCCGCCTCGACGGCGCGATCAGAATGGCGCCGAGATAGGGATTGGGGATTGGGGTTTAGGTTTTAGGGTTTCGAGAATGGCCGCCCCCAACACCCAATCCCCAACCCCTAACCCCGGAGCGGAGCGACCGTGAAACACATCGGCATCCTCGCCCACAGCGCGGAGGGCGCGACGCTCTGCTACCGCACGTGCTGGCTCGAAGGCATCGCCCGGCTCGGCCCGCACAACCACCCCGAGATCACGCTCACAGGCATAGCCATGCACCATGCCCTCGGCGCCTGGGAGCGGGACGACCGCCAGGCGCTGCGCGCCATCTTCATGGCCGACGCTGCGAAGCTCGCGGCCGCCGGCGCCGACTTCCTCATCCTGCCCGACAACAGCGCCCATATCGCGCTCGAAGCGCCGGGCGAGCCCTTCCCCCTCCCCTGCCTCCACATCGCCGAGGTCGTCGCCGCCACCGCCGCGGAGCGCGGCCATAAGCGCATCGGCATATTGGGCACCGAATGGACGATGGGCGGCCCCGTTTACCCCGCCGCCTTCGCCCGCCAAGGCCTTGCCTGGGAGGTGCCCGAGGAAGCCGACCGCGCCATCGTCCACGAGGTGATCATGGGCGAGCTCTGCCTCGGCACCTTCCGGGACGAATCCCGCGCCGAATATGTCCGGATCATCAACGATCTCGCGGCAAAGGGCTGCGACGCCGTCGCTCTGGTCTGCACCGAAATCCCGCTGTTGATCAGTGCCGAGGATTCACCGCTCCCGATCGTCGATTCCACCCGCCTGCTCGCCAAAGCGGCGGTTGAGGTAGCGATCGGCGATCGCCCGATGCCGCAATGGCGCGGCGGATCGATCGCCGACTAGCAGAGGTCTGCTCGGTTCGCGGCGGACGAGGGTCTACAGCACGAAGTCGGCGACTCCGATCACATAGCCGCCCGCGGTCACGACGCCGATGGTAAGATCTGCGACGCCGTCGCCGTTGACGTCGGCCTGGATCGTCCAGACGCCGCCGATCTGGGTAGCCCGAAGCTCGCCGGCCACGTTGTGGAAAGCGTTGCTGCCGATGAATGTGAAAGCGTCGTTGTTGGCGCTCGTGCCGATGTTGGCATCGAGGATCGACAGATTGATCCTGTCGCCCGCGTTGAAGCCATTGATCTGGTCCTTCGAGGCCGCGGTGGATTCGGTCGTGAACCGGTACTGGTAGATATCGTTGCCGCCGCCGCCCGACAGCGTGTCGGCGCCGAGGCCTCCGCTGATGACGTTGCTGGCGCTGTTGCCGGTGATGACGTTGGCGAGCTCGTTGCCCGTGGCGCTGACCGCATTGGTGCCGATCAGGGTCAGGTTCTCAATATTGCCCCTCAGCGCATGGTGGACGCTGCTCATCACTGTGTCATTGCCCTGGTTCAGATGCTCGGTGATCTGGTCGGAGCCGTTCTCGACATAATAGATGTCGTCGCCCAGGCCGCCCACCATCGTGTCGGCGCCGAGGCCGCCGTCGATGACGTTGTTCGAGGCATTGCCGTAGAGAAGGTTGTTCTTCGCATTGCCGGTGGCGTTGATATTGGCCGTCCCGGTCAGGGTCAGATATTCAAGGTCGGCGCCAAGCGTGTAGCTGATGCTGCTGTGGACATGGTCGTTGCCGCCGCCGGTGTCGATCACCTGGTCGCCCACATTGTCGACATGGTAGACGTCGTGGCCGGCGCCGCCGATCAATATGTCGGCGCCAAGCCCGCCGTTGAGGATGTCGTTGCCGACACCCCCGTCCAACGTGTTGGCGGCCGAGTTGCCCGTCATCACGTTCCACAGGCCATTGCCGGTGCCGTCGATGGCATTGGCGCCGGTCAGGATCAGATTGTCGATGCTGGAATGGAGGGCGATGGTGACCGAGCTCTGCACCGTGTCGACCCCGCCGGTGTCGGTCACGACGTCGCCCACATTGTCGACGATGTAGGTGTCGTTGCCGAGGCCGCCCTGCATCGAGTCTGCGCCGATCCCGCCGTCCAGCCGGTTGGCCGACGCATTGCCGGTGATGATGTTGGCAAGATCGTTGCCGATGCCGTTGATCTCGAGGGTTCCGGTCAGGACCAGCCGCTCGACCTCCGCGCCCAGGGTCCAGTTGACGCCGCTGCTCACCGTGTCGGTTCCGCCGCCCGCGCTCTCGAACACCTTGTCCGACGCATTGTCGACGAAATAGGTGTCGTCGCCGCCGTTTCCGGTCATGAAGTCGGCGCCGAGGCCGCCGACGATGAAGTTAGCGGCGCTGTTGCCGTTGATGATGTTGTTCAGACCATTGCCCGTCGCGCTGATCGAGGCCGTACCGGTCAGGGTCAGATACTCGACATTGTCGCCGAGCGTGTAGGTCGTGGAGGCAAGCACGGTATCGTTGCCGGCCGACGCCGCCTCGGTGACCACATCGCCGCCATTGTCGACATGATAGGTGTCGTGCCCGGCGCCGCCCGCCATCGCGTCGGCGCCGCCCATGCCGTTGAGGACATTGTTCGACCCGTTGCCGCTGATGCTGTTCGCCAGTCCGTTGCCCGTGCCGTTGAGAGCGCCGGCAAGCAGGACGAGGTTCTCGACATTGGCGCCCAGGGTGAAACTGACCGAGGACTGGACGATGTCCGTGCCCGCGCTCGTGGCCTCGGTTACGAGATCGCCGACATGGTCGACGAAGTAGAGGTCGTTATTGAGCCCGCCGGCCATTGTGTCGGCCCCGACGCCGCCATCGAGGATGTCATTGCCGAGGCCTCCGGACAAAATGTCCCCACCTCCGCCGCCCTCCAGGCGGTCGTCTCCCTCGCGTCCTTCAACCCGGTCATCGCCAGCGCCCCCGTCCAGGTTGTTCGGGCCGAGATCGCCATTCAGCTGGTCGGCGAAGCCAGACCCGTTGATCCCTTCAACTCCTTCGATCGTATCGATCCCGATCGGGGCGACCGTCGCGAGCATTGCTAAGGGAAGCGCTTCCGGGAGGCTCTGTTGCGCAGGACCGTCAAGCTGTCGTCCTCGACCGTCCCGCAAATCGACGAGGACGCCGCCGGGGGCCCCGCTATAGTCGACTATGTCCTCGCCGACACCGCCGATGATCGTGTCGTTGCCGCCCAGGCCGATCAGTCGGCTGCCGTCCCCATGCCCAACCAGCACGTCATCTGCGTCGGTGCCGATGATTCGGCCCTGCGCGTCGGCGACCGATTGCACACCGGATTCGTAGATATCTATGACATTGGAGATGAGTTCGGATGCTTTCTCGACGACGAAGTCGCTGATTGCCTGCGCCAGTTCGAAGCTGGCGCGCCCGATTCTGATTGCACTGATCAGCGGTTCGATAAGCGGACTCAGTGCCGCCCGGAAGGCCGCATTCTCCTCTGCCTGGGTTTCGTACAGGCCGGCGAACTTGCTGATCCAGAATCCTGCCAAACCTCCGACAAGCTCGCTGACGGTGAACGCTCGAGACACCAGCTTGCCGGCCGCATCGACGAGGCGCAGTGCAAAGCCAATTGGAACATCACCGGCCACATGGACGATCAGGGCAGTGAACACCTTGGTCCCCGCCGCCTCGCCAGCTTGGTTGCCGATTTCCCGAGCGAGGATGCGAGTAAGCGCCTCAGCCTTCTCTTCTATCGCGGAGTCGGCCTCTGCCTTGAATGTGTCATTGAAGCTCGGCAATGGCTCGGCATCGCCCGCTTCAACCGCGAGTTCGATGCCGTCTGCCGTCTGGACGAAGTTGAAGCGGACAGGAGCCGTGCTGACCACCCTCGCTCCCGCTATCTCCGTCAGCAGGCCATTCACTTCCTCGAGGCGGATGATGCGATAGCCTCCTGCGACGTCGCGGCTGGTCACGAAGAAGACCGAGCCCTCGAGCGCGCCGTCCAGCACAATCCGCTCGCCGGCCTCGACATCCTGAACCGTGTCGCCGTCGCCGATGATGAACCGGTCCGTACCCGCGCCGCCGATCAGAACGTCGGCGGCATCGTCCTCGCCAGCCCTGTTGTGCTGGAGGAGGTCGGCCCCGGCACCACCGTCGAGCAGGCTTTCACCGCTTCCCCCGATCAGCTTGTCGTTGCCCTCATCGCCTCGAAGCTCGATCGGATATGAGCCGGCATTGATAGTGTCGTTGCCGGCGCCTCCGGAAAACACCGCGTTCAGGAATCCCCAGGGAAGGGCAGCTCCTCCGGAATCCGGGAGCGTGACGAGGTCATCCCCGCCAAGAGCGGTAACCGCTGGGATCAGATCCGGGCTGAAGGCCAACGTATTGAAATCGACGACGTCCGCAAGATTCGTAAAAAGGTTGTTGCTCCATTCGATCTGGAAGACACGGCCGTTCACGCCATAAGTATCCGCGTCGCCTTGGGTGTCCGACCAGGTTATCAATATCCTGCCGTCGGGACTCACGACGAGGTCCGGTGCGAACTGCACTCCCGTCGTCCCTTGGTTCACGCGAAAAACGTCTCCCGCGCTTTGGCCATTCGCATTGTAGATGCGTGCAGCGATGCTCCCGTCGACATCCCCGTCGAAAGAGTCCGCCTCCTGCCAGACGATGATGAAGCCCCCGTTCGGTAACGCCGCGACTTCCGGCCGCATCCCATAGCTCGCGCCAACCGCGAATTCCGGGACGATGACATTCCCCTGCAGGTCCCGCACGATTGCCCTGATCGTCGGTCGCGGGCTTCCCCCAGGCGGCGAGGCCAAGTCAGTCCAGACAGCGACGATATGCCCGTTGGAGAGCTGAACGAGGTCGATATCCCTTTGGGGATACGCTGTCGTCGTGTTGACGCGGACGCTGGCTGTCACTGGGTCGGCGGTTGCCGAGAAAACCCTCATGAACAGATCGTCCTGGTCTACGTGCGCAATCCCAGGTCCCGGCACGCCCGCCACGAACCCGCCTCCGGCGAGGGGCGTCACCGCCGGCAGGAAGCTTGCTCCGTCGCCGAAGCCGACCCACGAAGTATTCGGGAGCAGCATCTCATTGCTCAGGCGCTGAAAATTAGGACCGAAAATCGCCGCCTCGATGCTCGGATCCAGATGCGGTGCCGGCTTTCGCTCCCAGACAACCATTATATTACCATTGTCGAGGGCGATCACATCCGTGGTGCCAAGGTATTCCGGTACTGCAACAGACGTGACGATGATCTCGCCGCTTGGCGAACCGACCGACGAATAGCGGCTCATGTAGAGAGCGCCGTCTACGGGAATGAAGCTTCTGGCGCTGAGCGACAGGTAAGTGATGGCGAAGCCGCCATCATGTGTCGCCGCGAGCCCGGGGAAGCCGCTCAGGGCCACTGGTTGAGCGACAAGGATTTCCGGTCCGATCTTATTTCCGCTCGGGCTGAATATTTGCGCCTTCACAGATTTGAAGTACGAGTTATCTCCTTCAATCCAGCAGACGACAAAGTTTCCATTCGCCAGGACGGCGACTCTGCAATTGAGCTGGAGACCGGCCGTAGTCGTGTTGACCACGAAATCGTTCGTCAAAGCCGTGAAGGTGTACATGGCAGATTATCCCCCTTCAATCCGGACGGCCGAATAATTTCACTCTGATCGGCTGGGACGCGGTGACCAGGAACAATTATCCGTCACGAGACCGCAGGCTTACCGAATATTCCCCCGGACCGAATCACCAAAGACGTCGCCCTCATCCAAAGACTAAGCTCCGGCCAGCCGGGATTCGAGATCTTTTTTGAAGAATTTCTCCCCAATGAAGTTTATTATTACGTATCGAGAACGATCTAACACGAAAAATTAGATAACCCTTGGTTT
This sequence comes from Allosphingosinicella sp., assembly GCA_036525315.1. Taxonomy (GTDB): domain Bacteria; phylum Pseudomonadota; class Alphaproteobacteria; order Sphingomonadales; family Sphingomonadaceae; genus Allosphingosinicella. The sequence goes on from DATDAS010000062.1 coordinate 77,330, forward strand.
CCCCGCCTTTCGATAGCGGTGGCCAAACGGCTGGCCCCTCCGCCGCCATGTCATTATCACCGCCACATGGCAGGCGTCTTGGACGGAATCCGCATCATCGAGCTTGCCGGGATCGGCCCGGCGCCGTTCGCCGGGATGATGCTCGCCGATCATGGCGCCGCCGTCATCCGGGTCGAGCGCGAGGACCAGGCGCCGGTCATCCCGCCGCGCTTCGACATCCATGCCCGCTCGCGCGCATCGACGGTCCGGCTCGATCTCAAGTCGGAGAAGGGCGTGGAGCGGGTGCGCGAGCTTGCGCGGGACGCTGACGGGCTCATCGAGGGGTTCCGACCCGGGGTGATGGAGCGGCTCGGGCTGGGCCCTGAGGTGCTGCTCGGCGACAATGAGCGGCTCGTCTACGGCCGAATGACTGGCTGGGGGCAGGACGGGCCCCTCGCGCAAAGCGCGGGCCACGATATCGATTATATCGCGCTAGCCGGGGCACTCCACACCTACGGCCGCGCGGGCGAGCGGCCGGTGCCGCCGGTCAATGCGGTCGCCGATTATGGCGGCGGCGGAATGCTTCTCGCTTTCGCCATGCTGGCCGGGATCCTCTCGGCGCGGAGCACCGGCAAGGGCCAGGTGGTGGACTGCGCGATGGTCGACGGCGCGGCGCTCATCTCCTCGCTGACATGGTCGCTCAAGGCTGCCGGGATCTGGAAGGACGAGCGCGGCTCGAACCTGCTCGACACCGGCGCGCCTTATTACGACACATACGAATGCGCCGACGGCAAGTATGTCGCGGTCGGCGCGCTCGAGCCGCATTTCTTCGCGGTCCTGGCGGAAAGGCTCGGACTCAAATCCGGGCAGCACGAAGAGGGTCTTCGTGACGAGCTGACCGCCCTGTTCCGAACCCACCCGCGCGACCATTGGGCGAGCCTGTGCGAAGGTTCGGACTCCTGCCTCGCCCCGATCCTCTCGCTCGTCGAAGCGCCCGCGCATCCGCACATCGCGGCCCGTTCTACCTTCACCGAAGCGGGCGGAGTCACCCAGCCCGCCCCCGCCCCGCGCTTCTCCGCCACGCCCGCGCTAACGCCAAGGATGGCAAGGACGCAGGATAAGGACGATGCGTGAACTCCTCCCCCTTTATGGGGGAGGTTGGGTGGGGGTGGTGCTCGAGACCCACTCTGCCCTACGTCGGACGCCACCCCTCCCCAACCCTCCCCATCGAGGGGAGGGAGCTCAATGAGGCAATTGACCATGCTCGACACCTCCCGCCGCTTCGCCTTCACACCCGAGCATGAGCAGTTCCGCGACAGCGTCCGCCGCTTCTTCGACCGCGAGCTGATCCCCCACCTCGATCGCTGGGAGGAGGACGGGATCATCGACCGCGCCTTCTGGAACAAGGCGGGAGAGGCCGGCCTTCTCTGCCCGACCGTCCCGGAGCAATATGGCGGGCTCGGGCTCGATTTCGGCTACAATGCGGTGATCGACGAGGAGCTGGCCTACGCCGGCTCGACCGCGGGCATCAGCCTCCATTCCGACATCGTCGCCGATTATATCGTCGCCTACGGATCGGAGGAGCAGAAGCAGCACTGGCTCCCGCGCATGATCTCGGGCGAGACCGCCACGGCGATCGCAATGACCGAGCCCGGCGCCGGCTCGGATCTCCAGGGAATCCGAACCACCGCGAAGCGCGACGGCAATCATTATGTCGTCAACGGCTCCAAGACCTACATCACCAACGGCCAGCATGCCGACCTCACCATCGTCGTCGCCAAGACCGATCCGAACGCGGGTGCCAAGGGCGTCTCGCTGATCCTGATCGAGGCCGACCGCGAGGGCTATGCCCGGGGCCGCAACCTCGACAAGATCGGCTTCCATTCGCAGGACACGTCGGAGCTCTTCTTCCACGACGTCCGGGTTCCGATCACCAATTGCCTCGGCGCCGAAGGTCAGGGCTTCGTCTATCTGATGAACCAGCTTCCGCAGGAGCGTCTGTCGATCGCCTGCGCAGCCCAGGCCGGCGCCCAGCGCGCCTTCGACGAGGCGGTCGGGTTCACCAAGGACCGAAAGGCGTTCGGAAAGACCGTCTTCGAGTTCCAGAACACCAAGTTTACGCTCGCCGACCTCGCCGCCAAATTGCAGGTCGGCTGGGCCCATCTCGACTGGGCGATCGTCCGCCACAACCGGGGCGAGCTCACCGCCGCCGAGGCGAGCGCGGCCAAGCTCTGGCATACCGAGCTTCAATGGGAGGCATGCGACGCCTCGCTCCAGCTTCACGGCGGCGCCGGCTACATGAACGAATATCTGATCGCCCGGCTGTGGCGCGACGCGCGGGTCACCCGGATCTTCGGCGGCACCAACGAGATCATGAAGGAAGTGATCAGCCGGGCGATCTGACCTCGCCGATATTGCCAGCTCGCGCGAAGCATGACAGCCTGATCCCGATCCCGCGGAAAAGCGGGACGAGAGCATTGCGCGAAAAAGTGGGAACCGGTTTTTCGCAAGCAGCAATGCGGCAACAAAGGCCAAAGGGGAGGCGAAGCATGAACGGCATGGTCAGGACACCCGCGCACCTTTGGATCGTCGGCGCGATCGCGACATTGTGGAATGCGTTCGGCGCGTTCGACTATGTGATGACCCAGACCCGCAATACCGAATATCTCGCGCATTTCACCGATCCGCAACGCGTCTATTTCGAGAGCTTCCCGGTCTGGATGGAGGCGGCCTGGGCGCTCGGAGTCTGGGGCGGGCTGGCCGGCTCGCTGCTTCTGCTCGCGCGCAGCCGCTATGCCGTATTGGCCTTCGGGCTATCGCTCGCCGGCCTCGCGATCAGCACCGTCTACCAATATGTCCTGTCCACCCCGCCGCCCGAGTTCATGAGCGGCGGAATGATGGCGATGAACGTCGCGATCTGGGCCGTCTGCATCGGTCTGCTTCTTTACGCGATGCGCATGCGCAAAGCGGGCGTGCTCCGCTAGGCGAAAGTGGGCCGGCCCTTCGCGACCAGTATCCAGAAAAGCAGAAGCGGCAGCGCCAGCAAGGCCGGAAGCGCGAGAGGCGATGCCTCGCCGAGCAATTCGCCGAGGTCGGGGATGCTGGCGATCGTCGCGAGGCTCGCGCCCACCGCGGCGATTGCGAGCGTCTCCCCGCCGAACCGCCGCCACAGGGCCTTGCGCTGCCGCCGGTAAAGCTCGTCGGCAAGCACCGCGCGGTCGACCCGCGCGACGAAGGCGCGGTCGGCCGACCCCTCCGGCGGCGCGAGCGCTTCCGCGAGGAATATATCGAAGGCCCGATCGCTGTCGCTCACTTGTCCTCTCCGGTCAGCATCGCCCGGCATTTGCGCTTCGCCCGGGCGACGCTGCCCTTGAGCGTGCCGAGCGGAATGCCGAGGATATCCGCTGCCTCGACATGGGACCAGCCGTGTCCGTCGCACAGGATGAGCGCGGCCCGCTCGACCGGATCGAGCGCCGCCAGCGCCCGCTCCAGATCGAGCCGGGAATCGCCGCTGAACGGCTCGGCCTCGGCGGCTCCGAAGGCCGAGGATTCCCGCTTTCGCGCCTCGGCCCGTTCGGAACGCAGATGGTCGGCATAACAGCGCCAGCCGATCGCACAGAGCCACGATCCGAAGCGGGCCTCGCCGCGGAAATGTCGAAGCCCCTGCCACGCCTTGACGAAGCTCTGCTGGGCGATCTCGTCGCCGAGCTCCGGCCCGGCCAGTCGGCCGAGGAAGGCGCGCAACCTCTTCTCGTGGGCGGAGACGAGCGCGCTGAACGCCCGCCTGTCGCCGCCGGCGGCGCGCAGGCAGAGGCGGGACTCCTCATCACGCTCCGGCGGCAATTTCGCGCTTCAGCCAGAAATGGCGCGCGAGCAACGCCATTCCGACGAGTAGCGGGAAGAGCGCCGCGCCGATTCCGTAGCGTAGCCATTCCGGATCGTTGACCACGACCGCGAAGCCGAAGGCGGCAAGCCCGATGGCGACGAGCACGAGGCCGTTGCGGTCGTCGCTGCCGAGCCTCTGCCGGGTCGAGTCGGCCCAGTCGCTCCGGTCGATCTTGTCCACCAGATCCCCCACTATGCTCGAGTCCCGCTCGATCGCCTTGCGCAAAGTGCGATGGAGCAGCCCTGCCTGGATCAGCTTCAGGGAATAGATGAACGCGGTCAGCATGCACAGCGACACGCCTATGATCGCAATGGTTTCGGTAACTCTCTCGGCAATCATCGCTCGCTCTCCTTCGTCTCTTGCTGCCCTTTGACGGAAGCCGGAGCCGATCCGGATCACACCGCGCCCGATATTTTTTTCGCCGCTCGCTTTACGGCGCTCGCGCGGCGCTTACATTGCGCGGCCATGACTCAGGGACAGCAACGGGTGGTGCGCGGGCTCTGGACGCTCTTCACCCTCGCCCTGATCGTCACCGCCGGCGGAATCGCGGGACTCGATACCGCGGTCGCGGGCTGGACCGCCACTGTTCCTGCCACCGGCAACTGGTGGGACCCTTTCATCTCGTGGCTCGACATCCTGACGCTCAAGGGAATCAGCAACTTCGTGCTCGGCTTCCTCCTGCTTGTCGCCGGAGGCCTTCTTCTCCTGCCCAGATCGATGCGCGGAATCGGCTGGACCCTGGTCTATATCGGCGCCGTCCAGTTCGCCTCGACAGTCATCGCCGATCTGTCGAAGCCGCAACTGGGGCGGCTCCGGCCGTTCGAGGCGCAGGCCAATTCGGGCGGCGCGGACATCTGGTTCGTCGGCGCCAATTCCTTCCCCTCGGGGCACGTCGCTTTCTATGCCGGGCTGTTCCTGCCCCTGATGATGCTCGCGCCGCGCTTTTCCCTGCTTCTGGCGATCCCGCCGGCCTTCGTCGCGGTCACCCGGGTGATGGACCACGATCATTATGTCGGCGACGTCACAGCCTCTCTCGCGCTCGCCGCGGCGCTCACCATCGGCCTCCGCTTCCTCCTCGAGAAAGCCGGGCAGGCCGGCTACTGATCCAGAGCGGCGCGTCGAACCGACGCTCCTCATCTAGGCCGGAAGACGCTCCACCCGGGCGACGTCCAGCCGGAGATCATTCCTCTCCGGATCCGCTCCGTTCGAATTCCGAGCGATAGGCGAACAGGCCCGGAGTCCCGCCGGTCATGACGTAGAGGAGATCGCCCTCCTCCCCGGACCTGGAGTCCGCGAGAAAGCCGGCGAAGGCCTTGCCGCTATAGACGGGATCGAGAAGCAGCCCCTCGGTTCGGGCCATCAGCCGGACCGCTTCCAGCATCGCCGAGGTCGGGATTCCATAGCCCTCCCCCCTCTGCTCGCCGGCCACCGCGATCCCCTCCGCTTCGATCCGCGCGGCCTCGTCGAGCAGTTCGAGGGTGCGGCGCGCGAGATCGAGGGTCGCCCGCCGCGCCTCGTCGAGCGGCGCGAGCACGGTGAACGACTTCACCCGCGCCGGGTCCATGCCCATCGCAGCGAAGCCCGCCGCGAGCCCGGCATGGGTTCCCGAGCTTCCGTTCGGAACCGCGATCCGGGCGAAGCCGAGATCCATTTCCGCTTCCTGTGCCGCGATCTCGGCCGCGCAGCCGGCATAGCCGAGGCATCCGACCGGCGACGAGCCGCCGGCCCCGACCAGATATGGCCGGCGGCCCTCGGCCCGCAATGTGGCGGCCAGCCTCTCGGCGGCCGGCCAGGCGTCCGGGCCGTCGACAATATGGACCGCCGCTCCGAACAGGCCGTCGAGCAGCACATTGCCGCCGTGCCGATATTCGGGGTCGTCGCGCGGGACCATATGGGCGAGGACCAGCTCGCAGGCCAGGCCGGCGCGCGCCGAGGCGGCGGCGCTAAGCCGGGCATGGTTCGACTGGATTCCGCCGGTGGTGACGAAGGTGTCGCAGCCGCCCGCGAGCGCCTCGCCGAGAAGATATTCGAGCTTGCGCAATTTGTTGCCGCCGCCGCCGAGCCCGAGATCGTCGCGCTTGACCCACAGCCGCGTTCCGCGGCCCAGCCCGATCGCCCTTTCCAGCCGCTCGAGCCGCTGGATCGGCGTGGGCGCGTCGATCAGCCCGAATTTCGGGAAGCCGCCGAGCTTCGCGAGCCCGGTCATGCCCCGTCCGAGGCCATTCGCTCGAAGGCGACCGCCGCCCCGAGAAGTCCAGGCTCCTCGTGCGTGACGAGCCGAACCTTCACCTTCTGCATTCGGGCGCGATAGCGGCCCTTGGCGATGAAGCGCCCGGCGAAGAGCGGCGATCGCAGATGGCCGGCCATGCGCCGCGACAGGGCGCTGCTGATCGCCACGCCCACCGCGCCATGGGCCAGCGCCAGGTCCCCGGCCGCCGATCCGAAGGCCTTGACCAGATGCTCGAGCGCGTCGGCGGCGATCGGATCGCGGCCCTCGAGCGCCGCCGCCCACAGACCGGCCGAGTCGCCGACGTCGAAGCTCCGCCCGCCGAGGCAGCGATAGAGGTCGTAGAGCCCGGGCCCGGAGACCAGCCGCTCGACCGAGGCTCGCCCATGGGTTCGCCGCAGCTCCGCCGCGATCCTCTGCTCTTCCTCGTTCAGGGGGGCGAAGCCGATATGGCTCCCCTCGGTCTCGATCACCTCGGTCCGCCCGCCGCACCGAAGAAGCATTGCGACTCCAAGGCCGGTCCCCGGCCCCAGAATCGTGATCACGCCTTCGTCCGGAAGCGGACCCTCCGGCCCGGCGATCGGCTCCAGCTCCTCCTCGCCCAGCACCGAAACGGCATGCGCGATCGCCCCGAAATCGTTGAGCAGCAGCATTCGCTCGAGGCCGAGCTTCTCCGCCAGGCCGCGAGTCTCGATCCGCCACGGCGAGTTCATGAAGCGCAGCACCTGCCCTTCGATCGGCGCGGCGACGCCGATCGCCGCGCGCGGCGGCAAGGCGCCGCCTTCGTCCCGGGAGAAAGCGCGCCAGGCCGACAGCAGGCCTTCATGGTCGGCGGTGCGGTAATGACGCACCGCGCCGAGCCGCGGACGCTCGCCGGGCACGATCTCGGCCAGGGCGAAGCGGGCGTTCGTCCCGCCTATGTCGGCGGCTACGATCCTCGTGACATTGTCAGCGATTGCGCCGCCCCTCGATCAGGCTGTCGACCAGGCTCGGATCGGCGAGGGTCGAGGTGTCGCCCAGGCTGCCGTAATCATTCTCGGCGATCTTGCGCAGGATCCGCCGCATGATCTTGCCCGATCGGGTCTTCGGGAGAGCCGGCGTGAAGTGAAGCATGTCGGGCGTCGCGATCGGGCCGATCTCCCTGCGGACCTGGTTCCTCAGCTCGGCCTCCAGGCTCTCGTCGGCCTCCTCGCCGGCGATCAGGGTGACGTAGCAATAAATGCCCTGCCCCTTGATGTCGTGCGGGTAGCCGACGACCGCCGCCTCCGCGACCTTCTCATGGCTGACCAGGGCCGACTCGACCTCGGCGGTGCCCATCCGGTGGCCCGACACGTTGATCACGTCGTCGACCCGGCCGGTGATCCAGTAATAGCCGTCCTCGTCGCGGCGGCAGCCGTCGCCGGTGAAGTAGCGGCCCTTGTAGGTCGAGAAATAGGTCTGAACGAAGCGCTCATGGTCGCCGTAGACGGTGCGCATCTGGCCCGGCCAGGAGCGGGCGAGGCACAGGTTCCCCGACGCGGCGCCCTCCAGCACCTTGCCGTCGCCGTCGACCAGCTGCGGCTCGACTCCGAAGAAGGGAAGGCCCGCCGAGCCGGGCTTCATGTCGTGGGCGCCGGGAAGGGTCGTGATCATGATCCCGCCCGTTTCGGTCTGCCACCATGTGTCGACGACCGGCGAGCGGCCGTCGCCGACGACCTCATGGTACCAGCGCCAGGCCTCCGGGTTGATCGGCTCCCCGACCGTCCCGAGCAGCCGAAGCGAGCCGCGGTCGTAGCGCTTCACCGGCTTCTCGCCCTCGCGCATCAGGCCTCGGATCGCGGTCGGGGCGGTGTAGAAGATGTTGACCTTGTGCCGGTCGATCACGTCCCAGAATCGCCCGAAGTCCGGATGGTTCGGGACTCCTTCGAACATCAGGCTGGTCGCCCCGTTCGCGAGCGGTCCGTAGACGATATAGGAATGGCCGGTGACCCAGCCGACGTCGGCGGTGCACCAGTAGATCTCGCCTGGCCTGTAATCGAAGACGTGGTGGAACGTGGTCGCGGTCCACACCGCGTAGCCGCCGGTGGTGTGGAGCACGCCCTTGGGCTTGCCCGTCGATCCCGACGTATAGAGGATGAACAGGGGATCCTCGGCGCCCATCGGCTCGCAGGGGCAATCGCCGCCATGATCCAAGCTTTTGTCGCCGTACCAGGTGTCGCGGCCTTCGACCGTATCCACCGCGTTGCCGAGATGGCGCACGACCAGGACCGCTTCGACCCGCGGCCCCCCGTCGAGCGCCGAGTCGACATTGGCCTTGAGCGGCACCAGCTTGCCGCCGCGCATTCCGCCGTCGGCGGTGATCAGGAATCGGCTTCCGCAATCCTCGATCCGCCCGCGCACCGCCTCGGGCGAGAAGCCGCCGAAGACGACGCTGTGGATCGCCCCGATCCGGGCGCAGGCGAGCATCGCGACCGCGGCCTCGAGGATCATCGGCATGTAGATGGTGACCCGGTCGCCCTTCGTCACGCCGACGGCCTTCAGCGCATTGGCCATCCGGACGGTCTCGTCGCGAAGCTCGGAATAGGTCAGCGATCTGGTCACGCCCGACTCGTCGCCCTCCCAGATCAGGGCGACCTGATCCGCGCGCTCGGGCAGGTGCCGGTCGACGCAGTTGAAACAGAGGTTGAGGATCCCGTCCTCATACCATTTGATCGAGACCGGATCGAACGACCAGTCGGCGATCCGCTCGGGCGCGCGAACCCAGTCGATCCGCTTCGCCTGCTCGCGCCAAAAGCCGTCCGGGTCCTCGAGCGAGCGGCGGTAGAGCGCATCGTAATCGCCGGGCGAGCAATAGCTGTGCGCGCGTGCCGAATCCGGCGGAGAGAGCCGCTCTTCCATGCCTCGAGTTCCCATTTTCACCCTGGCAGGGCTATAGCGGCCCTGCCCGCGCCGGGCCAGCTTGCCCGCTCATGCTCAGCGGCTAAGAAGACTGATGGACGAAGCGGATTTCCTCATCATCGGCGGCGGCATGGCGGGCCTTTCCGCCGCGTCTCGCCTGGTCGGGCACGGGCGGACCATCGTCCTCGAGGCGGAGGATGCGCTCGGCTATCATTCCTCGGGGCGAAGCGTCTCATACAGCCATTTCGGGATCGGCAACGAGACGGTCCGGGCGCTGACCGCCTGGAGCCAGACCTTCTTCAGGGACCAGCCCCAAGGCTTTTGCGACACGCCCCTCGCCGTCCGTTCGCCATCGCTGCAGTTCGCCGACGAAGAATCGCTGGACCGGCTCGACGCGATGGAAGCGGCGATAAGCGAGCATGGCGATCCGATCGTCCGGCTCGGGCCGGAGGAGATCAGGCGGCATTGCCCTATCGTCCGAACCGGCCCGGGCGCGGCCGTAGCCGGTTTGCTCGATCCCGAAGCGCTCAAGCTCGATGCCGACGCGATGCTTCAATCCTATGCCCGCGCCGTGCGGGCGGGCGGCGGCCGGATCCTGACCGGGCGGCGAATTTCCGCGCTCGCTCATGAAGGCGGATTCTGGATCGCGGAGGCCGAGAGCGGCGAGCGATTCGCCGCGCCGATCCTGGTCGACGCCGCGGGCGCCTGGGCCGATCGGGTCGCCGCGATGGCCGGGGTCCGGCCGCTCGGGCTCCAGCCGAAGCGGCGAACCATCATCGCGGTCGATCCGCCCGAGGGCATGGCGGTCGCCGCCTGGCCGTTCGTCCACAGCGTCCGCGCCGATTTCTACATGCTGCCCGAATCGGGCCGGCTTCTCGCCTCGCCCGCGGACGAGGTGGAGGACGAGCCCTGCGACGCGGCGCCCGACGATTACGACATGGCCTATGCCGCCGACCGGCTCGAACATTATTGCGAAATCGAGGTGAAGCGGATCGTCCACCGCTGGGCGGGCCTTCGAAGCTTCGTCGCCGACCGGGTGCCGACCGCGGGCTTCGCGCCGGATGCGCCCGGCTTCTTCTGGCTAGCCGGCCAGGGCGGCTACGGCCTCCAGACCGCGCCGGCAATGGCCGCGATCGCCGAGGCCCTGGTGACGGGCGGCGCCTGGCCCGCGGGCCTCGACGAACTGGGAATCACGCGCGACAAGATCGAGCCGGCCAGGCTGTTCGGCAGATAGCCTTTTATCCGTCATTCCAGCGAAAGCTGGAATCTCGTTGACCTTCAAAAGACAGTGAGATTCCAGCTTGCGCTGGAATGACGAAATGAGTGGGCATTGGAATCATGAGTTTTCCTGCGTCCAATCTCCGCTAAAGGACGTTCGGTGTTCCGCTTGATCCTCCTCGCGCCGCTCCTGCTCGCGCTCCGCTCGTCCGTCCCGGCGCCGCCCATGAAGCGGGCGGGCCTGTGATGCGCGACGACCAGCAGGATCCCTGGGATCACGATCCCGCCGATCCGGAAGGCGCGTGGGACGGCGAGGAGCTGCCGCCGCAAAAGCCGCGCCGGCGCTGGAAAATCCGTCACGTCTTCTACGGCTTCCTGATCCTCTTCCTACTGCTCTTCGCCTGGCTTGCGATCACCGCGCCGCTTTCCAAGTCGCTCCAGCCGATCGCCGCTCCGAGTCTCACGCTGGTCTCGGTGGAGGGCGATCCGATCGCCCGCCGCGGCGCAGACATCAGGGCACCGGTCCGGATCGCCGACCTGCCCGAGCATGTGCCCGAAGCCTTCATCGCGATCGAGGACAAGCGCTTCAAGGATCATCTCGGGATCAGCATCCGGGGCATCGCCCGGGCCGCCTGGCGCAATCTCGGCGCCGGCGGGGTTTCGGAAGGCGGAAGCACGATCACCCAGCAGCTCGCCAAGGTCTCGTTCCTCACCGCCGACCGGACCTGGGGGCGAAAGGCGCAGGAGGCGCTCATCGCCTTCTGGCTCGAGGCCTGGCTGACCAAGGAGCAGATCCTCGAACGCTATCTGTCGAACGTCTATTTCGGCGACAACGTCTACGGGCTGCGCGCCGCTTCGCACCATTATTTCAGCCATCCGCCGGAGAAGCTCACCATTCCCGAGGCGGCGATGCTCGCCGGAATGGTCAAGGCGCCGTCGCGCCTCGCGCCGACCCGCAACTATCAGCGCGCCCGGGCGCGCGGCCGAATCGTCATCGCCGAGATGATCTCCCAGGGTCTCCTGACCCCGGCCGAGACGAAACGGCTGAGGCCCGCCCGGCTCAAGGTCGAGCGCACCGCCTCGGTTCCGACCGGCACCTATTTCGCCGACTGGGTCCTTCCCGCCGCCCGCGCTCGCGGCGAGGACGGCTATGGCGAGCAGAAGGTCGAGACCACGCTCGAGACGAGGCTTCAGAAGATCGCCCTCGCCGCGGTCGGCCGCGCCAGGCTCGGCAAGGCCCAGGTCGCGCTCGTCGCGATGCGGCCGGACGGCCGGGTCGTCGCGATGGTCGGCGGCAAGAATTACCGCCAGTCCATCTTCAACCGGGCAACCCAGGCCCGCCGCCAGCCGGGCTCGACCTTCAAGCTATTCGTCTATCTCGCCGCCTTGCGCTCGGGAATGTCGCCCGAGGACGTGGTCGAGGACAAGCCGCTGCGGATCGGCGACTGGCAGCCGAAGAATTACGGCGACCGTTATCGCGGCTCGCTCACCCTCAAGCAGGCCTTCGCGCTTTCGAGCAATGTCGCGGCGGTCCGGATCTCGGAGCGGGTGGGGCGCAACAACGTCATCCGCGCCGCCCGCGATCTCGGAGTCACCAGCCCGCTCTCCAACAATCCGAGTCTCGCGCTCGGAACGTCGGGAGTCACCCTGCTCGAAATGACCTCGGCCTATGCCGCGGTCGCCGCCGGAGCCTATCCGATCCGGCCGCACGGGCTCGGGGAAGCGGACCAACCCTGGTACCGCCGGCTGTGGAACACGACGATGGCCACTTCCGGCGATTCCTCGTTCGACGAGATGCGCGAATTGCTCTCCGCCGTGGTCACCGAGGGGACCGGCCGGGGCGCCGCGCTCCAGGTCCCGACCTTCGGCAAGACCGGAACCAGCCAGGACAATCGGGACGCCATCTTCATCGGCTTCACCGAGGACCTGGTCGTGGGCGTCTGGGTCGGCAATGACGACAATACGCCTCTCGGCCAGGTCGCCGGCGGCGGTCTTCCGGCGAGCATCTGGCGCGATTTCACCAGCCGGGCGGTCGGCTCTTCGGCCGCCGCCGCGGCCCCTGCCCCCAGGATCGAGACTCCGGTCGAGGAGGTCGATCTCAACAACAGCGTCACGGTCCCGCTCGAAGGGACCGGCTACGAGATCGGAGTCGATGTGGACGGCAACCAGCTGGTCATTTCGGCCCAGCCCGATCCGGGCCAGGACCAGCCCGCTCCCGAGGACGAACCGGCCCCCGCGCCCCCCGCCGGCCCCGCCCCGAAGCAGGAGCCGCCGGAAGAGCCGGACGGGAACTGAGGTGCAGCCAGCGGCATCTCATCGTCATTGCGAGGACCCCGGACTTGTCCGGGGACCGCGGCAATCCAGCCGGCTTCCGTGATGGACGCCGGACTGGCTTGCTTCGTCACTCCGCTCCTCGCAAGGACGAGTGAGGTGCGCGTGCGGCTTTAAGCAGCCGCACCCGTCGGGGTGAGCGCCTGCGCGGCGGGCTGATTGGCGCGGGCCGCCTGGCGCCGGTCCCACACCTTCTTGGCGACATAGGCGCCGCCGAGCGCGAGCCCGAGCGGACCGAACATCCGCCTTCCGAGGACCGGGACCAGCATCCCGATCAGGGCGCCCTTGCCGCCTTCCTGGCCTCGGGCCATCCGGTTGCCGATAGCCGCGCCGAGTATCTTGCCGAACATGAAATGCTCCTTGGTTTGAATGCTTTGGGCCAGAAGCGCAGAAGAGCGGCGGATGTTCCCGCTTCGGCGCCATATTCGCCCGCTCCGCACCTTCGTTGCGCCGCCCGTCGGAGCCGCGATCCATGCCAGGCTGCCGCTGCGAGCAGCCGGCCGAAGGGCGGTCGGCCATTGCCCGCAGCGGATCCGGACCCTAATATTTCGCGCGAAAGGGTGACGCGCATGCTGGACCCGACGAGCCCGCACTGGGTGCCCGCGGTGGTCGCGCCTCGCCGCGACTGGGCCGGAATGCCGGGATGCCGCCGGGGCGCCCGGTTCCTGATCGGCGAGCATGCGCTCGGGCCCGCCCGCGACGACGTTCCCGCATTCGCCACCCGCGCCGGCTGCCTGCGCTGGATCATGGCCAACCGCGCCGCCTTGGCCCGAAACGCCCCGGATGCGCCCGTCATCCCCGTCGATCTGGCCAAATGGATGCTCGGCCTGGCCTGATATCCGAAGCTCCCCTCCCTCTAAGGGAGGGGATGGGGGTGGGTACGGCCGAGGCACTCTGCCGTCCTCAACACCGAACGTTGGATGCGCTTCGCGCACCCACCCCTAACCCCTCCCTGTCAGGGAGGGGAACACATCAGCCGAAGCGGCGCTGGCCGCGCTGAACGCTCATCCGCTGCGTCGCCGCGATCCTGGTCGACCGCATCCGCACAGTGTCCAGCGACAGCCATTCCCCGGTGGCGCGCTCGCGGGTCAGGCTCAGGGTCAGATAGCCGCGCCGCGAAGAATCGACCCATTTCAGCGACGCGTTGCGAGCGCGGAATGCGCGCTCCATCTCCGCGGCCGCGACTCCGGGCGCATAGGATTCGAGGCCCGGCGAGGTGACGCTCTGGCCCCCGAACTCGGTGCCCGCGGGCGTCCCGCCGAGGGCGAGATCGAAGGCCCAGCCGTTATGGCTGTCGCCGGTTAGGACGACCAGATTCGCCTCCGCGTCGAGGGCCGAGCGCAACAGCCGCTCGCGCGCCGCGGGATAGCCGTCCCAGGCGTCGAGGTTGAGCGGAAGCCCGACCTCGGAGGCAGCCGCCGAAGCGGCCACCGACCGGGCGACGATCGCGGGCGCGTCCGGGCGGATCCAGCCTTTCGCCGCGACCGGCAGATCGAGCGTGCCCATGAGAGTCTGCTGGGCGAGCAATTGCCAGCGAGTCCCGCGCGACGTCGAGCGCCTGAACGCTCCGGCCAGCCAGGCCTCCTGCTCGCTCCCCATCATGGTCATTGCCGGGTCCTGCCAGTCGCCGTCGCGGAAGCGCACGAGCGCCGCCTTCATGTCGCCGCCGCCCTTCAATATCTCGTCATAGGTGCGCATCCGGCTACGAGCGGTCAGCCGGGTCTCGGCCCGGATCAGGGTGGCGAGATCGCCGATCTCATAGCTTTCCCAGCTCTCGTCGGAGACCGGAAGCCATTCGCGATAGGCGCGCAGGGCCGCCGCCTTGCGCGCATCCCAGGCGCCTTCTTTGGCGGGATCGTGATTCTCCGCTCCGCCGCTCCAGCTGTTGTTGGCCGTCTCGTGATCGTCCCACATCAGCACCATCGGGAATCGCGCGTGAAGCCGCTGGAGATCGGGATCGGCGCGATACACGGCGTGGCGAAGGCGATAATCGTCGAGATGGACGGCCTCGCTCTCGGGATGGAACCGCCCTGGCACCGCGTTGCGCACGATCGGATAGGTGCCGTGCGGATATTCGTAATAATAGTCGCCGAGGTGGACGAGCAGGTCGAGGTCGTTGCGGGCGGCGGCGTGGCCGTAGGCATTGAAGAAGCCGAAGGCGAGATTGGCGCAGGAGAAGATCCCGAGATTGAATCGCGCCGTCGCCCCCTCCGGCAAGGTGCGCGTTCGCCCGACCGGCGAGGTCTCCCCGCGCCCGTCGCGGAAACGGTAATAATACCAGCGGTCCGGCCGAAGCCCCGTCACGACCTGCTTCACGCAATGGTCGCGCTCGGCCTCGGCGCTCGCATCGCCCTCGGCGACGATCCTCCGAAAATCCTCGCTCCGCGACACCTGCCAGTGAATCCGCCCGCCCGGCACGTAGCGGGTCCACAGCATCACCGACCGCTGCCGAGGCTCGCCGCTGGCCACGCCATGGGTGAACCCCCGCGCCGACGCCATTTGCGCCACGCCCGGCACGGCCAGCGCGCCGAGGCCGAGTGAAGCCGCCTGGAGCAAAAGGCGGCGGTCGAGGAGGAGGGTCATAGGGTGGAGTGTGGCGGCGAATGTGACGCCCCGCAAGCGCCCACTCTCACAATTGCGAGCCGAGCAAAGCGAGGAAGAGATTCAAGTAAGGTGGAAGTCGGAGCTACCGAGACCTTGCGCCTTGTTGCAGCGAGAACAACCGGCTGATTTTCTAGTCGGAACCGAAGCGTGTGGGTGGCGGCACGTCTCGTCCTTCTATGCCCGCATCCAATCGGGCAATGGCATCGTCGATCATAGCCAAGAGCTCATTCTTCTCCATCACAGAACGGAAATAGTTCGGAAATGGGCTCGGATTTCCAAGATCCTTGAGACGAGCTCGACGGGCATTGCGATAAATCCCTTCCCAAAGTTTGAGCAAATCGGACCGAGCTTGCTCCATCTTGTTATTTTGCCAAACTTCATCCTTGGAGTGCGCCAATGCCGCCATATCTTGCCGAATTTTGGCAAGCGTCGTGTCAGTGGCATCCATATCTTCAATTCGTGCTCGGGCTTCGTGAATCCGCTGCTGCAATATAGCGATGGGGGCTGCGTTCGTGTGAAGGATTTGCATGAACAATGGTGCGGGCGGTGCAAAGTGACGTTCGACCTGCAGCTTGCTGGTCATCAACGCTGAATACAGTTCGACATCTGAGCCACTCCGACTTAAACTGCGAGCTTCACCTCTTAGTAATCCGAACCACTCGATCTCATTATTCAGCCAGTGCTCAGCTGGTACTCTGACCCAAAGACCCACGCCATTTCTCTTGCCCCAAATGGTTAGCTCGCCATCGGCCGCTAACTGTTCAAGTCTTTCGGTCCGTTCGTTGATGTGATTGTTGTCCGTCCCGGCTGCGTCAATGAAGCGCAGGCCCCATTGGTGGAGTTCAGCGTATGCCAGCGCCTCTGGAACGCTTACATCTCGTTGGGCGTCCTTTTCGACCAAATGCGGCACTGCTGCGTGAGTCGGTTTCGCGTCAGTTGGCGGCGCGTGGTCTACAGGGGCTGCTAAGTCTCGCATCTGCAGGCGAACTTCTTCGAGGTCCTCGGTGCGATGGGCAAGTTTGGATTTCAATTCCTCAATTATCGCGTCCTTGCTCTCCAATCGCGTGCGAAACAGAAATTGAAGGCCTGCGAATATTGCACTCGCCACCACAATGATTGCTAACAAGAAGGCGCCGCTTACCTGTCGGAGCGCACCCCACTGCTCAACAAGATAGCTGATTCCAGAACTCATTGTTCAACCCTAACAGGTTGCCTCAAATATGCTTGGGAATCCGGTCGAGAAAGCTTCAAGCCGAGGCGCGGCTACCGCATCGACAAAAGCCGCAGCGGGTTCTCCAAGATCTTCTTCAGATCCTGGATGAAGCTCGCCGCGTCCCAACCGTCGACCACCCGGTGATCGCAGGACAGCGACAGGTTCATCCGCTTCCGAACCACGATCTGGCCGTCGACCACAACCGGCTTCTCCTCGACCTTGTTGATCGCGATGATCGCCACTTCCGGGCGGTTGATCACCGGGGTCGAAACCACTCCGCCCATCGGGCCGAGGCTGGAGATGGTGATCGTCGATCCGCTCAATTCCTCGCGGCTCGCCTTGCCCGCTCGGGTGGCGTCGGCAAGGCGGAGGATCTCCCGCGCCAGGCCCCAGACGTCGAGCCCCTCGGCGTTGCGGATGACTGGCACGGCGAGGCCGCTGTCGGTCTGGGTGGCCATGCCCATATGGACCGCGCCCGAGCGGGTCACCACATTGGCCTCGTCGTCGTAGCGGGCGTTGATCTGCGGATAATCGGGCAGGACCCGGCACATCGCCGTGATCAGATAGGGCAATAGGGTCAGCTTGGGATTGCCGCCCCGGTCGGCGTTCATCATCGCCCGGGTCGACTCGAGCGCGGTCACGTCGACCTCGTCGACATAGGTGAAATGCGGGATCCGCCGCTTGGCCTCCTGCATGTTCTCGGCGATGCGGCGGCGAAGGCCGACCACCTTCACCTGCTCGTCCGGCCGCCGCGCGCCGCCGCCGCGCGGGACCGCGCCGCCGCTGTAGAGCAGATAGGCGTCGAGATCGGCATGGCGGATGCGGTCGCCCGCGCTCTTCACCAGGGCAAGGTCGATTCCGAGATCGCGCGCACGAGCACGCACCGCCGGCGAAGCGAGCACCTCCCTCGGCGGATCTGGCTGAGGATTGAAGCCCTTCGCTTCGCCGGGCGTTACGGGAGCGCCGTCTTCCGACTCCCTGCGCTCGCTTTGGCGGCGGTCCGGATCCGCGCGCGACACGGCGCGCCGGTCCTCGCCCTCGCGGCGCTCGCCGCCGTCGCGATACTGGGTCTCGGTGCTCGGCACCGAATCCTCGATGCCCCGGGTCGTGTCGACCAGGCCGTCGGCGAGCGGGGCCTCGTCGCCGGTCGGCGCGGCCGCTGCCTTGTCGTCCGCGGAGTCCGCGGCTGCGCCGGCCTCGCCCTCGGTCTCGATCACCACCAGCACCGATCCGATCGCGATCTGGTCGCCCACCTCGCCGGCCACCTCGAGCACCTTTCCGGCGACCGGCGATTCCATCTCGACCGTCGCCTTGTCGGTCATCATGTCGGCGAGCTGCTGGTCCTCCTCGACCTGGTCGCCGACCCTGACGTGCCAGGCGACGATCTCGGCCTCGGCGATCCCCTCGCCGATATCGGGCAGCTTGAATTCGAAGCGCGCCATGGCCGCTCAGTCCTCCATTGCTTTTTTCAGCGCCAGTCCCAGCCGGACCGGCCCCGGGAAATAGGCCCATTCGAGCGAGTGCGGGTAAGGCGTGTCGAAGCCGGTCACGCGCTGCACCGGCGCCTCGAGATGATAGAAGCAGCGCTCCTGGACCAGCGCCGACAGCTCGGCGCCGAACCCCGCCGTCCTCGTCGCCTCGTGGAAGACCACGCAGCGCCCGGTCTTCCTCACCGAAGCCTCGATCGCCTCGATGTCCACCGGAACGATGGTTCGAAGGTCGATCACCTCGGCGTCGATTCCTTCCGCCTCCGCGGTCGCCAAAGCGACATGGACCATCGTTCCGTAGGCGAGGATGGTCACGTCATTGCCTTCGCGCGCCACCGCGGCCTTGCCGAGCGGAACATTGTAATGGCCGTCCGGGACCTCGGCCGCCGGATGCTTCGCCCAGGGCGTCACCGGCCGCTCGTAAAAGCCGTCGAACGGCCCATTGTAGATCCGCTTGGGCTCGAAGAAGATGACCGGGTCATTGTCCTCGATCGCCGAGATGAGCAAGCCCTTGGCGTCATAGGGGTTGGACGGGATCACCGTCTTTATCCCGGGCATATGGGCGAAGAAGGCCTCGGGCGACTGGCTGTGGGTCTGGCCTCCGAAGATCCCGCCGCCGTAGGGCGAGCGGACCGTGATCGGCAGCGGCCATTCGCCGGCGGTGCGGTAGCGCATCCGTCCGGCCTCGGAGAAGATCTGGTCGAAGGCCGGGAAGATGTAGTCGGCGAACTGGATCTCCGCGACCGGCCGCAAGCCATAGGCCGCCATCCCGATCGCGACCGCCATGATTCCGCCCTCGGCGATCGGCGTGTCGAACACCCGGCTCGTCCCGAATTTCTTCTGCAGGCCCTCGGTCGCCCGGAACACGCCTCCGAAATAGCCGATATCCTCGCCCATCGTGACGATGTCGGGGTCGCGCTCCATCATGACATGATGGGCGCTGTTGATCGCCTGGATCATGTTCATGACGGTCATTTGCGCTTCGCCTCCGCCTCGGCGATCGCCTGCGCCTGCTGCTCCTTCAGATGCCAGGGCAATTCCTCGAACACGTCAGTGAACATCGAGGCGACGTCCTGATAGGGATCGTTGCCCAGGGTCCCCAATTTCTCGGCTTCCTTCTGCGCCGCGCGCACCTCGGCGCCCAATTCGTCGAGAACGGCCTGATGCCGCTCATCGTCCCATTCACTCGAGGCCGTGAGGTGCGCTCGAAGCCGCTCGATCGGGTCGCCGAGCGGCCATTTCGCGCCGGCATTGGCCGGACGATAGGCGGTCGGGTCGTCGCTCGTCGAATGGCCCTCGACGCGGTAGGTGAAGAGCTCGATCAGAGTCGGGCCGAGATTGGAGCGGGCGCGGTCGGCCGCCCAGCGGGTCGCCGCATAGACGGCCAAAGCGTCGTTCCCGTCGACCCTCAGCCCGGCGATCCCGTAGCCCACGGCGCGCGCCGCGAAGGTGGTGAGGTCGCCGCCGGCGATCCCGCAGAATGTCGAGATCGCCCATTGATTGTTGACGATATTGAGCACGCACGGCGCGCGATAGACTCCGGCGAAGGTCACCGCATTGTGGAAGTCGCCTTCCGCGGTCGCTCCGTCGCCGATCCAGCCAGCGGCGATCCGGCAATCGCCCTTGATCGCCGATCCCATCGCCCAGCCTACAGCCTGCGGGAACTGGGTGGCGAGGTTTCCCGAGATCGAGAAGAAGCCGTGCTCGCGGTCCGAATACATGATCGGAAGCTGGCGGCCTTTCAGCTTGTCGCCGCGGTTCGAATAGACCTGGCACATCATCTCGTGGAGCGGATAGCCCCGCGCGACGAGAAGGCCCTGCTGGCGATAGGTCGGAAAGCACATGTCATCGCGGTCGAGCGCGTGCGCGGCCGCCACCGCGACCGCCTCCTCGCCCGTCGATTTCATGTAGAAGCTGGTCTTGCCCTGCCTCTGGGCGCGGTACATGCGGTCGTCATAGACCCGCACCATCATCATATCGCGGAGCATCCGGCGCAGAGTGTCGGGATCGAGCTTCGGATCCCAGGGCCCGACCGCTTTGCCCTCCTCGTCGAGCACCCGGATCAGCGAGAAGCACAGATCGTGGGTCTCGGCCGGAGTCGCCGCCACGTCCGGCCGCGGCGCGGAGCCCGCCGCCGGGATCTGGATATGGCTGAAATCGACCTCGTCGCCCGGGCGGGCGTCGGGCTCGGGCACATGGAGTGCGAGCTGGGGCCGGTTGCGGCCTTTGGGGCCGGGCCCGCTTCCCTCGCGGTTCATCCTCTTCCTCTCACTGTTCGGGCGAGCCCGTAATGCACTTGTCGGGCGGTTGCCAAGCGTCCCGTTCTAGGCAACGAAGCCGGGAAGAAGATTATCCATGGGGGACAAGACGATGCTCGCCCGCCTGATCGCAGCTTTCTGCCTGTTCGCGGTGGCGGCCTGCGCCACGGCCTCCGCCGCCGACGATCCGGTCCGTCCGAACTATTATGTGATGCGCCACCTCCAGAAGGCGACGGGCGACGATCCAGGCCTGACCGAGGAAGGCCAGCGCAATGCGGTCCTCCTCGCCGACCTACTCGCCGACGATCCGCCCTCCGCAATCTATGTCAGCAGCACCCGCCGTGCCCGAGAGACCGCGGCGGTCCTCGCTTCGCGCCTCAACCTGACACCCAGGACCTACGATCCCCGCGACACGCCGGCCTTGATCGCGGCGGTCACCGCGGAGCCCGGCACCGTGCTCATCGTCGGCCATTCCAACACCGTGCCCGAAATCGTCGAGCGCCTCGGCGGCCAGCGCCCCGCCGATCTGTCCGAAACGGATTTCGGAGACGTCTGGCGAGTCTTCGGCCCCGACCGCCGGGTGGAGCGCATGAGGGTGGGAGAATAACCGTCATTCCAGCGAAAGCCGGAATCTCATTTCCTCTTTTAGAACAGGGAGATTCCAGCTTTCGCTGGAATGACGATTTGGGGCGGATGGAAAAACGGCCCCGGCCGAAGCCGGAGCCGCCCTCCCTTACAAATCGATGCAGGCAGCGATCGATTCCAGCTTCCGGATCCTCTCCCTCAGGTCCGCCACCTCGATCCGTTCGGCGACCCCGCTCCGGCCCTGCCCGGCCTGGGACCCGGTCAGCTCGAGCCTCTTCAGCTCCAGCCAGCCCTGCCAGCCCTTCAGTCCGGCCATCAGGGCGATTGCGAGGCCGGCGAGGCCGAAGCCCGCAAGCGCCACATTGACCATCAGCTCGTTCATTTCCGCCTCCCTTATCCGCCTTATGCCTGGCGCAGTTTCTCGATCTCGCGGGCCAGGCTCGAATTCTCGCTCGCGACGCAGCTTTCGATCTCGGCGGCTCGCGCGGTCATCGCCCGCGCCTCGGCGAGATCCTCCTCGCTCGGCCTGCCCGTCATCGGGCCGTAGCCGTAATCGTCTGAGCTCCGCTGGCGGCCGATGAAGCCGGCCAGGGCATAAGGCACGAGCAGCCAGGGGAAGGCGACGGCGACGATCAGCAGCGCCACGCCGACCCGGACGAAAGTGACGTCCCACCCGGTCTGATTGGCGATTCCGGCGCAGACGCCGAGCAATTTGCCGTTGCGCCGGTCCACTCGGAAGTTCCGCAAGGCCCTTTTCATGTTCATTCTCCCCTGTCGGCGGCCGCGGCCGCATGTCTGGCTTTCAGCGCCTCGAGCTCGGCCTCGACCTTCTCGGCGTTGCGCAATTCGCTGATCTCTTCGTCGAGCGTCTTCGGAGCGGCCAAAGCCAGCGCCTCGGCGCGTCCCTCGGCGAGGTCGGCGCGGCGCTCGAGCAGGTCGAAGCGCGAGAAGGCTTCCTCGGCCTTCGGGCCGGCCCAGGCCTCGCGCATCTTCACCCGGTTCTGGGCGCTCTCGATCCGGGCGGCGATCGCCGCCTGGCGGGCGCGGGCCTCGCGAAGCTTGCCCTGGAGGCGCGCGACGTCGGCCTCATAGGCGCGGAGCGAGTCCCTCACCATGTCATGCTCGGCCTGCAGGCCGTCGGCGATGTCGGCGACCTTCTGCTTCTCCATCAAGGCGGCCTTGGCCAGATCCTCGCGGTCCTTCGAAAGCGCCAGCTCGGCTTTCTCGGCCCAGCTGTCCTGAAGCCGCTCGAGCCGCGCGATCTGTCCGCGCATCTCTTTCTGGTCGGCGATCGACCGGGCGGCGGACGAGCGAACCTCGATGAGGGTCTCCTCCATCTCCATGATGATCATCCGGATCATCTTGGCGGGATCCTCGGCGCGGTCGAGAAGCTCGGTCATGTTGGAGGCGACGATGTCGCGGGTCCGGTGGAAGATGCCCCTCGGAAAGACCTCCCGCGAGGCCGGCCGGCGCTCCGGCTGGAGCGTGTGGCGGGTCCTCGGCGCCGGCCGCGGCGGCGGCATCGGCACCAGCTCATCGCGCGGGACGAGGATGGTGTCAGCCATTGGCCTGCACCGAAACCTGGGCCTGCGCATAGGCGACCGGAGCGGTCTCGATGGCGCGGGCCGGCCCGACCGCGGCGGCGACGGCGGTGAAGGTGAAGACGGCGGCCGCGGCGGCGGCGATCGCGCTCTGCTTGAGATTGTCGAACATCTGCTTGCTCCCTGTAATCCTGTTGCTCCCCCGCTCAGCGAGCGGTTCGTCCCCATGATTACAAGTGCCGTGCCAAGTCCGAAAAACGGCGGAAAACCGCGGAAAATTGAGCATGGTTGGGAAATGGCGGACCCGCCGGCTCACCAACTATTGGGAAATTCCCCCAATTTGTGAATCCGCACCAACTCCACAAACCCTCTCCCCTTTGCGGGGTGGCGCGCGGCTAAGGCTCGTCCGGGGGACGAGCCAGCGCGCCACGGACGCTTCGCCTTAGCGAGCCTTTTCGCGAGCTTAGACGAAGCTGGGTGAGGGGTTGGGCACCGAGTTCCGATGCGGGGCCGGCTCGCAGCTAGCCGGCCCGAGCCCGCGCCACGACGCGCCGAACCGTTCCGCCGCGGTGCGCCGGCGGCCGCGTCGAATCGAGCAGCTTCGCCCCGGCCACGAACACCACGCCTGTGCAGGCCGCGAACAGGAGCCAGCCGCCCCATCCGGGATAGAGATCGAGATAATGGATTCCGCGGCTCACCGCCCCCACCGCGATCGCATAGATCACGGCATAGGCCTCCCAGCGGGTCTTGATCGTGAACAGCCTGGCGAGCTTACGCAACATGCCGGAACAGCAGCAAGAACGGGGCCAATCGCGGAAATGCGCGGGTCACGAAGGTTAAGCGTTAGGACTTTGTAAACCATCCCGACAGATGACCTCCCGTCTGAAGCTCAGCCCTTCAGCTCCACCCAGGTCGGCGCATGGTCGCTGGCCTTGTCCCGCCCCCGCACTTCCTTGTCGACGCCGGCCGCCTTCAGCCTCTTCGCGGCATTCGGATTGAGGAGGAGATGGTCGATCCGGATCCCGGCGTCGCGGGCGTAGGCGTTCCGCCAATAATCCCAGAAAGTGTAGATGCGCTCCCTGGGGTGCTTCTTGCGGATCGCGTCGGTCCAGCCCTGATCGACCAGCCGGCGGAACGCCGCCCGGCTCTCGGGCTGCATCAGGGCATCGTCCTTCCAGTTCTCGGGCTTGTAGACGTCCTCGTCGGTCGGGATGACATTGTAGTCGCCGGCAAGCACCACCGGCTGATCGAGCCCGACCAGCATCTCGCCGCGCGCGATCAGCCGCTCCAGCCATTTGAGCTTGTAGTCGAACTTGGGTCCGGGCTGCGGATTGCCGTTGGGAAGATAGAGGCAGCCGATCAGGACGCCGCTCACCGCCGCCTCGATATAGCGGCTCTGAAGGTCCTCGGGATCGCCCGGAAGCCCGCGCCCGGTCTCGATCGGCTCGCAGCCGCGGGCGAGAATCGCCACGCCGTTCCACCGCGCCTGGCCGTGCCAGATCGCGCCGTATCCTGCCTTCTCGAACGCCGCTTGCGGGAATTTATCCTCGGGCGCCTTCAATTCCTGAAGGCAGGCGACGTCGGGCTTCGTCTCGGCAAGCCAGTCGAGCAGCAGCCCCAGCCGGCCGTTGACTCCGTTCACGTTGAAGGTCGCGATCCGCATGGCGCCTCAATGATCGGAACGGCGTGGTGATCCATTCCGCCCACTTGCACCACACACGTCATCCCGGCGAAGGCCGGGATCTCGTGGAGACGCGCCGTGACTTCTGGTCCGGAGATCCCGGCCTTCGCCGGGATGACGGTTTGCTTAGACGGTCCATCGACCGTGTGATTTGCCTGAGGATCGGCTATCCCGGCACGGGGAGACAAAGCGATGGCCGATCAATCCGTGGCGAGGCCGGTGGCGGGCGAGACCGAAGCGCGCCGGATCTTCGATCTTCAGCACCGCGCCTCGCGCCGCGATCCGCCCGCCGACGCCCGCCTCCGCCGCGACCGGCTCGAGCGGCTGCGCCTGCTCCTCGCCGAGAATGCGGACTCCTTCGCCAGGGCCATCTCCGCCGATTTCGGCGTGCGCTCGCGCACCGAGACCCAGCTTCTCGAGATCGTGCCGACGATGAGCGCGATCCGCCACGCCCGCAAGAATGTCGCGCGCTGGATGCGGCCGGAGGGGCGCCGGGTCGATCCCCTCTTCCAGCCCGCGAGCGCCAGCGTCCGCTACGAGCCGCTCGGCGTGATCGGGATCATCTCGCCCTGGAACTACCCGCTCCAGCTCGCTTTCTCGCCCCTCGTCGACGCGATCGCCGCGGGCAATCGCGCGATGATCAAGCCGTCGGAGCTTACGCCATCCTTCTCCGAGCTTCTTCGCAAGCTCGTCGCCGAGCGCTTCGACCCGGCCGAGGTCGCGGTGATCACAGGCGGGGTCGAGGTCGGCCAGGCCTTCGCGACCCTGCCCTTCGATCACCTCCTCTTCACCGGTTCCACCGCGATCGGCCGCAAGGTCTATCAGGCCGCCGCCGCGAACCTGGTGCCGGTGACTCTCGAGCTCGGCGGCAAGTCGCCGGCGATCGTCTGCCCCGATTACGATCTGGCGAAGGCGGCGCGGAGCATCGCCTTCGGCAAGTTCGTCAATGCGGGCCAGACCTGCATCGCCCCCGATTACGTGCTCGTGCCCGAAGGCAAGGAACGCGAATTCGCCGACGCGGTCATGGCCCAGGTCCGCAAATCCTATCCCGCGATCGCCGGAAACGACGATTATTCGGCGATGATCAGCGAGCGCCACCGCGCCCGCCTCGCCGGGGCGATCGAGACGGCCCGGCAGGCGGGGGCGACGGTCCTGACTCACGAGGATGAGGGCGCCTCCGAGCAGGGCAAGATCGCCCCCACCGTGCTGCTCGGCGCCCCCGAGGACGGCCTTCTGCTCAAGGAGGAAATTTTCGGGCCGGTCCTTCCGATCCTCTCCTATCGCGGCCTCGACGAAGCCATCGCCCATGTCGCCGCCGGCGGCCGCCCGCTCGCCCTCTATTGCTTCACCAACAAGAGCCGCGACCGCGAAAAGGTGCTCGACGGCGCCATCTCCGGCGGAGTGACGCTCAACGGCACCCTCCTCCACGTGGCCCAGGAGCACCTCCCCTTCGGCGGAGTCGGCGCCAGCGGCATCGGCGCCTATCACGGCCGCGAAGGCTTCAAGCGCTTCAGCCACGCCCGGTCGGTGCACAGGATCGGCTTCGTCAACGTGTTCGAGAAGCTCGGGCCCCCGTGGGGCAAGATGGCCAAGGCGCTCGGCGAAAGGCTGTCGAGACGGCGGTAGGCGTCATTATAGGAACAGAGGCAGCAGTCCGTCGGTAATGCCTGTTCTTGGCCGATTCCGGACTGGCGGCTTTCAAGTAAGAACCGGCAAGCTGGCGTTCCCTCAATTGCGCGGAACGGCAAGCTAGTGGCCGACAGTATTGAAAGAACAGGAGTGATTCTGTAGCATCGCGAGCGAATGGGCGGGGGAACCCATGAAAGCGCACGATGATAAAACGTCGGAAATAAGTGAACTCTGGCGCGATTCCAGAGAGAGCCTGCAGGAAGAATTCGCGGTCTTATTTGGGGGAGTATTGCCCGATTTGGCCTCTAGAGATTTAGACTCTAAAGATCTTGCCGAGGTTCATCGCGACCTCTCAAAAAAGAGAATGCCGGTGGCGTTATGCCTGTCCGGCGGCGGGATTCGAAGTGCCACTTTCAGTCTGGGTGTGCTTCAGGCGCTGGCGTTCAACGGCGTGCTCGACCGTTTCCATTATCTCTCTACCGTGTCGGGAGGCGGTTTCATCGGCAGTTGGCTATCGCGCTGGCGGGTAGATGCCCAGGTGGATGCTGATAACAACAGAAAGGAGACAGGTGAAGCCCAAGCCGAGGCACTCAAGATCGGCAAGGAAATCCAGAAACTCAAGGCCGAGGCCGCCAAAGCGACGGGCGCTGCGAGTGCCAAAGCCGGCGCCAGGTTAAAGGAAAGAGCCAAGGCAGAGGCGGAAGCCCAGGCCACCGCAAAAGCCCATGCGGATAAAGCGGCCAAGTGCAATTGGGCGCAGGAACAGCTTATCGAGCAAGAGGAGATTGCTGAGGGAGAGACGTCGCCAGTCCGTCGCCTGCGGAGCTTCAGTAACTATCTCTCGCCGGCCTGGGGGCTTTCACTCGATGCCCTAACGATATTCGACGTGGTCGTACGCAAGTTCCTCTACAATTTCCTCTTCTGGACGATGCTATTCCTCGCCGTTGCGATGTTCGCGCGCCTGTTCGTTGGGCTGGTCTATCATACGGAACTCGCCACCACGTTCGGCACGTTTCCGGGTGCGTCGCCTGCTGCGGTCGCTGCGATTTCAATTCTTCCAGCCAGCATCTTGGCGGTCTTGGCGGCGATCTTTCTTATCGTGCTCTTACCGGCCCGGGATAGTGTGGAGGGTCAAGAGCGATTGTCGCGCTATTCCGCGCGGCTGCTGGCGTTGGTGATCGGCTGGACCGGGCTGTTCGCGCTATTCGCCATAATCCCCGCCGCCATCGCCGGTTATCTCGACGCGCAGACTGGGAATGGCCGGGTGCCCGTAATCGTCGCGCTTGTTGGCCTCGTCACCGGCCTGATGGGCTATTGGAACAGATTCGGGCCCGATATGCGCAAGCAGGCGCGCAGCCTGATCGACATTCTCGGCGTGCGCATCCTGGATTTATTCTCCCTCGCGACGCTCGTCGGACTAGCACTCATCGCGAGCATGGCGGCGCACGGTCTCGAAACGGCTACGCGGCCGTTTCTTCCCCCGGCCGCGCAGGGAAAGGGATATGTGGCGGCGCTCGGCCAGGCGCCCTATACGTCGTTCGTCTGGTTGTTGGGTTCGCTCGCGGCGGCGCTCGGGCTTTCCTGGGCGCTGGGCGCGAACCGCTCCTCTCTACATTCGCTGTATAGCCTCCGGTTGATCCGAGCCTATTTGGGAACGGCCCGACACACGCGACGGGTGTCGCCGTCCACCGATATCGATCTCCAAGATGATGTCACGATTGCCGAACTGCAAAGATTGCAGGATCGGGACAAGCCGCCCGTGCTGTTCCAAGTTGTCAACATGACACTCAACCTCACTCGAGGCGCGGGTCGACGCCACGACTGGCAAGAGCGCCGCGGCGCCGCATTCACCGCCACACCGTTGCGCACGGGCAGCAAGCAGCTGGGCTATGTGCGAAGCGCCAACTATGCCCGCAAGGATGGCGGGCTGACACTCGGGCGCGCGATGACAATCTCGGGCGCTGCTGCTTCGCCCAATATGGGCTATTTCAGCAGCAGCCTGACGGCGCTGGTGATGGCAATCCTCAATATCCGGCTCGGCTGGTGGCTACCGAATCCGAAAAAGGCCAAGCACGGCGAGACGGCGTCGTTCGCGCACCGCTTGTGGTGGCGGCTCAGACGGCGCGACACGAGGATCGGCCACGAGGATTTCCTGCGCCAGTCCGACACGAAGATCGGCTTCTTGCGCGTGCTTAGTGAAGGGCTGACGCGGCTCGACGCGGAATCGGACTGGATCTACCTCTCCGACGGGGGCCATTTCGAGAATCTCGGGCTCTACGAGATGGTCCGGCGGCGTTGCGCCACAATCCTCGTCGTCGATGGCTGCTGCGACGGCAATTTCAAATATGCCGATCTTCACAACGCGATCCGCAAGATCCAGGTCGATTTCGGCATTCCGATCGACCTCCCGCCGAGCCTGCCCGGCCAGGAGGGCGTGGGCAAGGACCATCGCTACGTGGTGGGACGGATCCGCTACACGGCGGTCGATCCCAAGATGAAGGACGGCCGGATCTACATCCTCAAGCCCCTGCTGACCGGTAACGAGCCGCCAAGCCTGATCGGATATGCCGAGTCCAGCCGAAGCGGCAGCTATGCCTTCCCGCACCACAGCACCACCGATCAATTCTTCAACGAGACCCAGTTTGAAAGCTATCGCCTGCTCGGCGTGAAGAGCGCCGAGGATGTGCTCGAGACGCTCCTGCCGGTGCTTCGCGATGGCAAGGCACATCCCGAGCTATTCTATCCGGACGTAGCCAAGGGCAGGCAGCCCAGCCTGGCGCCGGACAGCCGTAGCCCCGGTCCTGCGGTCACGACGCCCCCAAAGGACGAGGAGGAGAAGCAGCTTGGGGGCACGTCCGCCTTGCCCCCGTCCGGCGCGGCCGGCGGCATCGTCGAGACCATCCGGCAGATGAGCACGGGCCAGCTGGCGGCAACCGCGCTGGGCGCGGTGGCGGCGGCGACGGTGGCCGGCAATGTCGCGGACAATTTGGCGGATGAGGCGCCCGCTGCCGTGGAATATATCGTCAACCTGGCGTTCCCGCCGGCGAAGACAGAAACGGGGAAGACCGTGAGAGACCCGCCGGGGGGGACTTCCACGTCCGATTCCGTCGCGCTCATGGAGCTCCGGAATGAGATTGTAAGGTTAGACGAGAGGATCGATCTTCTGCCGGCGCCGCCGCCGGATTTGACCAGGCAGCTGGAACTCCTTCGGGAGCGAGTCGGCAAGCTGGAGACGGAGCCTCGCGTCCCTCCTGCCGATCTGAGGGGTATTAGCGGTGAAATTGCCGCTCTGAAAACCAAGCTCGCGCAGGCCGAGGGTGAAATCGCGGAAACCAAAAGGAGAATTACGGGCGCCGAAGGGAGAATTTTGAAAGTCGAAGGGAGAATCACGACGGCCGAGCGGAACATCAGGGTGGCCCAAAGGCGGATCGGAAGGCTCGATCCAGCCAACAATGTGAGAGGACAATGACGATGCGGGTTCGCCAGCGGCGCAGATTCGTGCTGCTTTGCGCGCTGGCCTCGACGCTCGGCGCCTGCGTGTCGGCCGGCGGAGGAGGAATGATCGCGTCCTGGTATGTCGTGCCCGGGCCGGAGACAGATGTGCACGGGCCGGAGACAGATGAAGAGGCCGAGCAGTCACGTTCGCAATCGCCGGAAGCCACGCCGGCGGTTTCAAGGCCAGCGGATATAGCGGAGCCGCTGGATCCCGGCATCTACATTATGCTTGTCAACGCCGGCAGCAGCGCCGGGACTTGGACAATCAAGGAGATCGCCGTCAACCGGCGAGGCGGGCGCCTGTTGCCGCACGGCGGGGAAAGTGATCTGGTCATCGGTGAAATGTGGCTGCTGGACGCGAAGATGATGCGCCTCGTCTCGCCTTCCTGGCCGGGGAAACTGGGCCCCTGCGAGATTCCCCTGCGCCTTTATGTCCGGGGGACGCCGACGAAGCGCGGCCCATTGGGAGGAAACAAGACCAAAGTCGCCCGAGTCGAGATCGAGGGGAAGCTCCCTTCGACCCTGCCTCATGACTGGCGCAACCACGGCTGTGATCCGAACTGGCCTGCGCCTCCTCCGACGGTACGCTGAAACGGAAAAAGGCCGGGGATTTCCTCTGAGTCCATGTGGCGCTGACTAGCCACGGCCGATCGGCGCTTAACTTCTGTTGAAGGAGGAAAGACCTCGATGCGAACGCTCGGGTGCCGCCGGAACGTCCACTATAAGTATGGCATTGACCTTTAGCGAACGGCCACATTGGGCGCGGAGCGGACCCCTGCGCTAATTTGGCGATGGGAAGGAATTCAAGGCGCCACCCCCAACGCGCTCTTTCCCAAGATCATGTCGCTCGCCTTCTCCGCGATCATGATCGTCGGCGCGTTGGTGTTTCCGGAAATGAGCCTCGGCATGATGGAGGCGTCGACCACCCTCAGCCCCTCGACTCCGTGAACGCGGAGCTGCGGGTCGACCACCGCCTTCGGCCCGTGACCCATCGCGCAGGTTCCGACCGGATGGTAGATCGTCGTTCCCCAGGTCCGGGCATGGTCGAGCAATTGCTCGTCGGTGACCGCGTCCGCGCCGGGCAGCAATTCATGCGCGATATAGTCGGCCAGCGGCTTCTGGGCAGCGATTGCCCGGCCCCAGCGCAGCCCCGCCACGATCACCTCCTGGTCGAGCCGGTCCGAGAGGTAATTGGGCACGATCGCCGGATAGGCCAGCGGATCGGGCGACTGGATCCGGATCGTTCCCCGCGATTCCGGACGGAGCTGGCACGGGGCGATGGTCAGGCCCGGTTCCTTCTCAAGCTCCATCGTCTGGGCGTTGGCGAGCTTGTCGGGATCCATCGTCGCCGGGAGGATGTGGAACTGGATGTCGGGCCCGGCCAGGTCGGGACGGGACTTGCAGAAGACCGCGATATGGGCCGCCGACAGAGTGAGCAGGCCCTTTTTCGCGAACAGATATTTGAACGTCTCGCCGATGAACCGGAATCCGCGCACCATCTCGTTGACGGAGACGATCCCCTTGTTCAGGCGGAAGGTCTCGCCGGTGACGAAATGGTCCTGCAGATTTTCGCCGACCCCCGGCAGATGGTGGACCGGATCGATCCCATGCTCGCGCAGCAACTCGGCCGGGCCAACTCCCGACAATTGCAGAAGCTGCGGCGAGTTGATCACGCCGCCGGCGAGGATCACCTCCCCGTCCGCATAAGCGCGCTTGGTCTCTCCATTCTGCACATATTCGACGCCGATCGCGCGCTTGCCCTCGAACAGGATCCGGGTCGCCTGCGCCCGGGTCTCGACGCGCAGATTGGCCCGGTCCATGGCCGGATGGAGATAGGCGACCGCGGCCGAGCAGCGTTTCCCGTCCTTGATCGTCACCTGGTACCAGCCGACGCCCTCCTGCTCGGCGCCGTTCGGATCGCGATGCGGCAGCCCCAGAGCCTCGCACGCCGCGATCGCCGCCTCGGACACCTCGTGACCCTCGGACGGATCGGAGACGTTCAGCGGCCCGCCGACCGCGTGGATGTCGCAGGCCCCGCGCTCCTGGTTCTGGCTTCGCCGGAAATAGGGAAGAACGTCTTCCCACGACCAGCCTTCGCAGCCCAGCTGGCGCCATCCGTCATAATCGGCGCGCTGGCCCCTGATGTAGAGCATGGCGTTGATCGACGAGGATCCGCCGAGCACCTTTCCGCGCGGCCAGACATGCTGGCGTCCCTTCGTCCCGGCATCGGGCTCGGTCGAATAGAGCCAGTTGACCTTCGGATCCTTGAGGGTCGAGGCATAGCCGACCGGCACGTGGATCATCAGGTTGGAGAGGAATTGCGAAGGCTCCTTGAGCGGCCGGTCGTCCCCGCCCGCCTCGAGCAGGAGCACCCGGCTTCGCCCGTCCTCGCTCAGCCGGGCGGCGAGCACGCAGCCCGCCGAGCCGGCGCCGACGACGATGTAATGAGGGTTCGGACCCATTACCGGCAATGGCCAGGATCGCCCGGAGAAGGGCACCGGCAAGGAGGAGTGCGCGGGGCGGGCTGGTTGCCCG
>DATDAS010000063.1:0-49116 GCA_036525315.1 Allosphingosinicella sp.
CCCGCCCAGCGCGCGCTGTGGCCGACCGGCTTGCGGGCGACCAGCGGAACCGGCTGGAACCAGCTCCCGTCCTTCGCGGCGGGCTCCAGCCCGATGCTCTCGAGCTGGTCCGATATGTAGGTGATCGTCTTGTCCTCGCCCGCGGTGCCGGGCTCGCGCCCTTCATATTCGTCGCTTCCGAGGACCCGGACGTGGCGAAGAAGCTCGTCGGCCGTGACCGGCGCGGCATGAGAGAGCGAAGGGAGTGAAAGCGCCGCGAGGGCGAGGAAGCGAAGAACCATCCCGCCGCTTAATGCGGCCCGGCCCTGCCTGCAAGCGCGCCCTGCCCGGCGCGCGCGATGAGGAAATGCGCCTGCTCCACATGCATGCGCTCGATCATCTCGCCCTCGAAGCGCTCGGCGCCGCCGGTGGCCGCGGCGACGAGGCGGCGGGCGCGGTCCAGCTCTTCGTCCGACGGGCCGAACAGGCGGTTGGCCGGCTCGATCTGGCTCGGGTGGATGAGCGACTTGCCGTCGAAGCCGAAGCTTCGGCCCTCCTCGCATTCGGCCTCGAAGGCGGAGAGATCGTCGAGCCGGTTATGGACTCCGTCGAAGGCGGCGATTCGGGCCGCGCGGGCGGCGAGCAGCATGGTCTGGAGCGCCGTCGCCAGGGGCGCGCGGCCAGCGCCGCGACGGAGGCCCAGATCGGCGGCGAGATCGTTGGTGCCGGCGATCAGCGCCTTCGCGGCACCGGCGATCGCGCGCGCCGCGAGAACCCCCTCGGCGGTCTCCACCATCGCGAGCACCGGCTTGCCCGTCGCCTCGGCGACCCGAATCACCTCGTCCGGGCCCGCGGTGCGCGGAACCACGGCGAAATCGGCGGCGCTGTCCTTCACGGCCGCCACGTCGCGATCCTGGAGGGGACCCGGGCCGTTCACCCGGATCGCCGTCAGTGAGGATCCGAACCCCGCCGCCGCGGCCTCGACCGCGGCCGCCCGCGCCGTCTCCTTGTCCTCGGGCTTCACCGCGTCCTCGAGGTCGAGGATGACCATGTCCGCGCCGAGCGTTCGCGCTTTCTCGATCGCCCGCGGGTTCGAGGCCGGAAGGAACAGCAAAGAGCGGCAGAGCCGAAGGCGGTTCGGGGCGTCGGTGCTCATCCGACCGATTCTGCTTGGAAGGCGGCCCGCTTGTCTACATTATAGCGGGATACGCCATGGGAGGGGCGCTGGCACATGATCGAGTCAATCCTCGCTTTCGTCGTCGTCCTGGTCGTTCTGTTCCTGATGTCGGGAATCAAGATCGTACGGCAGGGCTATCATTACACGATAGAATATTTCGGCCGCTTCACCACGGTCGCACATCCGGGCTTCAACTTCTTCATGCCCTTCTTCTACCGGGTCGGCCGCAAGGTGAACATGATGGAGCAGGTGCTCGACATCCCCGGCCAGGAGATCATCACCAAGGACAATGCCATGGTCTCGACCGACGGCGTCGTCTTCTTCCAGGTGCTCGACGCGGCCAAGGCCGCCTATGAGGTGTCCGATCTCTATCTCGCCATCATGCAGCTCACCACGACGAACCTTCGCACCGTCATGGGCTCGATGGACCTCGACGAGACCTTGTCCAAGCGCGACGAGATCAACGCCCGCTTGCTGTCCGTGGTCGACCAGGCGACCGAGAGCTGGGGAGTCAAGATCACCCGGGTCGAGATCAAGGACATCCGCCCGCCCGCCGACATCGTCAACGCCATGGGCCGCCAGATGAAGGCGGAGCGCGAAAAGCGCGCGGTCATCCTCGAGGCCGAGGGCAGCCGGGCCTCGGCCATCCTTCGCGCCGAGGGCGAGAAGCAGGGCCAGATCCTCGAGGCCGAGGGCCGCCGCGAGGCCGCCTTCCGCGACGCCGAGGCGCGCGAGCGCGCCGCCGACGCGGAGGCCAAGGCGACCCAGGTCGTCTCCGACGCGATCGCCGGCGGCAACACCCAGGCGCTCAATTATTTCGTCGCCCAGAAATATGTCGAGGCGGTCAGCCAGTTCGCCACCTCGCCCAACGCCAAGACGATCCTGTTCCCGGTCGAGGCAACGGCACTGATCGGAACGCTTGGCGGCATAGGCGAGCTTGCCCGCGACGCGCTTGGAATGGGTAGCGGCGGCGGCGGCGATGAGGGCGCTCAACAGGGCCGAAGGCGAAGCGCGCTCGAGATCGGAGACGGCGGCGCGTGAGCGGCTGGGATCTCGAGCCCCAATGGGTCTGGCTTCTCGCCGCGACGGCGCTCGGAATCGCCGAGCTTCTCGTCCCGGGAATCTTCCTGATCTGGCTCGCGGCGGCGGCCGCGGTGACCGGATTCGTCACCCTGATCTTCGGAATCCCCCTCGCCTTCCAGTTCGCCGTCTTCGCCCTGCTGTCGCTCGGAATGGTCTGGTACGGGCGGCGCTGGTACCACAATAACCCGGTCGAGAGCAGCGACCCCCTCCTCAACGACCGCGCCGCGCGCCTGGTCGGCGAGACCCTGGTCCTGGTCGCCCCGATCGAGAACGGCCGGGGCCGGGTCCGAGTCGGCGACAGCGTCTGGAGCTGCAAGGGCTCGGACGCGGAGCAGGGCGCCCGGGTCCGCGTCGTCGGCGCGGAGGGCTCCTGCCTCAAGGTCGAACCGATCGAGACGCCCAAGGCCCTTCCGTCGGAATAGGCTCGGCCAGCATCCATCGTCATTCCAGCGAAAGCTGGAATCTCGTTTCCCCTTTCAAACGACCGCGCTTGCTCGGCGACTGCTCAAGAAATTGAGATTCCAGCTTTCGCTGGAATGACGAGGCTTGTGATCGGGGCAAGATCTGGTTCCACGAACCCCATCCGCGCCTCGACCGAGAACAACCGCTCAGCGCTGTAGAATCGAAGCGGCCAATCCCGCCTTCCCTCCGGCTCGCCAAGCAGCAAATTGACCTTCACCACCAGCGGCAACGCCGGATCCATCCTCCCCAGGCATCCCCGAACCCCCGCCACGAAGCACTGCGTGATCGTCTCATGATAGCCCTGGGTCTCGTCATTCACCCCGCCGACGCTCTCGTTGAACCGCCGGATGAAACCGCCGATCTCTCGCTCCGGGCAAATGTCCGGCCGCTCGACGATCAGCCACAGGCAGGTCGCGAGATGCGCCTCGTGGGTCCATTCCTCTTTGGCGATCGCGCAGGCGAGCATGCCCTCGCCGACGCGGCGCACGGCCGCATCGTCCGGAAACAGTCTCGGTTCGTATCTCTCTTCGCTCATTTTCTTCCCCCAAAACAAAGGGGAGCGCGCCGGCCGCCGCCGACGCGCTCCCCTGATGGACTCAATTTCTGAAGCGTCAGGCTGCCGTCGGTGCTGCTTCCTTCACGCTTTGGTCGACATGGGTCTCGAACTTGGCGAAGTTCGCGATGAACAGGCCGACCAGCTTGTTCGCGGTCCGGTCATAATCTTCCTTGTCGGCCCAGGTACCGCGCGGATCGAGAATCGCTCCGTCCACGCCCGGAACGGAGACCGGAACCTCGAAGCCGAAATAGGGATCCTTGCGGAACTCGGCGTTGTTCAGGCTTTCGTCGAGCGCGGCGTTGAGAAGCGCGCGGGTCGCCTTGATCGGCATGCGCTTGCCGACGCCGTACTTGCCGCCGGTCCAGCCGGTGTTGACCAGCCAGCAGGTCACTCCGCCCTTCGCGATCCGCTCCTTGAGGAGATTGCCGTAGACCGAAGGGTGGCGCGGCATGAACGGGGCGCCGAAGCAGGTCGAGAAGGTCGCCTCGGGCTCGGTCACGCCGATCTCGGTGCCGGCCACCTTGGCGGTATAGCCGGAGAGGAAATGGTACATGGCCTGGTCGGGCGTCAGCCGGGCGATCGGAGGGAGAACCCCGAACGCGTCGGCGGTCAGCATCACGATGTTGCGCGGCACCGGCCCCATATTCTCGGCCGAGGAATTGGGGATGAACTCGATCGGATAGGCGCCGCGGCTGTTCTCCGCGAAGCTGTTGTCGTCCAGGTCGAGCTCGCGCGTTTCGGGATCGATCACGACATTCTCGAGCACCGTCCCGAACCTTTTCGTGGTCGCGAAGATCTCGGGCTCGGCCTCGGCCGAGAGCCGGATCATCTTGGCGTAGCAGCCGCCCTCGAAGTTGAAGACCGCCGTGTCCGACCAGCCATGCTCGTCGTCGCCGATCAAAGTGCGGCTCGGATCGGCAGAAAGGGTCGTCTTGCCGGTGCCCGACAGGCCGAAGAAGACCGCCGTGTCACCGTCCGGGCCCATGTTGGCCGAGCAGTGCATCGGCATCACGCCGTCGACGGGCAGCAGATAGTTGAGGATGCCGAACACCGACTTTTTCATCTCGCCGGCATAGGCCGTGCCGCCGATCAGGATCAGCTTCTCGCTGAGATTGACCGCGATCACCGTCTCCGAGCGAGTCCCGTGCCGCGCCGGATCGGCGCGGAAGCTCGGCAGGTCGATGATCGTGAATTCGGGCTCGAAGCCTGGCAGCTCGCCGCTCTCGGGGCGGACCAGAAGCGTGCGGATGAACAGATTATGCCACGCAAGCTCGTTGATCACCCGCACGCGCACCCGATGCTCGGGCTGCGACCCGCCGAACAGGTCGGCGACGAACAGGTCCTTGCGCGCCGCCACCTCGGCCAGGAAATCGGCCCTCAGCGCCGCGAAATGGGCCGGCGACATCGAAGCATTATTGTCCCACCAGATCGTGGTCTCGGTCTCGCCGTCGCGGACGATATATTTGTCCTTGGCGGAGCGGCCGGTATGCTTGCCGGTGCGAACGACCAGAGGCCCGTCCTTGGCCAGCAGCCCCTCGCCGCGGCGGACGGCTTCCTCGACCAGCTGCGGAGTCTGCAAATTCCAGTGCAGCTGAGCGGTCATGCCGATGCCCTGGGCGGCGAGTGTGTATGAGGGCACGCGATCGGCCACGTATGTTCTCCATCAGTGCCATAGGGAGCGGCGGGCGAGCGCCGCTTCAAAGTGGCGCCCGCATACCGAAGAGGGTCGTTCCCGTCAAAGGGTAGCGGGACGACACGACCTTCGTCCGGACCCCCGGAATCTTCGCTTCCTCCCATTGCGCCCCCTCCGGAACGCCGCCACTGTCTCGGCATGACTCCGGTGCCACCATCCGAACCGGCCGCCCCCGGGCAGATCCGGAAGCGCCTCGTCCGGCGCGTCCGCGAGCCGGGCCGGAGCCCGCTTCAGGAGGTGGCGATCGGCCTGCTTGCCGCGCTCGTCGCCGTTGCGATCCGCTACTCGCTTCCGATTTCGCCGATGCAGCTGCCGATGCTGACCGTGGTCATCGCTTTGGCGCTGGTGACGACCTTCGTCGGCGTGATCGCCGGTGCCACCACGGCCGTGGTCGGCGGTTTGCTCTCCTGGTACATCTTCTTCACGCCCTTCGCCTTCGATCTTACTCCCGAGGTCGCGGTCCCGCTCTTCGGCTTCGTGGTCATCGCGATCGTCATCGTAACCGCCACGCATCTCTACCGGACCAGCGAGCGCAGGCATCATGAAGCCCAGCTCGCCTTGCTCGAGGAACAGGCGATGGCGGCCGATCTCTTCGCGCGCGAGCTGTCGCACCGGCTCAAGAACGCGCTCGCGATCATCCAGTCGATCGCCGCCCAGACCCTGGAGTCCGGCCGCGACGACACGAAGAAATTCGCCGGGCGCCTCTATGCCCTGGCCGGCGCTCACGATCTGCTCAGCACCGACGTCGAGGCGCCGACCGCGGACGTCCGCGACGTGATCGGCGCCGGACTGGAGCCGTTCCGGAGCGCGGACGGGCGAATCCGGGTGGATTGCCCGGAAACGCGGATCCTTGGCCAGCAGGCCGTCACCCTCGCACTGGCCCTCCACGAGCTCGGGACCAACGCCCTCAAATATGGAGCTTTGTCGAACGACGAAGGCTGGGTGTCGCTGAAGGTCGAGGAGAAAGGCGAAGAGCTCGCTTTGGCCTGGAAGGAGCATGATGGACCTCCGGTCGGCACGCCCGGCGGGCGCGGTTTCGGCATGCGGCTGCTCAACCGGATCGGAGCGGGGACCGAATTGCTGTTCGAGCCGGACGGTCTTCGCGCCCACATGCTTCTGCGCAAATGTTGACCCCGGCCCGGCCGGGAATTTGAGGACCAGGACGACGCCGATGCTCCAGCTTTTTTCCCACCCCTTCTCCTCCTACTGTCAGAAGGTGTTGGTCGCGCTCTGGGAGAAGGAGATCCCCTTCACCTACCGCAATCTGGAAGAGCCCAATTCGGCCGCCGAGCGGGCCTCGCTGTGGCCGCTCGGGCGTTTTCCGGTCCTGCTCGACGGCAGCGAGACGGTGGTGGAATCGAGCATCATCATCGAGCATCTCGATCTTCGTCATGAAGGCCCCATCCGGCTGATACCCGAGGACAAAATTGCCGCGCTGGAGGTCCGGTTCATGGACCGCTGCTTCGACAATTACGTCATGGACGTCATGTCGAAGCCGGTATTCGAGGCGATCAAGGGGGAGGCCGGACGTAAGGAGGCGGCGATGGCCGAGGCGGCGCAGGCGCTCGACATCGCTTATGCCTGGCTCGAGGATCGTTTGAAGACCCGTACCTGGGCGGCGGGCGGGGATTTCACAATGGCCGATTGCGCGGCGGCTCCGTCGCTCTTCTACGCCGACTGGGTCCACGGGATTTCGCCGGAATTCGGGCGCCTTCGCGAATATCGCGCCCAGCTCCTGGAGCGCCCGTCC
This sequence comes from Allosphingosinicella sp., assembly GCA_036525315.1. Taxonomy (GTDB): domain Bacteria; phylum Pseudomonadota; class Alphaproteobacteria; order Sphingomonadales; family Sphingomonadaceae; genus Allosphingosinicella. Next base: position 6,701 of record DATDAS010000063.1, read on the forward strand.
TTTGCCCGCGCCGTCGAGGAGGCACGGCCGTATCGCTCCTATTTCCCGCTCGGCGCTCCCGATCGCGATTGAGGGGGACAAAATTCTGTACCGACGAAGCCGAACGGAGGTTCGAGGCCTAGTCGATAAACCTGGATCGGAATCGATCCCCGCAAGCCTGGCTTAGTCCCTCAGCTCCCGGGTCAGCGGCACGAACCGCACCGGTATGACGAGCCGCTCCCGCACCCTCCCCCGCGCGTCCTTGGTGATCAGCTTGAGCTGCTGGGTTGCGCCCGCGGATCCCACCGGAATCACCATCCGTCCGCCCGGCTTGAGCTGATCGAGCAGGGGTTTCGGGACGTGCGGCGCTCCGGCGGTGACGATGATTCCGTCGAACGGGGCCTGATCGGGCCAGCCGGCATAACCGTCGCCGTGGCGAACCTCGATATTGGCATAGCCCAGCTCGGCCAGGCGCTCCGCCGCCCGCCGCGCCAGCGGCTCGACGATCTCCACCGAATGGACCCGGCGCACGAGCCGCGACAGCAAGGCCGCCTGGTAACCCGAGCCGGTTCCGACCTCCAGCATCACATCGCCCGCCTTGGGACGAAGCAAATGGGTCATCAGGGCAACGAGGCTCGGCTGCGAGATGGTCTGATCCTCGCCGATCGGCAGCGGATAATCGGCATAGGCCTCGGCACGGAGGGCCGGCGGGACGAAACGATGTCGCGGCACCGTCCCCATCGCATCGAGCACCCTGGGGTCCGCGCGCTCGCCGATCGGCTCCGCATAATCCGCGATCGACCGGACGAGCAGCGCGCGGGCTTCGGCGAACTTCTTCGCCTCGTCCGTCTCGCCGGCGGGCTGCGCGCAGGCATTTGGGATCGGCGCGGCCGCGAGCAGGGCCAGGACGAAGGGGAGCAACCGGTTCACGACGCGCCCTCCATTGGAAGGGATCGGGGTTTGACGAACAGGAGCATGAACGCACCGGCGGCCACGACCGCTCCGCCGGCCAGGGCGCCGATGCCGGTGTAGGCGAGGCTCGAGAAGAGCAGATAGGAGCTGGTCACGCAGAAGATTGCGGGCGTCAGCGGATAGAGCGGGACTCGGAAGGGACGCTTCAAGTCCGGCTCGCGCCGCCGAAGCACGAACAGCGACAGGCCGACGGCAAGAAAGAAGAACCAGAAAGCGGGGGCGGTATATTCGACGGCAAGGCGGAAGCCGTCGCGCGCGAAGGCGCCGAGCCCGACCAGCAGCAGGGCCGCGCCACCCTGGATCAGCAAGGCATTGCCCGGCGTTCCCTCCCGGTCTCGCCAGCGCCCGAGGAAAGCGAGGAACGGGAAGTCGCGGCCGAGCGCGTAGGCCGAGCGCGCGCCGGTAAAGGCGGTCGCGTTCGCCGAGGTGAGCGCCGCCACCGCCACGGCGACGCTGATGATCGCCGCTCCGGCCGGGCCCCAGACCAGCCCTAGCAGGTCCGCCGCAACCGCCTCCGACCCGGCGGTGCCGGCGAGTCCGAGCGCGCGCAGAGTGGCAAGGTTGACGAGCAGATAGAGCGTCGTGATCAGGGCCAGGCTGCCGATCAGCACGCCGGCGATCCGCCGCGGCGCGTCATGCAGCTCGGCGGAAAGGTAGGCGGCCTCGTTCCAGCCGCCATAGGTGAGGAGCACGAATACCAGGACGAGCCCGAGCGAGGTCTCAGGCGCCGGCGGAAGCTCCGCCGCCGCCGCGGCTTCGGGAGCGAACAGCAGCCCGGCGATCACGACCAGGGCGAGGCCGAGCAGCTCGATCACCGTCAGCCAGACCTGGGTGCGGCAGCCGTGCGCGACTCCGGCCCAGTTGACCGCGGTGATCGCGACGACCGCCGCGGCGGCGTGGATGGCGGCCGAATGAGGCCCGAGCGGAACGACCTGCGAAACATAATCGCCGTAGACGAAGGCGAGCAGGGCGATCGACCCGGTCTGGATGATCGCCAGCCGCGACCAGCCGTAAAGGAAGGCGAAGCGGCGGCCGAAGGCGCGGCTGAGGAAATGATATTCGCCGCCCGCATGCGGGAAGGCCGAGGCCAGCTCGGCATAGCAGAGAGCGCCGACCATCGAGATCGCGCCGCCGAGCAGCCAGGCGAGCAGCACCGCCGCCTCGCTGGAGGCATGAGCGGCGACGATCGACGGGGTCCGGTAGATCCCGGCGCCGACGACGATGCCGACGATCAGGGCGACGGCTTCCCGCGATCCGAAGCGGGGCCTGGGCGAGGCGGGATCGGGTCCTTGCATGCCAATCCCACCGGAGGCCTGGCCCTTCCTCACTTCAGCGTGCCGGGACCGTCCAGAGGAACACCCATGCCTCGCCCGCATCGATACTGCGCTCGGGCTCCCAGTCGCCCATGTCGTGCCAATAGCTGACGATCCTTGTGCCCGGGGCGAGCTCGGCCAGCAGCCTGGGCCGCAGCCTCAGGTTAAGGTCGGGCCAGAGGAACAGGGTCACGACGGTGGCATCGCGAAAGTCCGCTTCGAACAGATCCTCCTGCCGGAAGACGACGCGATCCCGGACGCCCGCCTTGCGGGCATTGGCGTTCGCCTCGGCGATCCGGACCGGATCGATGTCGATGCCGACTCCCCTCGCGCCGAAATCGCGCGCGGCGGCGATCGGGATTCGGCCGTCGCCCGAGCCGAGATCGTAGACGACATCGCCCGGCCGGACGCGCGCCATCCGAAGCATCGTTCGGACGACGCGATGGGGGGTGGGTTCATACTCGACGTCCGGCTCACGAAGCGGCGCCGCCGCCGTCGCGGGCTGGGATGCCCCGTCCGGGGAGGCCGACATGCATCCGGCCAATCCCAGGATCAGCAAGGCGAGAATGGCTCTCATGGGCCTTTGTCTCCCTCGGGGTGCCGGGACGGAAGCGAAAACGCGCGAGCGCAAGATGCGACCGGCATCCTCGATCAGGCATCAACGAGGCTCGGGCATTTTCGTGCCGGGGATGACAGACCCGCGGCAACGCTGCCCGTCATGGCGGAAGGAATTGCCGTGGCGAGCTCCGAAGTGGCCCGTTCACGAGATGCAGTTCACTCGGAGGCTGTCTGGACCGGGAACGGGTCGGTGGCCATGAAGACGTCCAGTCCAGAGACCCGATCCCACCATTGCCGCAGAGCGAGGTGAGGCGAAAGTGCCGCTTTTCCCTCATCGGCTCGAACGAAGTAATCCATCATCGGAGCAAGATGACAATCGGCAAGACCGATATCGCGCCCTGTCAGGATTTCGCCCTCGGCCGCGACGCCGTCCAGGAACGACAGGACTTTCCGGGATGCATCCAGGCCTGCCTCAATCTCCTCGCGGTTCGACGGCTCTCCGAGAAAGGGGCGGAGAAAGCCGTGGGACGATACCTGCCTGACCATCGGCCAGTAAGCATAGGCGTCGATCACCGAGATGACCTGGTCCATCCTGGCGAGAGCGGCCGCGCCCTCGGGTTGCAATGCCGGACCTTCGAATTCCCGATCGACATAGCGCGTGATCGCGCTCGTCTCGAAAAGCTGGAACGTTCCATGGGTCAGGACAGGAACCCGTCCGAATGGATGCAGCTCTAAATAGGTTTCCGAGAGCTCGGCGAACGGATTGACCTCGATCGTCTGGTGCTCGACTCCCTTCAGCAGCAGAGCCAGCCGGGCGATCCGGCTGTAGACGCTGTATCTGTATCCATGGAGATGGACCGGATCCCCCACCTGCACCCCCGCGCTTTTTTGTCAGGGTAGGGGTGATTGAAAACGGACACAATCGACCCGAAGCTGTAATTCCCGACAGGTGATCGGAACGCCGCCACCTCATCCTGCTTTGACCCCGTCCCGTCCCCGGCCTAATTGTCACGCGCAATGTGAAAGGGCGGAAAGCGATCTGAATGGCGGGCACCATCGCCCTGGTCGACGACGACCGGAACATCCTCACCTCCGTCTCGATCGCTCTCCAGGCGGAGGGTTTCGTCACACGCCTGTATTCGGACGGAGAGACCGCTCTGAAGGCCCTGGTCGACAATCCCCCCGACCTCGCCGTTCTCGACGTCAAGATGCCGCGCATGGACGGGATGGAGCTTCTTCGCCGGCTCCGCGAGAAATCGGCGCTTCCAATCATCTTCCTCACCTCGAAGGACGAGGAGCTGGACGAGGCGCTCGGCCTCGCGATGGGCGCCGACGATTATATCGCCAAGCCCTTCTCCCAGCGGCTTCTGATCGCCAGGATCCGCGCCATCCTGCGCCGCACCGAGGCGCGCGCGGCGCCACCGCCGGCAGAGTCGGACGAGGAGGAGGTCCCCCAGATCGTCCGCGGCCGGCTGAGCATGGATCCGGCCCGGCACCGGGTCAGCTGGAGCGGCAAGGACGTTACCCTCACCGTCACAGAGTTCATGATCCTCGAGGCGCTCGCCCAGCGGCCCGGCGTCGTCAAATCGCGCAACCAGTTGATGGACGTCGCCTATCAGGACGACATCTATGTCGACGACCGCACCATCGACAGCCACATCAAGCGCCTGAGGCGCAAGTTCCGGGCGATCGACCCCGAGTTCAAGGCGATCGAGACCCTCTACGGCGTAGGATATCGCTTTGGAGAGGAATGACGAGGCCGACCTGGCGCTTCGCTGGTCCGGGGGCTGGATGCTCCTCCACCGGATCCTGGCGATCAACGTCTTCGCCCTCGCCGTCCTTGCCGGAAGCATCTTCTACCTCGACGGATTCCGAAGCCGGCTGACCGCCAACGCGATCGCCAATGCCGAGACCCAGGTCGAGATCATCGCCGATTCGCTGTCGCTGGCCGAGCCCGGCGAGCGCGCCGCCTTGCTCCGCCGGCTCGGCGAGCATTCGAGGACCCGGCTCCGGGTCTACCGCGCCGACGGCGCCAAGACGATGGACAGCTGGCAGGCCGCCGAACCGACCTACACGCTTCGCGATCCCAGAAAGGAGCCGTGGCGCAAGAGCGTCGCCCGGGCGATGGACAATGCCTTCGATGCGATCGTCGGCGAGCGCGAGCTTCCGCCGCTGAGGACCGACCTTCCCGACCTCCTGGGGTCCTGGCCGGAGGCCGGAACGGCCCTGAAGGACCGACGCTCGGTGACGACCCGGCGCCGGGCCCCGGAGGGCACGCCCTATATCTCGGCCGCGGCCCCGGTCGCCCGGACCGGCGAGGTCGTGCTTCTCACCCGCAACGCGCGCGACGTTCGAAGCGTGGTCCGCGACGAGCGGCGGACGCTCGGGATCATCCTGGTCGTCACCCTGATCGTCTCGATCCTGCTCTCGGTCTTCCTGGCCCGGACGATCGCCATGCCGCTTCGGCGCCTCGCGCGCGCGGCGCACCGGGTCCGCCAGGGGCGTGACCGCGAGGTCGCCGTGCCGCTCCTCCCCGCCCGCAAGGACGAGATCGGGCTTCTCGCCCGGGCGCTCCACGAAATGACCCAGTCCCTGCGCTACCGGATCGACGCGACCGAGGCCTTTGCCGCCGACGTCACCCACGAGCTCAAGAACCCGCTCGCCTCGCTTCGCTCCGCCGTGGACGGCCTCGACCGGATCGAGGATCCGAAGCTCCGGCACCGGCTGGTCGAGGTGATCAGAAGCGACGTTGTGCGGCTCGACCGCCTCGTCGTCGACATCGCCGCCATTTCCCGTCTCGACGCCGAGCTTTCGCGGGCGCATTTCGAGCCCATCGATCTCGGCAAGCTGATCGAAAGCCTCCTCCCCGGCTGGGAGGCACGGGCCGCCGAACGGCAGGTCAGGATCGCCTTCGCCCGGCCCCGAATGGGCAGCACAATCGTCATGGGCGACGAGGGGCCGCTCGCCCGCGCCTTCGACAATCTGGTCGACAATGCCATTTCCTTCTCCCCCCGTGGGGGCCTGGTCGAGGTGCGCGCGGCCCATGTCCGCGGCGACATCGTGGTCAGCGTCGAGGACGAGGGGCCGGGCGTGCCCGAGGATGCGCGCGAGTCCATCTTCCAGCGCTTCCACAGCCTGAGGCCCGAGGAGGACGGGTTCGGAATGCATTCGGGCCTCGGCCTCGCCATCGCCCGGGCGACGGTGGAAGGCCATGGCGGGACGGCCCGCGCCGAGAACCGGCACGACGGCCGAAGCGGCGCGCGCTTCGTGATCGCCTTTCCCGAGCCGGCCAAGTGACGGGACCGGCCCCTTCCGAAACCGTCCACGCCACCTGCGTGGCGATCGCCGGCCGCGGCCTGCTCCTGCTCGGCCATTCGGGAAGCGGCAAATCCGATCTCGCCCTGCGGCTGATCGACCGCGGCGCAATCCTCGTCAGCGACGATTACACGATCGTAACCGCCAAGGACGGCCGGCTGCTCGGGCGGGCCCCGCCAACCATCGCCGGCAAGATCGAGGTTCGGGGCATCGGGCTGCTCGAGATGGACTGCGCGCGCGACGTGCCGGTCTGCCTCGCCATCGACCTCGACCGGATTCCCGACCGGCTGCCCGAGGCGGGCGAGACGCTGAATGTCGCCGGCGGCGCGGTTCCGCTGATCGGACTGATCGGGCTCGAGGCGTCGGCACCGATCAAGGCAGAGCAGGCTCTGGCCAGGTTCGGCCTGTGACCAGCCCGGCGCCCAAGCGCATCCTGCTCGTCACCGGACTGTCCGGCGCGGGAAAGTCGACCGCGCTCCGGACCCTCGAGGACATAGGCTGGGAGGTGGTCGACAATCTTCCGCTTTCCCTCCTCGAGCACCTGCTCGAGACTCCGCTTTCCAAGGGCAGCTCGCGGCGGCGGCGGCCGCTCGCCATCGGAATCGACAGCCGAACCCGCGATTTCGACGCGAAGCGGATCGTCAGCCAGATCAAGGAGCTTGCCAGCGATCAGGATTTCCCGGTCGAGACCCTCTATTTCGACTGCGCCGGAAGCGAGCTTCTCCGCCGCTATTCGGAGACCCGGCGCCGCCATCCGCTCGCGCCCGACCGGCCCCCGACCGACGGGATCGCCGCCGAGCGCGAGCTGATGGAGCCGCTCCGCCGATGGGCCGACCATGTCATCGACACGACCGACACGGTCCCCAACGCGCTCCAGCAGCAGATCCGCCAGCGTTTCGGAACCGGCGACGAGGCGCCGACCCTCACCATCATGTCCTTCGGCTTCGCGCGCGGGATCCCGCGCAACGCGGACAACGTCTTCGACCTCCGATTCCTCCGGAACCCCTATTGGGAGGACGAGCTTCGCGACCTGACCGGGCTCGACGAAAAGGTGGGCGAACATATCGCCGGCGATCCTTCCTATGCCGAGGCGATGGAGAGGATCGAGGATCTGCTTCTGCTCCTCCTCCCGCTCTACCGCGAGGAAGGAAAATCCTATGTCTCGGTCGCATTCGGCTGTACGGGCGGCCGGCACCGCTCGGTCCACGTCGCGGAGCGGGTCGCGGCACGGTTGCGCGCCGAGGGATTTTCGCCCACGGTCGAGCATCGGGACCTCGCCTCGCGACCCCGCGACGGCGTTGAGGGAGGAAGCGGGCGATCCGGGGGCAAGGCCCCGGGGTCCAGGCAGTCAAGGGTCCGGAACCCTAAGGTGAGTGAATGATCGGTCTTGTGCTGGTTACCCATGGTCGGCTTGCGGCCGAATTCGTCACGGCCATGGAGCATGTCGTCGGGCCGCAGGAACGGATCGAGTCGATCTGCATCGGCCCCGACGACGACATGGAAGCGCGCCGCAACGATATCGCGGACGCGATCTCGTCGGTGGACGACGGCGACGGAGTGATCATCCTCACCGATCTGTTCGGGGGAACCCCGTCCAACCTCGCCATCTCGCTGATGAAATCCGAGAAGGTCGAAGTGATCGCGGGCGTGAACCTGCCGATGCTCATCCGCCTCGAACGGGCGCGCCAGACCATGGACGTCCGCTCCGCGGTCGCAGCCGCGCGCGAGGCCGGCCGCAAATATATCAGTGTCGCCTCCGAGATACTCGGCGAGACAGTCTGAGAAAATGGGTGGGGGGCCCGTCAGCAGAACGGTCGAGATGCGCAACAAGCGCGGCCTCCACGCCCGCGCCAGCGCCAAGTTCGTCACCCTCGCCGCCGGCCAGACCGCATCGATCGAGGTCGAGAAGGACGGGAGCAAGGTCTGCGGCACCTCGATCATGGGCCTGATGATGCTCGGCGCGGCAATGGGTGATTCCATAACAATCACCGCCGAAGGCGAAGGCGCCGACGAGGCGCTCGCCGCCCTCACCGAACTGGTCGAAGCCCGCTTCGGCGAGGATTGACCAAGTAACGCCTCTCCCTTGCAGGGAGGGGCCGGGGGTGGGTGGCGCGTGAGCGGGGTCGATCCCCGCGAACGCGCGCCGGCGCGTCGATGGAGGCCAGCCTTGGATGGAAAGCGCGCTTTCGCTGCGGTAGCCATGGGCGATGATCTGCCGGCCCATTGCCGTCCTGGCGTCGATGTTCGCTGCCTCCTGCGCAACGGATCGCCCTGACGCTTCCACGCGATCCGAACTGATAATGACGACGGAGCGCTCAGGCGATGAGTGCGTGACTGTGATCGGCGGACATCGCTTCTCGAATGCGCAGCGAAACGATCTGAGCCGATATCTCGCCAGTGTCGGCAACCGCCGCATCTTCCTGAGCTGGGACGAAACGTCGTCCTACCGCTGCATCGGCGCGGCCATCTTCATGCTTCAGAAGAGCGGCGTAACGTTTCGGGTTCCTCAGCCGCGGGGCGAATGACCGCTTGGCAATCGGCCCATGGAGAATTCTTATTCTCCGGCGTCGCTGCGTGCGAAGCAGGTCCATGACGGCAGCGGCTCAGGTGGGGCCATGAGCCCGGCATAAACCGTGTCCGGGTTGAGGACCGCGCCCTGCGCGAAAAGCAGGATCAACAGGAACACAGCCAGAGGGCGCTTTTTTCTACTCACTCCCGCTGCATATCAGCTTGCCCCGAGATCGCATAAATATCGCGCCTGGCAACTGCCCCTTGTTCTCCGGCGCAAGCCGGAGTCCAGTACGGCCGCCTCGCTGGACGCCGGCCTTCGCCGGGGAACAGGCGGAGCTGGGGCACCTTCTCCTTTGTCATGCTGAACTTGCCTGTCCTGAATTCAATTCAGGATCACAGCATCCAGCGACGAGCGTCGGTGCGGGTGGAGAACTGGACCCTGAAACAAGTTCAGGGTGACGTCGTGCCTCCCCCTTCCAGCCCGTTGAGCAATCGCCGTCCCGGCCCTAAGCCTGCTTGATGACCCGCCAGATCACCGCCTTCTCCAACCCGCTCGTCAAGCAGGTGCGCGGCCTCCGCGACAAGAAGAACCGGCGGCGCGAGGGCCTGTTCATCGCCGAGGGCCTTCGAATCCTCACCGAGGCGCGGGAAGCCGGCTTCCTCCCCGAAATCCTGTTCTTTGAGGAAGGCGGGGGCCACCCCCTCCTCGACGCCCTGATCGCCGCGACCGAAGCCGCCGGCGGCGACGCCGTCGAGACCAATGACGACATTCTCGAGAAGCTGTCCGGAAAGGACAATCCGCAGCCGATCGGAGTCTATCGCGCCTTCGACACCGGCCTCGACCGGATCGACCGCTCCTCGGCCCCGCTCTGGATCGTCGCCCAGGCACTTCGCGATCCCGGCAATCTCGGCACGATCCTGCGCACCGGCGACGCCGTCGGCGCCGGCGGGCTGATCCTGGTCGACGACTGCGCCGATCCCTTCTCGGCCGAGGCGGTCCGCGCCTCGATGGGCGCCCTCTTCACCCAGACAATCGCGGCCGCGTCCTGGCCCGACTTCATCGCCTGGCTCCGCACCGGCGAAGGCCAGCTCGTCGGCACCAGCCTCAGGGCCGAGCGCGACTATCAGGAACCGCGCTACGAACGCCCCGCCTTCCTCCTCGTCGGCAACGAGCAGGCCGGCCTCCCCGCGGATTACGAGGCCGAATGCGACCTGCTCGTGAAGATGCCGATGCTGGGCAAGGCCGACAGCCTAAACGCCGCCGTCGCGACCGCGGTGATGGCCTATGAGATGACCAACCAGTGGAGACGCGGGTAAGAGTTTAGACGAAGCGGACTTCGCACCCCTCCGTAACCCTGAACTGACGGGCCCGCAGGCCGTCACCCTGAACTTGTTTCAGGGTCCAGTCCTCCAGACACACCGAGGCTCGCCGCTGGATGCTGAAACAAGTTCAGCATGACGGGGGAGTTACTCCGCCGCCTCGACCGCTTCGTCGCTCCCGAGCTTGGTCAGCGCCCGGGGAGTCACGTCGATCACCGGCAGCGGCTCGATCTCCTTCGCTCCGCCCGACACTTCGAGCGCTTCGAAGCGCTTGGCCTGGGTCATGACCTGGCTCTCGAGGCTCCCGACGAAGGCATTGTAGGCGCCGGTCGCCAGCTCGAGGTTGCGGCCGAGCTTGACGACGTGGCCGCCCATCGTCGCCAGGCGGGCGTGCAGTTCCTTGCCGAGCCGGGCGATCTCGGCGGCCTCCTCGGCCAATTTCTCCTGGCGCCAGACGCTTGCGACGGTGCGGGCGATGGCGACGAGGTTGGTCGGGGTGGCGAGAAGCACGCGCCGCTCGAACGCCCATTCCCACAGGCCGTCATCCTGCTCGAGCGCGGCGGTGAGGAAATGCTCGCCGGGAATGTACATGACGACATAGTCGGCGGCATCGCCGAACTGCTGCCAGTAGTTCTTGCCGCCGAGCTGAACCGCGTGGTTGCGGATCGACTGGGCGTGCGCCTTGAGATGGCCAAGCCTCACCGTCTCGTCCACCTCCTCGCTCGCGTCGAGGAAGGCGTTCAGCGAGCATTTGGCATCAATGATCAGCTTTCGGCCGCCCGGAAGCCGGACGATGACGTCCGGGCGGAGCCGCCCGTCGCCGGTGTCGACCGACACTTCGGACTGAAAATCGGCATAAGGCGAGAGGCCGGCCTGCTCGAGCACGTTCTTGAGGCTCTGCTCGCCCCAGCGGCCGCGCGACTTGGGGCTGTGGCGCAGGGCGCTGACCAGCTTCGCGGTCTCGTCGCGCACCTGGGTCTGGCCCGAGCGCACCAGCTCGACCGCCTCGCGAAGGCCGGCATAATGGTCCACGCGCTCCTTCTCGACCTTGCTCAGGCTCTCCTCGTAGCGCTTCAGGGTCGCCTCGACCGGCTGCAGAAGCGACTTCAGTTTCTCCTCGCTCTTGTCGCCGGCCTGGTTGAAGCGGGCGTCGGCGCGCTCGAGGAAATTCTTCTGCGCCTCGCCGAGCAATTTGGTGCCGATCTCGCTGAACTGGGCCGAGAGCGCCTCTCGCGCCTCGCGAAGCTCCTTCAGCCTCAGCTCGAACGCTTTCTCCTTCTCTTCCTGCGCCGAGCTCAGCCGCGCGCATTCGGCGCGGGCGTCGCCGCACTCTCTGCGCATCTCCTCGAGCTTCGACTGAAGATCGGGAACGTGCCGAGCCCTTTCCTCGGCCGCGGCCAGATCGGCGATCGCATTGCGGAACTCCTCGAGCCGATCGTCGCGCTCCTTGCGAAACACCGCGGCCTGGCGGCCGCCGAGGAACCAGCCGGCGCCAAGCCCGATCAGCAATGCGACGATTGCGAGAAGAATGTTCGGATCCATGTCCAATCCAGCCGGAACGAATGGCGAACCTACGGGAGTTCGCACCGCTCCTCAAGCACTACGTCATTCCAGCGCACGCTGGAATCTCACTTCGCTTTTCTGAGTCCGACAACCCAAGGAGATTCCAGCTTGCGCTGGAATGACGGACAGGGACAGCGCCTAAGCCGCCAGCTTCCGGGCCTTGGCGAGCTTCTTGAGGATCATGTCGCGCTTGAGGCGCGAGAGATGGTCGATGAAGAGGATTCCCTCGAGATGGTCCATCTCGTGCTGGAGGCAGATTCCGAGAAGGCCGTCCAGTTCCTCCTCGTGCGCCTTGCCGTCGCGGTCGAGCCAGCGTGCTCGGATGCGGTCGGGGCGCTCGACCTCGGCATACATCTCCGGAACGGAGAGGCAGCCCTCGCTATAGACCTGCAACGTGTCCGAGGATTCCAGGATCTCGGGATTGATGAAGACGAGCGGGTCGCGGACGGGCTCGCCGCCCTCCTCCTCCGGCTCCTGTAGGTCGATGACCAGCAGCCTCTTGGGCACCCCGACCTGGATCGCCGCGAGGCCGATCCCGGGCGCCGCGTACATGGTCTCGAACATATCGTCGATCAGCGCCCGAAGCTCGTCATTCACCTCCTCGACGGGCGAGGAGATCTGGCGAAGCAAAGGGTCCGGAGTCTCGATGATGGGCAATATGGCCATGGGATTCAGCTAGGAAGGCCGGCCCTTTGCGTCAAGGCGCCGAAGCCGCCTCAGCTCACCGGCCGGCGCGCCCTCAGCGCCTGGGCGAGCGTGCCTTCGTCGAGATAGTCGAGCTCGCCGCCGACCGGCAGGCCGTGGGCGAGCTGGGTGATGCGCACCGGGAAGGATTCGAGCCGCTCGGCGAGATAATGGGCGGTGGTCTGGCCCTCCAGCGTCGCGTTCATCGCCAGCACCACCTCGTCGATCCCGCCCTTCGCGACCCGGCCGACCAATTTGTCGATTCCCAGATCCTCGGGGCGGATGCCTTCGAGCGCGGACAGCCGGCCGCCCAGCACGTGGAAACGTCCGGGGAAGAGACGCGAACGGTCGAGCGCCCAAAGGTCGGATACCTCCTCGACCACGCAGAGCAGGCGGTCGTCCCGGCGCGTATCGGCGCAAATGGTGCACGGGTCGATCGTGTCGACGTTGCCGCAGGTCGAGCAGACCGACAGGGCCTCGTTGACCCGCTTGAGCGCGCGCAGCAGCGGCGCCATCGCCGCCTCGCGCTTCTTCAACAGATGCAGCACCGCCCGCCGCGCCGAGCGCGGCCCAAGGCCCGGAAGGCGCGCCAGCGCCTGCGTCAGCGCATCGATCTCGGGAGAGGCCATGATGGCCAACTAAGGGTAGCCGGCCCGGATTGCCAAGCACCTTCCTCCCCTCCCTGGATTAGGAGGGAATCGACAGAAGCGGGAACCGCTCTATGAGGACGGCAATGCGCATCGTCTTCATGGGCACGCCCGAATTCGCGGTACCGACATTGGACGCGTTGATCGCCGCGGGGCACAGCATCCTCGCCGTTTATTCGCAGCCGCCGCGGCCGGCGGGGCGCGGCAAGGCGCTTCGGCCCTCCCCCGTCCAGCAACGCGCCGAAGCGGCCGGGATCGAGGTGCGGACTCCCCTAGGCCTGAAAGGCGAGGCCGAGCAGGAGGCCTTCGCCGCCCTCGATCCGCACATCGCCATCGTCGCCGCCTACGGGCTGATCCTGCCCAGGCCGATCCTCGATTCGCCGCGCTACGGCTGCGTAAACGTCCATGCCTCGCTCCTTCCCCGCTGGCGCGGCGCCGCGCCGATCCAGCGGGCCATCCTCGCCGGCGACCGGATGACCGGGGTCACGATCATGCGGATGGAGGAAGGTCTCGACACCGGCCCCATGCTCGCCGCGCTCCCGACCGCGATCGACCGCAAGACCGCGGGCGAGTTGAGCGCCGAGCTTGCCGGCATGGGCGGGGCACTGATGGCGGAAGTGCTGGAGCGGTTCGACAATGTCGGCGCGATCCCGCAACGCGAGGCGGGCGCCACCTACGCGCCCAAGATCAGGAAAGAGGAAGCGCGTCTCGATCTCGGGCGAAGCGCGACCGAGGCCGAGCGCCAGGTCCGCGCCTTCAACCCGGCGCCCGGCGCCTGGGTCGACATCGGCGGCGAGCGCATCAAGATCCTGAAGGCCGAAACTTCCGAAGCGAGCGGATCGCCGGGCACGATCCTCGACGACCGCCTGACCATCGCCTGCGCGGAGGGCGCGATCGCCCCCGAGCTCGTCCAGCGCGCCGGCAAGGCGGCCATGACCCCGGCCGAGCTTCTGCGCGGCTTTCCGATCCCCGCCGGCGCAAGAGCGGGATGACTCGATTCCGGCTCACGGTCGAATATGACGGCCGGCCGTTCATGGGCTGGCAGCGCCAGGCCCACGGACCCTCGGTTCAGCAGTCGATCGAGGATGCGGCCGAGGCGATCACCGGCGAAACCGTCGCGGTGCACGCCGCCGGCCGGACCGATGCCGGAGTCCATGCGCTCGCAATGTCCGCGCATCTCGACATCGAAAAGGCGATCGCCCCGTTTCGGCTGGTGGAAGGCCTCAATGCGCGCCTTCGTCCGCAACCGGTCGCGATCCTCGGCGCAGAGATCGTCCCGGACGACTGGCACGCCCGGTTCAGCTGCATCGGCCGCCGCTACCTCTACCGGATCGTCAACCGCCGGGCCCCGCTCGCGCTCGAGGCGGGGCGTGCCTGGAAGGTCGCGGTCCCGCTCGACGCCGATAAGATGCACGAGGCCGCGCAGGCCCTGGTCGGGCTCCACGATTTCACGACCTTCCGCTCCGCCCATTGCCAGTCGGACAGCCCGGTCAAGACCCTGGACCGGCTCGACGTCCGGCGCGACGGCGACAGGATCGAGATAGAGGCGGCGGCGCGTTCGTTCCTCCACCACCAGGTCCGGTCGATGGTCGGCTGCCTGCAACTGGTAGGGCGCGGGAAATGGAGCGCGAGCGACCTCAAGGCCGCCCTCTACGCGAAGGACCGGGCAGCCTTGGGCTACAATGCGCCGCCGGACGGCCTCTATTTCGTCGAGGCCCAATACTAAGTTCGTCATGCCAGCGGATGCTGGCATCCAAGCGGCGTTGAAGACTCGAAAGCGGCTTGGACCCCAGCATCCGCTGGGGTGACGGACTTCTATTTCGCCGCGGCCCGGTACGATCCCGACCCGACGCCAAGCCCGAACACCCGCTGAAGCGACTTGTCGAGCATCAGCAGCTGCCAGAGCAGGCGCCCGTGATCGGTGCGGCCCGAGCGATGCTCCTCGGCGATCCGGGCGATCGCGGCCATTTCGAACCAGCCGAGCTCGGCCAGAGCCGGGCTTCGCGCCACCGCGGCCGCCTCGGCGGCCAGCGGGCCACGGAACCAGGCGCTGATCGGCGTGACGAAGCCCATCTTCCGGCGGTGGAGGATCTCGCGCGGCAGGAATCGCCCGAGCGCCTCCTTCATCAGCCATTTGCCGACTCCGCCCTTGAGCCGGAGCCGCGCGGGCACGCGCGCGGCGAACTCGACCAGGCGATGGTCGAGCAAAGGCTCGCGCGCCTCGAGGCTCACCGCCATGCTGGTCCGGTCGACCTTGGTGAGGATGTCGCCGGGCAGCCAGATCTTGAGATCCGCATATTGGGCGCGCGACAAAGAATCTGCGGCAGGCGCGTCGCGCATGGTCCGGACGTAGAGGTCCTCGGCGCGATGGCCGTGAAGCGCGCGTGTCAAACCATCGCTGTAAAGCGCTGAACGCGTTCGGAAAGAGGTCACTCCAACCGCATCGGCATAGGCCTCCTCCGAGGAGCGGCCGAGCGCCTGCAGGCTGGTCTTGGCGCGGAGCGGCTGAGGCGCCCAATCCATCTTCGGGTAGAGCGCTCCGGCCAAGCCGAACAGGCCGCGCGCCGGCGGCGGAATGAACCGCCTTACCCGCTCCTCGGCCTTGAAGAAGCGATAGCGGCGATAGCCGGCAAAGGCCTCGTCGGCGCCGTCGCCCGACAAGGAGACCTTCACCTTCTCCCTGGCAAGCGCGCAGACCTGGTAGGTCGGAAGCGCGGAGGCGTCGGCGAAGGGCTCGTCGAACGCCTCGGCCAAAGTGTCGATCAGGCCGAAATCGCCGGCCGAAACGGTCCGGCTGCGATGGCTGGTCGCGAAGCGGTCGGCGATAATCTTGGCAAAAGCCGTCTCGTCATGATCCGCCTCGTCGAAGCCGATCGAGCAGGTCTCGACCGCCGACCGGCTCGCCTCGGCCATGAAGGCGACGACCGCGGAGCTGTCGACTCCGCCCGAGAGGAAGGCGCCCAGGGGAACGTCGGCGACCATTCGCGAGCGAACGGCGCGGCGGAGATGATCGATCAATTCCTCCTCGAGCGCGGTCGGCGAGGCGCGCGACGGGCTCGAGAAATCCACGTCCCACCATTTCACCGGCGCCGGGACAGGACCGCCCCGGCGGACGAGCAGATAATGGCCGGCGGGAAGCTTGCGGACGCCTTCGACGATGCAGCTCTCGTCGGGCACGTAGCCGAAGGCGAGATAATCCTCGACCGCCCGGGCGCTCGGGCTTCGGCGAAGCAGAGGATGGGCGAGAAGGCCCTTCAGCTCCGAGGCGAAGATCAGGGCGCCGTCGGGAAGCTCGGCGAGATGGAGCGGCTTAACCCCGAGCCGGTCGCGGGCGAGGAACAGGCTGTCCGCATCGGCATCGTACAGGGCGATCGCGAACATGCCGTTGAACCTGGAGAGGCAGTCCGGGCCCCATTGGCGCCATCCGGCGAGGATCGTCTCGGTGTCGCTGTCGGTCCGGAAGGCGTGGCCGAGCCCTTCCAGCTCCGCCCTCACCTCGCGATAATTGTAGATCTCGCCATTATAATTGACCGCGATCCTGCCATCCGCGCTCAGCATCGGCTGGGCGCCGCCCTCCAGGTCGATGATCGAAAGGCGGCGATGGCCGAAGCCGACGCCCGGCGCGGTCCAGATTCCGCTTCCGTCGGGCCCGCGATGGGCCAGAACGTCGGCCATGGCCCGCACCCGGGCCGGATCGACGGGCTTGGGTACCGAAACGTGGAAAATGCCTGCAATGCCGCACATCAACGAACCTGTGGCAGGCCGGCCGCTCGGTCGGCAAGCGTGTCGATGGGGCCGAGCGACGCGACGAAGGAATCGAGCGCCGGGCGCGGATTCGCGCCCTCGGCCGAAACCAGGACCGCGACGGCGCGCTGCGGGCCGCCGAGCAGCCGCGCCCGCATCGTTTCCGCCTTCACCGCGGCGCGGCTGCCGGTGAGGATATCGCCGACGCGGTAGAAGGTCAGCACCTCGCGCCTGGTCCCGTGGGAGGAGATGATCTCGCCCCGGCCGTTCGCGGGATCCGCCGAGTTGGAGGACCAGGACCAGTCGCCCCGCGGCGCCGCGGCGCCCTGGCCGTAGCCGACCAGCTCCTTGCCTTCCTCCTGGCGCGCGAAGAGAATGACGGCCAGATCGACCGCCCTCCCCTGCGAATCGCGGTAGCGGGCCGATCGGATCAGGTCGGCGCCGGTATAATGGGGTTGCCACGGGCGGCCGCCGGCGGCGGGCACGCGCTCCCAGCCTGCAACTTCCGGAAGAGCGATTTGCGCAGGCGCAATGTGGCCGGCGCCCGAGGCAATGGCGGCGGACCAGAGCGGGGGCACGGCCGTGAGCGCGGCGGCTACGAGCGCGATACGGACGAGGTTTGCGGGCCCTCCGGGCCGAGTTCCTTCGGGCTGGACATCGCGCGGATCGAACCAGGGGTCGTCGGGCTTGCGGTCGAAGAAGCGCCAACCCGCCGCCATCAGCAAGGCGATAACGATCGCGAAGAAGATCCAGCCGTAGAAGACATGGTCGAAACCGGCGGCGAACTCGACGCCCGCTTGACCGGCGATGACGATCGTGCCCGCCGCGCGGATGCCGTTGGCGAGGATCGGGATCAGGATCGCGGCGAGCATGAACGCCGCGCGCCTGCGCCAGGAGAAGAAGCAGATATTCGCGACGAGGGCCCCGTAGGCGAGCATGGCGATCAGGAACATCACGCCCGAGCAGGCCTCGGCGACCCGGAAATAGCCGGCGGGCGTGGTGATGAAGATGCCGTCGATGCTTGCCGGAACGCCTGCGAGAGCGAGCAATGCCATGCTCATCTTCGCGGTGACCGTCTGCATCAGGGGCACGATCTCCTCGCCGAACGGCAGGAGGAAGAAAGCGTAGAAGATCGGGAAGGCGAGGCCTCGCGAGACCGCCTTGCCAAGGCAGGCGATCGTCGCGCCCTGAAGCATCAGGACCAGGCCGAGCTGCCGCGCCGAGCCGAGGCTTCCGGCCTCGCCGAGAAGCCAGGCAATGGCGCCCAGAGTGACAGGGATGAGCCCGGGGGCCCATGCCGCAGGTTCGAGCTGCCTCAGTTCCGGCATGCGCTGCCAGACAAGCCAGCCGATCAAAGGCAGGATGAAGAAGCAATGGTTGAAGGTGGTGCTCTCGGCCCAGATCCGGACCATGTCGGCCGCGTCGGCGCGGAACAGGATAAGCAGGAACGCCCATAGCGCGCCAAGCCCGGCGAGATGAAGCCGCCAGCCCTCACGGACCGCCGGAAGCGCATTCGGGAGGGACAGGGACATGCTCACGCGGCCGCCTTCCTGTTTCCCGGAGCGATCAGGGCGGCGAGCGGCTCGAGCCTGCGGTCCCAGCGATAGGCCTCTTCCATTCGGCGGCGCGCCGATTCGCCGATCGTCTCGGCCTGGAGCCGGTCGGCGAGGAGTGCGGTCACGGCCTCGGCCTGGGCTTCCTCGCCGTCCGCCACGATGAGATGCCGGCCCGGCTCGGCCTCGATGCCTTCATAGGCGGCGGGCGAGGCGACGACGGGGCGCGCCATCGCCATCGCCTCGAGCACCTTGTTCTGGATTCCGCGCGCGATCCTGAGCGGCGCCACCACCACATCGGCCGCGGCCAGCCATGAGCGCACGTCCGCAACCGCGCCGGTGACGATCACGCGCTCGCCCGCCAGAGCGCGCACGGCCTCGGTCGGCTTGCGGCCGACGATGGCGAACCGGCCGGCGGGGATGAGCGGCAGCACCCGGCGCGCGAACCAGGTCACCGCGTCGACATTGGGCGAATAGTCCATCTGGCCCGTGAAGACGATCAGAGGCCCGTCCGCCTCGACCCCGTCCGCCTCGACCGCGGCCAAGGAGGCGCTGGGATCGTAATAATCGAGATCGACGCCGTTCTGCAGCGCCCGGATGTCGGCGCCGGGCAGGTCGACGCTGTCGCGAAACAGATTCGCCTCCGCGTCGCTGACGAAGAGGCTGACATCGGCCCGCGCCGCCACCGCTTTCTCGAACGCGAACAATTTCCCGGCCTCGCGGCGGTGGATGGCGGCGAGCGGCCCGCCCTGCCGGGCATAAGCGGCGAACTTGGCCGAATCCATGTCACCGAAATCCATGACGAATCGGCGGCCCGTCCCCTCGGGGACGAACTGGGCCATCTGGCCCGAAAAAGCGAAGATCGTCTCGACCGCGGGCCGTTCCAGGATCCGCCCGACGAAGGCGCGAATCGCGGCGCTGTCGAACAGGGTCAGCGAGACCGGCTTGCCCGTCACCAGGGCGCGAAGCCCGGCCTCGGCCTTGCCGAGCGTTCGAACCTCGACATGCGTCTCGCCGAGAGCGCCCCCCATCGCGTCGCGCAGCGCCGGCAGATGCGCCTTGTCCTCCTCGTCGTCGGCAAAGCAGGCGAGATGGACCCGGCCGAGGGTGCCGAGATGCCTGAGCAGATGCCAGGAGCGAATCTTGTCGCCCCGGTCCGGCGGGTAGGGGATCCGGTGGGCGAGGAAGAGGATCTCGGCCATCAGCCCAGCCCCCGGGCGATATGCGGGCCGACGCGATTGGCGACCGCCAGCGGCAGCTTGCGCCAGATCGCGGTCTGGAGCCGGTATTTGGGGCTGAGCGGATTCATCTCGCGCGGCCTGGCGCCGTCCGCGGTGCGCACCGCATAGACGAGCGGTCGCGGCTCGAGACCCCAGTTCTTCTTGAAGGCATAGGGGCCGGTGCCGACTTTCGACCGGCCATAATCGATCCCCGCGCAGCCTCGGCGGGCGGCGTGGCACATCAGGCGGTAGAGCAGCCATTCATTGGCCCGCCATTCCCGCGCATCCGAGGTTCCGCCTCCCCAGAACGGATAGACCCTGCCCTTGAAGTAGAAGCTGAAGATGGCCGAGAGCGGCTCGCCGTCCTTCCAGGCCGAGACGACGTCGGCATCCTCGCCAAATTCGTCCCGCATCGCCTCGAACAGGCTGCGCGGGAAGATCGGCGTGCCGTGGTTTCGCACCGAGGCGGAATAGGCCCGGTAATGGGCATCGAGATCGGCATCGGTGCGGCCGGAGCGGAATTCGAGCCCGAAGCCCTCGGCCCGGCGAACCTCGGCGCGCTGGCGTTTCTTGATCGACAGAAGGTTCGCCTCGTCGTCCTTGCCGAGCGGCGCGGTGAAATCGGCATAAATGCCTTCCTGGCGCTGCCAGCCTTCGGGCAGGACTCCGCCGCGAAGCTCGACGCTGTCGCAGCCGCGCCGAAGCGCCACCCGCCAGGCTTCGTCGGCGAGTGCTTCGGCGACGCGCGCGTCGTCGGCGAGGATTCCGCCGCCGACGCCGAAGCCGACCGAGACCATCGAATTGCCGAAGATGACCGAGCGGACCTCGCTGAGCGGCAGTAGGCCCGCGATGCCGCCCTCGCCCTCCCCGATCAGATAATGGGCGCAGGCCCCGCAGCCGCGCTCGACCGCGGCGGCCCAGGCCGGCTGGTGAAAGAGCTGGGCGTCCGGATGCGAGTCGACGAAGCGCTCGATCGCCTCCCTCTGACCCGAGTCGCGAAGATCGGCGGCGCGGACCTTCATTCCAGCCTCGCCCGCTCGTTCGCGACGACCGCGTCGGTCCGCCCCCATCGATGCGCCTTGAGCAGCTTGAGCAGCCGCGGCCGCATCGACGAGAGGCGGCTGTAATGGCGAAGCCGCGACTTCAGCGGAGCGCCTGTGACCCGCGGCTGGTCCGGATCGATCTCCCAGGGATGGAAATAGAAGACCGCGGGCCTTTGCTCGCGGCCGTTGGTGCGGGACACCGCCCAGTTGGAGAAACCATAAGGTAGAAGGCGGAAGAAGCCGCCGCCGCCCGCCGCCATGCGCCGGCCGGCCAGCTCGACCGTGGTCACAGGAAGCTCGATCAGCTCCGAGCCCGGGATCGGCCGGTGCGCGAAGCGCGGCGCCTCGGGCCAGCCATAATGATCGTGGGCGATGGGCGCGACGCTCGAGGAATAGGCATAGCCTTCCTCGGCGAGGACGCGGTGCGCCCAGGGCGTTCTTTTGTCGATCGAGAAGCTCGGCGCGCGATAGCCGGCCGGCGACTGGCCGCAGGCGTCCTCGATCGCGATCCGCGCGCGCTCGAGATCGGCTCGAAAGGTCGCCGCTTCCATCGTGAAGACGCGCTTATGGTCCCAGCCGTGGCTCGCCAGCTCATGGCCGGCCTCGGCGACCCGGCGGATCAGCGCCGGATAGCGTTCGGCGACCCAGCCCAGGGTAAAGAAGGTGCCCTTCACCCCCGCTTCGTCGAACAGCGACAATACGGCGTCGGCATTGCGCTCGACGCGCTGCTCCAGTCCGTCCCAGGAATCGCGCGATATGACGGTCTCGAAGGCGCCGACCTGGAACCAGTCCTCGACGTCGACGGAGAGGGCGTTCAGCATTGATGCCCCTGTCGAGCATGGTCCGCTTTCACCCGCGGCCCATGTTCGCCCTCCTTGGTTGTCGCATGACTGGTCCGAAAACCGGTGCCCACTTTTCGGGTCATGCTTTGGAAACTCAAGCGACGTTGGAGCGATAGCCCGGCGTCTGCTGACCGTTCTCCACCCAGTCGACGAGCAAGGTCAAGACTCGGCGCAGAGCCGCTTCCTGCTCCTCGAGCCGGGCCTCGAGTGAGGCGACGCGCCGCTCCAGGGCCGGATCGTGGTCGGCCTGCACATGGGATATCGGATCGGGGACCGGCGAGACGGATGCTCCGCGAAGCGGAAGAACCCTCTCCTCGCGCGCCTGCGGCCGCTCGGCCACCATGTCGTCCGCGACCGCTTCGACCGCATCGGCGCCGATCGTCTCCATCTTCTCCATCGCCGCATAGAGGAAAAGGCGGGAGGCGAGCTGATTCAGCCGGCGCGGAATCCCGCCGGTATGACGGTAGAGCGAAGCGGCTGCATCGGGCGCGAAGCCCGGCCGCCCTGCCCAGCCGGCGACCGCCAGGCGGTGGACGAGGTAGGGCTCGATCTCGTTCTGCTCCATCGGATCGAGATGATGGGTCGCGATCACGCGCTGCCTCAGCTGCTCGAGTCCGGTTTCGCTCGCCAGCTTGTCTCGGAACTCCGGCTGGCCGAGGAGGAAAATCTGAATGAGAGCACGGCCTTGCGACGTGAAGTTGGAAAGCATCCGCAACTCTTCGAGCGCCGAGACCTTCAGGGTCTGGGCCTCGTCGACGACCAGGAGCACGCGCTTTCCCGCGCGGGCCTCGTCGACCAGCTTCCGCTCGATCCGGTCGAGCAATTGCGCCTTGGCCGCGCCCTCGGTCGAGATGCCCAGGCCCTGGGCCGCCAGTCGAAGCATGTCGTCGCCCTCGACCTGGGTCGAGACCAGGCTGACCGCGGTCAGCCGCTCGCGGTCGATCGTCGCCATCAAATGCGCCACCAGGGTCGACTTGCCGGCCCCGACGTCGCCGGTGATGACGATGAATCCCTCGCCCTGGGCAAGGCCGTAGCCGAGATAGGCCATGGCCTTCTTGTGGGTACGGCTCTCGAACCAGTAGCGCGCGTCCGGCGTCAGCTGGAAGGGACGGTCGGAAAGCCCGTAAAAGTCCGTGTACATCGAGGGTCTCCGTCCGTCCCTTAGAAGGTGTAGCGAAGGCCGAGCATCAGCGACGCGACCGTGCTGCTGTCGAACTCGTCGGCGCTGGTGTGGTAGAGGCCGGTCGAAATATTCGCCTGCAGATGCTCGTTGAACAGGCTGCGATAATAGCTTCCGGTGATGCCGGTGCTCATGCTCGTGCCCGCGCCCGGGATCCCGCTGTCCGCCCAGCTCGCATAGGCGTTGAGATCGTAGCCGGAGCTGCGCGTCAGGCGGCGCCCGGCATTGGCGGTCAGCGAGAAGCTTCGATCGGTCACTCCGTCGAGGACGAAGACGTTGCCGGTGGGCGGCGCGAAATAACGACGCTGATCGTATGAGGCGCCGAGTCCGTAGCTCCACGGTCCGCGCCCGCCCGACACCAGGAAATTGGCGCCGCGGCTCCGGAAGGTGAAATTGTTGATCGACTGGAGCACGTTGTCGAAGCAGGCCCCAGTGCCCGGATCGTTGCCGTACACGCAGCGGCCGAAGCCGTTCATTCCGGTATTGAGCCGGCGGTTGTTGAACCTACGCGGCACGCCGGCGAGATCGGTGACCAGGAGGCTGCCGAAATCGTCCACCGAATCGTAGACGCTGGCGCTGATCCCTAGCGAGCTGTTGATCCGGTGCTCGAGCGATCCGACGAAGGTCGTTCCGCCATAGCGCTGACCGACCCGCGCCTGGAGCTCGGTCCGGCTGCTCGGGCGCCAGATCACTCCGGCATCCCAGATCAGGCCGCTCTGGTCGTAGGCGAGAAGGCGCGGCGCGTTGGGATCGGCGATCAGCTCACCCGACGCCGTGACGATTGGAACACCGCCTGCATCCCTCAGAATATCCTGCTGAGAGGACTGGATTTTCTCATATCCGACTCCGCCTGTGACGGCGAGGGTGGACGAGATCGGAACGACCACGTCGCCACGGACATATTTGCCCTCATGAACCGCGTCGAGCCGCTCGGCGTCGGACCGTTCCCAGCCCGCTCCGACCGTCCATCCGAACGGAAGCTCGCCCGGCTCCATTCCGAGGCTGACCGCGGCGCTCTGGACGACGCTGCTGTCGTAGCGGTCGATCCGCGGCTGGCCGGCGGGAAGCGAGAGATTGTTGTCGTCCACGGCGACATAGCCGAGACGGTAGCTGGCGCCGATGTCGACCGGGCCCGCGTGGGTCGACAAGGTCGGTCCCGCATAGACGCTGTAGACCTCCACCGCGGCGCTGTCGTCGGCGGTGCGGAAGGGCGAGGTCGGCGTTCGGATGTCGGCATTGCTTCGCATCGCGAGAGCGCCCGCGTCGAAATTGAGGGTGTCGGGGATCACCGCGACCCGCGCCGCGGCGAGCCCGGTATGGACATCCTCGTCGGCAAGGTTGTCGTCCCAGCCGATCCGCCGCTGGTAATTGTAGCTGATCGTAGCCTGGACCCGCCGCGTCTCAACGGCGGCGTCGATTCCGGCGCCGACCGAGGTGTAGGTGAGCACGTCGCCGCCGTTGAGATCGGCGCTGAGCACCTGCTGAACCTCGAGATAAGGCTGGATGACCGACCTGGGCGCGCTTTGCACGGCGACCGCGGTCGCGAGCGAGGCTGCAAGTCCGGCAATGCCGAGAGCCTTGCGCAAAGGGCTATGGAAGAAGGCTTTTATCATTGGCCATATCCATAATAGGAGCCGAAGCGTCGGCCGTTGGCGGCGAATCCCGCGCCGTTCAGGATGAGGCTGATGTCCTCGCACGCGTTGAGCAGGCCGACCGCTTGCTTGAGGTCTGCCTCGGTTGTCCGGTCCGCCCGGACCACCATCACGATCTGCCCGACATGGCTGGCCAGCACGGAGGCCGGCGAAGCCGCGAGAGCGGGCGGGGAATCGAATATGACGAGGCGCCGCCGGCTTGCCCCGGCGAGCGCCGCAAGCACCTCGCGGGTGCGCGACGAGCCGAGCAGTTCGGTGGCGTTGTTGACCTGGCGCCCGGCGGGAAGGACGGAGAGTCCTTCGATGTCGGTCCCGATGACCAGGCTTTCGGGGTCGATCCCGGGATCGGCGATCGCGTCGATCAGTCCCGGTCCGCCCTCGATCCCAAGGGTCGAGAGGATCTCGGGCTTGGGAAAGTCGCCGTCGACGAGGAGGATCTCGATGTCCTTCTCGCCCGCCAGCGAGATGGCAAGGTTGACCGCGCAGAAGGTCTTGCCCTCGTCCGGCTGGGCCGAGCAGATCAGCACCGAACGCCTTTTCTCCTCGGGCATATCGGTCTTGCCGCTGGCGCCGAGCAGGATCTGGCGCTTGATGATCCGGAATTCCTCGGCGAGCCCGGTCACCGCGGCGTCGGGCAGGACGAAGCCGGCGGCGCGCAAGGCGTCGCGATCGACCATGGCCCGGCGAAGCGGGGCAGGCGCGCGTGCCGGCAAAGCGACGGGCGCTGCCGCCAGGGCGGGACGCGCCGGCGCCGCGGCAGGTTCCTGGCGCATGGCGACCGGCTCGGGAGCCGGGGCCTGCGCGGGCATCGGAGCCGCCGACGGCGCGGCGGTCCGCTCCGGCCCGGCCTCGGGCTGAGGCGCCGGGGCGGGCCCGGGGCGCAGGGCAGATCCGAAATCATACATCTCGGCCGCGCGCTCGAGGAGCGAGCCGCTGGTGCGAAGGCTGCTATGCTTGTTCATATCCGCCTCAGGCCACCGTGCTTCGCTGCCAGAATTCGACCGCCATCAGGAGGAGGTAGCCGGCGAGCAAAGCCCCTCCCCCGCCTGCGAGCCAGACCAGGCGCTGCCGCTCGCGGGCGCGCTGCTCGGGCGTGAAGATGGCGCTGATCGATCCGAGCACCCGCAGGCCGCTGGCCTGCTCGAGCCTGCCCTGGGTCGGGAAGGTGGTCTGGATCTGGGCGAAGACGAAGGCCGCGCCGACTCCGGCGCCGAGCGCGACGATCAGCATCGCCGTCAGCAGAAGCGGCCGGTTCGGCGTTGCCGGCACGGTCGGCTGGCTCGCCGGATCGATGACCCGGAACTTGAGCAGGCTGGTCTTCTGCTGAACGTCGGCGCGCAGCCGCACCTGCTCGCGATCTTCGAGCAATTTGTCGTACTGGCGCTTCAGAACCTCGTAATCGCGGTTGAGCCGCGCCTGCTCCGCGGCGACTCCCGGCTCGGAGGCCTGGGTGGCGCTGAATTGCGCCATGTCGGACTGGAGCTGGGTCTTGCGCGCGGAGGCCGCGGCGACCTGCCCTTCGCGCTCGGCGACCATGGCCCGCATCGAGACGTAGGAGGGATTGGGGATTCCCCCCGCGCCGGGGCGCTCGCGCGATGCCTGCGGCCGGACCCGGGCGATCTGCGCCTTGATCGCCACGACGTCGGGATGGGCGTCGGTCCAGCCGCGCGCATAGGCCTGCGAAAGCTGGCCCTCCAGCTGGGAGAGCTGGCCGGCATAGGAATTGGCGACGCCGCCGCCGCCGTCATAGGCCGGGATCGTCGGGGGCGTGCTTGCAAGCTGGCCGCGCATTGCGGCGAGCGAGCTCTGGGCAGTCATCAGCTCGCGCTCGACGCCGGCAAGCTCCGTCCGCGCCGCGGACATGCGCTGAGCGATCGATCCTTCGCCCGGAAGAACGCCGAGGAAGCGCTGCTCGAAGGCGACCCGCCTTTCCTCGGCCGCGGCAAGCTCGGTCTCGCGCTTGCGCAATTCCTCGTCGAGGAAGTTCAGGGTCTGGCTGGTCTCGTTGCGGTCGCCGGCGAGATTGCCCTCGACCAGCAGATCCAGGAGGTTCTGGACGATTCCGGCGGCAAGCTTGGCGTTCTGCGCGTTGGAGAAGCCCGACACGCTTGCGGTGGCGCTGATCTCGAACAGATTGTCCTGGGCGGCGGTGACCTTGATGGATTCCCGAAGCTTGCCGACTTGGACCTGAAGGTCGCGATTGCTTCCGACCAGGGTGTTGAGCTCGGTACGCCGAACCACCTTCTCGAGATTGGCCGCGCTGGTGAGGGTCTGACGAATCTGGATCAGGTCCATGGCCCGGTCGGCCGGCATCATTCCGGCCTGGCTGGGCAGCACGGACTGCATCTGGACGAAGACCCGCGCCCGCGATTCATATGTGTTGGGAATCAGCGCGATCGCGAGCCATCCCAGGACGCAGAGTCCCCAGGCGACGGCGAGCGCGAGCCACCTTCGCATCCAGACCTGGTGCACGATGATCCGCAGCTGTTCGTAGAGACCGTCCATTCAGTCGGGCTTCCTTCGAATGTGTCGCGCGAGCGTCAGAACATGCTCTCCGGGATGATGATGACGTCGCCCGGCTCGAGGCGGACATTGGCGCTCGTGTCCCCCTTCTTGAGGAGGCGGGAGATCTTCAGGTCGTATTCCTTCTGCTCGCCGGTGACCCGGTCGTGCCGGATCAGGCGGGCGCGATTGCCGGCCGCATATTCGCTGAGGCCGCCGACCTCGATCATCGCGTCGAGAAGCGTCATGTTGGCCCGATAGGGGATGGACGCGGGCTTCTCGGTCGCTCCGACGACCCTCACCTGCTGGGCGAAGGTTCCCTGGAAGCTGTCGATCATCACCGAGACCCGCGGATCGTCGATATATTGGGTCAGCGCCTGGCGGATCTCGTCGGCGAGCTGGCCGGGGGTCTTCCCGACCGCGACCATGTCGGTGATCAGCGGCGTGGTGATCCGGCCGTCGGGCCGGACCTGGACCTTCACGCTCAGTTCGGGGTTGCGCCAGACGAAGACGTTGAGCTGGTCGAGTGCGCCGATGATGTATTTCTGGTCGCTGGCGGTCTCATCCGTGCCGACAAAGGAAGCGGTCGGAAGGCGATTGCCGGTGCCGCCGCCGGCGCAGCCGCCAAGCGCCACCGCGGAAACGCCGATGGCAAGGGCCAGTCTGGACTTGTGCAATGCGCGCATTGATCGTTCCTCTCGTCAGCTCACTCGTCCCCCCGATCCGCTCCGGACGCGGCTCGGGCGCAGATTGGGCTCTGCTATGGGCTGGAAGAGGTAAAATTAGCGTTAGGAACAATGCGCCAATCTCGCATGTCCCGATCCGGGACCCGGCGCCTCGGAAGGGTTAATTTCCCCCGGAAACAATGATTTCGCGAGCGGGCGGATGACCGAGGAAATCCTGCGGGCTGGCCGAGCGGCCGTAGGCGCCGGCCATGAACACCGCGATCAGGTCTCCGACGTCGGCGCGCGGCGTCATGACGTCATCGGCAAGCCGGTCGAGCGGCGTGCAGAGGCAGCCGACGATGCTCACTTCCTCCTCGGGCGGGCCGCCGAAACGGCTCGCGATGGCGGCCGGATAGTTGCGGCGCACGATCTGGCCGAAATTGCCCGAGGCGGCGAGCTGATGATGCATTCCGCCGTCGACGACCAGGAAGGTCTTGCCGTGACTCGCCTTGCGGTCGACGATCCGGGTCAGATAGACGCCTGCCTCCCCGACCAGCCAGCGGCCGAGCTCGATCGCGAACCTGCTCTCGCGAAGCACGTCCGACCGCCGCCCGAGGGCGGAGTCGAGCGCCTCGCCCACCTGTTCGACCTCGAGAGGTTCTTCGGTCGCGAAATAGGGTATTCCGAAGCCGCCGCCGAGATTGACCAGAGGCGGGCTCGCGCCGGCGGCGTCCGCGAGCGCGGCGGCGAGTTCCACGGTGGCGGCCTGGGCCTCGATGAGGGCGTCGGCGCTCAGTGCCTGCGATCCGGCGAAGATGTGAAAGCCGCGCCAGTCGGCGCCCGACTCCCTGATGTGCCGGACCAGGGCCGGCACGCGCGCGGCATCGACCCCGAACGGCTTGGCGCCGCCGCCCATGCGCATCCCCGAACCCTTGATCTCGAAATCGGGGTTGACCCGAACCGCGAGCCGCGGGGTGACTCCAAGACGTTCGCCCGCCGCGAGCGCCCGCTCCGCCTCGCCTTCCGATTCGAGGTTGATCGTAGCCCCGGCGCCGACCGCCGCTTCCAGCTCCGTATCGCGCTTGCCCGGGCCCGCGAAGGAGATGTTTTCCGCCGCCATCCCAGCGGCGATCGCCATGTCCAGCTCGCCGCCCGAGGCCACGTCCAGGCCGTCGACCTTGCTCGCGACGTAGCTGAGCAGAGGCGCATAGCTGTTTGCTTTTATGGCATAATGCAGATCGACATTCGGAAAGGCGGCTCGAAATCGCCCGATCCGCCGTCCGATCATGGCGAGATCGTAGGCGAAGAGCGGCGTTCCGCCGGCCTCGGCGACGAGATCGTCGGCGCGGCGGCCGCCGATGCGCAGCATCGCGCCGTCGGAATCATAGCCGGGCGGGATCGCGCCCATAGGCTTGGTCACTGCATCATCTCGCTCTTGAGAAGCTCCCGGTCGAGCTTGCCGTTGGGACTCTTCGGCATCTCGCTCCGCCAGACGATAGAGCCCGGCTGCATAAAATTCGGTAACTCGCGCTTCAGATGATTTCTGAGCTCCAACTCGGATTCAGGGCCGTGGGCGGCTTCGGGACGGACGATCAGCGCGATCGCCTCTCCCAGCCGGTCGTCGGGGACTCCAAGCGCCACCGCCTCGGCGACCACGCCGCTGGCGACGGCGGCTTCCTCGATCTCGGTCGGGCTCACCCTATTGCCGCTCGTCTTGATCATCGAATCGTCGCGGCCGACGAAATAGAGAAGTCCGTCCGAGTCGGCCCTGGCCTTGTCCCCGGACCAGACCGCCCGCCCGCCATAGGAGGAACCGCACGGCGCGGGACGAAAGCGAAGGGCCGTTCGCTCGGGATCGTTCCAATAGCCCAAAGCGACGAGCGGTCCGGCATGGACGAGCTCTCCCGTCTCTTCCGGATCGGCGAGGGAGCAGTCATCGCGGGCGATCATGATCTCGGCGAAGGGGATCGCCTTGCCGATCGAATCCGGATGCTCGTCGACCAGGCCGGGATCGAGATAGGTCGAGCGGAACGCCTCGGTGAGACCGTACATGAGGAAGATCCGGGCCTCGGGGAACATCTCGCGCATCCGGCGGGTCACGGAGCTTGGAAGCCGTCCGCCCGAATTGGTCAGCCTCTTGAGGCTCCGGGCCGCGCCTTCGTCCCAATCGGCCTCGACCAGCTGCACCCAGAGCGGCGGAACGCCGGCCAGCGTGGTGACGTCATGACGCCCGACCGCCCGGATCACGTCGCGCGCGGAGAGGTAATCGAGCGGGATGACGCAGCTTCCCGCGGCCCAGGCGGAGAGCAATTGATTCTGGCCGTAATCGAAGCTGAGCGGCAGAACGGCCAGGATCCGGTCGCCGGGCGCCAGTCCGAGGTAGTGGGAGACGCTGATCGCTCCGAGCCACATATTGGCATGGCTCAGCATCACCCCCTTGGGCCGTCCCGTCGATCCGGACGTGTAGAGCAAGGCTGCGAGCTCGCCGGGATCGCGGTCGGAGGGCGGAAGCCCGCCTTCCTCCTCCAGCCAGGCCCCTGCTTCCTCCTCCGGCACCGCCGTGCAGCCGGCGGGAACGTCGCCCGGCTCCAGGGTCGCCAGGCGCGCCGGGCCGCTGATCAGAAGGCTCGCGCCGCTGTCGCCGAGGATGTGGGCGACCTGCGCGCGCTTGAGCAGCGGATTGACCGGGACGTTGACCAGCCCTGCCCGGGCGCAGGCGAGCGGCAGGAGGCAGGCGATACGGGTCTTGGGCAGCCATGCCGCCACCCGGTCCCCCGGGCCGGCGCGGCGCGACAGCGCCCCGGCAAGGGCCGAGACGGCGCGCTCGAGCCCGGCATAATCGAGAACGCCGGCTTTATCGATCAGCGCCGGCGCGCCCGCCTCGCCCCGCAGGGTCAGGCGATCGAGCGGGTAAGGCGTCGGGTCCGGCGCGGTCATGGCCCTGTTAACCCGAAATCAGGGCGGGCCGTCTATAGGCCGCGCGCAGATGGAACAGCGCTTTGACGTCAAAATCTTCGACGATCTCGAAGCCGCCGCACAGGATGCGGGGGCGGCGCTCGGCCGCGACTCGCGCCCGCTCCTGTTCGAGCGGATCGACTGGTTCCGCCTGGTCGACCGTTACACGCCGTCCAAAGGCAGGAGGCTCATCATACGAAGCGCCGATCCGGCGGGCCGCGCCTGGCTGTTCCTCGACAGCAAGGACGGCGCCGCCGAGCCTCTGGCGAACTGGTACAGCCTGCGCTTCGGATCGATCGTCGAGAAACGGAACGGCGCCGACCCCAACCTCGAAGGACTTGCCGACGGGCTTCGCGAGGCCGGAATCAGCCGTCTCAGGATCGAGCCCCTCTCCCCCGACGATCCCCTGCCCGAGGCGCTCAGGCGCAAAGGCTGGATGGTCCGGCACGGTAAGGTGACCGAATCCTGGCGGATCCGAACCGCGGGCCTCGGCTTCGACGATTATTGGGCGGGCCGCCCCTCCCGGCTGCGCAACACCGCCCGCCGCCGGGCGAAGAGCGCCGGTCTCGATATCGCGATCTACGACCGGTTCGATGCCGAGGCCTGGGCCGATTATGAGAAAGTCTATGAAGCGAGCTGGAAGCCGACCGAAGGCGCTCCGGCCATGCTCCGGGCCCTTGCCGAGCAGGAAGGCGGAGCGGGAACCCTCCGCCTGGGGATTGCGCGGCTCGACGGGCGGCCGGTGGCGTCACAGCTCTGGCTGGTCGAGAACGGAACCGCGACGATCCACAAGCTCGCTTATGCCGAGGATGCTAAGCATTGTTCCCCCGGGACGGTGCTCAGCGTCGAGATGTTCCGGCGGGCGCTCGACGTCGACAGGGTCGACATGATCGACTTCGGGATCGGCGGAGATTCGTACAAGGCCGAATGGATGAGCGAGGCCGAGCCCCTTTTCGGGCTCACCGCTTTCGACCTGCGCAGCCCGCGGGGGATTGCGGGCGCCGCCCGGGCCGCGGCGGCAAAGCTTGTCCCCGCATTGCGAAGCCATTAGGCGCGCCCGCACACATGCTGAAGGAAGTGGATGTGGGGCTCACCGACGCTGAAGACGTGGATTCGACCTTGCGCGCGGTGCTGGTCGACGTTCTCGGCCTTTCCAGGGATCGGGTCGCCGGCTTCGACTCGACGACCGCATTGTTCGGCGCTCTGCCCGAATTCGATTCCATGGCCGTCGCCGGGCTTCTCACCGAGCTCGAGGAACGGCTTGGAATCCTCATAGAAGATCATGAGGTCGACGCCGATATGCTTGAAAGCTTTGGTTCCTTGCTCGCCTTCGCCAAGGCGAAGGCGCTTCAGTGACGTCAACCCACCTTTCATACGATCATTATCCGGCGGACGGACAGGAGGAGTGGCTGATGGGGATCGGATCCCCGAACGCCCCGCCGATCCTGTTCGTGCCGCCCTTGTTCGAGGAACTGAACCGCACCCGAG
Source organism: Allosphingosinicella sp. (assembly GCA_036525315.1). GTDB lineage: Bacteria > Pseudomonadota > Alphaproteobacteria > Sphingomonadales > Sphingomonadaceae > Allosphingosinicella. The sequence continues at coordinate 38,407 of DATDAS010000063.1, forward strand.
CCTTGATCTCGGCGGTCATGCGGGGGGTGGCCTCCAGGGGCTATGGCTGCTGGCTCCTCGATCTGCCGGGCACCGGCGAAAGCGTTCGGCCGCTCGGCCGGCTGAGCTGGGACCAGTGGCGAAGCGCGGTCAGGGCGGCGGCGACTCAGGTCGGCCATGGCGGCCCGCTCGCCGGCGTCGCAAGCATCAGGGGCGGCGCCCTCCTCGACGACGTCGCTCCTTCGCGCTGCGCCTGGCGCTTTGCCCCGGTGGCCGGAGCCTCGCTCGTCCGGGACCTCAGCCGCGCCGGCCTGGCGGCAGGCGGCGGGATGGCCGGCTATGAGCTCGCGCCCAATCTGATGGGCCCGCTCGACATGGCCGAGCCGCACCCGATGGATTCGTTGCGGGTGGTAAGGCTGGAAAGCGATCGCGGCGAAGCCGATCTGAAGATCGAGGGGCCTGCCCTGTGGCGGCGCTCCGAGCCCGAAAGCTCCGCGGCGCTGGCGGCATCGCTTTCGGACGATATCGCGAACTGGGTCGGTCAATGCGCCGGCTCCTGACCATTGCCTGCGCCGGCGAGATGCTCGGCGCCACGCTCGATCAGGCCAGGGGCACCACCGGAGTCGTGATTGTGACCGGCGGCACCCAGACCCGGATCGGATCGCACCGCATGTTCGAGCGGCTCGCAGGGGCGCTCGCCCGCTCCGGCTATCCATGCCTGAGGTTCGACCGGCGGGGAGTCGGCGACAGCGAGGGCAAGGATCCCGGCTGGCGCGGCAGCGGACCCGACATCAAGGCCGCGGTCGCCGATTTCCGCAAGGGATCGAGGGCGCTCGAGCGGGTCATCGGGCTCGGCCTTTGCGACGGGGCCAGCGCCCTCGCCCTTCACGGCAGCCAGGCCGGCCTTCAGGGCGCGGTCCTGATCAACCCCTGGCTGGTCGAGAGCGAGAGTGATGCGCCGCCCCCCGCGGCGATTCGCCACCATTACCGCCAGCGCCTCACCAGCGTCGACGGCTGGAAGAAGCTGCTCGGTGGATCAGTGTCTTACGGCAAGCTGCTGAAAGGCGTTGGCAAGAGCTTCACCTCCGCGCCGACCGATCTGGCCGATGAGGTGGCGGCGTCGCTGGAGCGCAATGCGATGCCGACCGCCCTGATCCTCTGCGCGGGGGACGCCACCGCGATCGCGGCGTCCAAGATCTGGAATTCCAGGCGGTTCGAGAAGATCAGGAAGGCAAGCGCCGCTCCCTATACGGTCGAAAGCGATTCCCACACCTTCGCTCGGCCCGGCGATTCCGAGGCGTTGCAACAGGCCTGCCTGACGGCGATCGCCGCTCTGTCACGCCGCGGCTGACGCCTCGAACTCGGCCTCGGCGAGGAACTTCTCCGCGTCCAGCGCGGCCATACAGCCGGTTCCGGCCGCGGTGACCGCCTGGCGGTAGATCTTGTCCATGACGTCGCCGCTGGCGAAGACGCCGGGGACGCTGGTGCGCGTGCTCCCGGTCTCCACCTTGATATAGCCGTCGGAATCGAGCTCGAGCTTGCCCTTGAACAGCCCGGTCGCCGGCGAGTGGCCGATGGCGACGAAACCGCCCTCGACGTCGAGGCTGGAGATTTCTCCGGTCCTTGTGTCGCGAAGCTCGATCGCGACCAGGCCCTCCGGCTCTCCGCCCCCGACGAATCGCTCGACCGCCTTGTTCCACAACACCTTGATGCCCGGATGGGCGAAGAGCCGGTCCTGGAGGATCTTCTCGGCGCGAAGGCTGTCGCGGCGGTGGATCAATGTGACGTCATGACTGTGGTTGGTCATGTAGATGGCTTCCTCGACCGCGGTATTGCCGCCGCCGATCACCGCCACCTTCTTGCCGCGGTAGAAGAATCCGTCGCAGGTCGCGCAGGCGGAGACTCCCCTCCCCTTCAGATGCTCCTCCGAAGGCAGGTTCAGCCAGCGCGCCTGGGCTCCGGTCGAGATCACCACCGTATCGCCGGTATAGACCGTGCCGCCGTCGCCGATCAGCCGGAACGGGCGCCGCGAGAAATCGACCTCGACGATCGAATCCCACATCATTCGGGCGCCGACATGCTCGGCCTGCTTCTGCATCTGCTCCATCAGCCACGGGCCCTGGATGACGTCGGCGAAGCCGGGATAATTCTCCACGTCGGTGGTGATGGTGAGCTGACCGCCGGGCTGGATGCCCTGGACGACGATCGGGGCGAGACCGGCGCGCGCGCCGTAGATCGCCGCCGAAAGCCCGGCCGGGCCCGAGCCGAGGATGAGCAAGCGTGTGGAATGCGTGGCGGGCATGGATACTCTTTTCGCGGGAAATTCACATTTGGAGATATGGTCTGCCCCGCCGCCGCGCAACCGTGGATTTGCCGCTCAGACGGGCCGCTGGTAAAGCCCGCCACGCACCCGCAGTCACCCCTTCAGGAGCGGACAATGAACGCCCCCGCGCAGACCCATGACAACCCCCTCGGCCTCGACGGTTTCGAGTTCGTCGAATTCACGAGCCCCGATCCCGAGGCCCTCGCCCGGCTCTTCGTTGCGATGGGCTTCACCCACATGGGGAACCACCGCTCCAAGAACGTCCGCCATTATGCGCAGGGCGACATCAACTTCATCCTGAACATGGACCAGGAGGGCCAGGCCGCGCGATTCCGCGACGCCCACGGGCCGTCGGCCAATGCCATGGCCTTCCGGGTCAGGGATTCGAAGGAAGCGTTCGCACTCGCGGTCGAGCGCGGCGCCGTGCCCGTCGAATGTACGCGCGGGCCGGGCGAGCTCGAGATCCCGGCGATCGAGGGGATAGGCGGGTCCTATCTCTATCTGGTCGACCGCTACGGCGCCGAGCAGATTTACGACGTCGATTTCATCCCGGTCGAAGGCGCGAAGCGCGACTCGCGCCAGGCGGGGCTGCACACGCTCGACCATCTCACCCACAATGTGAATCGCGGGCGGATGGACCATTGGGCCCATTTCTACGAGCGCATCTTCAACTTCCGCCAGATCCGCTATTTCGACATAGAGGGGCAGCAGACCGCTTTGGTCTCGCGCGCGATGACCGCGCCCGACGACAAGATCCGGATCCCCCTGAACGAGTCCCAGGACGAGCACAGCCAGATCGAGGAGTTCCTGCGCGAATATAAGGGCGAGGGAATCCAGCATATCGCAATGGCGACCGACGACATCTTCGCCACGGTCGACCAGCTTCGCGACAACGGAATCCGATTCCAGGACAGCCCCGAGACCTATTTCGACATGATCGACGAGCGCCTGCCCGGCCACGGCCATGACGTCGCGGAGATGCGCAAGCGCCGTATCCTGATCGATGGCTCGCCCGAGACCGGCGAGGGCCTCCTCCTCCAGATCTTCACCGAAAACATGGTCGGGCCGATCTTCTTCGAGATCATCCAGCGCAAGGGCAATCAGGGCTTCGGCGAGGGCAATTTCAAGGCGTTGTTCGAATCCATCGAGCTCGATCAGATCCGCCGCGGAGTCCTCCCAGCCTCGGAGGAGCATGCCTGAGCGCCCGTCGGGCGCCGCGGTCATCGCCTTCGTCTACAGCCAGCCCGAAGCCCGGGTTCTGGTCTGCACCCTTCGCGCCCACGGCATCGCCGCTTTCGCATTCGATTCGGGCTCGATCTCGGCGGTTCCGAACTGGATGGTTGCCCTCGGAGGCATCCGCATTGTCATACCTGCGGCGCAGCGGGACGATGCGATCGCTCTCCTCTACGAGATAGATGAGGGCTGGACCTGTCCGCCCCGCCCCTATGCGAAGCCGGCCTGGCTGAGCATCGCGCTGACCGTCCTGCTGGATTATTCGCCGCCGCTCCTCCGCCCCGAATCCGCGGCCTCTATGCCTGGCGGCGGCGTCAGTCCGAATCGGACTCCTCGCCGCGATAGGCGGACCGCCGGCCGTGGAGCGTGCGCGGTCCGTTGCCGACCGTCTCGCCGAGCGTGTTCACGAAAGCGACGAGACTCTGCTGAAGCTCGGCCGGCAAGGCCAGGAAGGCGGTCAGCAGATCGCTCGCGCCCTGGCCGAGCCACCCGCCCTCGCTGCGCTGACCGGTGAGGACGTAGACCACGTCGATATCGGCATCGGCGAGACGCGCGAGATAATCGGCGCGAAGCTCGCGCCGGTCATTCTCGTACAGGCTCTGCTTGGGAACGTCGGTGCCGACAAGCGACGCAAACTCGGCCTGCTTGAGGCCGAGCCGCTTCCTCTCTTCCGCCAGTCTTCCCCCGAAGCTCATCGCTTTTGAAAACTTCCTCTTGTAAAATCACCGTAAACTGATGATTTTCCACGGATTTATTTCAAAAACGATCTAAGCACAGGCGATGCAAATCTGTCAGCGCCAAAATCGATTCTCGCGCCTTCTGCCCCGAAGCGCGCTCCGCTTCATAGCGAAACTATTGTCGGTTGCGACCCCATCCTTGCGCGGCCATCCGCCGCTTGCGGCTGAAGCATCGCTGTGTTACTTGGGTAATACACCGGAGCGGGAATATGTTGAGCAGCCGATCTGAAGGAGCCGCATGGTGGGCGATTCCGGCCTTCCTGCTGCTCCTCATTCCCTTGTCTTGGTACAGTTGGCTGCTGGGTTATGCCGACGATCCGGGAAATTCCGGGATCAATCCGCTCGGTCCTCTCGTCGCCGCGCTCCTGGTATCGGCGGCCGGCGGCTGGACGAATTTGAAGGCGTTCGTTCGGACCGTCGTCCGTATCCGCGCGCACTGGACGACCTATGCGATCGCCCTCCTGCTCCCGATCCTGCTTGCCGTGGCATCGGTCGCGATCATGATCGCGCAGGGAGCCAATTTCCCGATCGGGCAGGCCCAGGCGCGCTGGACCGATCTGGTCGATGCGTTCCTGATCATGTTCCTGTTCGTCGCGCTCGGTGAAGAGCCGGGGTGGCGCGGCTGGCTCATGCCTCGGCTCCAGGCGCATTTGTCTCCGCTCAAGGCGTCGCTCGCGCTCGCGCCGGTCTGGGCGCTCTGGCATTTACCCATGCTCGGCGAGGAATTGCCGTTCGATCAGCTCATTCCTTTCCTGATCAGCCTCACCGCCGCGAGCATCGTCCTGACATGGCTGACGTTGCGGACAAGAGGCGGCGTGCTGCCGGCGATGATCTGCCACGCCACGGTCAACGCGATCGGAGGAAGCTATCTGTTCACCTTCTTCAGCGGGGCGGACACGACCAGCCTGCGTTGGATCAACGCCATTCTCTGGGCGCTCGCTGCCATCCTTGTGGCGGTGCTCACTCGGGGACTGCTCGGCGCGGGCGGCGGCCGTCGGGAAATGGATGAGATAGGGAATGGTAGCGGAGGAGGGACTTGAACCCCCGACACGCGGATTATGATTCCGCTGCTCTAACCAGCTGAGCTACTCCGCCCCATGGCGCGGGCCGCCGCATCGGGCGTCGGCGTCGCGGGCCTATAGCAGCCCCGCCCGGCGGGTCAACCAAGTCCCGGAGGCGCGGGAACCGGCGTGCATCTCCTGTCGTTTGCGGCTGAACGGAGGCGATGATGGACCTGCTGACACCGCTCGAGACATTGTGCCGGATCATCATTCGGGCCCGGGAGAACGAGGCCCAGGTGCCCGCCCAGGATCCGGACGAGGAATCCGACAATGTCGACGATTATGACGACGAGGGCGGCGAGGCGCTTTCGGTGCTCGAGGACGAGCTGAACAGCGGAGTCGAGGAGGAGCTTCGGGCCACCCTGGACGATCTCGCGGACGACCAGCTCGCCGAGACTCTGGCCCTCGCCTGGGTCGGCCGTGGAACCTACGACTCGAGCGAATGGGAAGATGCCTATGCCGAGGCCGGCGACACCGACCCGGAGAGCGCGATCGACGAGCTGATGGATATGCCTTTGCTCGCCTCCTATCTCGACGCCGGCCTGGCAGCTTTCGATTTCAGCTGCGACGGCGTCGGGCAGATCGACTGAAGGGTCCGCACCCATCACCCCCTGAACGGATAGGTCTTGATCGGTTCCCAGGGGCCGCCGCGATAACGCCACGTGGCGAGCGCCCGGATGGCGAGCGGACGCGGCCTGAAGCTTGCCCTGAGCGCCTGCTGAAGCCGCCTCGCCTCGCGCGGCTCGACCTTGTTCTGGATCGTGACGTGCGGGCTCCAGGCGGCCCGGTCCTGGGGGGTGAGAAGCCCCTGCAGGGCCAGAGAGAGGTCGTAGCGGAGGTCGTCGAGGTCCTCGCTCTCGACCCGAAGCGCCGTCCCCTCCCCCAAATCCATCACTCCGGCGATCTCCGCGCGGGGCGGCGCTTCGCGTGCGTAGGCGGCAAGCCGGCCGTCCAGCTCCCGTTCCACGCTTGGCGGGAGGTGCCGGAACAGAGTCAGGTGCGCGGGGACCTGATTGCGCTCTGTCGGATAATGTGTGCGGCGAAGCTCCTGGAGCCAGCCATTGTCCCCGTCTCCGAACAAAGCGGTGACGATGATCGGAGCCGGAGGGCCTCCTGAGAGAGACTCGGCACCAGCCCGCCTGAGCGGACTTCCCGACACAGGCATTCAGATCTCGACCTGGCTGCCCAGCTCGACGACGCGGTTGGGCGGAAGCTTGAAGAATTCCATCGCGCTTTCGGCATTCCGAAGCATCCAGGCGAAGAGCCGCTCGCGCCAGCGCGCCATGCCCGGCGCCCGGGTCGAGGTCAGCAATGTCTGGCGGGCGAGGAAGAAGCTGGTGTCCATCATCTTGAAGGCAGGGCCGCAATGCTCGACTTTCGCAAGGGCGGCGGGAACGTCCGATTCCTGCATGAAGCCGAAACGCAGTATGAGGCGATAGAAGCCGCTTCCGAGGTCGGTGAGCTCGAAGCCGTGACCGTCCTCGACATAGGGCACGTCCTCGATCTTGACGGTGAGAAGCATCACCCGCTCGTGAAGCACCTTGTTGTGCTTGAGGTTGTGAAGAAGCGCGTGGGGCACGCCGTTGGGGGCGGTGGTCATGAACACCGCAGTGCCCGGCACCCTGGTCGCGCTGCTCGCCGCCGACTTGACGAAAATCTCGACCGGCATGGCCGCCTCGCGCATGCGGCGAAGCATGAGCTGGCGGCCCCGCGCCCAGGTGGTCAGGAAGGTGAAGGCGATGAAGCCGACGAGAAGCGGGAACCAGCCGCCGTCGGGCACCTTGGTCAGATTGGCCCCGAAATAAGCGAGGTCGACGGTGAAGAAGACCGCGAGCAGCGGCACGGCGAGCCAGGGCTTCCACTTCCACAACGAGAAGAGGACGACGCTGAGCAGGCAGGTGTCGATGAACATCGCGCCGGTGACCGCGATTCCGTAGGCTGCGGCGAGGTTGCTCGAGGTCTGGAAGAAGAGAACCAGCAGGATCACCATCACCATCAGCGCCCAGTTGATCACCGGAATGTAGATCTGGCCGACGGTGGACGCGCTGGTGTGCGCGATTCGGAGGCGCGGGATGAAGCCGAGCTGGATCGCCTGCTGGGTCACCGAGAAGGCGCCCGAGATGACCGCCTGACTCGCGATGACGGTCGCCATGGTGGCCAGGATGACGAGGGGCAGCCGAAGAGTGTCGGGCGCGAGGAAGAAGAAGGGATTCTTGACCACCGCGAGGGCGCCGGCGGGGTCGAGCGAGAGGATCATCGCGCCCTGTCCCATATAATTGAGCATCAGGGCCGGCATCACGAAGAAGAGCCAGGAGATGCCGATCGGCTTGCGGCCGAAATGGCCCATGTCCGCGTACAGCGCCTCGGCGCCGGTCACGGCGAGCACGACCGAGCCCAGGGCCAGAAAGGCCCGAAAACCGTCCGCAAGAAAGAACTGGATGGCGTTTATCGGATTGATCGTCTCCAGGATGATCCGCGGCGCATCGGCGATGTGCATGATCCCGAGGACCGAGATGACCAGGAAGTAGAAGAGCATGATCGGCCCGAACAATGTGCCGACCGCGGCCGTGCCCCGCGCCTGGATCGCGAACAGGCCGACCAGGATCCCGATCGCGATCGGGACGACCCAGGGCGCAAAGCCCGATTCGACCGTGGTCAGCCCCTCGACGGCCGAGAGGACCGAGATCGCCGGCGTAATCATCGAATCGCCGTAGAAGAGCGCGGTGGCGAACACGCCGAGCATGATGATGCCCGCGGTCCACTTCTTGGTCCCGCCCTCGCTCTTGCGATTGATCAGGGCCAGAAGGGCGAGGCTTCCGCCTTCGCCCTTATTGTCGGCGCGCATGATCACCATCACATATTTGAAGGCGACCACGATCATCATCGACCAGAAGATCAGGCTGAGCACTCCGACGATGTGGAGCTCGTCCGGAGCTAAGGGATGATGGCCGGCGAAAGTCTCGCGAAAGGCGTAGATCGGGCTGGTGCCGATGTCTCCGAACACGATTCCGACCGCGCCGACCGCCATCTTGGCGAGGCTGCCCTGGTGGCCGTGAAGGCCATGAGGCGCGGCCGCGTCGGTCGGCGGCAATTCAGGGGCGGCTGCTCTGTCGGTCATTGGTTGGGAAGGCAGGGATTGCCCTCTAATTCCTTCGCTCGGCGCCCCGGAAAGGCGGGCGGCGACGGCGCTTAGCATGGCGCCATCCGGCTTCGCAACGGCGACAAAGGGAAAGCGGCCCGCTATAGGGCCGCCGAACCAGCCGGAGATGGAGGCCAAAGATGCGCGTCGGCGTGCCGAAGGAAATCAAGAATCACGAATATCGGGTCGGCCTCACGCCTTCATCGGTCGCCGAGCTCACCAATGCCGGACATGATGTGCTGGTCGAGACCCAGGCGGGAATGGGCATCGATTTCGGGGACGAGGACTATCGCAAGGTCGGCGCGAGCATCGCACCGAACGCCGCGGCCGTCTTCGCCCAGTCGGACATGATCGTGAAGGTGAAGGAGCCGCAGGCGCAGGAGATCGCGCTTCTCGAGCCGCGGCATCTGCTCTTCACCTATCTCCATCTCGCGCCCGATCGGCCGCAGACCGAAGGGCTGATGAAATCGGGTGCGACCTGCATCGCCTATGAGACTGTGACGGCCAATGACGGCTCGCTTCCGCTCCTCAAGCCGATGTCAGAGGTGGCCGGGCGAATGTCGGTCCAGGTCGGTGCCCATTATCTCGAGAAGGAGCAGGGCGGCCGAGGCGTTCTCCTCGGCGGGGTCCCTGGAGTCGCTCCCGCGCGGGTCGCGATCCTCGGCGGCGGAGTGGCCGGCGTGAACGCGGCGCAGATGGCGGTCGGAATGCGCGCCGACGTCACCATCTACGACATCTCGAACGCCCGGCTCGCCGAGCTCGACATGTTCTTCGGAAGCCAGATCAAGACGGCCTATGCGTCGAAGGCGGCGATCGCCGACGCGGTCGCCCATGCCAGCCTCGTCATCGGCGCGGTTCTGGTTCCGGGCGCCGCGGCGCCGAAGCTGGTCACCCGCGACATGCTCAAGACGATGAAGCGCGGTTCGGTTCTGGTCGACATCACGATCGACCAGGGCGGCTGCTTCGAGACGAGCAAGGCGACGACCCACGACGATCCGGTCTATCTGGTCGACGGTGTCATCCATTATTGCGTCGCCAACATGCCGGGCGCGGTCGCCCGGACCTCGGCGATCGCGCTCAACAATGCGACCCTGCCCTTCGTCCTGAAGCTTGCCGGCCAGGGCGCTGACGCGGCGATGAAGGCGGACGCCCACCTCGCCAACGGCCTCAACGTCTCGGGCGGCAAGATCCGCAACCAGGCCGTGGCCGAGGCGCTGGACCTGGAGTTCGTTCCGGTCTGAGGCTTGCGCGGAGACCTGCGCGCTCCTTTTGTCGTCATGCCAGCGGATGCTGGCATCCAAGCGGCTATGGCGTCTCAGCGGCGGTTTGGACCCCAGCATTCGCTGGGGTGACGGCATCTAGTCAGGCGTGGTCGAGGATTGCGGCGACGCCACCCCCTGCGCCTGCCGCAAAAGCTCCAGCTGGCCTTCGATCAGAGGCCGCCACTCCACATTGGGCGGCGTCTCCGCGAGCGCCTGGCTCCACAGCCGCTCGCCGGCGTCGAGCTTGCCGTTCTGGGCGAGAGCGAGCCCGAAGAAGAATTTCGGGCCCGGATGGTTGGGCGCGAGCGCGATTCCGCGTCTGTAGGCGAGCTCGGCCGCGGGGGTCAGAATTCCGCCCGAATGGGCGATGAGGGCATTGCCGAGGCCCACCCAGAGCGTCGCGTTCTCAGGATGGGCGCGAATGCCCGCGCGGGCGGCGCCGACCGCGCTCCTCGTGTCTCCGCGGCGCTGATAGGAATCGGCGAGGTTCAGCCAGGTTTCGGAGGTGTTGAAGCGGCCGAACATCTGGCGGCGAAGCTCGGGAAGACCGTTGTCGGGCAGCTGGACCGCGCTCTCCGCGGGCGGGAGGGTTGGACGTCCGGCAAGTCCAGGGCTGCCCTGCCAGGCATAGCCGGCCATTGCGAGCAGCAAGGCCGAGGCGACGAGCTGGAGCCCGGTACGGTCGAGGCCGGCAAGCCGCCACAGGGCGACCAGCGCGAGCCCCGCGAGCAGGGCGATCAGGATCCACCCGGTCATCGGCGCCGCCTCCTGAACCGGCCGCGCGCGATCCAGGCGCCGGCCGCCATGAGCAGGAAGGGGGCGGCCCAGAGCGGCCATGTCACCGGCTCGACCGGAGGCTTGTAGCTGACCCAGTTTCCGTAGCGGTCGATCAGCCAGGCGCGGATCGCCTCGGGGCTCTCGCCCGCCGCGATCCGCTCACGGACCAGAGCGCGCATGTCGCCGGCCATGTCGGCGT
>DATDAS010000064.1:0-15590 GCA_036525315.1 Allosphingosinicella sp.
CGTTGGTGGCGATGCCGACGAACACCAAATTGCGGATGCCGCGCGACCTGAGCACGCTGTCGAGCTGCGAGTTGAAGAAGCCCGAGTAGCGCGGCTTGGGGAGGACGATGTCGTCCGGCCCAGGCCTCAGCGCTTCGACAAGCTCGTAATCCCAGCCGCCGCGCGCGAGCAACTTGCCTTGCAGCTCGGGCTTCGCGCGCATCGTCTTCAGCGCGTTCGACTTGTGCCAGTTGGGCGATCCCGGCCCGCCCGCCTCGACATAGTCGGCGTCCCAGCCGTTCTGGAAATAGATGATGGGAAGTCCCGCCGAACGGGCGGTGGCGAGCACCTTGGCGCTCTGCTCGATCACCTTCGCGGCGCCCGAAATGTCGAATCCGGCGAGATCGAGATAGCCGCCTTCCGAGGCATAGGCGTTCTGCATGTCGACCACGATCACGGCCGTATTGTCGGTCCGCACCCGGATCGGCTCCGGCCGCGCCGGCAGGGTCACGGTCCGGGCGTCGCCGCGCTCGCTCGTATCGACGGTCTGGCCTTCCTCGCGCATGAGCGAATGTTTGAACCATCCGGGCGGCAATCGGCAAGGGCGGATGCGGGGAATGGGGCTGGGCCTGCCTCGCCCCTACGTCATCCCGGGCTTGCCTGCCCCGGACTTAATCCAGGGAGCGTCAGCGTCAGCTTGAAGTACGATCGTGTTCACGGGTCCTGACTTTCGTCAGGATGACAGGAAGGGTTGGTCGCCGCGTTGACTCTCGCCCGCCGACTCTCCAGAGCGGCGCCGTCGCCGATCCTCGGATCGGATGACCGTGCGGGAGAGAGTCGAGGGCGCGAGCCCGAGGCCGCCGAAGGAGCAACCGCCCCGGAATCTCTCAGGCAACAGGGACCGCACGGCCGTCAGACACTCTGGAAAGCGTCCTCCGTCGCCGAAGGCTATGGAGGACCACCGAAGGTGCAACCCGCCATAGCCTCGGCGACGGTGGGGAAAGCTCTCAGGTTCAGTGACAGAGGGGGTTCCGGCACCGAACGACCTTGTCGGGCGTTGCCGGTGACGCCTTTTCAAGGACTGGACATGAGCGAACCGACCGCCCCCGATCAGACACTTCCGCTCGATTCCTGGCACCGCGCCCAAGGGGGCCGGATGGTCTCCTTCGCCGGATACGCCATGCCGATCCAGTATGAAGGCATCATGGCCGAGCATCGCTGGACCCGGGAATCCGCCGGCCTGTTCGACGTCAGCCATATGGGCCAGCTCCTGATCGCCGGGCCCGATTCCGAGAAGGCGCTGGAGAGGTTTCTTCCCGCCGATCTGGCCCTCGTGAAGGAGGCTGGTCTTCGCTATTCGCTCCTGCTCGCCGAAAGCGGCGGCATACTCGACGACCTGATGATCACCCGCCGGGGCGATCACTGGTACATGGTCGTGAACGGCGCGACCAAGCATGACGATATCGAGAACATGGTCTCGCGCCTCCCGCGAAACGTCGTCATCGATCATATGAAGGAGCAGGCGCTGCTGGCCCTTCAGGGGCCGAAGTCGGCCGAGGTAATGACTCGCCTTGCCCCGGGCGCGGCCGAGCTCGGCTTCATGCAGGGCGGCGCGTTCGAGCTGGACGGGGTCAGGGCCTGGATCAGCCGCTCCGGCTATACCGGCGAGGACGGGTTCGAAATCTCCATTCCCGCGAACAAGGCCGAGCAGGTGGCCGCCTTGCTGACCGATCAGGCGGAGGTGAAACCGATCGGGCTCGGCGCGCGCGATTCCCTTCGGCTCGAAGCGGGCCTTCCGCTCTACGGGCATGATCTCGATCCCTCCACCACGCCGGTCGAGGCGGGCCTCACCTTCGCCATCTCGAAGAGGCGCCGGGCCGAAGGCGGATTCGCGGGCTGGGAGCGGATCATGGCCGAGCTCGCGAACGGCCCGGTCCGCCGCCGCGTCGGCCTCTCGGTCGAGGGTAGGCAGCCCGTCCGCGAGGGGGCAATGGTGGTCGACGGGGAAGGCAATGAGGTCGGCAAGGTGACCAGCGGCGGCTTCTCGCCGATGCTCGAGGCGCCGATCGCAATGGCCTATGTGCCCACGGCCTTGGCCGAGACGGGCAGCGGGATCGAGATCGCCAGCCGAGGCAAGATCTACCGGGCGAAGGTCGCGCCGATGCCCTTCGTCCCCCACCGCTATCAACGCAAGGGAGCCGCCTGATGAGCGTCTATTATACCGAGGAGCATGAGTGGATCCGGACCGACGACGACGGCGGCGCGGATTCGGTCGCAACGGTCGGGATCACCGACTTCGCCCAGAACCAGCTCGGCGACATCGTCTTCGTCGAGGTTCCCGAGGCTGGCCGCCAGGTCGCCAAGGGCGGCGACGCCGCGGTGGTCGAATCGGTCAAGGCCGCCTCCGACGTCTATGCGCCGGTCAGCGGCGAGGTGGTCGAGGGCAATGCGGCGCTCACCGACGATCCCTCGCTGGTGAATAGTGACCCCGAAGGGGAGGGCTGGTTCTTCAAGATCCGCCTCTCCGACCCGTCCGAGCTCGAAGGCCTGATGGACGCCGACGCCTACAAGAGCTTCTGCGACAGCCAGTGAGCGTCAATACCTCCTCGCGCTGGTCGCCCGCCGACTATGCGGCCAATGCCGCCTTCGTTCCGGCGTTGGGTGCGGCCGCGCTCGCATTGCTCGATCCCCAACCCGGCGAGATCATCCTCGACCTCGGCTGCGGCGACGGTGCGCTGACCGCCCAGATCGCGGCGGCCGGCGCCAAGGTGATCGGGCTCGACGCCAGCGAGGAGATGGTCGAGGCTGCCCGCGCGCGCGGGATCGATGCCTTCGTCGCGGATGCCCAGACCCTCGGGCTGGAGGAGCAGGCCGCCCGCTTCGGAATGTTCGACGCGGCCTTCTCCAACGCCGCGCTTCACTGGATGCTCGATCCCGACGCGGTGGCGAGCGGCCTGTTCGGCCTGCTCTGCCCGGGCGGACGCTTCGCCGGCGAGATGGGAGGTATCGGCAACGTTTCGGCGCTTCGCGGCGCGCTTCGCGATGAACTCGAGGCGCGGTCCTATCCGGTCCCGGCCGAGGATCCGCAATGGTATCCGAGCGTCGAGGAGTTCGTCCGGCTCTACGGCTGCGCGGGCTTCATCGAGATCCAGGCCCAGCTGATTCCGCGCCCGACGCCGCTGCCGACGGGAGTCGCGGGATGGGTGACCACGTTCCGGGCCGGCCTCCTCGACACGGCGATGGTGCCCGAATGGGAGCGGAAGGATGTCGCCGCCGCGGTCGAGGCCAGGCTCAAGCCCATCCTCCAGCAGCCCGACGGCAGCTGGTGCGCCGATTATGTCCGACTCCGTTTCAAGATGAGAAAGCCGCTCTAGCATGCGTTATCTGCCACTCGCCGATGCCGACCGGAGCGCGATGCTCCGCACGATCGGCACCGCCTCGGTCGAGGATCTGTTCGTCGACGTTCCCGAAGCCGCCCGGCTGGACGGCAAGATCCACGGACTTCCCGATCATGCAAGCGAGCTCGCGGTCGAGCGGGACCTCTCCCGGCTCGCGCGCCGCAACCTCGCCGCCGGCGACGCGCCCTTCTTCCTGGGCTGCGGCGCCTATCGCCACCATATCCCGGCGAGCGTCGACCATCTGATTCAGCGCGGCGAGTTCCTGACCAGCTACACGCCCTACCAGCCCGAGATCGCCCAGGGCACGCTCCAGGCCCTGTTCGAGTTCCAGACCCAGGTCGCGCGCCTCTATGGCTGCGATGTCGCCAACGCCTCGATGTACGACGGCTCGACCGCTTGCTGGGAGGCGATCGGAATGGCGCGGCGGATCACCCGCCGGGGCAAGGCCATTCTCTCCTCCGGCCTCCATCCCCATTATGTTTCCGTGGCGCGCACCATGGCGCGATTCACCGGCGACGAGTTGCAGGCGTCCGCGCCGGAGCTCGGCCCCGAGACCGACCATGATCGCCTCCTCGATGCGATCGACGGGGAGACGAGCTGCGTCGTCGTCCAATATCCCGACATATTGGGCCGGATCGCCGACATGTCCGAGCTTGCGACCCGGGCGCACGAGAAGGGCGCGCTGCTGATCGCGGTGGTGACCGAGCCGGTCGCCCTCGGAGCGATCCGTTCCCCCGGAGAGATGGGCGCCGACATCGTCGTCGGCGAGGGCCAGTCGATCGGGGTCGGCCTCAATTTCGGCGGACCTTATGTCGGGCTGTTCGCGACGCGCGACAAATATGTCCGGCAGATGCCCGGGCGGCTCGCCGGCGAGACGGTCGATGCCGAGGGCAAAAGGGGCTTCGTCCTCACCCTCTCGACCCGCGAGCAGCATATCCGCCGCGAGAAGGCGACCTCGAACATCTGCACCAACAGCGGCCTTTGCGCGCTCGCCTTCACGATCCACATGACACTGCTCGGCGAGAAGGGGCTTCGAGCGCTCGCCGAACGAAACCATGTCCTGGCTGCCGAGGCCGCCGACTCCCTGGCCCGGATCCCGGGCGTCGAGCTCGTCAACCGCAGCTTCTTCAACGAGTTCACCCTGCGACTTCCCAGGGAGGCGCGGCCCGTGGTCCGCGCCATGGCCGAAAAGGGCGTGCTCGGCGGAGTCTCGCTCGGGCGCCTCTATCCGGACGAGCCGGGCCTCGCCAACGGACTGGTCGTCGCGGTCACCGAGACCGTCGACCGCGAGGATATCGCCGCATTCGAACGCGTGCTCGGGGAGGCGCTGTCATGAGCATGAACCGCGAGGGCCGCCAGACCCGGCCGGAAGAAAGCGCGGCGGCGCAGACCGGTACCTTTACCGGCAACCGGGCTCTGATGCTCGAGGAGCCATTGCTGTTCGAGATCGGCGATCTCGGCACGACCGGCGTGGACGTGGATGGAGACTCGCTGGATGATGGAATCGCCCAGGATTCCGACCGGCTCGGCGGCCTTCGCCGCGAGCGCCCGATCGGACTGCCCGGCCTGTCCGAGCCTCAGACCGTGCGCCATTATACCCGGCTAAGCCGCCAGAATTATGCCATCGACCTCGGCCTGTTCCCGCTCGGCTCCTGCACGATGAAGCACAATCCGAGGCTGTGCGAGCGGGTCGCGCGCTTCCCGGGCTTCGCCGACATCCATCCGCTCCAGCCGGTCGACACTGTCCAGGGCGCTCTCGCGGTCATCGCCAGGCTCGGCGAATGGCTCGTGAAGCTGACCGGAATGCACAGCGTCGCGATGAGCCCGAAGGCCGGCGCCCATGGCGAATTGTGCGGCCTGCTCGCGATCCGGGCGGCCCTCGAGGCACGCGGCGACGCGCGCGAAGTCATCCTCGTTCCCGAAAGCGCGCACGGCACCAATCCGGCAACTGCGGCCTTCGTCGGCTACCGCGTCGAATCCATCCCCGCCAATGCGCGCGGCCGGGTCGATCTCGACGCGCTGACCGCTCGGCTGGGCCCCGACGTCGCGGCGGTGATGATCACCAATCCCAATACGTGCGGCCTGTTCGAGCCTGACATGCGAGCCATCTCCGACGCCGTCCACGCGGCCGGCGGGCTGGTCTATTGCGACGGCGCCAATTTCAACGCGATCGTCGGCCGGGTTCGCCCCGGCGACCTCGGCATCGACGCGATGCACATCAACCTCCACAAGACCTTCTCGACCCCCCACGGCGGCGGTGGCCCCGGCTCCGGCCCGGTCGTCTTCTCGGAGGCTTTGACCCCGTTCGCGCCCTTGCCCTTCGTCGAGAAGCAGGGCGATTCCTACGCCCTCGTCGAAGAGGAAAGCGCGGGCGAGCATCACGGTTCGAGCTTCGGACGGATGACCGCCTTCCATGGCCAGATGGGCATGTTCACGCGCGCCCTCGCCTACATCCTCAGCCACGGCGCCGACGGCCTCAGGCAGGTGTCTGGCGACGCGGTGCTCAACGCCAATTACGTTCTTCGCCGCCTCGACGATCTGCTCGATGCGCCGTTCGGAGCGAGCGGGCCGTGCATGCATGAGGCCCTGTTCAGCGACCGCGGTTTCGGCGGGGGGCTCTCGACCCTCGATCTGGCCAAGGGCCTGATCGACGAGGGCTTCCATCCTATGACCATGTATTTTCCATTGGTCGTTCACGGAGCGATGCTGATCGAGCCGACCGAGACGGAATCGAAGGCGACCCTGGACCAGTTCATCGGCGCGATGCGCTCGCTCGCCGAGCGCGCCAAAGCGGGCGACGAGAGCCTGAAGGCGGCGCCCGTATACGCGCCGCGCCGGAGGCTCGACGAGACCCTCGCTGCCCGAAAGCCGGTCCTGGTCTACCGCGATCCGGAGCAGTCGGAAGCCGCCGAGTGAGCCAAAGCGTGACCGCGAGGCTGGACGCGTTCACCGACGCGGCCTTTGCCTTCGCGGTCACATTGCTGGTCATCGGCGGAAGCGAGGCCTCTTCTACCTACGAAGGCCTGGCCGCCGCGGTCGCCGATGTGCCGACCTTCGCGATCGGTTTCGCGATCATCGCCATGTTCTGGTTCGCCCATGTGCGGTGGCGATCCTATCGCGGCGACGGCGACTGGCTTTCGGTTCTTCTGAGTCTGCTGCTCATCTTCCTGGTGCTCGTCTACATCCAGCCGTTGCGTGCCATGGCACGGTCGCTGGCCAGCTTCATGGGCGGGGAGGGGAGACCGTTCGTCGGCGATCTCGGCGACCTGTTCGTCATCTACGGCGCCGGCTTCGTAGCAATGTCGCTCGCGACAGCCGGTCTTTTCGCCGAATCGCTGCGTGGCGGCCTGGATCGGGCGATGCGGGCGGTGGCGCGGGGCGAGATGTTCATCTGGCTTATCCTGAGCGTGACGGGCCTACTGTCCATCCTCCTCGCCGGCTTCGAGGCGACCGGGAGGCTCGCCCCCTGGGCCCATGCCACCCTTGCGCTCAGCATCGGCCTGTTCACCGCGCGCTACGACTGGACCGGCGGGGCGCCGCCAGCGCCTGAGCTGGACAATTTCGACTGAGGATGAAGCAGCTCGCGCCTGCGGCCGAGCGCAATCGCGAGCCGATCGCCGCGGTGCTGCGCGAAGCCCTTCCGGAGCGCGGTCTGGTGCTGGAGGTGGCGAGCGGCACCGGCCAGCACTCGGCCACGTTCGCCGGCCTCTTTCCCGATCTGACCTGGCAGCCGAGCGATCCGGATCCCGGGGCCCTGGACTCGATCGAAGCGTGGCGGGCGGAAGCGGGCCTGCCCAATTTGCGCGCGCCGATCCGCCTCGATGCGCAGGACTGGCCGTGGCCGGTCGACCGTGCCGACGCGATCCTCTGCATCAACATGGTCCATATCAGCCCCTGGGCCGCGAGCCTCGGGCTGCTGCGCGGCGCGGCCGCACTGCTCCCGTCCGGCGGGCCGTTGATCCTCTACGGACCCTACAGGCGGGCGGAGGTGGTCACCGCGCCGAGCAACGAGGCGTTCGACCTGTCGCTGAAAAGCCGCAACCGCGAATGGGGGCTTCGCAACCTGGAAGACGTCTCCAAAGCCGCCGAGGCGGAGGGACTGCGCTTCGAACGGCTTTTCGAGATGCCGGCGAACAACCTGATCCTGGTCTACCGGGGCGTTAGGGTCCGGACCCTTTAATCGCGCTGGGGCAGCGTGGGAAGGTCTCCGTCGGCCGCCTTGTCCTCGCCGGTCACCCGTGTGACTCCCGCGGAGCCGCCAATCTCATGCTCTTCCTCGGCCTGGGTCGCGACGTCGCGCTGCAGATTGCCACCGCTGCTTCCGCCGTGGCTCGGCGCATCCTCCATTTCGTCGATCAGTGCGCTGTCGTCCGCACGCTCTTTGTCTGACATGTCACTCTCCTTCGCGGATTCAATGAAGAAAGGCGGCGCTCGTTCCGCGAAGCTTGCGAGCAGGAGCACCCAGGCCGCTCCGAACGCCCAGCCCCCCGCCACGTCGCTCGGCCAGTGCACCGCGAGCACGAGCCGCGAAATCCCGGTCAGCGCGGCGAGGAGCAAGGCGATCATGACGGCCTGCCTTCGATATCGCTCCGGCACGGCGAGCAGCGCGATGGCAAGCCAAGCCATCATCGCATTGGAGGAGTGACCGCTTGGAAACGCCATGTTGTGGACCGCGACGAGGTGGCCATGGGGATCGGGCCGTTCGCGGTCGAACTGGTATTTCTGAAGCTCGATCGCCATTTTTCCGAGCGCCACGATCAGCACCAGGATCGCGCCCCTCCGCACCTCGCCGCGCCAGGCCAGCCAGGCGCCCGCGATGCACGCGGCCGGAAGGATGACCCACCATGAGCCGAGCTCGGTGAGGACGTGCGCCGCAGGAACCAGCGCCGAGCGTCCCACCGTGTAGAGTATGTCCAGATCCACCTGGGAGCCGGGCCCGCCGGTCTTCAGCATGAAGACCCAGATGCCGAGCAGAAGCGCGATCAGGATGAGGCGGTTGCGGTCGCGGAGAAGCTGCATCTCGCCCCTCTTCACGGCCGGCGATGGACTGTCCAGCCCCCTGCGAGCGACGGGCTACTGATCTGGATTAAATCGTGTTAGGAGGGCGAGTCGCCGGGGGAGCGGGGAATGGAATCGAACCAAAGATATTATGCTCGCAGAGCAGTCGAAGAACTGCGCGCGGCATCCAGGGCAGTGACGCCCGAAGGCCAGGCCAGGCGCCGGGCGCTTGCCGAGATGTTCTCTCAGAAAGCGCAGCAGTGCCAGCCGGAGTCGGCGTCGCAATACGCCCAGGCCTGAAGGGTTTTCACTATCGGATCGGGATAGCCGCGTCGGCGGCCGCTTCCGTGCGGCTGGTGAGCCCTGCTGGATTCGAACCAGCGACCTACTGATTAAAAGTCAGTTGCTCTACCGACTGAGCTAAGGGCCCGACGCCCGACCCCCTAGGTGCGGCGCGGGTCCGGGTCAACCGCGCCTCCGCGAAGCCTGACGCGCTCCGCTTGCGCCTTCACCCTTTTTGGAGGATTATCCTTCCCGGTCACGCAGATGGACGCGCGCGGCGCGCAACGATCCTCGACGTACGGGAGAAGAGCATGTTCAGGACCGCTTCGATCTTCATCGCATTCCTCGCCACCGCCGCGTCGGCCGCTCCGACCGTCGAGGCGACCGACCGCACCCGCTGGGACGGGCTTCCCTCGGTGAGGATGAAGACGACCGGCCTCGACGTGAACCTGCTCAACGACTGGGCCGAGAAGGTGCTGGCATCGGGAGAGTGCAACATTCCGGGCATGCGGCCGAACCGGTTCGACATCGACAAGCCCTATGCGGTGCTGGTCGAGCCGAGCGGCAACGTCCAGAGGATCATCGTTGGCGAGACCGGCTGCGCCGGCCTCAACAGCCTTCTCGGCACAACGGTCGCGCAATGGGCGGAAGAGGGCCGTTATCGCCCGACCGGTGCTAAGGAGCCCCGGTGGTATGTCGGCAGGATAGCGTTCGCTCGCCAGCCCTGAGCGCGCGAGCCACGCTGATATGTCGGCAGGATAGCCTTCGCGCGGAACTAGGGTCCACTGCAGACCGCAACGCCGCGGCTCGGATTGGTCGGATCGTTCGAGCCCATCAGGCAGGCCGAGGTCGAGGACTGGATGCGCTCAGCGGTCAGCCGCGCTTCGCGAGCGATCGCGTCCCATTCCGCCTGCGTCTTGCAGCTTCGCTGGCCGCCGAGCCGCGAGCCCTTGCGACCTTCGACCTTGCAGATCTTCTTGTCGCGATAGTCGTCGCGGCGCGACGAACGCTCCTGCGCCGCCGCGGGCGCGATGCAGGTTACCACCAAGGCGGCCGCCAGAAATGCCCTGCCGATCATAAGCTTCCTCCCGAAAGTCCCTTGGAACAAGGGCTATAACTTGCGCGCCCGCGAATCAAGCCGGCTGAAGGTCGGGCGGCCTCGACGCAGAATCGAAAGGAGCTGCCGAATCGTCGCTCCGCTCACCGGATCGCGCCAGGCCGGAACCAGCTCCGCCAGAGGCTCGAGGACGAATAGCCGCTGGCGGAAGGCCGGGTGCGGGACGACGAGGCCGTCGCCCTCCCAGCATCCTTCCGACCAGAGGATGATGTCGAGATCGAGTATGCGCGGGCCCCAGCGCCGTCCCCCCCGTCGGCCGAACGCCCGCTCGACCGCCTTGAGGCTGGCAAGCAGCTTCGGCGGCTCCAGCTCCGAGCTCAGGATCGCCGCCGCATTGGCGAAGCCGCGCCCGGCGGGGCCGAGCGCCGGGGTCGTCCGCACCCTCGACAGCCTCTCGGCGCCGATCGCCTCAGCCGCCGCGCGCACCGTCTGCGCCGGAGAGCCGTACCGGCCGCGCCGGTTCGATCCGACCGCGATTGCATAGCTTGTCAACGTCACGAGCCGGGTCTTAAGACCCGCGGGTGCTCGGCGCCATCTCTCCAGTCCCAGCCCTCGAGGCGCCGCGCGACTGCCCGCTCTGCCCGCGGCTCGTCGCGTTCCGCGAGGATCTCCGCCGGGAATATCCCGAATGGTGGAACTCGCCCGTGCCGCACTTCGGCGATCCGGACGCGTGGCTTGCGATCTGCGGCCTGGCGCCCGGCAAGAAGGGCGCAAACCGTACCGGCAGGCCCTTCACCGGCGATTTCGCGGGCTTCCTGCTCTACGACACGTTGCTGAAGTTCGGTCTCGCCGAAGGCAAGTTCACCGAGCATATCGACGACGGCTTGCGGCTTCGCGGAGTCGCCATCGTCAATTCGGTCAAATGCGTGCCGCCGCAGAACAAGCCGACCCCGCAGGAGATCGCGACCTGCGCCCGTACCTATTTCGAGCCCGCGCTGGCCGCGCTGCCCAGGGTCAGGGTGCTCGTCGCGCTCGGCCAGATCGCCCATGGCGCCGCGGTTCGGTCGATGGGCGGCCGGCTCTCGGCCTACCGCTTCGGCCATCTCGCCGAGCATGTTCTTCCCGACGGGCGGATCCTCATCGATAGCTATCACTGCTCCCGCTACAACCAGAACACCAACCGCCTGACTGCGGCCATGTTCGAGCAAGTTTTCGAGCGGGCGGTCCAGCTTCGGCCCGAATGAACCGCTTTTTCGCTCTTTTCCTGGTGGCCGCGCTGGGCGGCTGCGCGCCGGCCGCGCAAGACGAGGCGGAGCCCGATCTCAAGCATCGGGCGAGGCCGATCATCCTGGGCAGCCCCGGCCCGAACGGCGTCCCGCAATGGAGCGCGGTGATCGTCCCTGGCCGGTTGCTGCTCGACAGCCCGACGTCCGCCGGCTGGTATTCGCTGCCCTTGCCTTCGCCGGTCGAGGAGACGGCGCCGCGCCGGCTTACCTATGCCGGCGATCGGATCACGCTCGTCGGGGAGATCGGCGCCTGCGACATTCCCGAATATCGGGAGCTCCTGCCCAACCGCTTCACGCTCAGCTGGGACGGCGGCAATTTCGTCGGCTGCAACGGGCGAGGCATATTGCCCGTGAAGATGGCGGGCACGGTCTGGGAGCTGGTCCGGATCGGCACGGAAAAGGCGCCCGAAGGTCTCTCGCCCGCCGCGACCCTCTTATGGGGCGAAAGCGGTTCGCTGGGCGGAACCCTTGCCTGCAACGACGGCGGCATAAAGACCCGCTGGGCGCCGCGCGGTCGCTTCGTGCCCGGCCCTCCGGGCTTCGAGCAGACCGCGATGGGCTGCAACGATCCCGAAGCATCGGCCTTCGGAGCGCGCTTCTGGGACAGGTTGGCGACCGCCCGGTCCTGGAACCATGCGGGCGATCGCCTCTGGATCGTCTTTGCGGACGGGACGGAGGCCGAATTGCGCTTCCTTCTGCCGACCCGGATCGCCTCGCTCGCCGGTCAGTAGATCCGGCGAAGAAGACAATCCTCCAGCCTCAGATATCCTCGGTCAGCCGGCCGTAAAGGTCGGGGCGGCGATCGCGGAAGAAGCCGAAGGCGGCGCGATGCCTGCGCGCCTGCTCCAGATCGAGGGTGGCGACGAGAACTCCGGTATCGCTCGCTCCGAACTCGGCGAGCATGTCACCCCTTTCGTCGCAGATGAAGCTGTGGCCGTAGAAGCGCTGATCGCCTTCCGTCCCGATCCGGTTGGCGGCGACCACCGGAACGACGTTCGAGACGGCATGGCCGATCATCGCCCGCCGCCACATTCGGCTGGTGTCGAGGTCGGGATCGTGCGGCTCGGTGCCGATCGCGGTCGGGAACAGCAATATCTCGGCGCCCTGGAGCATCAGGGCGCGCGCCGTCTCCGGATACCATTGATCCCAGCACACCGCCGGGCCGATCGTGCCGAGCTTCGTCCTGAACGTGCGGAAGCCGCTGTTTCCGGGCCGGAAATAGAATTTCTCCGAATAGCCGGGGCCGTCGGGGATGTGGCTCTTGCGATAGACGCCCATCAACTCGCCCTGGTCGCCGATCATGGCGAGGCTGTTGTAATGATGGTGTCCTTCGGCCTCGAAGAAGCTGGTCGGGATATAGACCTGGAGCTCGGCCGCGAGCGAGCGCATCGCCATCACCGCGGGGTGCGAATCGACGGGCATGGCGCGGGTGAAATGCGCCTCGTCCTGGGTGCGGCAGAAATAATGGCCCTCGAACAGCTCGGGCGGAAGGATCAGCTTCGCGCCCTTTGCGGCCGCTTCGCGCACCAGCTCGGAAACCGAGGCGATATTGGCCTCGATGTCGTCGCTGAAGGCGAGCTGCAAGGCGGCGACGGTCAACTGGCTCATTCGGGCACCTGCTGGCTGATGCAGTGGAAGCTTCCACCCCCGGTCAGCACATGGTCGGCACGCTGGCCGATCGCAACCCGGCCCGGGAACATCGCTCCGATCGCCTCGACCGCCGACTCGTCGTTCGAAGCGCCGTAGAGCGGAACCACCACCGCCGCATTGCCGATATAGAAGTTCATGTAGGAGGCCGGGATGATCTCCCCGTCGCGCTCCACCCGGCCGGGCGAGGGGAGCGGAACGACCTCGAGCCCGAACGCGCGCGCCCGCGCCCGCGCGTCGGCATAGACCGCTTGATTGGGATCGTCGGAACCGGCGGGCTCCGGGATTGCGATCCGGCCTTCGCCGACGAATCGCGCGAGATTGTCGACATGGCCGTCCGTATGGTCGTTGGCGAGCCCTTCGCCGAGCCAGAGCAGGCGCTCGATCCCGAGATCGGAGTGAAGTCTGCGTTCGATCTCCTCGCGGCCCATGTCGGGATTGCGGTTCGGATTGAGCAGGCATTGCTCGGTCGTTACCGCAAGCCCGGTCCCGTCGACGTCTATGGCGCCGCCTTCCAGGATCCAGTCGCGCCGCTCGCCGTCCAGGTCGATGCTCTCGGCGAGCCTCAAGCCGATCGTGTCGTCACCCTCCAGCTCATATTTTCCGCCCCAGCCGTTGAACCGGAAGCTCCGCGCCAGCCGCGCCCCGCCCTGCTTCAGCAGGATCGGCCCGGTGTCGCGAAGCCAGATGTCGCCGAACGGCTCCTGGACGATTGTCGCGAAGGGCGCGAGCGAACGGGCCGAATGCACGGAGTCGGGATCGGCCGCGACGAGCCGTACCTGTTCGCCTTTGCCTCCGGCCCAGACGGCATGTGCGAAGGCGGCGACCTCCGCACGCGCCGGCTCGAGATCGGCCTCCCACAGATCCGGATGGCTGGGATAGCCGATCCAGACGCAATCGTGGCGAGACCATTCGGGCGGCTGGCGTGGTGTGATTGACATTAGTAACCAGTTCCTACATTCACTAAAACAGTCATAGGGAGTACTTCAATGTCGCGCTATGAGCCCTTAGCCCGATTCCTCGCCGCGAAGAAAGCCGATGCGTGGGACGCGACCTTCGAGGAGATCGAAGCCCGGCTTGGAAGGGCGCTTCCCAGGAGCGCCTATAAATATCCGGCATGGTGGGCCAATCAGACCGGTGCAGGTCATAGCCAGACCAAGGGGTGGCGGGTCGTGGGCTGGCGGACCTGCGGCCTCGATCTCGAGCGCCGGCGGGTTCGGTTCGAGCGCGAACGGGCGCCGGAACGCTTGGGTGAGGAGCTTCAACCCTTTATCCGCGGCGACGATCGGTCGGGTCGTGAATCCTTGCTCAAGAAGGCGTGCGAACTCACTGGCATCCGGGATCGCGAAGCGTTGATCGACGTGGCGCTCCGGGTCCTCATTGCGCGAGAGGCAGGAATGCGCCTCGCCAAGCTTGGCGGCACGATGCCCGACCTTCGAGCGCCGCCGCGGCGTCGCTTCAATTGATGATCCTCGCCGATACTACGATATGGGTCGATCACCTCGCTTGCGTCGACGTCGATCTCGCCCGACTGCTCAACTTGGGTGATGTGCTCGGCCACCCGTTCGTCACGGCCGAAATCGCGCTCGGAAGCCTCGCCAATCGCGACGCGACAGTCGCACTGCTTGACTCGCTTCCACAGGCACAATCGGCGTCGCAGCCCGAATTGATGCAGTTGATCAGCAGCGAGCATTTGGGGGGTGTCGGGATCGGATTCGTGGACGCCCATCTGTTGGCAGCCTGCCGTCTCGCCGGTTCGGCGTTATGGACCCGGGACAAGCGCCTTCGGGCACAGGCGCAGCGCCTGGGCTTGGCCTGGAGTCCCGGTTAGCGCCTTATTGTCCTGCGCGGCTTCGCTCGCGGATGGCGCGGAATTCTTCGCCCTGGTTCCATTCGGGCCAGTCGCTGCCCATCGCGAGCTCGCGGCCGATCTGGTAGAAGATCCGAAGCTCGCGAAGCGCTCCCGACCAGTCCCAGCTGCTGTCATATTCGTCGCTTGGCTGGTGGTATCGGTTGGCGCGATAATCGTCCTGAGCGGCCCGGCCGGCGGCCTCGCCGCCGTTGACCAGATCGATTCCGAGCTTGGGATAGAGCATCGGAACGCCGAGGCGGGCCAGGCTGAACTGGTCGGAGCGGTAATAATAGCCGGCCTGCGGCGACGGCTCGGCCTTCAGGGTAAGACCCTGCCCATCCATGGCGCGCTTCAGATAGGCGCTCAGCGCCGATTTTCCGCCGCCGATCTCGACCATGTCGCGCGCGTCGCCGGCGAGGCTCAGGCTGTCCATGTTCACTCCGCCCGCGGTCTGGCCGAGCGGATAGAGGGGATTCTCGGCATAATATTTGGAGCCGAGCAGGCCCGATTCCTCCGCGGTCACGGCGAGGAAGATGATCGACCGGTCCGGATTGCCCTGTTTCGCGTGGGCCTCGGCGAGGGCGATCAGGCCGGCGGTCCCCGACGCATTGTCCACCGCGCCGTTGCAGATGTCGTCGCCGGTCCTGTCCGCGTCGCAGCGGCCGAGATGGTCCCAGTGCGCGGTGTAGATCACATATTCCCGCGGCCGCTTGGCCCCGCGCAATATCCCGATCACGTTGCGCGATTTGGAGCGCTTCACCTGGTTGTCGAGGGTGATCGAGGCCCGGCGGCCGAGCGGCACGGCGCGGAAGCCCTGCCGCTTCGCCGCCCCGGTGAGGGCGTCGAGATCCTTTCCGGCGTCGGAAAGCAGGCGCCGCGCCGCATCATTGGTCAGCCAGCCGATCACCTTGGATTGATCCATATGGTTGCCGGGATCGTCCATATTGTACTGGGGCCCGGTCCAGGAGGATTGGACCACGTTCCAGCCGTAGGAGGCCGGATCGGTTTCGTGGACGATCAGAGCGCCGGCCGCGCCCTGCCGCGCCGCCTCCTCATATTTGTAGGTCCAGCGGCCGTAATAGGTCATCGCC
>DATDAS010000065.1:0-130038 GCA_036525315.1 Allosphingosinicella sp.
GACGAGCGGCCGGTCGGTCCACAGATCGGCGATCCCGATCCCGTTCTTCGCCAGTGTGCGCGCCGCGACATGCTCCATCGTGTCGACGTCGATCTCGTGCTTGGGCGGCTGCACGGTGGCGAGCGCATATTGGGTCGCGAGCTTGAGCCCGTACTGGCGGCCCGGGACCAGATCCTCGTCCCCCATCCAGACGATCGCGGCCTCGAACTGGTCGGCCACCTCGGGCGGTGACTCCGCGGCGGCGAGAACGTCGCCGCGCGAGCAGTCGACCTGGGACCGCAAGGAGATTGCGACGGACTGGCCGGCCAGACCGAAATATTGGGTCACGTCGCCCACCGCGACCCGGTCGACGGTCGCCGGCGTTCCGGCGGGCATCACGCGCACTTCGTCGCCCGCCGCGACATGACCGCTGGCGACCATTCCGGCGAAGCATCGGGTTCCGTCGCCCCGTATCACCCACTGGACCGGCATCCGGAACGGCGCCTCGGCAACGGCCTCGTCCTGCGGCGGCACGGCCTCGAGAAGCTCGATCAGGCTCGGGCCGTCATACCAGGGCATGGCATCCGAGCGGCGGGTGACGTTTGCGCCGGTGACCGCCGACAGGGGGATGGCAGTGAAGCTTCCCTCCACGCCCCCGAACGCCGATCGGATCGCCTCGAAGGCGCCCTGGTCATGGCCCACCAGGTCCATCTTGTTGACGGCGAGGATGAGGTGGCGCGCGCCGAGCAGGCGGGCGAGGAAGGCGTGGCGGCGGGTCTGGGTGAGCACGCCCCTGGTTGCGTCGACCAGCACCAGCGCCGCGTCGGCATTGGAGGCGCCGGTGACGAGGTTGCGCGTATATTGCTCGTGGCCGGGAGCATCGGCGACGATATATTTGCGCGTCGCGGTCGCGAAGAAGCGGTAGGCGACGTCGATGGTGATGCCCTGGGCGCGCTCGGCCTCGAGCCCGTCGACGAGCAGCGACAGATCGTCGCCGACCGCCTCGATCTCGTCCTCGAACGCCGATCCGGTCTCGAGCAGCAGCCGGCCGAGCAGCGAGGATTTGCCGTCGTCGACCGAGCCGCACATGACGATCCGCAGAAGGCTCTTCTCGGTCACATCTTCACGGTCATCCCGGCGGAGGCCGGGATCCCAGCGAGGAAAAGGTGCAGGCGCCCGAAGCGGCCCGGGTACGGCTGCGGTCGCCGCAAGGGCGATCTGGATGAGCGTTGCTGGGCACTGGAGTTCCTCCCCTCGATTTCGAGGGGAGGGGGACCATGCGTAGCATGGTGGAGGGGCCCTTTCACCGCAAGAAGCCCCTCCACCGCCCTTCGGGCGGTCCCCCTCCCCTGCAAATGCAGGGGAGGAACGAGGCGCCCGTAGCGCCCCGAAATCCCGGCCTCCGCCGGGACGGCATGATTGCGCGCGATCATGTCAGAAATACCCCTCGCGCTTCTTGCGCTCCATCGAGGCGGTGCCGTCGCGGTCGATCAGCCGGCCCTGCCGCTCGGAGCGGCGCCCGGCGAGCATCTCGGCGATGATCTCGCCGATCGACCGCGCTCCGCTCTCGATCGCCCCGGAAAGCGGATAGCATCCGAGGGTCCGGAAGCGGACGTCGATCTCGCGCACCTCCTCGCCGGGGCGCGGCTTCAGCCTCTCGTCGTCGAGCATGATCAGTGCGCCGTCGCGCTCGATCATCGGCCGCGGCGCCGCGAAATAGAGGGCGGAAACCTCGATCCCCTCCTCCTCGATGTAATTCCACACGTCGAGCTCGGTCCAGTTGGAGAGGGGGAAGATCCGGAAGGTCTCTCCCTTGGACTTGCGGCCGTTGTAGAGGTTCCACAGCTCCGGCCTCTGCCGCTTCGGGTCCCAGCGATGGCCGGCGGCCCGGAACGAGAAGATCCTCTCCTTAGCCCTGACCTTCTCCTCGTCGCGCCGGGCGCCGCCAATCGCGACGTCGAAGCCGTGGGCGTCGAGCGCCTGCCGAAGGCCGTCCGTCTTCCACATCTGGGTGTGGAGCGCCGATCCATGCTCGATCGGATTGATCCCGCGCGCCTCGGCCTCGGGATTGCGGTGGACGATCAGCTTCATCCCCGCTTCCGCCGCCGCCTTGTCGCGCAGCGCGTACATGTCCCGGAACTTCCACATCGTGTCGACGTGAAGCAGCAGGAAGGGCGGCACGGCGGGATGGAAGGCCTTTCGGGCGAGATGCAGCAGCACCGAGCTGTCCTTGCCGGCCGAATAGAGCAAAACCGGCCGCTCGGCCTCGGCCGCCGCCTCGCGGAAAATATGGATCGCTTCCGCCTCGAGGCGCTGGAGGTGGGTGAGGCTCATCGGAACGCACCTTTAGAGGTGCCGTCCACGCGGTTGCAACTTGGCGCCGTCCGCGCCGTCTCGCGCGCCATGCCCAAGCCCCCCCTTGCAGGCCGCGATCATCCCGGTGACGCCGCTGCAGCAGAATTGCTGGCCGTCAGGGTTGAAGAAGCGCCAGGGGTTGGACCGCAGCGAATTTCCGCTCCAGGTGGTTAGCGGACGTTCGCGCCCGTCGTCCTCGGAGGTGCCGGGACGCTCCGGCACGCCGGCCCGGCCGTCAGTTCGGTGCAGATGAGCAAAGTGTCGAGGTAGGCGCTGGCGTCAGCGATCTGCGCTGTCGTCGGAGGGGCGCGATAGGTGATTGCGGCCGAGAGCAGATTCGCCTCGCCGGAAATCATTCGAACGAAATAGTGATCCGGGCGGCCGGTCTCCGGGTAAAGATCGCAGGCGATCCAGAATTCCGCCGCGGGCCGGCCCGACGAGGTGAACAGCCGCAGCGCGCCGGAGCGTGAACCCGGGCAGTCGGCTATTATCGCCTCTTTGATGCGGGCAGCCTTCGTCGCCAGTGAGCCGGCGCCCCGGATGTCGCTCGGACTGGACCAGGTGGTGATCCTGCGCGACCAGTTCTCGGCCGTTTCACCGCGGCCGATATAGACGATCCTGAATGTGTACCCGGACCAGCGCACCTCCGTCGCCTCCAGCGTCGAATGATCGGCCGGCGCGAGCCATTCGCTCACCGGATAAGCGGGAGCGCTCAACGCGGCGCTGATCCAAAAGAGAAAGTTCAGCAAGGGACCTCACCGATGGGCGCCCGGACATTGGCATCCTTACCCCGGGCATCGCCACCTTAAGCGTTCGTTGAATGTCCGCAATGGGTCGATCGGACATTGTCCGGCCCGCGCCAAGGGTCCGGCTTGCGCTTCGACTCGTGCGCCTCCATTTCGAGCCGATGTCCACTCCGCCCCTCAAGGCCGCGATCATCCCCGTGACTCCGCTCCAGCAGAATTGCTGCCTGATCTGGTGCACCGCGACGATGAAGGGGACCTTCACCGATCCGGGCGGCGATCTCGACCGGCTGAAGGCCGCCGCCGACCAGCACGGAGTCGCGATCGAGAAGATCCTTCTGACCCACGGCCATATCGACCATTGCGGATCGGCCAAGATCCTGGCCGACGAGCTCGGGGTTCGGATCGAGGGGCCGCATATCGCCGACAAGTTCTGGATCGACCGTCTGGCCGAGGACGGCGCCCGCTACGGCATCAAGGGGCAGCCGTTCGAATCCGACCGCTGGCTCGAGAACGGCGACACCGTGAGCGTGGGGAATCTGACATTCGACGTCTATCATTGCCCCGGCCACACCCCCGGCCATGTCGTCTTTCATCATCCCGAATCGAAGCTCGCGATCGTCGGCGACGTCTTGTTCCAGGGCTCGATCGGGCGCACCGATTTCCCGATGGGAAACCACGGCGACCTGATAGAGGCGATCACCACCAGGCTCTGGCCTCTGGGCGGCGAGACCGCCTTCGTCCCCGGTCACGGCCCGATGAGCACATTCGCCCAGGAGCGGCGTACCAATCCGTTCGTCGCCGATCGCGTTCTGGAACGGTCCGAATGATCCCGGTTCGATAACCGGAGAAAAGAGATGCAGGTCTATATCGTCGACGACGAGGCCGTTCTTCGGACTTCGCTCTCGCTCGTCCTCGAGCAGGCCGGTTTCGAGACCCGGTCCTTCGCCACGGCCACGGCCTTCCTGTCGGAGGCGGAGGATTTGCCGCCGGGGTGCGTTCTTCTCGACCTCCAGCTGCCGGATCATAGCGGCCTGGAGGTTCAGCGCCGGCTGGCCGAGGCCGGATCGCCCCATGTCGTGGTGCTGCTGTCCGGAATGGGCGAGGTGCCGGACGCGGTCGCGGCCATGCGCTCGGGCGCGGTCGACTTCCTTCAGAAGCCGTATCGCAAGCCCGAGCTGATGGAAGCCCTTGGCCGCGCCGCCGATCGGCTTTCCGAGCGGAAGCAGGCTCTCAGGGTCCGCGACCGGCTCGCAACGCTTTCGCGGCGGGAAAAGGAGGTGCTGATCGCCCTCGCCGACGGCAAGCTCAGCAAGAACATCGCTCTCGACATGAACCTCAGCCCCCGAACGATCGAGATGTACCGGACCAACATCCTCAGGAAGCTCGAGACTCCGACGGTCGGGGCGGCGCTCCTGCTCGCTCAGGCGGGCGGATTGCTCGCCAAGCCGAAGGGCTGAGAAGCCTCGCTCAGGCGGATGCCGGCAGGCCGGTTCCTGCCGGCGGCGATGCCGGAAGGCGCAGGCTGAACAGAGCGCCGCCGGCCGGACCCTGGTCCGCCCAGATCGTGCCGCCATGTGCCTCGACGATGATCCTGCACAGGGTCAGCCCCAGGCCGAGGCCGGATTCCCGGGTGCTGAACAGCGGATCGAATATGGAGTCGAGCTTGCCGCGCGCGATTCCGGGGCCGGTATCCGCCACGGTGATCAGAACGTGCGATTCCTGCCGGGTCGCGCCGATCTCGACGCGCCTGAGGTCCCAATATTCCATCGCTTCGCAGGCATTGCCAAGAAGGTTGACCAGCACCTGGCAGATCAGGACCGGATCGACGTTCAGCTCATCGGCGCCCGGATCGATCCGAACGGAAAACTCCACCGAGTCGGCCGAAGCCTCGGGAAGGCTTGCAATGGCATCCCTGACCATCGCCGCGATGCTCGACGGCCGGCGGCTCAGGGTCACGCCCCGGACGAATCCCTGCATCCGCCCGACGATGTCCCCGATCTTGTCGACCTGGTTCGCCGCGCTCGAGACCAGCTCCTCCACGCGGGCGCTTGCCTCGCCGCGCTCGCGGATCAGCTTGAGCGACGCATCGAGGAACTGGCTCGCCGCGGTGACCGGCTGGGCGATCTCGTGCGCGATCACGCCGGCCAGCGCCCCGAGCGGCGTGAGGCTGGTATCCGAGGCGTGCGCGAAGTCTGGCGCCTGGTCGCCCGTTTTCCTGTCGATCATGTCCACCCGAACGTTCGGGCCGTGCGTCGCTTTGTACGCTTGCGGCCGATTGAATCGCTCTGTGCGTAAGGCAGTGGGGCCGCATCCTGCTTTGCAGATCGCGACAAAGGCTTTGCATTTGGACCGCTTGTTCCGGCCGAAATGGTCCGGAATGGACTTCGAAGGCCGGACCGGATCAGGCCGCGCGCCTCGATTCCGGATCGGCCTGCAGGGCGTTGCGCCAGCTCAGCGGCGACACTCCGAACTCGCCCTTGAACCAGCGCGTGAACGAGCTTTGCGCCGAATAGCCGAGAAGCTCGCCGATCGCGTTGATCGAATGATTCGAGGCGCTGAGATAGCGCAGGGCGAGCTCCCGTCTGGTGCCGTTCAGAAGATCGGCGAAGGTCACGCCCTCCTTTTCGAGCAGGCGCTGAAGCGCCCGGGGATGGAGTGCGAGATTGTCCGCGACATGCTCGATCCTGGTCCGGCCGCTTCGGATCAGGAGGTAGATGGAGTTGCGGACTCGATCCGCGATCCCTTCCGCGTCCGAAAGCCCCGGGGCCGATTCGAGAAGGTTGCGGGCGTGGGCGGCCATCGCCTCGTCGGCGGAAGTGTTGCGCACGTCGAGCAGGCCCGAGGGGCAGGAGAAGCCGTCGTACGCGCTGTCGAAGTCGAGCGGGCAGTCGAAGACCCGGCGGTGCGCGGCCCGATCGGCGGGAGCCGGATGGCGAAAATGGACCGCGGACGGACGCCAGCCTCCGCCCGAAAGCTCGCTGAGCAGGCGATAGGTCAAGGCCGTGACCAGTTCGGTCGCCTGCCTTCGGGCGACCTGGGGCGTGAGGTCGCAACGGATGATCGCGGTCTCGCCGTCGTCCCTGAGCTCGAGCAGGACCACTTCGGTCACGAGCCTTCGGTATCGGATCAGATCCTCGATCACCGCGCGCGGGCTCGGCAGATGCTTGAGCAGCAGGCTGAGCGGCCCGAGGCTTGCTACCGTCCTGCATTCCGCGAGGAGAAGCCCGAAAGCCTCGAAGCCGGAAGCCTCGGCCGACCGCTCGAGCAGGTCCACCGCGGCGCGGGCGCTGAGCCGGCTCTCCGGATCGGCCAGCAGATCGGGGACGATCCGCTCGGCCCTAAGCATCACATAGGGATCGAGCCCGACGAACCGGGCCCTCTCTATGTAATTGGTCAGGCTGACGGCGCGAATCTGCGCAAGCTCGCCTTGCGACTCAGCCATTTTCGATATGCCCCCCGCGAGCCTTGAGGCCCACCGCCCTGGCTCGTCTTCCGGCGAATGTAGCAGGATCGGGGCGCCCTTCAATTGCGGCGCGGACGCGTCGAGGGGCTTGATTTGTTGGAATGTTCCTGCTATGTTCTCAATCTGCCGATTCGGTTCTTTGACATCGTGAGCGGGAAAATGAGGGCAGCGGCCTGCAGCCGACCAACCTCCCATGCCGGGATGAGTCACGCGCCCGCACGCTTTTCATCCGGAAATGCTTTTGAGGGGGTACGTGGTACTTACCTTCTTTACCTTTGGGCTTACCTTTCAGGCGGCGCGGAGAGCCGCGGCACCGTAATTCACCGTAACTTACGGTGATTACGGTGGTGGAGTGCGGGCGGTGCCGGCCGGACTCTGATCTGCATCAGGAACGGGCGGCGTCAGGCAGCGTTGGGCTTCCGAAATGATCCGGCCGCTCCTGTCCATCGCGCTCCTGGCCGCCTCCGCCGGCTGCGGTTCCATCCCGGCCGATCCGGACGGGACCCTCGAGCGGGTCCGGGCGGAGGGCCGTTATCGGGTCGGGTTGATCGCGTCGTCGAATCGGCCGCTTGCGCCGGAGCGGGCTCAGGCCCTGCTTCGGCGGCTGTCGGTCGCCACCGGGGCCCGGGCTTCGATCGAGCCGGGTCCCGCCGAGCCGCTGCTTGCGAGGCTTGAGGAAGGCGAGCTCGACCTGGTCGTCGGCGAGTTCGCCGAGCCGAGCCCCTGGGCGTCGAAGGTGACGATCACCGAGCCGATCGCGGCCAATGGGCCGACCGCGCTGGCCGCGGCCGCCAGGAACGGCGAGAATGCCTGGATCGCCCTTCTCTTCCGCGAAGCCCGGACGGTCGCCGAATGAGGACGACGATACCGGCCGAGATCGAAGCCGACATCAGGAAGGCGGTCCGTCTCGAATGCTGGACGATCGCCTGGATGATCTCGATCATAACCCTGATCGGGCTCGCCATGGGCTCGAGCCAGGCCATGAAGACCGCCTGGGTCGAGGACGTGCTGAGCCTTGTGCCCGCGCTGGTGTTCCTGCTCGCGCTCCATTTCGAGCGAAAGCCGCCGACCGGGCGCTTTCCCTACGGCTATCACCGGGTCAACAGCCTCGCCTTCCTCGTCTCCGCGGTCGCGCTCGCCGTGATGGGGGCCTTGCTTCTGTTTGAATCGCTTCATTCGCTGGCCATAGCCGACCATGTCACCATTCCGCCCGTCGACTTGTTCGGCCGCGACGTCTGGCTCGGCTGGCTGATGATTGCCGCTCTCGCCTACTCGGTGATCCCCCCGATGATCCTCGGGTACATGAAGCTGCCCGTTGCCCGGCGCCTTCAGGACAAGGTCCTCCACACCGACGCGCTCATGCAGAAAGCGGACTGGATGACCGGCCTTGCCGGCATCGCCGGAATCCTAGGAATCGGCCTGGGCTATTGGTGGGCCGACTCGGTCGCGGCCGGGATCATCTCTTTCAGCATTCTCAAGGACGGAGTCACAGCTCTTGCGATCGCCGTCGCCGAGCTCGCCGACGGCGCTCCGCGCCGGCTTGGAAGCACCAGGATCGAGGCGGAGGCGGAGGCGTTGAGGGCCAGGCTCAGCGAGCTTTATCCCGGCGCGCGGGTGCGGCTTCGTGAATCGGGCCGCTTCATCCAGGCGCAGGTTTGCGGCGTCGCTTCCCCCGGGAAGGTGGACCTCGACGCACTATGGCCGGGCAAGCCGGAGCGAAGCTGGCGCTTCGCCCAGCTCAGCTTCGCTCCGCCTCAGGATGAGAAAGAGACCGCCGCATAGGTGATCGTGGTCCGCGGCGCCGGGTGGAGATAGGGGAGTGCGATCGCGTAGGCCGCGAGCCCGAGCAGGGTCAGCATCGTCACGGCGATCCCGATCATGCGCAGCCTGCTCGGCGGCGGCTGATCCATTCCGAACATGTGCACGATCCGGCCCAGGATGAAGACGATCGCCACGATCCACAGCCAGAGTTGCGGGCCGGTCGCGAGCTCGATCAGCGCGAGCAGGATCAGGAAGAAGGGGGTGTATTCGACGTAATTGGCCTGCGCCCGCATCCGGGTGATGAGCGGTTCGTGGCCGCCGTCGCCGATCGAGACCTTGTGCGCCATGCGCATCTTCCCGACGCGCTGGCCAAGCCAGAGGTTGAGCAGGGTCGCCGCCCCCGCCATGGTCAAGGTGATCGGAAGCATGATGGCCGGTGCTGACATGTTCGGGACTCCCCTTTCGCGCATGATCCGGAAAAGTGGGTACCGGTTTTCCGATCAGATTATGCGACATCAAAGTAGGCGGGTCGGATCCGCTTCAATGAGAAGCGGGTCTGGCCCGATTACGAGCGTCGCACGCGCCGCTTGTGCTTGCAACCGCGGCCGAAATCGGTATAGGCGGGCACCGCTCAGCGAGCATCACCGGCCGCCATGGCCCGCGGCCGATTCCGCCGTTGACCATTGGCCGTGCTCGCCACATCAATATTCTAGTCGATCGGAACAGGTGCCAGGATGGCTGTCCCCAAAAGAAAAACATCGCCCTCGAAGCGCAACATGCGGCGCAGCCACCACGCGCTGAAGCCCGTGAACTACCAGGAATGCTCCAATTGCGGCGAGCTCAAGCTGCCGCATAACCTGTGCGCCAAATGCGGCCACTATAATGGGCGTGAAATCCGGTCTGACGAAGCGTAAGGGCAGTCAGGCTTAAGCTTCGGGAGAGCGCATTTTGGGCAGCGGGCCGCGGGTCGCAATCGACGCGATGGGCGGCGATGTCGGACCGGCGGTGATGATCGCCGGCGCCGACCTTGCCTATAAGAGGCGCACCGACCTCAGCTTCATCCTGTTCGGCGACGAAGCCAGCCTGAAGCGGGAGCTGGCCGGCCGTCCCGAGCTGTCGCGGGTCGCGGACATCGTCCATTGCGAGGATGTGATCGCGGCGACCGACAAGCCCAGCCAGGCGATCCGCCGCACCAAGACCACCTCGATGGGCAAGTCGATCCTCGCCGTGAAGGAGGGCGACGCCCAGGCGACGGTCTCGGCCGGCAATACCGGCGCCCTCATGTCCATGGCCAAATTGTCGCTCCGGACCATGCCCGGGATCGACCGGCCGGCGCTTGCGGCGCTTCTTCCGACGCTCGGCGAGAACGATCTCGTCATGCTCGATCTCGGCGCCAATACCGAGTGCGACGCCCAGAACCTCGTCCAGTTCGCGGTGATGGGCGCCGCTTACGCCCGGGTCGTGCTCGATCTCGACCGGCCCCGGGTCCAGCTTCTCAACATCGGCACCGAGGAATTGAAGGGCACCGACGAGCTGAAGGACGCCGCGGCGATCCTTCGCGACGCCGATTATCTCGGAATGCGCTTCGACGGGTTCATCGAGGGGGACAAATTGTCGCGCGGCGACGTCGACGTGATCGTCACCGACGGCTTCTCCGGAAACATCGCCCTGAAATCGCTCGAAGGCACGGCCCGCTTCGTCACCGATCTGCTGAAGCGCGCTTTCTCGAGCTCGGTCCGCTCGAAGATCGGCTTCCTAATCTCGCGCCCGGCGACCGAATTGCTCCGCCACCATCTCGATCCGAACAACCATAACGGCGCGGTCTTCCTCGGCCTCAACGGCCTGGTCGTGAAGAGCCATGGCGGAGCGACCGACAAGGGCGTCGCCAACGCGATCCGGGTCGCCGCCCGGATGGTGCGCGAGGATCTGACCCGCAAGATTTCCGAGGATCTCGACAATATTGCGGCCCACCGCGCGGCGGTGGCCGCCAAGTGAGCAGGCGCTCGATCATC
The DNA here is from genome assembly GCA_036525315.1 of Allosphingosinicella sp. Classification (GTDB taxonomy): domain Bacteria; phylum Pseudomonadota; class Alphaproteobacteria; order Sphingomonadales; family Sphingomonadaceae; genus Allosphingosinicella. The sequence goes on from DATDAS010000065.1 coordinate 10,317, forward strand.
CTCGGCACCGGCTCGGCGCTTCCGCCCAACCGGGTCACCAACGCGCAGCTCGCGGAGAGGGTCGACACGACCCACGAATGGATCGTCGAGCGGACGGGAATCGAGGCGCGCCACATCGCGGCGCCGGGCGAGACCACGGCGACCCTCGCGACCGAAGCTGCGAAGAAGGCGCTCGAAGCCGCGGGAGTCGACGCCTCCGAAGTCGGCCTGATCGTCCTGGCCACGGCGACTCCGGACCAGACCTTTCCGGCCAGCGCCACGATCGTCCAGACCGCGCTCGGAATCGACGACTGCATCGCCTTCGACGTCGCGGCGGTCTGCACGGGTTTCCTCTACGCTCTGTCGGTTGCCGACAATATGGTGAAGGGCGGGATGGCCGACCATGCCCTGGTCATCGGATCCGAAACCTTCAGCCGGATCCTCGACTGGGAGGACCGCACGACCTGCGTCCTGTTCGGCGACGGCGCCGGCGCCGTCCTTCTGGGGGTCGAGGAAGCCGAGGATCGCGGAATCCTCTCGACCAAGCTCCATGCCGACGGCCGCCACAATCAATTGCTCTATGTCGACGGCGGCGCCTCGACGACCGGAACGGTCGGCAAGCTGAGGATGAAGGGCAAGGAGGTGTTCCGCCACGCGGTGACGAACCTCGCCGCGGTCCTCGGCGAGGCGCTCGAAGCGGCGGGCCACACGCCCGACGAGGTCGACTGGGTGGTCCCGCACCAAGCCAACAAGCGTATCCTCGACGCGACCGCGAAAAAGCTCGGGCTCGATCCGGCCCGGGTGATCGTCACCGTCGACCAGCATGCCAACACCTCGGCCGCGTCGGTGCCTCTGGCGCTCGACACGGCGGTCCGCGACGGCCGGGTCAAACCTGGCGACCTGCTCGTGCTCGAGGCGATGGGCGGCGGCTTCACATGGGGCGCGGCGGTCGTCCGTTACTAGGCCGGGCGATCGTCCGCTATTAGGTTCAATCCGACGCAAAGCGCGTTTGCACATAAAGGCAAGTCAGACTATGTATTTGAGACGCTTCTCGGGGGAGGAATTATAATGGCTGATGCCGGTAACATGAGGCGGACGGACGTGGGCACACTGACGCGCGCCGACCTCGCCGATGTCGTGCATCGCGAGATCGGATTGTCGAGGGCCGAATCGGCCGGAATCGTCGAGCGAATCCTCCATCACATGTGCCACGCGCTGTCCGAGGGCGAGAACGTCAAGATCTCCGGCTTCGGAAGCTTCATCCTTCGCGACAAGGGCGAGCGGATCGGGCGCAATCCCAAGACCGGCGTCGAGGTTCCGATCGCTCCGAGGCGAGTCCTGACCTTCCGCGCCAGCCAGATCATGCGCGAGCGGATCGCCACCGGCGGCTGACGCCGATGGCCGGAAAAAGCGATCAGGCTTTTCGTACAATAGGCGAGCTTGCCGCCGATCTCGGCGTCCCGCAGCATATCCTTCGCTACTGGGAGACCCGCTTCCCGCAATTGCGGCCGCTCCAGCGCGCCGGCAACCGCCGCTATTACCGCCCCGCCGACGTCGCTCTGGCCCAGCGGATCCACCGGCTGCTGAACCAGGACGGCTATACGATCAGGGGCGTCCAGCAGCTCCTCGCCGGCGGCGGCAAAGGCGAGCCCGAAGCGGAGGAAGCGGTCGCCGCCACCGGCCCGACCCCTTCGAACCAGCACGGCATGTTCCCCTTCGAGAAGCTCCGGGCCATCCGCCGCACCCTGTCAGACGCGCTCGCGGACGGCGAAACATACTAACGCCTGCGGGCAGCGCAGTCCGGTGTTCCCCTCCCTGAGTCCAGGGAGGGGCTAGGGGTGGGTTTCTCCGAGAATGAGGCTGGGTCTCAAACGAACCCACTCCCGACCCCTCCCTGGACTCAGGGAGAGGAGATTGTGGCGGCCTCAATCCTCCGGCCCAAGCTCCGGATCCAGGTCCCTCGGCCGGATGAAGCGCGCAAGCTCGCCGCTTCCGGCGGCGATGTCGCTCCAGCGCTCAGACTCGAACCGCATCTCCGCCAGCGTCCCGGTCGGATATTTCTCCTCCAGCGCGCCGCGCATCCTGCCGCCGCCCTTGCGCGTCAGGAGAAGCGCAAGCGACTCCAGCCCGGGATTGTGCCCCACGAGGAGCAGCCGATCGGCCCCGTCGCCGGCGCCGTGAACCAGCTCGAGCAGGGTCGCCCGCGATGCCAGATAGACTCGCTCGTCATATTCCGCGGCGAGCGGCCCGAACGTCTCCTCCACCGCCTCGATCGTCTCGATCACCCTTTTCGCGGGCGAGGCAACGACACGATCGAAAATGAGGCCCTCGGCCTTCATCCTTTCGCCCATGGCGCGCGCCGCGCGCCGGCCGCGCGCGTTCAGGGGCCGGTCGAAGTCGCGGGCCACCTTGTCGTCCCAGCTGGACTTGGCGTGGCGCAGCAGGGTCAGGCTCTTCATCGCGCCCTTTCGGCGTCTCTCTCCGGCGCGTTCTGATGCCCGAAAGGCGCCGGCGATGAAAGCCGTTGCCGAACCCGGGCGACCGCTTCGTCGAACGGCAGCCGGTGGACCGCGACTCCTGGCGGGAAAGCGCGGAGCAGACGCGTTGGCGTTGCCGAGGAGAGCAGGACGAACATGCCCCGATCCTCGCGGCGGCGGATCAGCCGCCCGAAGGCCTGGGCCAGACGGGCGCGCACCACCATGTCGTCATAGGCCGGGCCCCCGCCTTTCGCCCGCCTGGCCGCATGAAGCACGGTCGGACGGGGCCAGGGAACGCCCTCCATCACCACCAGCCGGAGCGAATGGCCGGGGACGTCGACCCCGTCCCTCAGGGCGTCGGTGCCGAGCAGGGAGGCCCGCGGATCGTCGCGAAAGATGTCGACCAGGGTGCCGGTGTCGATCGGATCGACATGCTGGGCGTAGAGCGGAAGCCCGGCGCGGGCGAGCCGGTCGGCGATCCGGGCATGGACGGCCTTCAGCCGCTGGATCGCGGTGAACAGCCCCAAAGTGCCGCCCTCCGCGGCCTCGATCAGCCGCGCATAGGCGCCGGCGAGCTGGGCGACGTCGCCGCGCTTCAGGTCGGTGACGATCAGGACTTCGCTGTTGGCGGCATAGTCGAACGGGCTGTCGGCGCTGAAACGGGCGGCTCCGCCGGGGACATGGGCCGCTCCGGTGCGGGCCTCCGCCACCGCCCAATCCTCGGCCCCGCGCAGGGTCGCGGAGGTGACGATGACATTGTGCGCCGGCTTGATCACGAAATCCGCGAGCGGGCGGGTCGGATCGAGCCAGCGGCGGTGGAGCCCGATGTCGAACTCGCGTCCGTCGATCCGGTCGACCGCGAGCCAGTCGACGAAATCGGGATCGGCAGGGCCGCCGAGCCGGGCCGCGAGAGCGATCCAGGCCCCGATGGTCTGCGCCCGCCAGGAAAGGCCGCCGATCGCGCCCTCGATCCGGGCCCGGGCCTGCGAGTCGAGCCAGTCGGGCGCGTCCTCGAGCACCGCCTCGAGCCTCTTGCCGAGCGCGATCAATGGACGAAGCAGGGCCTCGAGCGCCTCGACCGCGGGCGCCGCGGCCGCGACGATGTCGCCGTCGAGCTCCGCCATCTCGGTCTCGATCCCGTAGCCGGCATCCTGCGCGGTGGCGCGCGCATAGACGCTGCCCCGGACCGCCGCGAGGAGCTTCTCGATCGGTCCGAACGGCAGACCTTCCGCTATGCGCTGGAGCCAGCCGTCGCCGGGGAGGAGCCCCGCGGCATGGATCGCCATCTCCAGGGCGGCGGCCCCGGCCTCGTCATAGGAGGCGACGTCGGTCAGCCGGGCGGCGAGGCCCCGGCGGCGGCCGCGCGCCTTGCCTTCCGGGCCGATCAGCCAACGCCTCAGCTCGATCGTCTCCTGGCCGGTCAAGGCCGTGGCGAAGGTCGAATCGGCCGCGTCGAACAGATGATGGCCTTCGTCGAAGACGATCCGGGTCGGCGCCAGAGCCGGATCGCGGCCCCGCGCGGCATTGACCATGACGAGAGCATGGTTGGCGATGACGATCTCGGCCTCGGCGCTGGCCCGGGCCGAGCGCTCGATGAAGCATTTCCGGTAATGGGGGCAGCCGGCATAGACGCATTCGCCGCGCCGGTCGGTGAGCGCGGTCGATCCGGCGCGGCGGAACAGGCTCGGAAGCCAGCCCGGCATGTCGCCGCCGACCATGTCGCCGTCCTTCGAGTAAGCGGCCCAGCGCGCCGCGAGCTGGGCGAGGATTGCGGCGCGCCCGGCGAATCCGCCCTGGAGCGCGTCCTCGAGGTTGAGCAGGCAGAGATAATTCTCCCGGCCTTTCCGGATCACGACCTTGCGCCTTCGCTCGGCTTCGTCGGGAAAGAGCCGGACGCCCTCGCGGTCGAGCTGGCGCTGGAGCGCCTTGGTGAAGGTGGAGACCCAGACCGCTCCGTCGGCTTTCTCGGCCCAGAGCGAGGCCGGGGCGAGATAGCCCAAAGTCTTGCCGATCCCGGTGCCGGCCTCGGCCAGAAGCATGTTGGGCTGGCCCTCGACCCGGCGCGGGGCGAAGGCGGAGGCCGAGGCCGCCGCATAATCGCGCTGGCCCTCCCTCACCTCGGCCTCGCTTCCGACCAATCGCGTCAGCCTTTCGACCGCCTCCTCCTCGTCGACCCGGACCGCGCGCGGATTCGGCCGGGCGCCGCTCTCCTCCCATTCGGGCAGGCGCGAGAAGAGCCAGCGCTCGTCCTTCTCGGGCCTTCGCAATCGCTGCGCCACCGCCGGCGCCCAGGTCCAGCGCAGCCGCTCGAGCGACCGGGACGAGGTCCAGGCGCCCTCGCGCTCGGGCCAGTCGGTCTCGAGCGTCCGGAGCATCGTCTCGGCGGCCTCGAGCAGGAAGGCCGCCGCGGCGCCGTCGTCCGTCGGCGCCCGCAGGCCGAGCGCGTGGGCAAGGCCCTTGGGAGTCGGAACCGCGAAGCGGGCGGGGAAGGCGAATGCGAACAGCTCGAGCAGATCGAGCCCGTTGAGATCGGGATAGCCGAGCCTCTGGCCGGTCAGCGGCGCGTTGAGCATGATCGCGGGAGTCTCGGACGCCCGGGCGATCGCCTCGCCCCGGCCCAGACCGCGCACCTCGCCGTCCGGCGCCGCGAGCCAGATTCCGCCATGGGTTGCGTAGAGCGCGGGATAGGGCAAAGAGGCCGCCACGTCCGCCATTTGAAACAGGCGGAACGAAAGGGCAACTCTTGACCGTCCCAAGTGAGCTTCGTGCTGCCGCGCTCGTATCGAAGGCATGGCCTTACGAGGAAGCGCGCAAGCTCCTCAAGCGCTATCCCGACGGGCCCCCGCCGGGCGGGATCGTCTTCGAGACCGGCTATGGGCCGAGCGGGCTGCCCCATCTCGGCACCTTCCAGGAGGTCGCCCGCACCCTGATGGTCCGCCACGCGCTGAGCGAGATGGTCGACTGGCCGAGCCGGCTGATCGCCTTCTCCGACGACATGGACGGGATGCGCAAGGTTCCGCCCAACGTGCCCCACCAGGACATGATGCACGAGCATCTCGATCAGCCGCTCTCGAAGGTGCCCGATCCGTTCGGCTGCGGCCATGAAAGCTATGCAGATCACAATAACGGGCTGCTCCGGCAATTCCTCGACCGCTTCGGCTTCGACTACGAATTCCTCGCCTCGAGCGATTGCTACGCCTCCGGACGCTTCGACGAGGCGCTGAAGTCCGTGCTCCGCAACTACCAGGCGATCATGGACGTGATGCTCCCGACCTTGGGGGCGGAGCGGCGCCAGACTTATTCGCCGGTCTTCCCGATCAGTCGGGCGACGGGCAAGGTGCTCCAGGTCCCGATCGAGGTCGTCGATCCGGAGACCGGCACGGTCGCCTATGTCGAGCCGGAGACGGGCGAACGGGTCGAGCAGTCTGTCCTCGGCGGCGGCGCCAAGCTGCAGTGGAAGGTCGACTGGTCGATGCGCTGGGTCGCGCTCGGGGTCGATTACGAGATGTCGGGCAAGGATCTGATCGATTCGGTCACCCACGGATCGAAGATCGCCCGGATCCTCGGCGGGCGGCCGCCCGAAGGCTTCCACTATGAGATGTTCCTCGACGAGAATGGGGAGAAGATCTCGAAGTCGAAAGGCAACGGCCTCACCATCGACGAATGGCTGACCTACGCGCCGCGGGAGAGCCTCGCTTTCTACATCTATCGCGACCCGCGTAAGGCCAAGCAGCTTGGCTTCTCGATCATTCCCAAAGCGGTCGACGAATATCAGCAATTCCTCGCCGCCTATCCGGACCAGGAATGGGACAAGAGGCTCGGCAATCCGGTCCACCACGTTCACGCCGGAGCGGTCCCGCCTTCGCGAATGCCGCTCAATTTCGCGCTCCTTCTCAACCTGGTCGGGGTTGCCTCGACCGACGACAAGGATCTGCTCTGGGCTTTCGTGAAGCGCTACGCGCCGGAGGCGTCGCCCGAGACCCATCCCGAGCTCGACGCATTGATCGGGCATGCGCTCGCTTATTTCCGCGATTTCGTCGCCGACTCGCTGCGCCGCCGGGCGCCCGACGAGCGGGAACGGGCCGCGCTCGCCGACCTCGATGCCCGGCTCGCCGCTCTGCCGTCCGGCGCCGGCCCCGAGGAGATCCAGTTCGAGGTCTACGAGGTGGGCAAGGCGGCCGGCTTCGATCCGCTGCGCGACTGGTTCCGGACGCTCTACGAAACACTGCTCGGCACCAGCCAGGGCCCGCGCATGGGCAGCTTCTTCGCCCTCTACGGGATCGACAACAGCCGCCGCCTCATCGCCGAGGCGCTGGCGGCGGATCAAGGCTAGTCGGGAGGCTTTCCGCCTATTACCAGTCGGTTGGGTATAAGTGGGGGAAAGACAGTGCCAGATCTCAAGAGCCTGCTGGCTGCCATCGCGTCGTTCGCCGCGCTGGCAGGGCCTGCGCAGGCGGCGCCATTCAGCTACGATTGCGACACCGGCGCCGGACGCTTCTCGGAATTGAAGCAGGTCCAGCCCGGTCCCGACTATCGAATCTCGGGCCGGATCAGCGCGAACGAGCTTGCAACGCACAAGCGCTGGGCGCCCGGTGCGAACCTGACGATTGAGAGCGCGGACAAGAGCGTTCGAGCCTCGCTGCGCATCCTTGCTCCGACGCGGAAGGCGCCTCTCGACGTCGTTCTTGAAACGACGAAGGACGGCAAGACGGAGACTCAGACGCTGGGCCGGATAGGCCTCAGCCAGGATCTTGCCTTCGTGCTCGCGGTCGCGGGGGGACAGGTGCGCGCGGAGATCGGATCGATGCGCGGGGATGCGCCGATCTCCATCGGCGCCGGCGGCAGCGTTTCCACCGTCTGCTCGACCGGCAATTTCCACTTCGAGGATCTGCGCTTCGAGCAATAGGCGGTGCCGCAACGTCCTTAACGGGCCGTTAGGGTTACCGCTTTATTGATGGCGTCTTCGAAGGGGGATGCCGATGGGCAGCCGGACGATGCTGGCATTTACGGACGGCGCGCAGCAGCAGCGGCGAAGCCCGCGCTACCGTGTCCTCCTGATCGCCCGCCTGGTCACGACCTTCAGCGAGCGGATCGTCAAGCTGCGCGATCTCTCGACCAGCGGAGCGATGATCGAAGGACCTCGAATCCCGCCGGTCGGAACCGACATCCTGCTCCAACGCGGATCGCTTGAAGTGTTCGGCACGATCGTGTGGGCCAGGGACATGCAGGCCGGAATCGAATTTGACGAGCCCCTGACCGAAACCATGCTGTGGATGCAGGTCAACGCGCCCCGGCATATCCATGAAAGCGAGCCCCCGGCGCCGCCGCCGCGCGCGGCGTGAGCCTCAACTCGATGCGGGCAGCGCCTCGACCCGGTAATCGGGCGGCTGCAGGATCGCCACCGGCCCGTCCCTGCAGGTGATCAATATCGCCCGCCCGGTCGCCGAGGCGCTTGCGATCGCCGCGTCGATGCTGTCCCAGACGACAGCTTCAATCTCATTCTGTTTTCTTCCCATGACTGCATAGTCAAAGCGGCCGCGAAAAAATGTCGCTCTAATCGACGAGCCGAGTCAGAGCGGAGTCACTGGCCCGCCGGCCCAAGCGCTGCATATTCGAAAAGCCGGAAGCGGGTGCGCTGCTGGGCGCGGATCGAGGCCGCGACCCGCCCGTGCAGAGTCTCGTCCCAGCTCCCCCAGCGCGAAACGAAGGCGGCGGCGGCCGCTGGATCGCCTTTCTCCTGAACAGCGATCACCTGCCGGAGCAGATCGCGCACCGCGTCCGGATATTTGTCATAGTCGATGGCGAGCTTTCCGCTCGCCTGGTCGAAGCGCAGCACGCCCCGGTCGAGGAACCAGTTCCACTGCATCAGCTGCATCATGTTGTAGGGCTGCTCGCGCCTCGGACGGTTGTTCTGAAGGGTCCGCAGGATCCCGCTGGCATAGACGGACTTGAGCTGGACCGGATTGTAATAGTCGCGGCGGCGAAGCTCGCGGGCGAGGAAGAGCGAGACGAGATCGGCCTTCATCTCCTCGAGCAGATTTGCGTCGGCCCCGATCGCGTCGAGCACGCGCCCTTCGGCGGTGAGATCGGGCCCGAGATAATGTCCGACCTCGTGCCACAGGGTCCGGTAGAAATTGCCGTCGGGGCCGAGATCGTCGGCGAACTGCGGCGCCACTGCCGCCCGCCAGACGTCGCCGCTCCCCTGGAAGATCTCCGGGTTGCGCATGATGTTGGCGCGCAAAAGGATGATGCTCCCGTATCTCTTGGCGAGATAGGCCTCGTTGGGAAGGTTGGTCGCCGTATTGCCGCCGCGCGCCTGGCCGAAATCGGCGATCACGTCATAGACTCCGACCGGTATGTCCTCGACCACCTTTTTGTGGCGCTCGTAGGGAAGCATGTCCTCGAGCGCCTGCATGCCCTTCATCGCCTCGCGCAGGGCGGCGCCCTCGGCGGTGCGCGCGGCGAGCAGGCTCAGGCTGTAGAAGGCGCGTGTTCCCAGCAATTCGTCGTCATAGCTTTCATAGGCGCCGATCTGGGCGTTGAGATGCCTGAAGCGGCCGGTGATCCACGCGGCGTCTCCGGATTCGTAATCGTCCGACAGGAGGTCGCGGGCCCGGTTGCGCAGATATTTGGCGAACTCCCAGTCGCTCGCCTCTGCCGCGTCGGCCGCCTCGTTGAGCAATTTGTGCGATCGGATCATCTCGTCGGCGAAGGCGACCGAATAAGGCAGGCCGTAGAGCGTCGCCCGGCTCGGCCGCCTGGCCAGGCCCTCGAGCCTCGTCCGGAGTCCGGGATGAAGCGTGTCGAGCACCGGATATTGGCGAAGCCTGGCCAGGTCGCGGCGAAGGCTCGCCGCGTCGGCCCGTCGCACGATAGAGCGAATTGCGGTCAGCGAGGCCCGATCGGCCGGATGGGCGGCAAGGTAAGATTCCCGCTCGGCCTTGGTCAGGTCCCAGGGATAGACGTTCTTGCCCGGGGGCGCCTCGGGAACGGCGACGAACGGCTCGCGGCGATTGTCGAGGGTCGTGGCGACCGGCCCCTGGAACAGCCGGTAGAGGGTGTGGAGGCTCCGTCCTGCCGGGTCGGTCCGGCGGGCGAGGGCGGCTCGGGTCGCGAGCGCATCCCTGTGACGCTGCGCTTCGTACACGTCCTGGAAGATGGCGCCGACCTCGAGAAGCTTGCCGACCGCAATCCTCTCGCCCGGTGTCAGATGCGACAGATCGGGCGACAGCCGGGTCGTCTGGGTCTTGGCAAGAAGCTCCTGGACCTGCGCCGGAGCCCAGGCGCGGGCCGTCCGCGACGGCTGGGCGGCCGAGGCGGTCACGGCGGCCAGCAGGGCGAAGGGGAGGAGCAGGGACAAGGGCTTCATCATTTCGTCCTTCCGGGCGGGCGAGGCTCTGGTGGCGCGAGGGCGGTAAGGCGTCAACCGGCGGCTTGCATTCGCCGCACGCGCCGTGAAGGTATGAGTCGGACTGCAAGGGGGGCGAGATGGCGAGACGAGCGACGATCCTGGCCTGGTGCCTCTCGCTCGCCGCATGCGCTACGCCCGCTCCGCCGCGGCCCGATCCGCCGCCTGCGCCCGCCGCCAACCATGCCTGGGCCAGTTTCGATTCCCGCGGGATCGTTGCAAGCGGCGCCTTCGGCCTCGCCGACCGCGCCGGCGGCCGGCCGCTCACCATCGACGATCCGGTCCGGATCGCCTCGATCACCAAGCTTCACGTCGCCTTGGGCGTGATGCGGATGGTGGAATCCGGCAGGCTCGATCTCGACCGCGACGTTTCGGACTGGCTCGGCTGGCGGCTTCGCAATCCGGCCTTCCCGGACAAGCCGATCACGCTCCGCTTGCTTCTCTCGCACCGATCGAGCCTTCGCGACGGGATCAATTATGCGATCCCGAGCGGGACCACACTCCAGCAGGCGATCCTTCCGCCTTTGGCTTTCGATTCCGAGCACGCGCCCGGCACCTTCTTCCGCTACTCGAACCTCAACTTCCCGGTCATCGCCTCGGTGATGGAGGCGGCGTCGCACGAAAGGTTCGATCGGCTGATGGACCGGCTGGTCCTGAAGCCGCTCGGGATGGACGCCTGCTTCAACTGGACGACCTGCGCCGAATCGCGCCTCGGCCGAGCGGTCGTGCTCTACGCGCCCGACGGCTCGGTGCTTCGCGACGATCTCAAGGGCAAGCGCCCCGACTGCCCGGCCGTCCCCGCCGCCGACGGAAGCTGCGAGCTGGAATCCTACCGTCTCGCCAGCAACGGCGCGCTCTTCTCGCCCCAGGGCGGACTTCGGATCTCGGTCCGCGACCTGGTCCGGACCGGCCGGCTCCTGCTCGGCAGTGGCCGAACCGACGAGGGCGTTCGATTCCTCTCGGAAGCGAGCATGAACGAGATGAGCCGGACCGCCTGGCGCTTCGACGGCGCCAACGGCGACACCGAGGGCAATTTCTATTGCGGCTACGGCCTCGCCATCCAGATCCTCGGCCAATGCCGGCCGGGCGACGACCCGTTCGGCGACGGCCGCCCGCTGATCGGCCATGCCGGCGACGCCTACGGTCTTCGCTCCGGCCTGTGGGTCGACCGCGAGCGCGGAATCGGGATCGCCTATTTCGCGACCGGCCTCGGCGACGATCCGCCCCGAGGCAAGTCGGCCTATCGCAACGTCGAGGAATGGCTGGCGGCGAAGATGAATCGGGTGCGCCGCTGAAGCAGGTCAGCAAGTTCCTGGCCCTGATCCTGCGCCACAAGCCGGAGGCAGGCGGCCTGAGCCTCGATCCCGAAGGCTGGGCGCCGGTCGACGCCGTGCTCGCGGCAGTCCGCGCCAGGTTCGGCGCCTTCGGTCGCGAAGATCTGGGCGAACTGGTCCGCACCAACGACAAGAAACGCTACGCCTTCGACGGGAGCGGCACCCGGATCCGGGCAAGCCAGGGCCACAGCATCGGTGTCGACCTCGGTCTTCGGCCGACGGAGCCGCCGCCTTTGCTCTATCATGGCACGACGCGTCGTTTCCTCGCTTCGATCCTCGCTTCGGGCCTGGTCAGGGGAAAGCGCCACCACGTCCATCTCAGCGAGGATCAGGAGACGGCGACGATCGTCGGCGCGCGCCGCGCGGGCGAGACGATCGTCCTGGCCGTCGACAGCGGGGCGATGCACGCCGACGGCCACCTCTTCTTCCTGAGCGCCAACCGGGTGTGGCTGACCAACTCGGTCCCGCCCGAGTTTCTCAAGCTTGCCGATCTGCCCCCGCGCTAAGGTTGGTTCTGCTCGGGTGCAAATTCATCGCTCCCCGGCGGAGGCCCGGGTCCAGCGGCGCGAACGGAGGGGAGTGCGTCCCGGCGTTGGGCTACGCCCGTCTTCGACTCCGCCGGGACACAGATTCAAATTCGTCAGTTCCCGCCCGCCACGGGGGCCGCCGCGTCGCCGAGCAAATTCTGCTGCCAGAACATCAGGCTGGTCCAGAAGGCGTAATCCTGGTTGGCCTTCTTGGCGAAGCCGTGGCCCTCGTCCTGGCCGAGCAGATGCCAGGCCGTGCCGCCCTTGGCTCGGACGGCGCGGACGATCTGGTCGGCCTCGGAAGCCGGCACGCGCGGGTCGTTGCCGCCCGTCGTCACCATCAGCGGAATCCGAAGCTCGTTCACCCGGGTCATGGGCGAGATGGCGAGCAGAGCGGCGCGCTGGGCCGGATCGCGCTCGTCGCCATATTCGACCCGCCTCAGGTCGCGGCGGTAGGATTGGGTGTTTTCGAGGAAGGTGACGAAGTTCGAGATCGCGACGACGCAGTTCGCTCCGCGAAGCCGGGCGCCGTAACGGATCGCTGCGGCGTAGCACATATAGCCGCCATAGCTTCCGCCGGTCACTCCGATCCGGGCTGGGTCGACCGACCGGTCTTTCACCAGCAGATCGAGGAAGGCGCCGATGTCCCTGACGCTGTTCTCGCGAAGCGCCGGGCCGTTGTCGAGCGCGACGAAGCGCTTGCCGAAACCGGTCGAGCCGCGGACGTTGGGAAAGAAGATCGCGACCCCGAGCTCGTTCAGATAATAATTGTTGCGCCCCAGGAAGCCGGGCTGCGACTGGCCTTCGGGCCCGCCGTGGATATTGACGATGAGCGGCCGGCGGCCGGGAAATCTGGCCGGATCGGGCCGGTAGAGGAAGCCTGAGACCTTCTCCCCGTCGAAGCTCGCCGTCTCGATCAGCTCCGGCACGATATTGGCCTGCGGATCGAGGCCTCCGGTCTCGCTTTCGGTCCAGCGGGTGACCGCGAGCGTGGAGGGATTCACCGAATAGACGTCCGAGGCGCCGCGCGCGCTCGACATGGCGATCGCGATATCGCCCCAGGGCGCGACCTCGACTCCGCCGGCGACTCCGACCGGCAGGCCGGTCACCGTCCGGGCCTTTCGCGAGCCCATGTCGAGCAGCTTCAGGCGGTTGGTGCCGGCCTCGTTCATCACATAGGCGATGAATCGGCCGTCGTCGGAAATGTCGAAGGAATCGACGTCCCAGCGCGGCTCGTTGCCGACGGGGCTGAAGCGGCCGGTGGCCGGCTCGAGCGTTCCGAGACGAAGGAAGTCCGAGCCTTCGTCGGAGGTCACCCACAATGTCCCGTCGGGGGCGAATTGGGCATTGCCGTAGCTCGTCTTCTTCGAATGATCGCCGATCGGGGACATCCGGCCGCTGGCCATTTCGATCGAATAGAGATCGGTCTTGTTGACCGAGATGTAGTTGGCGACGACCGCGCTCTTTCCATCGGGCGCGAAGTCGAGAAGGCCCCATCCGCCGCCCTCGACCTGGGCGAGCATCCGGTTGCTGGATGGGTCGCGCGGATCCACCAGATAGATGTCGTTGTCGGTGCCGTTTCGCCGGGTCGAGGTATAGGCGAGCAGGCGACCGTCATGGGTCCAGGCGTTCATGCTGTTGCGGCTCTTGCCGTCGGTCAGCAGATGGAGCCGGCCATTCTCGAGTCGGTAGAGCTGCCAGAACTCGCTTCCGCCCACGTCCTTCTGGACGACGAGCACATCGCCCTTGCCGCGCGCATAGCTCGCGCCCGCGATCGTGTCGGCGTCGAAGCTGATCTGGCGCCGCATGCCCATCGGCACGGCGACCTCATGGACCTGGGACACGTTGCCGAAGCGGGTCGTGATCGCGATTCCGCGGGTGCGCGGATTCCAGCCTTGAAGCGCGGCGGTCCGGAACTCCATGTAGGGCCTGGTCCTGTCGGCCAGCTCGCTCGGCACGGCAGGGATTCCGTCGGCGACCAGAGCCGCCGGTTTCTCGACCTCTGCGGCAAGGGCGGGGGAGGCGGACAGAATGGCGGCGGCGAGCAAGGCGAAGCGAAGGCGCATAATGGTCCCCTGGATGGAATTTCGCCGAAAGCTAGGCGGCGGTCGCCGCCCCGGCAAGCGGCTGATTAGGCCGGGTCCTCAACACTCCACGACGTTCACCGCGAGGCCGCCGAGTGAGGTCTCCTTGTAGCGCTCGTTCATGTCCAGGCCCGTCTTGCGCATCGTCTCGATCACCTGGTCGAGGCTGACCCGGTGGGTGCCGTCGCCGACGAGGGCGAGGCGCGAAGCCTCGATCGCCTTGACCGCGCCGACCGCGTTGCGCTCGATGCAGGGCACCTGAACGAGGCCCCCGACCGGGTCGCAGGTCAGGCCGAGATTATGCTCCATGCCGATCTCGGCGGCATTCTCGATCTGCGAGGGAGTCCCGCCGAGCGCCGCGGTCAGCCCGGCCGCCGCCATCGAGCAGGCGACCCCAACCTCGCCCTGGCAGCCGACCTCGGCGCCGGAGATGGACGCATTCTCCTTGAACAGGGAGCCGATCGCCGCTGCGGTGAGAAGGAAGATTCGCACCCCCTCGGCCGATGCGTTCGGCGTGAAGCGCTGATAATAACGCAGGATCGCTGGGACGATCCCGGCGGCGCCGTTGGTCGGCGCGGTGACGACCCGCCCGCCGGCCGCATTCTCCTCGTTGACCGCGAGCGCCCACAGATTGACCCAGTCGAGCACGGTCAGCGGATCGGACAGGGTGCGCTCGGCCTTCTCGATCAGGAGCCGGTGAAGGGCCGGCGCCCGCCTCTTCACCTTGAGTCCGCCGGGCAGGATCCCGTCCGCCTTCATGCCCCGGTCGATGCAGCCCGACATGGCGCGGACGATCGCGTCCAGCCTTTCGTCTATCTCCGCGTCGGAATAGCCCGCTTGCTCGTTGGCGCGGGCGATGTCGGCGATCGTCAGATCCTCGCGCTCGGCGATGGCGAGCAGCTGGTCCGCGCTGTGATAATTGTAGGGAATGTCCCAGGCGCCCTCGGGCGGCGCGTTTCGGGCGATTGCGGCCTCGTCGACGATCGCGCCTCCGCCCACCGAATAATAGACATGGGAGTCGAGGCTCGACCCGCCTTCGTCATAGGCGCTGAAGCGCATGCCGTTCGAATGATGCGGAAGCCGCTCGCGCTGAAGGAATCTGAGATCGGCCGATTCGTCGAAGACGATGTCCCGCGTGCCGCCGAGCAGGAGCCGCCCGGATTCCCGGATCCGCGCGACGATCGCGTCGGCCTCGTCGGGGTCGATTCCGTCCGGACGTTGCCCGGAAAGGCCGATCAGGATCGCCCGGTCGGTCGCGTGGCCCTTGCCGGTCAGCGCAAGCGAGCCGTAGAGGTCGACCTGGACTCGTGCCGTCGCGTCGAGCAGCGCTTTTTCGGACAGCGTCTCGACAAAGCGGCAGGCGGCGGTCATCGGGCCCATCGTGTGGGAGGAAGATGGACCGACCCCGATCTTGAAAAGGTCGAAGACGCTGGTGACCAAGCAAGATTCTCCTGATGCATGGGCAGATGGGCTACCGGCGCGCATCTGGCAAGCCGGGGCCGGCAAGCCGGCGCCGTTCGTCCTGCTCGACGATGCCCGCGACGGCGGCCAATCCTTCCTCCACGCCGGCCCGTCCCAGATCGTCGAGACCCGCGAGCCCGGGGAGATCGCGACCTGCCTCGATCTGATCCGCGGAGCCGGCCGCCAGGCCGCCGGATTCATCGCCTATGAAGCAGGGCACGCCCTCGAGCCGAAGCTGGCGCCTTTGTGCCGCCGCCCGTCCGACGAGGATCCGCCCCTGCTCTGGTTCGGCCTGTTCGACCATGTCGAGCCGGTCGACGCCGCCGCTCTCCTGCCCGATCCGGACGGCGCCTGGGCCGGAGCGCCCAGGCCCCTGATCGACCGGGCCCGCCATGAAGAGATGGTCGAAGCCGCCCTGGACCATATCGAGGCCGGCGACATCTATCAGGCCAACATCACCTTCCCCGCCGAGGTCCGCACCGCGGGCAGCCCGGCCGGACTCTATGCAGCGATCCGCCGGCGGGCGCGGGCCGGCCATTCGGCCCTGATCTTCACCGGCAGCCATTGGCTTCTCTCCTTCTCGCCGGAGCTCTTCTTCACCCTGGAGGGCGGGCGGATCACGGCGCGCCCGATGAAGGGCACCGCGGCCCGCGAGGCGAATGGCCGAGCCGATGGAGAAGCGGTCAGAACCCTCGCCGAGGATCCCAAGCAGCGCGCCGAGAATCTGATGATCGTCGACCTGCTCCGGAACGATCTCTCGCGCGTATCGAAGGCCGGAAGCGTCAAGGTTCCGGAGCTGTTCGCGATCGAAACCTATCCGACCGTCCACCAGATGACGTCGACCGTGACCGCCGAGATCGAGGAGGGGATCGGGCCGGTCGATGTCCTCGAGGCGATCTTTCCCTGCGGCTCGGTCACCGGAGCGCCCAAGATCAGGGCGATGGAGATCATCGACCAGATAGAGCAGGCGCCGCGCGGCCTCTATACCGGCTCGATCGGCCGAATCGCGCCCGACGGCGGCGCCGCCCTCAACGTCGCGATCCGCACCCTGGTGATTCGAAGCGGCGAGCCGGTGGCGCGGATCGGCTTGGGCTCGGGGATCGTCGCCGACAGCGAGCCCGGGTCGGAGTGGCGCGAATGCCTCGCCAAGGGCCGCTTCGTCGAGACCAGGCGGCGCTTCGATCTCGTCGAGACGATGCGCTTCGATCCGAGCGAGGGCTTCTTCGAACTCGAACGCCATCTCGCCCGGATGAAGGCAAGCGCCGAGGCGCTCGATTTCGAATTCGACCGGCACCACGCCCGGAATGAGCTTCAGAGCGCCACCTTCCGGGTGAAGCAGGTCTGCAGGATGCGTCTTCTCCTGTCGCGAACCGGCGCCATGGCGATCGAGAGCCGGCCCTTGCCCGAGCCTCCGTCCGCGCCGGTCCGGGTCGCGATCATGCCCCGAAGCGTCGACGACGGCGATTTCAGGCTTCGCCACAAGACGAGCGACCGGGCATTCTACGACGATGCGCGAGCGCCGGACGCGTTCGAGACCTTGTTCACCGACGAGCTCGGCTTCCTGACCGAGGGCAGCTTCACGAGCCTGTTCGTCGAGCATCGCGGCAAGCTGCTGACTCCGCCGCTGTCGCGCGGGCTCCTTCCCGGCATATTGCGCTCGAAGCTGATCGACGAAGGCAAGGCGGTCGAGGAGGATCTCCGCCCGGACGATCTCGCCTCGGGCTTCCTGATCGGCAATTCGGCGCGCGGGCTGATCCGGGCAATATTGTAACCTCGGGGCGCGGGGCGGCGAAAGGCGTTCGGATCGAAGAGGCGAGGCAGGATATGCGGATGAACAGGCGCGAGATGATCGGCACGGCGGCATGTTCCTTCGCCGTGTCGGCTTTCATGCCGGGCCGGGCCTCGGCCGGGCCCGCGCCCGGCCGCTTCCAGGTCGCTTACGCCGATTCCGAATGGCGCCGCCGGCTGACTCCCGCCCAGTATCGCGTGCTCCGCCAGGCCGCGACCGAGCGGGCCGGGTCCAGCCCCCTCGACCATGAGAAACGGCCCGGCAATTTCCTCTGCGCGGGCTGCGCGCTGCCGGTCTTCGCCTCGCGCGACAAATATGACAGCGGCACCGGCTGGCCGAGCTTCACCCGCGCGCTCTCCAATGCGGTCGGCACGAGACGCGACGACATGTTCGGGATGCGCCGGATCGAGGTCCATTGCCGCCGCTGCGGCGGCCATCTCGGCCATGTCTTCGACGACGGCCCGCCGCCGGCGGGCAAGCGCTGGTGCATCAACGGAGTCGCTCTGAAGTTCGTGCCGGGGCGGTAGGCAGGAAGAGTCCTCCCCAGTCCGTCATTGCGACCCCGGACTTGATCCGGGGGAAGCAATCCAGCGGCTCAAGCGTCCGTAGCTGGATTGCTTCGTCGCTTCGCTCCTCGCAATGACGTCAGGTTTAAGCCGCCAATGGAAACCGCAGCATCCGGTCCGCCACCGGCACCAAAGCCTCGGCCTTGCCGCCCACCGCGCGGACGATCTCGGGATGCGTCGCGTCGAGGCCGCCGGTCAGCGCGCCGAAGGCGGGAAGGATCAGCTTGCGCTCGGTCGCGACGAAGCAGCGCCGCGACACCTGCCGGCCGCGATGCTGGATTCTGAGCTTGGGATGGAAATGGCCGGAAAGCTCGGGCCGGGTCTCGGCGGGATCGGCCTCGTGGCGGAGCAGGAGCCCGTCCACCTCGGCTTCCTCGACGATCTCGCCCCCGCAATGGTCGGCGAAGCCCGGATCGTGATTGCCCGTGATCCAGGTCCAGCGGATCGAGCTCGTCAGCCCGGTGAGAAGCTCGCGGGCCCGGGCGGGCAGCCGGTCGCAGCCGTTCCTGTCGTGGAAGCTGTCGCCAAGGCACCATATCTCCCGGGCGCCGGTCGCGGCGACGATCGCGGCGAGATCGGACAGGGTCGCCTGCGAATCGTAGGGGGGAAGCATCTGGCCGAGCCGGGCGAACCAGCTAGCTTTCTCGAGGTGCAGATCGGCGGCCAGCAAGGCGCTCCGTGCCGGCCAGAACAGGGCGCCCTGGGGCAGGGCCATCAGATCGTGACCGCAGAACGAAAAGCGAACCATGGCCCCGCTATAACTTGCGGAGCAGCAGGTTCAAGCGGTCAGCGTTGGGCGGAGGCCTGCGCCTGGGAAGCCGGCGGATTGATCCGCGCTTCGAGCGAGTCGGCATTGACCGCGACGAACAGGATCGCGCCCGCGATGAAGCCTTCCGCCGCGAGGATGAAGGGATTGTCGAGCTTTTTCAAAAGCGTCTTCATCGCGAAAACTCGCAGCCTCTGACTTGCCGGCGGTTCCGCCGCGATCCCCCACGACCGCGGCGAAGCGCGGCCATTACAGGTCCGAAAGGAGATTTGCCAGCCATTGGTACGGAGCCTGTGCCGGGGCGTCTAAATGCAGGCTGAACCGATTGGCTTAAGCGCGCCTAAACGACGAATATCGCCGCCGGCTTGCGCTCAATCCCGATCGGCGTCCTTCTTCTCGCTCGGCAGCCAGCGTTCGAACAATTTGATCGAGGAGACGAGCAGAACGGTGAGCGCGGCCCCGACCAGCACAAGCGCATATTGGCCGGCACCGCAGGCTATGCCGATCGCCGAGGCAACCCAGATGTTGGCCGCCGTCGTCATGTTCCGAACCGCGCCGCCATGGACGAAGATGATCCCGGCGGCGATGAAGCCGATCGCCTGGCTCAGGCCCTGAACCGCGCGCAACGGGTCGGGCGAATGGCCTTCGGTCCTCAGCTCCGCGAACAGCAGCAGCGACGAGATCATGATCATCGCCGAGCTCAGGGCAACGAGGGCGTGGGTTCGAATGCCCGCGTCGTAACCCTTTATCTCGCGGTCGAGCCCGAGCAGCAGACCAAGGAAGGCGGCAAGCCCGAGCCTGAGCAGGAGCTCCATCGGCGAATCGACGGCAAGGGGATCGGCGTGAAGCATATCGTCTTCATGCTAAAGCGGATGGAGCCGAAACAGTTCCGGCGCCGGTTCACGGCCGGCGCCGGATAGAAGCATCGTGCGGAAAAGTGGGAACCGGTTTTCCGCTAAACGATGCGTCAACAGGAAGCTGGAGCGGCGAGCGTGATTCCGAAATCGCGCTTGCCGCTCCAATCTTCGGAAAAGCGGAAGGCGTCAGGCGGCGTTCGCCTCTTCCTCCTGCCTGTTTTCCACGGCCGCGCCGTCGGTCCTGTTCTCGTCGCGGCCCTCGATCGTCCGCTTCTCGCCGGCATTGATGTCGACCTTGCGCGGCTTCATCGCCTCCGGTATCTCGCGGATCAGCTCGATCGAGAGCAGGCCGTCCTTCATGTCGGCCCGCTCGACCCGGACGAAATCGGCCAGCTCGAAACGGCGCTCGAAGGCGCGGGTGGCGATCCCCATGTGGAGATAATTGCCGTCCTTGTTGCGGTTCTCGGCCTTGCGCCCGGTCACCACCAGCATGTTCTGCCGGGCGGTGATGTCGATGTCGTTCGAGCTGAAGCCGGCCACCGCCAGGGTGATCCGGTAGCTGTCGTCGCTCAGCTTCTCGATGTCGTAGGGCGGGTAATTGTCGGACGGCTCGGCCCGGCCGTTATTCTCGAGAAAGTCGAACAGCCGGTCGAATCCGACGGTGGAACGCCGATAGGGCGAAAAATCGAAGCTGCTTCTCATGATCTATGTCCTCCTGTGAGCAACATGAACGATGAGGGGTCGGCAAAGAGCGAACGCCCCTCGCGGATACAGGCCGGACACCGCAAAATGATCGCCCGACGGTGCAGAATCTAGGAAAGGCTAGCCGCGGTTCAAGAGGTCGGAACGCCCGTTTTCGCGCGCGCCTTTACGGGCAGATTGGCTTCAAGCGCACTGGTCAGGTCGGCCATCGTGAAAGGCTTTCGGAGCACCGGAACGTCCGGCCCGAGCGCATCCTCGAGCTGGTCGCTTTCGGCATATCCGGTGACGAAGACGATCGGCAGGTCCGGCCGCCGGGCGCGGGCGGCGCGGGCCACGTCCGCGCCGGTCATCCCGGGCATTGCATAGTCGATCAGCGCCAGATCGGGCCCGTCGGCGAGGATTCGGCCGAGACCTTCCTCGCCGGACGCCGCGGAGATCACCTCATGGCCGAGCGATTCCAGCGATCCGGCCAGGAACAGGCGGACGTCGTCATCGTCGTCGATCACCAGGATCCGGGCCGCTCCCGGCGCATGGGCCGGCGCCGGCCGGTCCGCGCTCTCGCCCGGCTCGGCCGGCGAGGGCGGAGCCGTTGCCGGAAGCAGAAGATGGACGCTCGTCCCGCGCCCTTCCTCCGTCTCGAGCCTGATCGTCCCGCCCGACTGGCGGGCGATCCCGTAGACCTGGGCGAGCCCGAGGCCGGTTCCGCTGCCGATCGGCTTGGTCGAGAAGAAGGGCTCGATCGCGCGTGCCGCGACCTCGGGCTTCATCCCGTGGCCGCTGTCGGTCACGCTCACCCGCACATATTCGCCCGGCGCCGGATCGGGGCCCCGCTCCACGGTCTCGCGTCCGGTCGAGATGGTCAGGATGCCCCCATCCGGCATCGCGTCGCGGGCGTTGATGGCGAGGTTGAGGATCGCATTCTCGAGCTGGTTGGGGTCGGAGCAGCCATGGCCCGCCTGTGGATCGAGCCTCGTCTCGATCCGAACCGAATGCCCGATCGTGTGACGGAGCAGGCTGTGCATCCGCTCGATTACCTCGTTGACGGCGACCGGCGCCATCTCGATTCGCTGAAGCCTCGAGAAAGCGAGCAATTGGCCCGTCAGCTTGGCGCCGCGCCGGCTCGAATCGAGCGCGGCCTCGGCGAGCCGCCTCAGCCTGGGGTCCGACTCGGCCGCGGCGATGATCTCGAGCCCGCCCATGATCGGGGTGAGAAGATTGTTGAAGTCGTGGGCGATCCCGCCGGTCAGCCGGCCCACGGCCTCCATCTTCTGGGCCTGGCGCAGGGCCTCCTCGGCGCGAAGCCTCTCGCCCACCTCGGCCTGGAGCCGGTCGAGCGCGGCGGTGAGATCGGCGGTCCGCTCCGCCACCCTCTTTTCCAATGTCTCGTTCATTCGGCGCAGTGCGGCCGCGCCCTCGCGCGCCTCGGTCACGTCGTGGGCGACCCCGATGAAGCCGATATGCTCGCCTCCGGGGCCGAGGCGCGGCTGCGATTCCGAGCGCATCCAGCGCCATTCGCCGTCCGCCCGCCGGTAGCGGCCCTCGAGCACGAACTGCTTCAGCGCCGCCTCGCCGGCGGCGGATTCGGCGACGATCCGGTCGCGGTCTTCGGGATGGATGATCGTCCGCCAGTCGAAATCGACGCAATCCTCATAGCTGACTCCGAAGAAGTCGACATAGGCCCGGTTCACGAAGCTTCGCTTGCGGTCGAGCTTGGTCACCCACATCGGCACCGGCGCCGAATCGGCGATCAATCGGAACCTCTCCTCGCTTTCGCGCACCGCAAGCTCGGCCCGCACGATGTCGCTGATCTCGACGCAGGCGCAGAACATGCCCTCGATCGCGCCGTCGTCGCCGCGAAGCGGGCTGTAGGAGAAGGTGAACCAGGTCTGCTCGTCATAGCCCTTGCGGTTCATCAGCAGCGGAAAGCGCTCGTGATAGGTGGCCTCGCCGGCGATCGCCCGCTCCGCGAGCGGCCCGACCTCGTCCCAGATCTCGTGCCAGATCTCCTCGAACGGCTTGCCGAGCGCCGGATGCTTGGCGCCAAGCACGTCGATGTAGGAATCGTTGTAGAGGAAGATCAGCTCCGGTCCCCAGGCCGCGAACATGGGGAATTTGGAGCTGAGCATGATGTCGACGGCGGTCTTCAGCGCCTGCGGCCAGCTTTCGGGCGGGCCGAGAGGGTTGGAGGACCAATCGTGTGCGCGGAACAGCGCGCCCATCTTGCCGCCGTCGGCAAGGAAAGCCAGCCCTTCGCGGTCGGGTTCGTGCCTTGGGTTCATTCGCGCTCCGGATCGGCCCCCGCCCCTGGCTCCCGATTCCTAGCTGGCTCCCGCCGGTTGCGGAAGGGCTGTCCGCGGCGTAAATTCCGCGCCCGAGGAGAGACGGCGATGTTCACCAGCATGAAAGAGGGCAAGGCGGAGGACTGGGCACATATCGCCGCCGAGCATTACAAGCATCAGCAGAGCACGGCCGCTCTGCAGATCATGGAAAGCCTGAAGCGGCTCGAGGCGATAGAGGTCGGCTTCGCCGCCAACCAGCTTACCCATAGTCTGATGGCCGGGACCCTTGCCCGCCGGGACGGCGCGAGCGACCAGGAAGTCGTCGCCGCCCTCTGCCACGATCTCGGCAAGCTCTTCTCCATCCCGAATCACGGCCCGATCGCGGCCGAGATGCTCAAGCCCTATGTGTCGGAAGACATTTATCACGCCGTCTACTGGCACCAGGAATTCCAGGGCCGCTATTATTTCGAGCATCTCGGAAAGGATCCCGAAGGCCGCGAGCGCTTTCGAAGCGAGCCCTGGTTCGCCTTCGCCGAGAAGCTGGTCGACGATTGGGACGGGCCCGCCTTCGATCCGGAGTTCCCGGTCGATTCGCTGGAAAGCTTCGAGCCGGAGGTCGGCAGGGTCTTCGCGAATCCGCGCGCGATGGTCTGAAAAATGCGCTTCGCGGAGCGTGCCTTAATGGGAAGGAAAGCCTTTTCAGCTGTTTAGCCGTTTGTCCCGGCCGAAACTTATGCTAAGGGCGGTGGCATTGGGGAATCAGTTTTCTGGCTGTGGGGTAGAGTGATGGCGCAGGGTCGTTTCTGGCTGGGCGAGGAACGGGACGTAATGAACGTCATCCGTTGGTTCGAATCGCGATTCCAGTTCCTGGACTCGTTCTCCGAAATGCCCGCCGTCCGCTCGATCTTCGGCCGTCATCTCGGCGGCGACGAGATCCCCTCCTTCGACGAAGGCCCGGCCGATTTCTCCGCGGCGAAGTCGGATGCCGGCGAGGCACACAACTTCGTCCTGCCCAATCAGGACGACTCGGAGCCGACCGGCGAGCTGCTGTTCGGCCCCATCAAGAGCTATAATTATTTCGCCAAGCCTATCGATTCGGGCGACGTCCATGGCGAGACTCTGGGCTTGGCGGTCGCCGGGCTGCTCGGTGCCCCCGGAATCCACGCCATGAAGGGCCTCGAAGGCGTCTTCGGCCCCGACTCGGCTCCGCTGGGCCTCCTCGACGGCCCGCCGGTCGACATTCTCGGCGCCCCGCCGGTCATCTGATCCTCTTTCCCCGCCGGCGAATGCGGAGACGCCATAGCTGTTCCGTGCCCGGGTCCGGCGCTCAAGCCAGCGCCTTGTCCACCGCCTCCCGATAGGCGCGTCCGACCGGCACCTCCGATCCGTCCGACATGGCCAGCGCCCGCCCGCCGCCCGCCCTCGGCGCGACGGAAACGACATGGTCGGCGTTGACGACATAGCTTTTGAGCACGCGCGCGAAACGCTCGGGCAGCCCCGAATGCACGGCCTCCTCAGACGAACCTATCGTCCGCACCAGCCACTATACAGGGGTCCAGTGGGGAGTACTTGACCTCGGCCTTCGCCGGGGAACAACAATGTTTGTGTCGGTCGATGGAACAGGAGGAACCTCCGCGTCCCCCCGCTGTTAGCCCGCCCATGGCGATCAAGCCCGTAAGCTGGCCCGCCCTCCGCGATTGGCGCCAGATCCTCGTCCACACCTGGAGGGAAGCCGGCGACGACAATGTCGGGCTGATCGCGGCCGGAGTCGCCTTTTACGCCTTCCTCGCCTTCGTGCCTTTGCTTGCCGCCATCGTCCTGATCTACGGCCTCGCCGCCGATCCCGCCGACGTTGCGCGTCACATCGCGACGCTCGCCGAGACCCTGCCCCGCGACGCCGCCTCGCTGATCGGCGAGCAACTGCGGGCGATGACCGAGACTCCCAAGGGCGCCACCGGCTTCGCCCTGCTCGCCGCGATCCTGGTCGCCATCTACGGGGCCAGCAAGGGGTCGGGCGCGGTCGTGACCGCGCTCAACATCGCCTACGAGGTGAAGGAGAAGAGGAGCTTCATCCGGACGACCCTGCTCTCGCTCGTCATGACGGTCGGCGCCATGGCCGTCCTGTTCGCCGGAATCGGCGCGGTCTCGGCGAGCGCGGCGATCGAAGGCCTCCTCCCCCAATCGGGCCCCTTCGCCCACCGGATCGTCCAGTTCCTGCTCTGGAGCCTGCTCGCGATCCTGGTCAGCTTCGGGGTCGCCCTGGTCTATCGCTACGGCCCCAACCGGCCCGACGCGCCCTGGCGCTGGATCACGCCCGGCTCGGCGCTGACGACCCTGCTCTGGGTCGCGGCCAGCTTCCTGTTCGGCCTCTACGTCACCCGCTTCGGCAACTACAACGCAACCTACGGCTCCCTGGGCGGAGTCATCGTCTTCCTCACCTGGCTCTATCTCTCGGCCTACATCCTGCTGATGGGCGGCGAGCTCAATTCCGAGCTCGAGCGACAGCAGAGAGAGGAAGCCTCAGCGCCGGCGGGAGCGGCGGAGATAATGGATCAGGTCGGCCCGTTCGCGCGGGTCCCGGATCCCGTGGAAGCTCATGCTGGTCCGCGGAGCGACGGCCTCGGGATCGGCGATGAAGCGATCGAGAAGCGGCGGGTCCCAGCGCCCCTTCCTTCGCGCGAGCAGCCGCAAGGCGGGCGAATAGTCGAACCCGCGCTCGGCGGCGATTCGCCGGCCGACGATCCGGTGGAGGCTCGGCCCCGAAAGCGGCTTGCCCGGCTCCAGCGCATGGCAGGCATAGCATTTCTGGTAGGCGCGCTCGCCGCGCCGCGCCTGCTCCGCCTCGCCCGCGCCCGCGGCAAGGGCGCCGCCCGCGGCTAAAGCGGAAGCGAGAAGGAACAGGCCCGCCTTGAGCCCGCGAGGGTTCATTTTCCCCCGGCGGTATAGACGACCATCAGCCGGTCGAGCCCCGATTCCGGAAGGAAGATCTCGCCCGGCCGCCCCAATATCTGGCGCACGTTCGCGCCCTCGGCGCTGCCCGGATAGGAGGTCCAGCGCTCGGTTTTCGGATCGAAGGACATGGTGGCGTTCGCGCCCCATTGGGTGATCCAGACCACGTCCTTGTCGTCGACATAGACGGCATAGGTTTTCGGCTTGTCGCCCGGCGGCATCCAGCTCTTCCATTCGCCGGTCGCGGGCGAGTAGCGGCTCAATTGGCCGCTCGCCCATTCGGAGATCCACAAATCGCCCTTGCTGTCGGCCCACACCCGGCGGGCGCCCTGGCCCGCGGTCGGCGGCTCGACGATCGTCGCGGCGCCCGTGGCACGGTCGACCCGGGCGAGATGGTTGCCGGCGAGCGATACGTAATAGATTTCGCCGGTCGGCGTCGCCGCGATTCCATAGGGCCCGCGACCGTCCGGATCCTTGAAGACCTTCATCTCTCCGTTCTTCGGGTCGAGCCGCCCGTAAATTCCGTTCTGGCCGGTGAACCAATGGATTCCGTCGCCGTCGAACGCGCCTGTGTTGAGGTTGGCGTAGCCGGTCTCCTCGGGCAGCTTCCACACCCGGACCGCCTCGGACTTCGGATCGTAGCGGACGATCGCATTCTGGCCGCCGTCGGTGATCCAGGCCGCTCCGTCAGGACCCTGGATCACGCCATGCGGCGCCGATCCCTCGCCCAGCGGCACCTGCCGGATCGCGCCGGTCTTCGGATCGACGATCCCGAGCGCGCCCTGCCGCTGCGCGGTGTACCAGATCTTGCCGTCGGGCGCCGGAGCCACGTCGTGCGGCCGCGATCCCGCGGGAAGCTGGAAGATTCTCGTATTTGCCTCCGCCTCGGCGGCCGGCGGCGCCTGCGGGGCGGGATCGGCGCAAGCCGGCGCGGCGGTGAAAGAGAGGGCGGCAATGGCGAAAGCTGCGAAGCGCATGGCGAGTCTCCTCCTCCCAAATCTACCCTTCCCGACTTCCCGTGCAAATCCGTCCCGACCCTCCGGCGTTCCCCGGCGCAGGCCGGGGTCCAGTTAGCGAGTCCGATCTGGACCTCGCCTTTCGCCGGGGAGCAAGGTGGTTATTGCCCACGCTCCCCCCTCAATCCCGCCGCATCGCCAGCTCGGCCAGGCTCTCCGCCTCGATCAATATCTGGTCCTCCGCGGCGGCGCCCGGAGTGCGCACCTGGCCGACGATCACCAGCACCGGCACCGCCATCGGCGACACCCGCTCGAGCGCGACATGGACCATCGCGTCCTGGGCCCGGTCGAGCAGCCGCGCCAGGCGTCCGACGTCGGTCATCTTCTCGCGCGCGTCGTTCCAGGCGGCGCGAAGAAGCAGATGGTCGGGCTCGTAGCGGCGGAGGACGTCGTAGATCAGGTCGGTCGAGAAGGTGACCTGCCTGCCCGTCTTGCGCTTTCCGGGATGGTGGCGCTCGACCAGCCCGCCGATCACCGCCACCTCGCGGAACGCGCTCTTCAGCAGGTTCGAGCCCTGAACCCATTCGACGAACTCGTTCTCCAATATGTCGGGCGAGAAGAGCGATGCCGGATCCTCGATCGGCTCGAGCCCGTAGCAGGCCAAAGCATAATCGTTGGAGACGAAGCCGAGCGGCCGCAGGCCAGCGCTCTCCATCCGGCGGGTGATCAGCATCCCCAGCGACTGGTGCGCGTTCCAGCCCTCGAAGCTGTAGGCGACCATGTAGTGGCGATGCTCGTGCGGGAACGTCTCGACCAGCAATTGGTCGGGGCGGGGCAGGATCGAGCGATATTGCTGGACCTCGAGCCATTCGCGGACCGCGTCGGGGAAGCGCGGCCACTGGCTCCGGTCGTCGAGGAAGATCCGGACGCGCTCGGCGAGGTTGGTCGACATCGCCATCCGGGTGCCGAGATAGGTCGGGATCCGCGCCGATTTGCTGCTTGCCCGGACGAACAGATCACTGCCCTCCGTCCTCACCACTTCGAGCACCAGCCCGGCGAAGAAGAAGGTATCGCCGATGCTGAGGGTCGAGGCGAATGCCTCCTCGACCGTGCCAAGCTTGCGCCCGCCCTTGAAGCGCACGTCGAGCAGAGGCGCGTCGACGATAATCCCGGCGTTCATCCGGTGCTGCTGGATGAAGCGGGGATGCGAGACCCGCCAGACCCCGTCGGAATCGCGGGTCAGCCGCCGGAACCGGTCATAGGCCTTGAGCGCATAACCGCCGCTCTCGATATATTCGAGCACCTGGCGGAACAGCTCGGCGCTCAGGCCCGCATAAGGCGCGGCCGAGCGCACCTCGTCGAGCATCTCCTCCTCGCGGAACGGCGCCGCGCAGGCGGCCGCCATGACGTGCTGGGCAAGGACGTCGATGGCCCCGGGACGAAATATCTCGGGGTCGAGCTCGCCGGTCTCGATCGCGTCAAGCGCCGCCCGCGCCTCGAGATATTCGAACCTGTTGCCGGGCACGAGGATCGCCTCGCTCGGTTCGTCGAGCCGGTGATTGGCCCGCCCGATCCGCTGCAGAAGCCGCGACGAGCCTTTTGGAGCGCCCATCTGGACGACGAGGTCGACGTCGCCCCAATCTACTCCGAGATCGAGGCTCGCGGTGCAGACCAGGCCTCGAAGCCTTCCGTCCGCCATCGCCGACTCGACCTTGCGCCGCGCCTCGCGCGACAGCGATCCGTGGTGGATCCCGATCGGCAGATGCTCCTCGTTGACCGTCCACAGATCCTGGAAGATCAATTCCGCCAGGCTTCGCGTGTTGCAGAAGATGAGGGTCGTCTTGTGGCGCTCGATCTCGCGCATCACGTTCTGGGCCGCCCATCGGCCGCTATGGCCCGACCAGGGGATCTTCTCGTCCTCTGGCAGCATGATCGCGATCTCCGCCTCGGCGCCGGGATCGCCAATCACCAGGTCGACCGTCTCGATGTCGGCATGGGGCGCGAGCCAGCCCTGATAGGCTTCGGGATCGGAGATGGTCGCCGAAAGCGCGACCCGCCGCATGCCGGGCGCGAGCTTTTGAAGCCGCGCCAATGCGAGGGACAGCAGATCCCCTCTCTTGCCGGAGGCGAAGGCGTGAACCTCGTCGATCACGATCGTGCTCAGCCCCTCGAACAGCAAGGCGCTGTCCTGGTGGCTGAGCAGCAAAGAGAGCGATTCCGGCGTTGTCAGCAAGATATGCGGCGGCCTTACCCGCTGCCGCGCCTTGCGGTCCGCGGGCGTGTCCCCGGTCCTCGTCTCGACCCGTATGTCGAGCCCCATCTCGCCGATCGGGTTCAGGAGGTTGCGCTGAACGTCCACCGCAAGCGCCTTCAGCGGCGACACGTAGAGCGTGTGAAGCCCCTCGCGAGGCGCCTCGATCAGCTCGGCCAGCGAAGCGATGAACCCGGCCAGCGTCTTTCCGGCCCCGGTCGGCGCCACCAGAATCACGTTCCGCCCGGCATGCGCCGCCGCCAGCATCTCCTTCTGATGCCGCCGAGGCGTCCACCCTTTCGCGGCGAACCAGTCGGCAATGACCGCGGGCAACTCCACCCCCCCCTGAGTACAGGGAGGGGCCGGGGGTGGGTCACTACCCGAATCAGGAGCAGTCGGCATTCAGTCCCGCAAGCGTAAAACCCTCTCCCCGGCGGGGAGAGGGAGGGGTGAGGGGGAGCGAGCGTCAGCGAGCGTCGAACGCCTGCGGATAGCCTCATGCGTGGAAACCCCTCGACCCGTCCTGCGACTTTGGAAGGGAAGTTCAGCCGTCGCCATCCTCCTCGCGCCGTGCCCGCTCTTCCGCATCGTATGCGTCGTGCGTGCCGCGCTCGGTCGTGTCGGGATCCACGCCCGATTTGCGGTTGCGCATGATCGCCCAGATCAAGACGAGGGCCAGGAGGATGGGCCCGACGATGGTGATGATCGACCAGTTGAATCCGCCAGCGTCCATGTTCCTCGCTCCTCCTGCCCTTTCGTCCGGCCTCGCCTTGCCGGCGTCCGGCCCTATATAGCTCCCGATGGCCCGTCTCGGTTCCTGGATCGAGCCTTTTCCCGAAGGCATCTACATAAAGCCGGCCGACGCCTGGGTCGATCCGTCCTTGCCCAAGCCGCGCGCGCTCGTCACCCACGGCCATGGCGACCATGCCCGCGGCGGCCACGACTCCGTGCTCGCCACCGCCGAGACCCTGGCGATCATGGAATGCCGCTACGGGCCGCAGCCGGGCGGAAAGGCCGCTGCCTATGGCGAGGTGACCCGGGTCGGCGAAGTGGACGTCAGCTTCGTCCCCGCCGGCCATGTCCTCGGCTCGTCCCAGATCGTGCTGGATTATGGAGGCGAGCGGATCGTCGTCTCGGGCGATTACAAGCGCCGCCCCGACCCGACCTGCGCGCCGTTCGAGCCGGTGCCCTGCGACATCTTCATCACCGAGGCGACCTTCGGCCTGCCCGTCTTCCGCCACCCCGACACATCGTCGGAGATCGACCGTCTGTTGCTCCGGCTCCACGAAAATCCCGAGCGCTGCGTCCTCGTCGGCGCCTATGCGCTCGGCAAGGCCCAGCGCCTGATCGCCGAGACCCGCGGCCGAGGCCATCACGACCCCATCTACATCCACGGCGCTCTCCAGCGGCTCTGCGATCTGTACAGGGAGCATGGGGTCGATCTCGGCGAGCTCCGCCCCGCCACCGAGGCGAAGAAGGACGAGCTTCGCGGCAGGATCGTGGTCGCTCCGCCCGGCGCGCTCAACGACCGCTGGTCGCGGCGGCTCCCCGATCCGATCACGGCAATGGCCTCGGGCTGGATGCGGATCCGACAGCGCGCCCGCCAGCGCAACGTCGAGCTCCCGCTCATCGTCTCCGACCATGCCGACTGGGACGAGCTCACCGCCACCATCGCCGAGCTCGCCCCCCGCGAAGTCTGGATCACCCACGGCCGCGAGGACGCCCTCATGCACTGGTGCATGACCCGCCAGATCAAGGCCCGGGAGCTGAACCTCGTCGGGCGCGAGGATGAGGATGATTAGGAGCTTCCGACCCTGCATTTGCAGGGAGGGGGACCATGCGAAGCATCGTGGGGGGTGTCGTCACCCTGAACTTGGTTCAGGGTCCAGCTTCGAGACAGGCTGAGCCGGCGCGAGATGGAGGCGGGCCCCGTCTGGGTTGGTCCACAAGAGGTAGCTTCACATCAGATTATGAGATGCGGAACGCACGACAGGCCTCTAGATGTGAATCCATGAACCTGCTGAACCACAAGGGCTATACCGCCATTGTCGAGTTCGACGCCGACGATCTGCTCCTGGTCGGCCGAATCGCCGGAATCAACGAGACCGTGCGTCGGAAAGCTCCAGCCATCGCGTAGTTATCGATCTTGATGGATGCCCGCGCGCAACACTCGCGAGAAATGTTCCCTATTCGTTCCGATTTCACTTCCAAAATAAGAATTCGTCTGGCAGGGTCGATTCGACTCGGATCTTTGACATCGTGAACCAGAATGACGCCCTCCGCCGCTCTGGAGCGGCGGAGGCGCGCCGGCGCGATTTGGGAGGAATGATTTTATTTTTTTCGGGACGTGGTGGTAAACTTTGTAAACTTAGGCGGGTGTCGCCGGTGGTCCGCCCCTTCCCGCGCTCCATCACCTGCGTGGGCCGCGACGGTGCTCGAAGGCCATGCTCTCCTTCCCCGATGGAGTGGTTCTTACCCCCAGTAAGCCGAACTTTTCGAACTTTCTGAACGAGAAATCGGGAACCATTCAGGCCTGTGTCGGCGACCGCTGGTCGTCCGCTCAGCAGCAGGCCGCCCCGCCCGCGGCGGCGCCGCGACCGTCGAACGGCATGGCGACTCCGCAGCCTTCGAAGATTCCGAAATGGCGGCTGTAATCGCCGGCCAGCTCGAAATGGGGCGCGAATCGGGTTTCCCCAAGCATTCGGGCGGTATTGCCGCAGACAGGAACGAATCGGCCGGCCTCGAACAGATGATGCTTGTCGAGCCTGAAGCTGCTCGGATGCTGCCCGGCGGTTCCGCGGTAGCAGGCGGCCTGGCCATGGTCCTCGCAGGCGGTTTCAAGTCCCGGGATCTTGAACAGGCGGTAGGTCGCCGAATGGAAGGCGATCCCGCCGGTCAGGGCTTCGAGCTCGGGATCGAGCTCGAGCGGGCGATCCTCGACCAGGCGCGGGTCGGGAAATCCGGCCGCCTTCGCGACGCTCAGGAAATCGTTCCAGTAGAGCGCTCCGCCCAGGCATTCGCCGTACAGGGTGGGATTGTCGCGAAGCGCCTCGGGCACGCGCCGGTCGGAATAGATGTCCGCGAAATAGAATTCGCCTCCGTCCCTGAGCAGGCGATGGACCCCCCGGAGAACCGCCTCCTTGTCGGTCGACAGGTTCACGACGCAGTTGGAGACGATGACGTCGAAGCTTCCGGGCTCGAGGTCGAGCTCGCCGAGCCGCTCGATATAGCCGTCGAGGAAACGGACATTGTCGTAGCCGAACGCTTCGGCATGGTGCGGGCGATATTGCTCGGCGATGGCGAGCTGCTCGGCAGTCATGTCGATTCCGACCACCGCGCCGTCCGGGCCGACCAGCTGGGCCAGGGCGTAGACATCGCGCCCGGTCCCGCAGCCGAGGTCCAGCACCCGAAGGCCCTGGAGAAGGGTCGGGCAGGCGAGGCCGCAGCCGTAATAGCGCGCGAGCACCTGGGGGTGGATGTTGGCGAGAACGGGCCTCAGCCAGTCGGGCACGTCGGACGGATCGCAGCAGGCCGAAGTCTTCAGGTCCGCCGAGCCCTGAAGCTCCCGTCCATAATATTCCCTGACGATGTCGTGCATGCGGTCCCCCGGTCAGACGCTACTGCATTCGTCCGGAGTGTCGCCGGGGTCACACCGAAGCGCAACCGGGACCTTCTCCGTTATCGAGCAAGTTCGCCTCCGGCCTGGAGGCCTGGTGAACTCGACGGACATTCCGGCCTGATGGATGCCCGAACGCGACCCTCGTCCGGATCGGAGGCCATTTCGCGCTTCGCGTCAGCCTGAACTTACTAAACTTCCGCGCTTGTACGGGCGCCGGCCCGGCTCTTTGACATTGTGAAGATTGTGAGCCCGGCCATTCTGACGGCCGGAAAATGAGCTCTGCATCCGCGGGATTGCGTTACCGCGCGGCTTCGTATCGAAAGCCGTCCTCAGCTTTCGAAAGTCGTCATGCCCGTCTTCGTTCACCTCACCTCCGAGCGGAACCTGCCTTCGATCCGCCGCGAGGGGATCGGCATGGCCGGCGGACGTGCCCGCCCACGCGGAGTCTATGCGCTTCCGGTCACGAGCAATTTCTACGTCTCGCACCAATGGCTGCGCGAGCTTCGGCGCCACGGCGGCGGAATGATCGTCGGCGTCTATTTCCGGCTGCCGAAGGGCGAGCAGGTCGAGGTCGGTCACTATGGCAGCATCCACTGCCCGATGACCGCGGCCGAAGCGGTCGCCCTGATGATGGAGGCCGGAAAGCGCGATCCGGGGGCCGCGCGGGTGGCGGACAAGGGATCGAAGGCCGTCCAGCGCGGACGAAGCCTGCCCTCGTCGCCCGAGGGCTTCGAGGTGATCGTCCCGCGAAAGGTCGCGCCGGGCGAGATCCTGAGGGTCAAGGCGCTGCCGCAGGTCGTCGGATGGCGCTACAGGCCGGGAGCGCACGGCCGCCCCCCTTGTTCCTGCATTTGCTGCGAACGCGGCCAATATGGCGTCCGCAAGCTGCTTCGGCGGGTCGAGGAGGCCGAAGCCGCCGGCCGCCCGACGAAGGTCGAACTGTTCGGGCGGGACGAGAAATCGTTCCGCCGATCGAACCGTCTGGCCGAGGCCCGGAAGAGCGGGGACGGGCCGGCGGACTGAGCCCGATGGCGCAGGTGCTGCGCGGTCAGCGCCGTGCGCGAACCGGCTTGCGCTTGGCCGGCCTGGAGGGCTTCCTCGCAGCGGGTGCGCCTTCCGCCTGCTCGAGCGCTTTGGTCGGGGCATGGATCGCCGGGGGAACGGGAGCCGATACGATCTCGACCGGCACTGTGCGGTAGCTCGTGCCGTCCGAGAAGCGGGTGGTTCCCGTGGCTGGATCGGTGCGCGCGGTCCGGCCGTCGCTGAACGTGGTCGTGCCGGCGACCGGGCTCGTCCGCGCGGTCGCGCCATTGTCGCAGAGCGTCATTCCGGTGGAGAGGCTGGTCCGGCAGGTCTGCGCTGACGCTCCGCTCGCCGAGGCGAGCAGGACGGAGGTGAGCAATGCCGCGCCTGCCCTCGTCCAATGCCGTATCGTCGTCATGTAACCTGCATAGCGGATTCAGTCGGCGAGATCGACCGGGAGCACTGGACCGGAGCCTGCTGCAAATTCAGCCGGCCAGGATCGCCTCGGCAGTCTCCTCGATCGTTCCGGCGACGAGCAGATAGTCGCCGCCGACGATTCCGACCTTGGTCTGGCCGTCTTCATGCGTTCGCAACCAGGCGATGTTCTCGGCGACGACCAGATAATTGCCGCCGCGCGACTTCAGTGAGACGAACTTCATGGATGCTTTCCCCCCGGTTCTCGGTCCACCCATAAGGCAATCGGCTCTTGTTCCGGTTAACGTGGTCGCCAGGGTCCGGACCCTGGATGGACAGGCGCGAAGAAGGCGCAGACTATGCCGTCCGGCACAGCAGCCGGGAGGGTCGAGCCGTGAGTGTCGCGTTCCGCCGCGAAAGCGATGAAGAGCATAAGGAGCCGAGGTTCGAGCTGCCGATCCCGGTCGGGCCGAACCTCGTCACTTCGAACGGCCTGGCGCAGATCGAGGCCCGGGTCGCGGAGTTGGAAGCCCGGGTGAAATCCGGGGGAGAGGCACTCGAGCTGGAGGACGCCAAGCGCAACCTGCGCTACTGGCGCACCCGTCTCGCCACCGCGGAACGAGCCCCGCCGCCGCCACCTGACGAGGTGGGCTTCGGCTCGAGGGTCGGCTTCCGGCATAAAGGCGAGCTGCGCCGCATAGACATTGTCGGCGACGACGAAGCGGATCCCTCCGCAGGCCGGATTTCCTTTTCCGCGCCGCTCGCGCGGGCAATGATGGGCGCCTGCGTCGGCGACCTCGTCGACTTCGCGGGTCAGGCCGAAGCGATCGAGATCCTGGAAATATCCTCTATCGAGGGCTGATGGCGCGGCTCATCCTGTTCAACAAACCCTATGGAGTGCTTTCGCAATTCACCGATTGCGGAAGCACGGGATCGGCGCGGGCGACGCTTTCGGACCATATCGACCTGCCGGGCGTCTATCCGGCGGGGCGGCTCGACCGGGACAGCGAGGGCCTGCTGCTGCTCACCGACGACGGCGCCCTGCAGGCGCGGATCGCCGATCCCAGGTTCAAGATGCCGAAATCCTATCTCGTCCAGGTCGAGGGCGAACCCGACTCGCCGAGCCTCGAGGCGCTGAGGCGGGGCGTCCGCCTCAAGGACGGATTGACCCGGCCGGCCGAGGCTGAATCCATCGCCGAGCCGGCGCTCTGGCCGCGCGATCCGCCGGTCCGATTCCGCAAGAGCGTGCCCGATTCCTGGCTTCGGCTGACCATCCGGGAAGGGCGGAACCGGCAGGTGCGCAGGATGACCGCCGCCGTCGGCCTACCAACCCTGAGGCTGGTGAGATGGAGCGTCGGCGAATGGACGATCGACGGGATTCAGCCGGGCGAATGGCGGCAGGTCTCGGCGTAAGAAGAGTCGACGGCCTTACGCCTCATCGTCCCGGCCGAGAACGATGCTGCCCTGATTGAAGAGCTTCACGATCAGCGCCACGGCCGGGCCGGATTCCGCAAGGCCGGGATCGATCGCGATTCGGTCCTGCGCACAGAGCCGCTCGGCCAATGCGGCGGCTTCCGGGCCGCATTCGAAACATTCGCCGTCGGCGAACAGAATGAGCGAACCGGCCGGCTGGCGGATGAAGGAGAACCGACTCGCCGGGTTCCGGCGAAGATCCGGCTCGCAAGCCAGGCGCTCGCGCATTTGGCCGGCCGTGATCGGGGTTTCCGGCCGCCAGTCCAGATCGGGATATTTGGGGGTGCTCGAATATCGGCCGAACCAGCGGGCGAACGAGTCACGATCGAGAATCGTCTCTGCAACCATGGCGTGAAGCCGGTCGATCGCATCGTCGGAAATCTCGCCCGGATTCTGCTCCGCCCGCAGGTCGGGGTCGGCGTAGCGGTCCTCGTTCCGCATCTCCCCGAGCAGATGCTCGCTCCAATGAGCGATCAGATCGCCGCGCGAAGGCGCTCGAAATCCGATCGAATAGGTCATGCAATCCTCGCCGACCGCGACCCCCTCGTGGGCGATCCCCGGCGGCACATAGAGGATGTCGCCCGGCTCGAGGATCCATTCCTCGCTCGCTTCGAAGCCGGCGAGCAGGCGCAGATCCTCGTTCGGAAGCAGCTCGCTCTCCGGATCGCAATGCCCACCAATCCGCCAGCGCCGCCGGCCCAGTCCCTGGACCAGGAAGACGTCATACTGGTCGAAATGCGGGCCGACTCCGCCTCCGTCGGCGGCGAAGCTCACCATCACATCGTCGATCCGCCAGTTCGGCACGAAGCGGAACGGATCGAGCAAGGCGGCGACCTCCGGCACATATTGGTCGACGGCCTGAACGAGCAGGGTCCATCCCTGCTTGCCGAGGCGGCCGAAGCGGTCTTCGGCGAAAGGACCGTGCTCGACCTCCCATGTGTCGCCCGTCCTCGTGACCAGGCGCGATTCGACCTCTTCCTCGCAGGCCAGTCCCGCAAGCGCGTCGGGCTCGAGCGGATTGTTCCACGATCGCCATGCGCTTCTGATCAGAAGCGGTTTCTTCTGCCAGTAATCGCGGAGGAAACGGCCGGTGTCGAAATCCGCCAGCTGCATGGCCGGCTCAGCCGAGGTCGACGAGCGAGAAGAGGCCGACCGCCGCGGCCGCGAGGATTGCCCAGCGAACGCCGCGCTCGAGCGTGAAATTGCCGGTTCGGGAGAGGACGATCGCGCTCGCGGGCATGACGATCAGGAACAGTCCGACCGAGAGCGCGAGGCCGGCCTTCCAGCCGAGCCGGTCGAGGCCGAACAGGGCCAGTGCCACCCACAGGACGCAATAGAGCAGCGCCTCGGGGTAGACGCCCTTCATCAATGCGTGACCGCCGGGCCCCTGGCGAGGCCGGACAGGGAAAGCTGCTCGTCGATCTGGGCGATGAGCCGCTGGAGGCCCTCGACGTCGCGCGCCTCGGCCCGGGCGACCAGCACGTCCTGGGTGTTGGACGCGCGCAACAGCCACCAGCCGTCGTCGGTATTGACCCGGGCGCCGTCGGTCGGGTCGACCCTGGCCCCGTCCTTTTCGAGGCGCTCGAGCACCTCCTCGATCACCGCGAACTTGCGCGCCTCGTCGACCTGGAAGCGCATCTCGGGCGTGTTGACGACGGCCGGCATGGCCGAGCGAAGGTCGGTGAGGGAGCCGCCGAGAGCGCTCACCGCGCGGATCAGCCTGACGGCGGAATAGATGCCGTCGTCGAAGCCGTAATATTGGTGGGCGAAGAAGATGTGGCCGCTCATCTCGCCCGCGAGCGGAGCGCCGGTCTCCTTCATCTTCGACTTGATCAGGCTGTGGCCGGTCTTCCACATCAACGGCCGGCCGCCCAGCTCGGCGATCCGGTCGAACAAGGCCTGGCTCGCCTTGACGTCGGCGATGATCGTTGCTCCGGGCACGTCCTTCAGCACCGGCTCGGCCAGGATCGAGAGCAATTGGTCGCCCCACACGACCCGGCCCTCGCCGTCGACCGCCCCGATCCGGTCGGCGTCGCCGTCGAGCGCGATCCCGAAATCCAGCCCCTCGCGGGCGACCAGCGCCTTCAGATCCTCGAGATTCTCCTCGACCGTGGGGTCGGGATGGTGGTTCGGGAATCGGCCGTCCACCTCGGTGTAGATCGTGAAATGCTCGCCCGGCAGCCGCTTCACCAGCCGATCGACGACCGGCCCGCCCGATCCGTTGCCGGCGTCCCAGCCGATCCGGAAGGCGCGGCCGTCGAAGCCCTCGACCAGCCGGTCGACGTAACGGTCCATCACCTCCTCGTCGCTGACGCTTCCGGAGCCCGTCTCCCAGTCGCCCTCGGCCGCCATCCTGCCGAGCTTCTGGATGTCCTGGCCGAAGAATGCGCCGTGGCGGAGCACCATCTTGAAGCCGTTATAGCTGGCAGGATTGTGGCTTCCGGTGATCATGATCCCGCCGTCCACGTCGAGCTCGGCCTCGGCGAAATAGAGCATCGGAGTCGGCCCGATCCCGATCCGGACCACGTCGACTCCGCTGGCGGTGAGGCCCCGGATCAGCGCCCGCTCGAAGACCGGCGAGCTTTCGCGCCCGTCCCGGCCGACGGCGATCCTGCCACCGCCGGAGCGTTTGAGGATCGTCCCGAAGGTGCGCCCGACCGCCTCGGCATCCTCCTCGGCGAGAGTCTCGCCGATCACGCCCCTGATGTCATATTCGCGCAGGGAGGTGGGATTGAAGCGGTGGCTCATGCGGGGACTTTCAAAGGGGTTGGAGAAGCTGGATTTAGGGTCCGGACCCTAAGACGCGCGAG
The DNA here is from genome assembly GCA_036525315.1 of Allosphingosinicella sp. Taxonomy (GTDB): domain Bacteria; phylum Pseudomonadota; class Alphaproteobacteria; order Sphingomonadales; family Sphingomonadaceae; genus Allosphingosinicella. The sequence continues at coordinate 48,041 of DATDAS010000065.1, forward strand.
GCGTTCGGCGGTTCATTTCGGCGACCAGGGTGTCGCGGGCCACGTTGACCCGGTTGGCGAGCTCCACCGATCCGCCCGAATCAGGATGCACCTTGGCGATCAGGCGGCGGTGGGCGTCGCGTATCTCGGCGAGGCTCGCCTCGGGTCCGACTCCGAGCAGGCGCCGGGCATCCTCGACGGGCATTTCCGGTGACTTGCGGGCCTGGCCCCGGCGCCAGGCCGCCCAGAGCAGGGAGGCGGCCATGAGCCCGGCACCCGGAAGCATCCGGCCGGTGGTCAGAAGGCGCAGGCCGAGCAGGAAGAGGATCCCGGCCGCCGCATCCTCATAGCTCAGGCCTTTCAGCCGCCCGCTCCACCAGAGGAGAAGGATGCCCGCGGCGGCGAGCAGGATGAGGAAGCCCATGGCGGATCCGGACCCTCAACCCGCCGCGGCGGCGCGCGGCGCGGAATCGCCCTCGTGCGGCAGTCCGAAGCCGGCGATCATCTCGCGAAGCTCCTGGCGGGCGGCGATATGGCTGATTCCGACGTCGCCGATCTGGGCCAGATCGAGGAGAGTCAGGCCCTTGGGAAAAAGCTCGCGATAGATGACCCGCTCGCCGAGGCCCGGAATGACCCGGAAGCCGACCCGGCGCGACAGCTCGTCCAGGGCCGCGCCGACCCGGCGCATGTTGCGCGCCTCGATATGCTGGAGGCGGTTCCTCAGGAGCACCCAGTCGACGCTCGCGCCGTGGGTCTTGGCGCGCTGGGTCCGGCTGTTCCAGACCAGCTCCGCGTAGAAGCTCGGCCGGCGGACCCGGTAGGTCTCCGGGTCGACCTGGCCGATCAGGTCGAGGTCGACGAAGCTGTCGTTGATCGGCGTGACGAGAGTGTCGGCGCGGAGCATCGCCTTGCGGCTGTCGGCATCGTCGCGGCCGGGCGTGTCGATCACCACGATCTCGGCGCCGCTCTCGCCTGCGAGCCGGTCGAGCTGGGCGTCGACATCCTCGCCCTTCGTCGCGTCGAAGGTCTCATAGGCCGGCATCGGAAGCGCCTCGCCGATCCGCTCCACGGTCGCCGCGCGATTGTCGAGATAGCGGCCGAGCGTTCGCTGGCGGGTATCGAGATCGAGCGCCGCGACCCGGCGGCCCGCCGCGGCCAGGGCGACCGCGCTGTGGACCGCGGTCGTGGACTTGCCGGTGCCGCCCTTCTCGTTGGCGAAGACTATGAAATGCGGCGCGGCCATCCGTTCAGGTCTACCTTCGACTAGTCTTGATATTGGCGCCCCCGCCCCGCAAGGGAGCCGCACTTGCTCTATCGGAGGCGGCAAGAGGGTGCAAATCGTCCGTGACCTGGATGCGCTGAGGCGGGAAGTGGCGGCGCTCCGCTCGGACGGCGGGCGGATCGCCTTCGTCCCGACCATGGGCGCTCTTCATGCCGGCCACATGGCCCTGATCGCCGAGGCGCGCCGCCGGGCCGATCGCGTCCTCGCCTCGATCTTCGTCAATCCGACCCAGTTCGGGCCGAACGAGGATCTGTCGCGCTACCCGCGCCGCGAGGCCGAGGATAAGGCGATGCTCGAGGCGGAGGGGTGCGATTTGCTCTGGGCGCCCGACGCTTCCGTCATGTACCCGGACGGATTCGTCACCTCGATCCATGTCGCAGGGGTGAGCGAAGGCCTGGACGGCGCCGCGCGGCCAGGCCATTTCGACGGAGTCGCCACCGTCGTCGCCAAATTGTTCGGCCAGGTCAGGCCCGACATCGCGCTGTTCGGAGAGAAGGATTACCAGCAGCTCGCGGTCATCCGTCGGCTGGTCCTCGATCTCGACATGCCGATCGAGATCGTCGGAGTCTCCACCCAGCGCGACGCGGACGGGCTCGCTCTGTCCTCGCGCAATGCCTACCTCTCGCCGGAGGAAAGGCGGGCGGCGCGGGCGCTTCCGCGCTGCCTCGGCGAGGCGAGGGCTGCGATCCGGGACGGGGCCGAGGTCGGAGCGACTCTCGCCAATGCCCGCGACGTTCTGAAGGAAGCGGGCTTCGGGCCGGTCGACTATTTCGCCCTTTGCGACTCTTCGACCCTCGAAGCGATGGACCGGCTCGACCGGCCGGCGCGATTGCTTGCCGCCGCCTTCCTCGGGCGGACCCGGCTGATCGACAATATGGCCGTGGAGCCCGCCTGAGCCGGGCGCCGAAATTTGGTGACCGCGGCGTTAACCATTTGTTGGTGAAAAGTGGACGAAACCTGATCCTGCAACAGGGACAGGGACTAGATCGTCATGGGAAACAGTCTGAAATCAGCGACCTTCCTGATCGAAAGCCGGCTTCGCGACGCCGCGACGGGGGATTGCGAAGCGCTCTATGAATTGGGGGTCGCTTTCTCGACCGGAACCGGCGGGATCGATGTGGACCTGATCGAAGCCCATAAATGGTTCAACCTCGCCGCCCTCAACGGCAGCGACCGCGCCCAGATGTGCCGGGCCGAGATCAGCGAGGAGATGACCGCCCGCGAGATCGCCGAGGCGCAAAGACAGGCAAGGGCCTGGCTCTCCGAAACGATGCGCCGGGCGGCTTAAGCAGCCTCCACCACAACCCACTCAAACCCGTCATCCCGGCGAAGGCCGGGATTTCGTCGAGACCCGCCGTGCCCTACTGACCTGAGATCCCGGACGCAGTTTATCCTGAGCGACGCCGCAGGCGGCGTCGAAGGGCCGGGATGACGAGAGGGGTCAGGGCGTGACGCCCGCCGACATCCCCTTCTCATACTTCCGGAACCAGGCGATGATCGCGGCCGCCTTGGCCCCCGCGTGAGACGGCCGAGCGGCGATTCCGCCGTGGCTCGCGCCGGGCACCTTCACCAGGGCGGTCGGAACGCCGCGCAGCTGAAGGGCCGTATAATATTGCTCGGCCTCGCTGACCGGGGTCCGGTAATCCTCGCTCCCGACCACGACGAGGGTCGGAGTCTTGACGTTGCCGACGAGCGAGAGAGGCGAGCGCACCCAATAGGCCTCATGGTCCTCCCACGGATATTTGCCGAACCAGTAGCGCGAGAAGAAGGCCGGGCCGTCGGCGGTGAGAGCGAAGCTGGTCCAGTCGATCACCGGCTTCTGTGTCGCCGCCGCCTTGAACCGGTCGGTCTTGCCGACGATCCAGGCGGTCAGAACGCCCCCGCCCGAGCCGCCGGTTACGAACAGACGGTCGGGATCGGCGAAGCCGCCGGCGATCGCGGCATCGACCGCGGCGATCAGATCGTCATAGTCGCGGCCCGGATAGGCATGGTGGATCTGGTTTGCGAAATCCTCGCCATAGGAGGTCGATCCGCGCGGATTGACCGAGAGGACGGCGAAACCCGCGGCTGCGTAGAGCTGGTTGTCGGTCGAGAAATGCGGGCCGTAGGCGGCGAAAGGGCCGCCGTGGATTTCGAGGATGAGCGGAACGCGCCGGCCCGCCGAATAGCTGGGCGGCAGGGTCAGCCAGGCGTCGATCGGGCGATTGTCGAAGGATGTGGCGGTGAGTTGCCGCACCTCGCCCATCCTCTTGCCGTCGAGCAGCTCGGCGTTGAGCCGGGTGAGCAGCCTCCGGGCGCCGGCGCGGTAGACGGCGACGTCGGGCGGGCGCTGGGCGCTTCCGCTCGGCGCCGCGATCGTTCCGTCGCGGGCGAGGCTGAAGCCGCCGCCCGTATAGGGCCGGTCGAGGCTGGAGCCGCTGAGCCCCTCCGCGGCCGTCCGGATCGAGCCGTCGAGGCCGACCCGGACCACCTTGCGAAGGCCCTTGTCCTCGACTGCGACATAGATGGAGCGGCTATCGGCCGCCCAACGCGGTGAATCGACGCTTCGGTCGAGCGAGGCGGTGAGAGTACGCGCGCCGCTGCCGTCGCGGTCCATCACGTATAGCCGGTTGTTCTCGTAGCTGCGTTCCTTGTCATCGAAGCCAGTATAGGCAATCAGCCGCCCGTCCGGCGACACGGCCGGCTCGCTGTCCGGGCCATTGCGGGTCGTCAGGGCGCGAATCTCGCCGCCGGCCACGTCGAGCGCATAGACCTCGCTGTTGAAGCCATCGCGCGCCCAGTTGGGCGACCGGTTGCTGCTGAACAGGATGGTGCGGCCGTCGGGGGTCCAGCTCAGGGGGCCATTGTCGTGGACCGAGCCGAAGCTGAGCTGGCGCGCCGCTCCGCCGTCGGCGGCGACCAGGAAGATGTGGCTGAAGCCGGGCTTCAGATAGCCTTCCTCGTCGGTCCGGTACGTGATGTCGCTGTGGACCTCGAGCGGCGGCGCCCATTGCGCGCCTTCGGGCTTGGGCGCGAGCGACCCGAGCTTCATGCCCTCGCCGGGCACGAACATGGTGTAGGCGATCTGGCGGCCGTCCGGCGACCAGGCGAGGCTCGACGGCGCGGTCGGGAGCCCGGTAATCCGGACCGATTCGCCGCTGTCCATCCAGCGCACGAACAATTGCGCGGCGCCGCCCTCGGCGGTCGAGACATAGGCCAGCCGGCGTCCGTCGGGGGACCAGCGCGGCTGGCTGTGCGAGCCGGGACCGGCGGCGAGCGGCGACTGCTGGCCGGTCCGCGTATCAACCAGCCAGATGCTCGGCCGCATCCGGTCGGTCATGATGTCGCCCGAGCGGCGCACATAGGCGATCCGGCTTCCATCCGGGCTGATCTGGGTGTCGCTCGCCGCTTCGAGCGAGAAGAGGTCGCCCGCCTCGAAGGTTCGCGAAGGGCCCTCGAGCGGCGCGGCGAGCGCCGGAATCGAAAGGCAGAAGGCGGCGAGCAGGACTGGCAAACGCGCGATCATCTTATCCCCCCAAGGAAGCGGCAATGAGTCTATGCGTCAGGAGCGGCTTTCCGAAAAGGCGTCATCTCGTCGAGCTGCTCGATCTCCCGAAGTACGGCCGGACGCTCGGCCTCGAGATAGGAAGCGACGGCCTCGCGGAGACGCGGGTCGGCGATATGGTGCGCCGACCAGGTCGGAACCGGCGAATATCCCCGGCTCAGTTTGTGGGGACCCTGGGCGCCGGCCTCGACCCGGGCGAGGCCGCGTTCGATCGCCGCCTCGATCGCCTGATGATAGCAGATCTCGAAATGGAGATTCGGCACATCCTCGATTGCCCCCCAATAGCGTCCGTAGAGGCAGTCCGAGCCGATCAGATTGAGCGCCCCGGCGATCGGCGCCCCGGCGCGGGTCGCGAAGATGAGCAACAGCCGGTCGGCCATCTTCTCGCCGAGCAGGGAGAAGAAAGACCGGGTCAGATAGGGCCGGCCCCATTTGCGCGAGCCGGTGTCCTGATAGAAAGCCCAGAAGGCGTCCCAGTGACGCTCCTCGATCGCGCCGCCTGTGACGTGCTCGACCTCCAGGCCCGGAAGCGCCGCCGCCCTTTCCCTGCGGATCGCCTTTCGCTTCCGCGAGGAAAGGGCGGCGAGGAAATCGTCGAAGCTGCGATAATGCCGGTTGTGCCAGTGGAACTGGAGATCGGCGCGGATCAGCCAGCCCGCCTCCCTGAAAAGCGGCACTTCCTCCTCCGCTATGAAGGTGGCGTGGGCCGATGAGAGGCGGTTGTTGCGGACCAGGGTCTCGGCGGCGGCGATCAGCGCCGGCGCGAGCGCCGGATCGCGTGACAGCAGCCGGCGCCCCGGCACCGGCGTGAAGGGGACCGCGATCTGGAGCTTTGGATAATAGCCCCCGCCGGCGCGCTCATAAGCGGCCGCCCAGCTGTGATCGAACACATATTCGCCGTGGCTGTGGCTCTTCAGATAGGCCGGCATGACCGCCGCCGGGGACCCGTCCGATCCGTCGATCGCGATCGGCACGGGCTGCCAGCCGGTCGCGCCCGCGGCGCTGCCCGAAAGCTCGAGCGCGGAGAGGAAGGCGTGGCTGAGGAACGGATTGTCCGATCCGGCGCAGGAATCCCATTCGGCCGCTTCGAACTCCGCGACTCCGTTCGCCAACCGGGCGACAATGGGATCGCGGTCGCTCATAGAGGGTCCGGACCTAACTCGTAGATGATCTGGTCGGCATGAGCCGCCGCCCGCGCGCGCTCGGCCGCGGTCCGAACCGTCCAGGTCAGCACCGGCAGTCCTCGCGCGCGCTGGCGCGCCGCGAAGCGGGAGGGGAGGTCGCGAATGTCGAAGGCCAGGAAATCGGGCCTGGCGCGCCACAGGGAGAGATGGCGCTCGAACCGTCCGCGAAGGCCCTTCTTCCCCGATTCCGTCACCACCAGCCCGCGCGCGAGATGGGGCGCGTGCCAGGCGAACCAGCGACCGACCTCGGGGTTGAACGACATGATTCCGACCGTCCCGCCATAGCCTTCGAGAGCCCGCCGAACGGCGCCGCAGAGCCGGCCGACACGGCGGTTCGGCGCCTTGAGCTCGATCAGCAGCGGAACTCGTCCAGCGATCGAGGCGAGGATGTCGGAGAGAGGCGCGAGCATCTCTTCGGTACCGGCGAGGCCGATCGCTTTGAGCTCAGCCGAATTTCGCTCCGCGACCTTGCCGCGCGATCCGGTCAGCCGGCCGAGATCGTAATCGTGGATAACGAAGGCCTCGCCGTCGGCGCTGGCCTGGACGTCGAGCTCGATTCCGTGGCCGGCGGCGATCGCGGCGTCGAAAGCGGAGCGGCTATTCTCGATCCGGCCGGCGCCGTGAAGGCCGCGATGGGCGTAAGGCGTATCGGTCAGCCCGGCGACGCGCTTCGGATCGGGGGCCGGCGCGAGGGCCGAATCAATCGGGTCGAACGGCGACAATCGCGTCGATCTCCACGGCCGCGCCGAGCGGCAGAGCGGCTACGCCGACCGCGCTCCGGGCGTGCCGCCCAGCCTCGCCGAACACCTGCTCCATCAGCTCCGACGCGCCGTTGGCGACCTTGGGCTGGTCGGTGAAATCGCCGCTGCTGTTCACGAACACGCCGAGCTTCACGATCCGTTCGACGCGGTCGAGCGAACCCAGCGCCCGCCTCATCTGCGCGAGAAGCATGATCCCGCACGAGCGCGCCGCTCGAACGCCATAATCGAGGTCGCGATCCTCGCCGATCCGGCCGGTCAGCCGCTCCCCGTCCTCGAACGACACCTGGCCCGAAATATGGAGCAGGTTTCCGGCGAGCACGGTGGGAACGTAGGCGGCGACGGGCGCGGCGGGCTCGGGAAGCGCGATTCCGAGCTCGGCGAGGCGGGATTCGATGCGGTCGGTCATGCGCCGCCGTAAGCACTCGGGGCGGCGGCGGGTCAAGCCGCTCAGCAGGAAGCGGCCTCAGACCGTGCGGCACTCGGGGTTGTAGACGTAGCCGCCGCCGCGGACGGTTCGAATGCAGTCGGGCTTGCCCGGATCGATCTCCACCTTTCGCCGGATCCGGGTGATCCGAGTGTCGATGGATCGGTCGAACGCCTCCATTTCCTTGTTGTGCGCGAGATCGAGCAGTCGGTCCCGGCTCAGAACCTGGCGCGGATGCTCGGCGAAGGTTCGAAGCAGGTTGAACTCCATGGCGGTGAGCGGAACGTCGGTGCCGTCCGCCTCGAAGAGACGGCGGCTGTCGAGGTTCAGGCGGCATTTGCCCATCTGGACCTCGCGGCCCATCGTCGCGGTCGCGCCGGCCTCGCCCTTGCTGGCCCTGCGGAGCACGGCCTTAACCCGGGCGAGAAGCTCGCGGGGGTTCCAGGGCTTGGTGACATAATCGTCGGCGCCGACCTCGAGCCCGATGATCTTGTCGAGATCGTCGCTGTTGGCGGTGAGAAGGATGATCCCGGCATCGCCCGACGCCCTGATCTCGCGCGCGAGGGTGAGGCCGTCCACGCCCGGCATGTTGATGTCGAGTATGGCGAGGTCGATCGGCCTTTCCGCCATCAGGGCGCGCAGGGCCTCGCCGCCTTCCGCCTCGCTGACCGAGAAGCCGTTGCGGCGAAGATATTCCGACACGGTCTCGCGGACGTCGGCATCGTCGTCGACGACGACGATATGGGCGGCCTCGCTCATTCGACCGGCTCCGGAGCCATCAGAACCGCAAGCATGGTCCGGACGCCCGCTTTGGTGAACGGCTTTTCGAGGATCGGGCGGCCGGTCGAGCGAAGGAAATCGGCCATCGAATCTCCGATCGTGTCGCCGGTAACGAAGGACATGCGCTTGACCAGCTCGGGCCTGATCTCGGTCAGCCGCTCGTACAGCTCGCGGCCGTTGAGCAGGGGCATGCGGACATCCGACATCAGAAGGTCGAAATCCTCCTGGTCGATGGCGGTGAAGGCCTGGGCGCCGTTCCGGGCGACCGTCACGCGATAGCCTTCGCGCTCGACCAGCTCGCGAAGCGTGTCGGCAACGTCGGGCTCATCCTCGACGATCAGGGCGTGCTTCGGAGTGACCATGACGGGCGCGGCGGGCCATTCCTCGTGCCGCTCGGGGCCGGCCTCGTCCGATGTTCCGACCGCGGCGGGCGGAAGCGAGATCCTGAACTGGGCGCCGCGCCGGCTCGGCTCGATGCTCAACGACCCGCCATGGGCGTCGACGATCCCCTGCGAGAAGGACAGGCCGATCCCGGTGCCGGTGCCGATGCCCTGCTTCTTGGTGGTGAAGAAGGGCTCGAAGATCCGCCGGCGCAGATCCTCGGGCACTCCGGGGCCGGTGTCGCTCAGGTCGATGAGCACCCTCCCGGCGCGGTCGACGGAGGTTCGGATGGTCAAGATCTTTTCGAACTCCTCGCCTTTCTCCATCGCCTGCTGAGCGTTGACGATCAGGTTCACGAGGACCTGGTGGAGCTGGTCGCGGTCGCCCTCGATCAGTGGAAGGCCGGTGCCGTAGGTGACCCGGACTCCGACCCCCGAGGTGCGAAGGCCATATTCGGTGATCTCCAGCGCCGCTCCGATCATATCGTTGACTTCGACCAGCTCGCGCTTCGGCTCGCGCTGCCGGGCCATTGCCAGGAAGGTTCGGACGATGCGCGAGCAGCGGTCGGCGGCGGCGCTGATCTTTCGGGCGCGCTCCTCGAAGACAGTGCCCTGGCTGTCCTCCTGAAGCATCTCGGCCTGGCCGACGATCGCAGCGAGCGGGTTGTTGAGCTCGTGGCTGACTCCGGCGAGCAGCGAACCGAGCGCTCCGAGCTTCTCCGACTGGAGAAGGGCCTCGCGCGAGCGCGCGAGCTCCTCCTCGCCGAGCTTGCGGTCGGTAATGTCGAAATGGATTCCGTTGACGGTGTGGATCTCGCCTTTCTCGTCTCGGGCGGCCTCGCCGAGCGCATAGACCCATCGAATGTCGCCGTTCGGTCGCACGACCCGATATTCGATCGCCACCGGCTTGTCGGGAAAGCCCTGATAATAAGGGACCGCGAGCTTCTCCCAATCGTCGGGATGGACCCGCGACCGAAGGGTTCGAGCCTCGACGACCGGCTGGCGCTCGAGGCCGTAAATTTCGTGGGAACGGTCCGAGTACCAGACCGAACCGGTTCTGGGATCGTAGGTCCAGATGCCGATCTTGGCGCCTTCGACCGCGAGCTCGAGCCGCTGCCGCATCATCTCGAGCTCCTGCCTGGTGCCGCGCGCGCCGAGATTGCGGAGGACGGCGGAAAAGAGGCGCCGGCCCGGCACTTCGAGCTCGGTGACGGCAAGCTCGCCGGGGAAGATGGTGCCGTCCTTCATCAGCACCTCGGTGTCGGCGCGGGCGCCGAGAAGCGCGCTCTGTCCGCCCGCGACGAGCCGGGGAAGGCCGGGGCCCCTGCGCAGATGGGGCGGGACGATCAGGTCGACGATCGGCCGGCCGATCGCCTCGGCCCTCTCATAACCGAGGATGTGCTCGGCGGCCGGGTTGAAGTCGACGATCCGTCCGTCCTCGTCGAACAAGATGACGGCATCGAGCGACGCGGCGATCGCGGCCGCGAAGATCCCTTCTTTGTCGGACGGATCCGGCACGCCCCCTCCACGGCTCAGTGCATCCGCCCTTCATAGCAAATGGATCGGGCGTCTCAAAACCGCATCTGTTGCGCTGCAACAATAGACACAATTCTCCGGGCCTCGCGGCATCGGACTGACAAATGCCGGGCCCAGACGACCGGCATGTGTCGCCCGGGCGGCGTTGAGGAGACGATGATGATTGCGATCAACCGCAGGAAAGGCCGACTTCGTGCCGTGCTTCTCGTCGCGCTTGCGATGGGCGCGGGCTCGGCGGCGCTGAGCGGGACTCTGGCGACCCTGTCCGGTCAGAGCGTCGAAGCGCGCCTGGCGTGACGACGGGCGAGGGGCGGGGAATTCAAATGCTGGATTCAATCGAGCGGACGCGGGTCAACGGGATCGACGTCGTCGGCCTGGGGCAGATGGCAGCCGCGTTCGGAGCGGATCCGGCCAGCGGCCGCGCCGGCTTCCGGGTGAACACCGACTGGAAGGGGCAGACGCGATCGGAATCGACGGTCGATATCTGCACTCTGGGCGGCACGGCCATTCCGCGCGGCTTCACGATCCGGACGGACGAGCCGAACGAATTGCTCGGCGGCAATTCGGCTCCGAACCCGCAGGAACTGCTCATGGCGGCGGTGAATGCCTGCATGGTGGTGCATTATGTCGCCCAGGCCAGCGTTCGCGGAATCGCGCTCGACACCTGCCGGATCGAGACCGAAGGGGAGATCGACTTTCGCGGCTGTCTCGGCGTCGACGAGACGATCCCGCCGGGCTTCCGCCGGATCAATTACACCGTCTTCCTCGAAGGCGACGGAACGCGCGAGCAGTTCGAGGCGCTTCACGAGGCGGTGACCGCGGCCTCGCCCAATTTTTTCAACATGGCGCAGCCCACCCAGATGTGCGGCCGGCTCGCCTGAGGGCCCGGATCCCAATCCTCTCCCTCCCTGCCCACCCGGGGGAGCCAGCGGCTCCGGCGTTCGCGCCGGGGCCGTTTCGGTTTTGCCGGGAAACGGCATTTCGAAGGCCATCCGCCCGAAGCCCGGGCCGGAAGCCGCATATTGTGACAATTGACACAATTTTGCCTGCTCCGCGGCATCGGGCTGAAACGGAGACTGGCCAGATTGCAGCCTCGTGGGGGGCGGGTCGAGCCGCTCGGGAGGCGGATGATGACGGCGATCAACAGGAAGAAGGGGCGGCTCAGGCTGGTACTTTTGATCGCCATGGCGCTCGGCGCCTTCTCCGCTTTGCTGAGCGGCTCGCTTGCCGCCCTGGCCGAAGGGCAGACACCACAGATTTTCATGAATTGAACATCCCCTCCCTGCCCACCCGAGGGGGAGCCTGCGGCTCCGGCGTAAAAACCGGAGCCGCTTTTTTATGAGGGCGGCTCGAAGGTTTCGGTGAACAGGTCGAGCATGGCCCGCCAGGAGCGGGCATCCGCGCGCGCGTGCGCCATTCAGGTCTCCGTCGCCGGAGCCGGGCCCGCCGCCAATTTGCCCAGGATCCAGGGCAGGGCATCGTCCCAGGAATCTATTCGGGCATGGGCGAAGGGCGCGGGCGGAGTCGGCTCGGCAAGGCGCGGCTCGGCGATCATGTGGAGGCGCCAGACCTGGGGCGCGTGCTTCGCCACAGATTCGTGATGGACGGCGAGGTCGTCGACGAAGACCGTCGAGGTCGGCTGAAGCTCGTCGAGGAGCTCGGTGAGCGGGCGCCCCTTGCCGCCGCGGTTGCACAGCACCCTGTGGCTGATCCCGACCCGGCCCAATTGCTCGATCCGGCCGGCCTGATATTCGTCGCCGATATTGGTCAGGACGACGATGTCGGCGGTCTCGGCGATGGCGGCGAGCGCCTCGGCGGCACCCGGAACGACGTTCTGGCGGTGCATCTCTCCCTCGAAGAAGAGATCGAGCAGCTCCCAGACCCGATCCTCGCCGATCGGACGGCCTTCGACGTCGCGGAGTGCGTCGCGAAAGCCGGGCGCCGCCAGGTCGAAGGAGAGGCAATGATCCTCCGCCACCCATTCGGCGAAATGGCCGATCATGTGGAGAAGGACCTCGTCGCAGTCGGTGACGAGCAAGGGACGGCCGCTCATAGTTCGAGAATCCTTCGAGCCTCGACCAGCTCTGCCGGAGGAATTCCCAGCTCGTCTGCGGCGGCCACCAGATCGGGCTCGTGCGCCTCGAGAAAGCCCAGGGCCGCGGCGAGCACGGAGCGATCGCCGATGCGAGCGCGCAAATCCTCGGGACTGAGGCCGGTCAAAGCGAGCAGCCGCTGTGCCCGCGCCGGATCGCCAAGCGCCCAGCCCAAAGCGGCAAGCGCAAGAGTCTCCGCGTCATTTGTGTCCTGAATCCGCATGCCCTAGTATCAATCCGGTGGGCCAAAAGATCCTTGTTGTCGAGGACAACGAACTCAATTTGAAGCTGTTCTGCGATCTTCTTCGCGCCCACGGCTATGCGGCCGAGCCGGTGCGCGACGGGCGCGAGGCGGTCGGTCTCGCGCGCACCTTCGGCCCGGACCTGATCGTCATGGACATACAGATGCCGCATATCAGCGGCCTCGAGCTGATCGAGCAGCTGAAGGCCGATTCGGGGCTTCGGCACGTTCCGATCATGGCCGTGACCGCTTATGCGGCCAAGGGCGACGAGGAGCGGATCCGCGACGCGGGCGCCGAAGGCTATGTCTCCAAGCCGATCTCTGTGATGAAGTTCGTCGAGGCGGTGCGCGAGCTTCTGGCGCGCGAACGGCCGAGACCGGAGCAGCCGGAGGAAGGACGGCCGACGGAGGTACCGGTGATGGAACGGGTGCGGGTCGAGCGCATCTATGCGGCGCCTTGCGAGACTGTGTTCGACGCCTGGCTCGACGAAGGGTCGGCCGGGCATTGGCTCTACGCGACGCTCGACGGCGAGATGGTCAGGGTCGAGATCGATGCGCGGGTCGGCGGCCGCTTCGAGATCGTCGAGCGGCGGGACGGCGAGGACGTGCTGCACACAGGCGCCTATGAGGAGATGGACCGGCCGCGCCGGCTGGTCTTCACGCTCCAGGTGCCCAAATATTCGGACGACAGCAGCCGAATCGCCATCGACATCGCACCGGAGGGCGAGACTTGCCGGCTGGTCCTCGACGCCGGCGAGGAAGAGCCGGCCGAGGCCGAGAAATATCGCCGCGGCTGGTCAACCGTCCTCGACAATCTGGCCGCCGAGCTTGGCGAGGGAAAGGAGGAGAAGGAATGACGATCCGCGGAAGCTGCCATTGCGGCAAGGTCGCCTACAGCCTCGACGAGGAGATGCCGGCCAAGGCGATGGAGTGCAATTGCTCGATCTGCCGGCGGAAGGCCTATCTCCATCACTTCACGACGGTGGACAATTTCACCCTGGAGACTTCGCGCGAGGAGATAGGGGTCTACACGTTCAACAAGCACGTCATACGCCACCAGTTCTGCAAGACGTGCGGCTGCGCGCCGTTCAACGAGGGCGAGGGGCCGAATGGGCCGATGGTGTCGGTGAACATGCGCTGCGTCGAGGGCGTGGATCTCGACAAGCTCGAGATCACGCAGTTCGACGGGGCGAGCAAATAGGCGGCTAGGCCCGGCGTATGCGCGTCAAAGCCGTCATGCTGAACTTGATTCAGCATCCAGCTACGAGCGGCAGTGCGGGTGGGCAGATGGACCCTGAAATGAATTCAGGGTCTGCGTAACGTAGGGCCGCGGCCCTACGTTACTTGATCTTCGCTTCCTTGAACTCGACGTGCTTGCGCGCGACGGGATCGTATTTGCGGAAGGTCATCTTCTCGGTGATGTTCCGGGGATTCTTCTTCGTCACATAATAGAAGCCGGTATCGGCGGTGCTGACGAGCTTGATCTTGACGGTTGCCGGCTTGGCCATGACAGCCTCTTTTGAATGGAATGTTGATCGAAAAAATAAAGCGGCGTCCCCGCCGCTCCAATGTGCCGCGCCCTCTGCCCTCGGGCGGCGATTTTGTCAAGTTCGCAACGCCCCGAACCGACTTCCTCTCTTAACGCTGCGGTAACCATATCGGCGCATGGTTCCCGATGAGACAGCGGGAGCGGGGACATGCAGGCCGCCAATGAAGCGATGCTGCTGGTGCGGGCCGAGCTGTGCGAGCGCCTGGAGTTCCTCCAGAGCAGGGCACGGCGCCTTTCCGCGCGCGACTTCACCCAGGGCGTCGACGCGATCAGGACGATCGCGGCCGCTTACGGGCTGATCCCGGTCGTCCGGCTCGCCGAGGCGCTCGAGCGGGCGGTGTTCGAGGATGGAGGCCGCTGCGCCAAATCCCTCTATCTCGTCCGCCTCCAGGATGCGATCGGCTGCGAGCAGCTCGACGAGGCGGCAAGCCAGGCGATGCTCGCCTCCGTCTCCGTCCGCTACGACTCCTGACGGCTCCGCTTGGACGCTCTCCTCACCACCCTGGTCGCCGCCTTCCTGGCCGAATGGGGCGACAAGACTCAATTGCTCGTCATCGCCCTCGCGGCGAGGTTCCAGAGGCCCGCCGCGGTCCTTGCCGCCGTGGCCGTGGCCGCTCTGGCGAACAGCGCGATCGCCGCGATCGGCGGGAGCCTGCTCAGCGGAATCATCACTCTTCGCGCCCTCTCGCTGCTGATCGCCCTGGCACTGATCTTCGCCGGAGTGGCCGGGCTCATTCGCGACAAGACTCCCGACATGGGAAGGACGTGGCGGGTCGGGGCGTTCCTGACGACCCTGGGCTGCTTCTTCCTGCTGGAGTTCGGCGACAAGACCCAGTTCCTGACCGCGGCGCTGTCGGCGCACTATAGCTCGCCGGCTCTGGCGACCGCGGGCGCAACGGTCGGGATCGTCGCTGCCAACGCGCCTGCCGCACTGCTCGGCGAGGGCCTCGCGAAGGCTCTGCCCTTGCGCGGCATCAGGCTCGGAGTGGGGATTGTCTTCCTGACCGTCGGAATCGTCGTCGCGCTCAGCTCGTGGCGGCTGATCTAGGGGCCGAGCTCGATCAGCCACATGTCCGGCGGAGCGCCGATTCGGAGCGGCAGAAGCGAAGTCCCAAGCCCGGCGCCGACGACCAGGATTTTTCCATCCTCCCGGACCAGCCCGCACGCGTAGCGCTCGCCGTAGCGCGACATGGTCGAGAGGGCGCCGATCAGCGGCAGCCTGATCTGTCCGCAATGGGTGTGGCCGGCGAGCATGAGCGCGATGTCGGCGGGCACATCCGGAAATGGATCCGGGCTGTGGCTGAGCAGCAGCTTCGCGCCGGGCATCTGGCGCATGGCCGCAACCGTGGCGGCAAGATCCTCATGGCGCGTGAAGGCGTCGTCCAGGCCGCCGACGGCGAGCGGGCCCGCCTGCACGGCCTCGTTGTCGAGGACCGTCACGCGCACGGCTTCGAGCGACCGCCGCGCCTCGGCCGCATTGCGCCAATGGTCGTGATTGCCGAGCACGGCGAAGGTGCCGAGCCGGGGCCTCAGGCGCGCGAGCGGCGCAACCGCTTCCGGGAGGCTGTACCGCCTGGTGGCGACCTCCCGGTCGCTGATCAGGTCGCCGGCGATGAGGACGATGTCGGGATCGAGCTCCGCGATCGAGTCGACGATCCGGGAAAGCCGTTCGGGCGGCATGTCGGGACCCGCGACGTGGATGTCCGAGATGAGAAGCGTGCGAACCGGGGGCGCGCCGCCGGGCCAGTCCGCGAGGGTGACCGAGGCGTGCCTGATCTCCGGATCGGCAACCGCCTCGCTATAGCCCCAGGCGAGGCCGGCCGCGCCGAGCAGGATCGTCAGCATCAGGAAGCGGCGAAACATCATCAACAGGCTTAGCGCCCGGAGCGGCTGCTGCCCAACGCGGACTTTGAGCAGTGACCGCTGCCCTGCTAGGCCCGCCGGCGATGAACGGGATCAGCGACAGGATCGGCCAGGCGCTTCTGCTCCAGCGGAGCGGCAACCTTTCGGCGGCACGCAAGGAAGCCGAACGGGCGCTTGCCGATCATCCCGACAGCCCGGATCTGCTGCAGCTGCTCGGGATGATCACATGCCAGCTCGGCGATCTCGGCGAAGGGGCGGCCTTGCTCCGCCGCGCCCTGGAACTGGAGCCGGCCAAAGTCGCGACCCGCCAGGCCCTTGCCACCGCCCTGCTCGCGCTCGGCCGGGCGGACGAGGCGGAGGCCTTGTGCCGCCCCGCTGGGGACCAACCTCCGGACACGGCCCTGCTCAGGCTTCGCGGCTATATATTGCAGACCCAGGAGAGGTTCGCCGAGGCGGCGGAATGCTATGCGGGCGTGGTCGAACGCGACCCCGGCGACTGGGAGATCCTGAACAATCTCGGCAATGCCCGGCGCTCGGCGGGCGATCTGCAAGGCGCGGTCGAGGCGCTGGAGCAGGCGCGGCTGGTCAAGCCGGACGCCCCGGCGATCCAGTTCAACCTCGCCACCGCCTTCGCCCAGACCGGACGGCTGGAGGAAGCGGCGCTTGCGTTCGGCGAGGTGCTTCGGCTCGTGCCGGACAGCGGCCCGGCTCTGTTAGAGCTGGCAAGGGCCCTGCGATTTCTCGGGCGGTTCGATGAGGCGCTGAGGCACCTCACACGCCTGGAGCAAGTGGGTGAAGCGACCGCCGAGACGGCGATGGAGCGCGCTCGAACCCTGTCGGCGCTTGGTCGGTTCGAGGAGGCCGAGGCGGCCTTCAGGCATGCGCTCGCCTATCAGCAGGGGCGCGCCGAGGCGTTCCTGGAGCTCGGACTGCTGTTCGAGCGGCACAACAAGACGGAACGGCTGGCCGGGCTGCTCGACGAGGCGGACCAGCACGGCGTGGAGCCCGAGGCGCTGTCGCATTTGCGGGCACTGGCGCTCGAACGCGAAGGTCGGATCGAGCAGGCCCTGGAAGCCGCCCAGTCCGCGCCTCCGGGTGACGAGCCGGGCCGGCGGGCGGCGCTCATCGGACGGCTGGCGGACAAGGCCAGGCGCCCCGAAATCGCCTTCGAGGCTTATGCCGAGATGAACCGGGTGACGACGGAGTCCAATCCCGAAGCCAAGGCGGAGGCCGCGGCCTATCGCGAGCATATCGGCGCGCTCGGGGCGATGCTCACGCCCGAATTCGGCGCTTCCTGGCGCCGCGACGAATCGCCGCCGGACGGACGGCCCCCACCCATCTTCCTGGTCGGTTTCCCGCGATCGGGGACGACTCTGCTCGACACGATGCTGATGGGCCATCCGGCGCTGCACGTGCTCGAGGAGGTGCCCATCCTGGAGAAGGCCGGGCTGGCGCTTGGGGATTTTGCCCGGCTGCCGGAGCTGGACGCGGAGGAGACCCGGCGGCTGCGAGCCGTCTATTTCGAAGCTCTGGACGAGGCCGAGCCGAGCGCGCGCGAGCGGATCGTCGTGGACAAATTGCCGCTCAACATCGCCGGAGCGCCGCTCATCCACCGGCTCTTTCCCGACGCCAGACTGATCTTCGCGCTTCGGCATCCGTGCGACGTGGTCCTGAGCTGCTTCATGCAGGGCTTCGACCTCAACCCGGCCATGGCCAATTTCCTCGACCTCGAGCAATCGGCCTTGCTCTACGACCGGATCATGACCGTCTGGACGCGGACCCGCGATCTGCTGCCGCTCGACGTTCACACAATCCGCTACGAGACGCTGGTCGAGAATGCCGAGGGGCAGCTTCGGCCGCTCATCGACTATCTCGGCCTCGAATGGGACGAACAGGTGCTCGATCATCGTGGCACGGCCGGCAAGCGGGGAGCGATCATGACCCCCAGCTACGCCCAGGTCGCCGAGCCGATCTACAAGAGGGCGAGCGGCCGCTGGGAGCGCTACCGGGCGCAGATGGAGCCGGTGCTTCCGATCCTGGCCCCCTGGGCGAAGCGGTTCGGCTATGAGACGGCGCTGGCCGGGGGCTATTTCCTGGGGGAATGAGGCTGAGGCCACTTCTGCCCCGTTTGTGCGTTAGCGCGCGCACTGGAAGATGAGGCCGCGGCATGCCCCTCCACCGCACTGCGTGCGGTCCCCCTCCCCTGCGAATGCAGGGGAGGAATAGATGCGCGATTTCTCGCAGCTTCTCGACGGGCTCGTCTACACCCGCTCGCGCAATGCGAAGCTCAAGCTGATCGGCGACTATCTGAAGGCCACGCCCGATCCCGACCGCGGCTATGCGCTGGCGGCGCTGACCGGCGGGCTCGACATCAAGACGGTGAAGCCCGCGGTCATCCGGGCGATCGCCGAGGAGAGGGTCGACCCGGCGCTGCTCTATATGAGCCGCGACTATGTCGGCGACATGGCCGAGACCGTCTCGCTGCTCTGGCCCAAGCCTTTGGGCGAGCCGGCGGAGCTGGACGATGGCGTCCTTCGTATCTCTTCGGTGGTCGAGAGGCTTCAGGGGCTCGGCAAGGCCGACGCCCCCGCCGAGCTTGCCCGGATGCTCGATCATCTCGATGCGAGCGGCCGCTATGCCCTGCTCAAGCTCGCGACCGGCGAGCTTCGGCTCGGCGTTTCGGCGCGGCTTGCCAAGACGGCGCTCGCCAATGCGTTCGGGCTCGACGTCGATGCGGTCGAGGAGGTGTGGCACGGCATCTCCGCGCCCTACGAACCTCTGTTCGACTGGGCGGAGGGGCGCGGCGCCCAGCCGACCGCCGAGGACGTGCCGGTGTTCCGCCCGTTCATGCTCGCCCACCCGCTGGAAGAGACGCGGCTGTCGCTCGACGAATATGCCGCCGAGTGGAAATGGGACGGGATCAGGGTGCAGGTCGTCGGCGTGGCTGGGCAGGTGAGGCTCTACAGCCGCGCGGGGGACGACATCACCCGGAGCTTTCCCGAGGTCGCCGAAGCGTTCGACCGCGAGGGCGTGCTGGACGGCGAATTGCTGGTGAAGGGCGCCTTTCAGGGCGCCGACGAGCATGGCGGGGCGGCGGCGAGCTTCAACGCGCTCCAGCAGAGGCTCGGGCGGAAGATCGTCTCGCCGAAGATGCTTCGCGACTATCCGGCCTTCGTCCGGCTCTACGACATATTGTTCGAGGAGAGGGCGGATTTGCGCCCTCTGACCTGGGAGGAGCGGCGGAAGAGGCTCGAAACATTCGTGCCGAAGCTCGATCCGTCCCGTTTCGACCTGTCCGCACTGATCGAAGCGGAGGATTTCGAAGCTCTGGAAGCGATCCGCGCCGGCGCCCGCGACGCCTCGATCGAGGGCGTCATGCTGAAGCGGCGCGACAGCCCCTATGTGCCGGGCCGCAAGGTCGGCCATTGGTATAAATGGAAGCGCGACCCGCTCAACGCTGACTGCGTCCTGATGTACGCCCAGCGCGGCAGCGGGAAGCGGTCATCCTATTATTCGGATTATACGTTCGGCTGCTGGACCGAAAGCGGCGAGCTGCTGCCCGTGGGCAAGGCCTATTTCGGGTTCACCGACGAGGAGCTGATGTGGCTCGACCGGTTCGTCCGCAACAACACGGTCCAGCGCTTCGGCCCGGTGCGCGAGGTGGCCAAGACCCTGGTTCTGGAGGTCGCATTCGATTCCATCCATGCCAGCAAGCGGCACAAATCAGGCCTCGCCATGCGATTTCCGCGAATCTCGCGGATCCGGACCGACAAGCCGGCGGCGGAGGCGGACAGGGTGGAGACACTGATGCGGCTGGCGAGCTAGGACGCCCCCGCTTCAGCGCGGTCCTTTGGCCTCCCTCCCTGAGTCCAGGGAGGGACGGGAGGGTGGGTTGCTACGAAGTGGGGCTGTGTGGGCTCTCGAACGTACCCGCCCCCAGCCCCTCCCTGTATTCAGGGAGGGGAGGGATGGACCTCGCTTTGCTCGGGAAGAGTTCGGTTAGAACGGGAGCCACTTACTCTTCTGGCTGAACCTCATGTAGCCCGCATTGACCCCCAGGCGGGCACCGACTCCGAGGCGGACCGGGATGAGGACGGTGTCGCCGCGGCGCATGTAGCTGGCCGTGAATCCGCCGACGACATAGGCATTGCCCTCGGCCGCGGGATAGCGGCGGAAGAGGCGCTGGCTGTCGTGGAGATTGTAGACGAGGACGAAGACCTTGTCGGCATTGGCTCCGAAATCGAAGCCGGCGGACGGTCCCGTCCAGTAGACCGGGCGGTCGCCCTCGATCTGGTGGTGGAGGATTCCCGAGCCGTAGCGGACCCCGACGACGAAGGCGCCGCCGGCCTCCCTGCCGGTGATGTAGGCGCTGGGCTCGCCCTGATCGCGGAGAAGGTCCTCGATCAGATCGGCGAGGCCCTCGGCGCCTTTGCCGAACACACCCTCGGCGGCGCTGAACACGTCCTTGCGCGGCACTTTGCTGCCGGCGGAGGCGCTAGCACGCTCGCTTGCGGTCGGAGCGACCGCGACTTGCGCGGCTTGGTCGGCGGAGGCGATCGGCGCCTCGGCACCGGCCTCGGTCCCGGAGTCGACCGGCTGATATTCGGTGTTCCAGGTCTCGACCTGCTCCGGGGGTGGAGGCGGCGGCGCCGGCTCCGCGGCGACGCTGTTGGGATCGATCGTGCTGACCTGGGCGGCGGCGGTGCCGGCGCCGATCGACACGGCGAAGGCAGCCGCAAGCAGCTTGACGTACAAGGGCCTGAACATGGCGAACTCCCCCCAATGGGCTCGACCGCGGATTAAGGGCGCCAAATGCTTTCGCTGCAATGATTTGGCGGCGACACGACTCGATCCTGCGCCGGAACGACCTCAAAGCGTCGTAAATCGAGCCGATTTCGCCGCGCGGCAGTCGCTGCCCTCCGCGACTCGAGGGCCGCAGTGAGTCATTTCAGGATCGCGTCGGCCGCAGCTGTTCTATATCCGTTCCACATGGCCGACCACCGAATCAGCACCACCGCCTGCTTCGCCAAATTCCATGCCAGCGCCAGGATCAGCTGCGGCCGGTGCGGCCACAGCCTGGTCGCGAACGGGGCCGACCTCGCGCGCATGTTCCCACGCCCGATGCTGGTCGAGAATGCCCGGTTCCGGCTCCGATGCCGCGCCTGCGGCGGGCGCGCTCCCGAGATAGACATTTTGCGCAAGCCGCCGCGCGACTGATTCAGGACGCCGTGGAAAGGAGATCGACCATCTCACCCGTGGAGGGCAGCGAGGCGCGGTCGAGATCGCGCGAGCGGCAGGCGAGGTGGACGAGATTGTCGAGCTCGTCGCGGGCGAGCGTAAAGGCGTCGAGGCAGATGTTGAAGGCCGGCCGAAGCGGGCTGTCGGGCGGCGGCCGATCGAGGGCTGCCGCCTCCCGCCGGGCGACCGCGGCGATTCGCGCGAGAGCGCGCGCTTCGGCCAGGCAGCCGAGCTCCTGGCGGGCCCCGGATATGGCCGCCGAGACGGCACCGTCCTCGAACGAGGGGGAACGCGGGTCCGCCCGCTCGATCAGCCCGACATATGCCGTCATTCCGTCTCCTCTCCTGAGCCCCGATTCTCCCGGTCCTTCTAGCAGAAAAACTCCTTGTAGGAAATAACCTATTGCAAAATAGGGGATGGGCCGCGACACTCACAATTGCCGATTCGGGAGGAAAAGATGGCGAGACGGAAGGGGCGGCCGAGCCTGCCCGGCAAAAGGAGAGCGAATGGAAGGCTGCGGGCGAAGGCGGCCGGGCCGGACCTTGGAAACATAAGGGTCCAGGAGATGCGCTCGGCCTTTGCTCTATTCCAGGGCGGCAAGGCCGGCAACGAGCTCGGGGACGCGATCGGAAAGGCCTGGGCGACGGGGCTGCTCGAGGGATTCGGAGCGGATTCGCAGGCGATGCGCGACCGCGGCCGCGACTATGGCCAGCTCTGGCGGCGCTGCTACGGAGCGCTCGATTTGCGCACATCGAGCCTCGAGCGCAGGGCCAGAACGGGGCCCGCGCCGACGGCGTCGACCGAGACCGCGGCGGAGCGGCGGTTCGAGCGGATGGATGCGATCGTTTCGGCCTTTCCGCGACTGAGCCGCGAGGCCTTTTACGGACTCGCCGCCGACTATCAGGATTCGGACAATGTGCCGCCGTTCGTCGAGCGGCTGATCAACGAGCGTGTCGCCCTCAAAGGTCGGGCGCCCGCCGGGACAATGCCGATTCGCGGCGACCGGGAGAAGCTGGAGCGCGCCGCGGAGATATTGAGGGCCCTGGTGGAGGGGCGGAGCAGGCGCTGACGGCGAGCGTCAGGCTCCGCCGGCCGAGATCCATTGGCGGCTTCCGGTCTGGGAGCCGACGCTGCCCGCGCCGGTAAGCTTCTCGACGACCTGCCGGAAGGTGCCTTCGACCGCGACCCGGGTCTCGCCGAAATAGATATCGGTGAACTGGCCGGGCGTCTGGCGGACGTGAGTCACCAGCTCCGGATTGATCGCGATCTCCCCGGGCTCACCGCCCTTTTTCAGGATAACCAGCTTTGCCAAAACGCTCACCCTCGACGAACAGCCCGTTATCTACACCCGAACTGGTTAAGCCGAAGTTGTGATCGCGGCGATTCGAAGCGGTCCGGGGGCGAGCCGACCGGATCCTGCCTTCGCCCTGGCGGGCGACTTGCGAGCCCGGGAGATCTGTCATAAGTGACTAGCGCATAAGGCTTTTTTCGGTTATCGGCCGCCCGGCAGGGGTCTGCGGGATTCGCGTCCGGGGATGCGAGAGCTTCAAGAGTAATCTGGAATGGCCGAAATTCAGGGCAGCGCGGCGAGCGAGACGCTCGTCGGAACGAGCGGGAACGACGCGATCGACGGCGGCGCCGGCGACGACTTGCTTCGCGCGGGCGCCGGAAATGACGGCCTCGACGGCGGCGAGGATTCGGATTCACTGTTCGGCGGAATGGGCGACGATGCGCTCGCCGGCGGCGACGGCGACGACATATTGTGCGGCGAAGGCGGCGACGACGCGCTCGACGGCGGCGCCGGAAACGACCAGCTCTTCGGCGGAGCGGGCGACGATCTCGTCCATGGCGGCGAAGGCAACGACTATATCCACAGCGACGAGAACGGCTCCGACGCATTGTTCGGCGACGACGGCGACGACCAGATCTACCTTATCCGAGTGGCCCTCCCTTCGCTCGGCCCTACGAGCAGCTCGATCTCGGGCGGCGCCGGCAACGACTATCTCTTCGTCCAGACCCGCGAGTCCCACAATGTCTCGATCGACGCGGGCGAAGGCGACGACCGGCTATTCTTCGCCGAGCTCTACACCAGCGCGAACGTTACGCTCGGCGCCGGGCGCGATATCGTCGACCTAGGCATGTTCGATTTCTATGCGAGCCGGGGCGGCCGCCTGGTCATCGCCGATTTCGAGGCCGGGCCCGGCGGCGACTATATCTGGCTCGACTCGCTCCTGTCGTCCTACACGAGCTGGAACGGCTCGCTGAACCCGTTCGCCAGCGGTCACCTCAAGATCGAGCAGGTGGGCGCCGACGCCGTGCTTTCGAGCCGATCATCGCCCGCCACCAACGGCGCCTGGCTTCAGCTGATCACCTTCACGAACGTCAGCGCGGCTACGCTCAGCGCCCACAATCTCGGCGGTTATTCGCCCGACGGAAATTCGGGCCCGGTCGTGACGACCGGGACCGACGCCGCGGAAGTGCTGACCGGCGGCGGAGGCGACGACATCATCCAGGGCCTGGCCGGCTTCAACAAGATCTTCGCCGGGGCCGGCAACGATTCGGCGACCGGCGGCGAGGACGTGGACTGGCTCTATGGCGGCACTGGAAACGACTTTCTGACGGCGGACGCCGGAAACGACTTCCTGTCCGGAGGCGACGGCAACGACATATTGTTCGCGGGCGCGGGCAATGACAGCCTCAACGCCGGACCGACCGGAGCGGACCAGCTTTACGGCGAGGAAGGCGACGACACTCTCAGCCTGAGCCGATCGGCGGCGGTTGCCGCGACCGCGCTCGGAGCCTCGGGCGGCGACGGAAACGACGGCTTCACCATCGACCTTCGAAACGCCGCCACGATCAGCGTCGACGGAGGCGCGGGAAGCGATATCGTCACCGTCAACAACCTCAACGGCCTCGCCACGCTGGCGCTCGGCGCGGGCCAGGACCGGCTCGTCCTCGCCGGCTATTCGAGCCCGACCGGCAACGGCAGGATCGTCGTCGGCGATTTCGAGACCGGGCCCGCGGGCGACCGGATCGAGCTCCACACCTATTTCAATTCCAACCTGACCGGCTGGGACAAGATCACCAATCCGTTCCTGACCGGCTTCGCGCGCCTGCTCCAGAGCGGGCCGGACACAGTGCTCCAGGTCGACCGCAACGGCGGCGGCGACTCCTGGGTCACTCTCGTCACCCTCGAGGGCGTCGCAGCGACGGACCTCACCGAATTCAACCTGGGCGGCTACAGTCCCGACGGCACATCGAGCGCTTCTCTCGATCTCGACGGCGGCGCCGAGGCGGACACCTTGTTCGGCAACGAGGCCGGCGACCTGATCGAGGGTCATGGCGGCGGAGACCGAATCTGGGGTCTCGGCGGCAACGACATGATCTTCGGGGGCGAGAGCGACGACATTCTGGACGGCGGGACCGGCGACGACGAGATCGACGGCGGGCTCGGTAACGATCAGCTTGCCGGAGGCACCGGCAACGACGTGCTGGCCGGAGGCGCGGACGACGACACGCTCATCGAAACCGGCTCGGGCAGCGACAGCCTGAGCGGCGGAGACGGCGCGGATTTCATCAACGTGTCGCGCTCCAGCGGGACCGACCAGATCGTCGCCAATGGCGACGGCGGCAATGATCTCATCCGGATCAGCGCCAACGCGACGACCGGAATCACGGTCGACGCCGGCGCGGGCGACGACGAGGTGGAGCTGCGCGGAATCGGCACTGCGACGATCACGCTCGGCGCCGGGCACGACACGATCGATCTCAACCTTTTCGCGCCCGCTGCCGGTGCCGCGGTCTCGATCACCGATTTCGAAGCCGGGGACGGCGGCGACACGATCGACCTGGACGACCGGCTGGCAAGCGCCTTCTACGTCACCGACCCGAGCGCCAATCCGTTCGCGACGGGCTTCCTGCGGCTCGTCAAGTCGGGCGCCGACACGATCCTCCAATATGACGAAGACGGCGCCGGAACGGCCAGAAGCTTCGTCAACTGGCTGACCCTCAGCAATGTCGACATCTTCTCACTGACCGCCGACAATTTCGACGGGTTCCAGACCAACGTCACCACCGGAACCGCAGCCGGCGAGGTCCTCGTCGGAACGTCGGCCAGCGACTATATGAAGGGCTTCGGAGGCGAGGACGACTTCCACCTCGGCTACGGCGGAGCCGACCGGGCGATCGGCGGAGCGCAGGACGACGTCTTCATCGTCCACCTCGTCACCGCCGGGACGCTCGAGCACAAGGTGGAGGGCGGAGACGGCAACGATTTGCTCGTCCTCGAAGGCAACCGCTCGCCCTACAGCCGGATCTCGATCGGCGGCACGACCGGCGATCGGATCGAGGCGACCGGGATAGAGGGCCTCGTCTTCCTCTCCTTCATCGACCAGCAATATTCGCCGGGCCCGTTCGATCCTCGAAATTATTATGTGACCCTCGAGGACAATGTGGCCGCGGCGGGCACCCAGTTCACCGTCGATGCAAGGCCGCTCTCCAATCTCGAGAAGCTCGACTTCACCACCACCGACACCGACGCATTCCTTCTCATGTTCGGCGGCAGCGGCGACGATTCGCTTCGCGCCGGCGGCGGCGGGTCGCGGATCTACGGCAATGGCGGCGCCGATCTGCTGAAAGGCGGCCGGGGCGACGACGAGCTGATCGGCGGCGCCGGCAACGACCGGTTCGAGGAATATTCGGGGGCCGTCACTCTGGATACGATCTCGGGCGGCGCCGGAAGCGACTATATCGAGGTCTACCGGACCTCCATCACCAACTGGGGCACGCTCCAGGCCAATGGCGACGCCGACAACGACACGTTCGAGATCGACATCAGGACGGCCGGCACCGCCATCTTCGACGGCGGCGAGGGCAGCGACCGGTTCAAGATCGAAGGCGGGCTTGCCGGGACGACCCGGTTCACCCTCGGCGCGGGCGCCGACTTTTTCGACATATACGTGCCCGGCCTGATTGCCGGGCAGGGTGCGATCGTCACCGATTACAATCCGGCCGAGGACACGATCGGGATCATCCTTTCGCCTTATCTGCCCGGTTATAACGGTACGACGAACCCGTTCGGCACCGGCCATCTGCGTGTCGTCGCTGACGGCGCGGACGTCCTGTTCCAGGCGGACCGCCTGCTCGACGGCAGTTGGGTCACTCTGCTCAGGCTCGAGAATCTGACCCTGGCTGAGATGCAGAGCGCCTCGATCGGCGGCTGGTCGATCTCCCCGGTGAACGGGACCGAAGGCGCCGACGACCTCACCGGCACGATCCATGGCGACATGATCTTCGCCGGCGGCGGGAACGACCTCCTCCGTATCCAGCAGGGCGGCGTCGACAAGGCGATGGGCGGCACCGGCGACGATGTGTTCGTGCTCGGATCCCACCTCAACGACAAGGAAGAGATAGACGGCGGGGAAGGCAGCGACACCGTCCTTCTCCAGGGATTCGTCAACACCACGCTCGGCGCGAAGAGCCTGCTCGGAATCGAGACCCTGCGCATGCTTTCCGGAAGCGACACGAGCTTCGGTGCTCCGGGCACGTCCACCTACACCTATAGGGTGACGACCGCCGACGCCAACGTCGCGGCGGGCGCAACCCTGTTCGTGGACATGACCCAGCTTCGAGCCGGCGAGAACGTCACTTTCAACGGCGCCGCCGAGTTCGACGGCCGGTTCGTCATGAACGGCGGCGCCGGCGGCGACACCTTCACCGGGGGCGCGGGCGCCGACCAGATCGCGGGTGGCCTCGGCGACGACAATCTTAGCGGCGGCTCGGGGTCCGATCAGGTCGACGGCGGCGATGGGAACGACATCCTCGCCGGCGGAAGCGGAAGCGACGCGGTTTCGGGCGGTGACGGCGACGACGTCATCAACGAAACCGGATCCGGTTCCGACATCGTCTCGGGCAATGACGGCAACGACCAGATCAACCTGACCCGCTCATCCTTCTCGACCGACGTGGTGAGCGCGCTCGGGGGCGCCGGCGCGGACCGCTTCACGGTCACGATGACGGGCTCGGCCCTGACCATCGACGCCGGGGAGGGCGATGACGTCGTCACCCTCAAGAGCAATTACAACGTCAAGGTGACCCTGGGCGGCGGCGCCGACACGATCGACCTGTCGCAGTTCGTCCGCACCGCCGGAATCCCGGAAATCCTCGACTTCCAGACCGGAGCGGGCGGCGACACAATCAGCTGGGGGAGCCTGAACTTCAGCCTGTGGAACTGGACCGGCAGCCAGGGCGATCCGTTTCGGACAGGCTATGCGCGCCTCGCGCAGGTGGGCGCCGACGTCCACCTCCAGGTCAATAATCTCGGCAATGGCGGGCTGAGCAGCCCGTACGCAACCGCCCTCATCTTCAAGAACGTGGACAAGTCCGCCTTCACGGCGGCGAATTTGGGCGGCTACTCGCCGCTCGGCCTCACCGGCACCGATGCCGGGGAGACACTCACCGGAACGCGCGGCGACGATGTCATCGCCGGCGCCGGCGGCAACGACCTGTTCCTCGTCCACCAGGGCGGGACCGACGCCCTGAGCGGCGGCGAGGGCGACGACAGCTTCTTCTTCGGCACACGCTTCCCGCAATCCTGGCAGGCGAGCGGAATCACGGGGCCGATGATCGACGGCGGCGCCGGCGCCGACACGATCCTCATCCAGAACTTGGGCCTCAACCGCTGGCCGGTGCCGACGAGCGGGATCGAAGCAGTCCGATTGCTGTCCGGGACCGACAACAGCTACGGAACCGGCGGAGCGAAGATCGCGAGCTCTTCGATTACTTTTCTCGACGCCGATATCACCGGCATGCCGCTCTTCACGATCGACGCGAGCGGCCTCCTGACCGGCGAAAAAGTGACGATCGACCTGAGGCAGGAGAGCGACGTCGAGCTCATCCTGATCGGCGGCGCGGGCGACGACCATTTCACCCCTGGCAGCTTCCGGAGCACCATATATGGCGGGGCTGGAAACGACACTTTCGAAGGCATTTACGGCGGCGACAACAGCTTCTTCGGCGGCGCCGGCAACGACATCAGCCACGGCTGGGGCGACAATGTCGTGGACGGCGGCGAGGGCGACGATGTGCTCGAGGAGGCCGATCTCGGCACCGACCGGATCAGTGGCGGCGCCGGAAACGACGTCATCCGCCTGCGCGGCAACAGCACCGAGAAGCTGAACGACGTCACCGCCTCGGGCGGCGACGGCGACGACCGGATCGAGCTCGACACTTATTATCCCGGGATCGTCGCGATCGACGGCGGCGCCGGCGCCGACACGATCAGCATCACCGGGGCCAAGGGGACGATCACCATCGCTCTCGGCGCCGGGCAGGACGTCTTCACTCTCCACAACATGACGTGGGTGCTTCGCCCGGCGACGACGCTGACGATCACCGACTTCGCGGCCGGCAACGGCGGCGACCGGTTCGACTGGGCGCCGATCCTCGCGTCGGGCCTCTCCAACTACCAGGCCGGGAGCAATCCCTTCCTCACCGGCCATGCGCGAATCGTCCAGAGCGGCGCCGATACCTTCCTCCAGGTCGACCGAGACGGATCGAGCCCGGGCTACGGTTTCGTCACCTACGTCACCCTTGCGGGGGTCGATGCCGCGAGCCTCACCGCCTTCAATCTCGGTTTCGCCGCCCAATATGCGGGTTCCCCCGGCGATGACGCGATGACCGGCACGTCCGGACCCGACTGGATGGAGGGCGGTGCGGGCGACGACAGCCTCGACGGCGGAGCGGGATCCGACCGTATGTTCGGCGGCTCCGGCAACGACCTTTACATGGTCGACAACTCAAACGACGTGGTGTTCGAAGCCGGCGGAGAAGGCACCGACGAGGTCCGGACCGGCCTCGCCACTTACGTCCTGGCCGCCAATGTCGAGAAGCTGACGGCCACCACCGCTGGCAATCACGATTTCCGCGGCAATGCTTCGGACAATTTCATCCTCACCCTCGGCGGCAACGACTTCGTCCGGATCCAGGACGGCGGCAACGACAGCGCCTCCACAGGCGCCGGCACCGACACCATCTATGTCGGCGGGGCGTTCAACGCTTTCGACTTCATCGACGGCGGAAGCGGCGTCGACACGATCGCGATGCAGGGCGATTACAGCGCCGGCCTCACTTTCGGCACCGGCCTCACCAGCAACATCGCCGGCATCGAGGGCATCTCCCTGGTCGCGGGCAGCAGCACCTCGTTCGGGGACACGGCGGACAATCGCTACGACTATGTCTTCACCATGCTGAATTCGAACGTCGCGGCCGGAGTCCAGTTCAGGATCAACGGCGGAAACCTGCTCGAGGGCGAGGATCTGACCGTTGACGGTTCGGCCGAGACCGACGGCAGCTTCCTGATCTACGGCGGGAAGGGCGCCGACGTGCTGACCGGCGGAGCGAACAGCGACATCTTCTTCTTCGCGCATGACGGACGGCTTGGAGCGGGCGACCATATCGACGGCGGGGCGGGCTATGACGGTCTCTTCATCCGAGGCAATTTCACCGTCGACTTCAATGATCCGGCCTATTTCGAGCTGGTCCGCAACGTCGAGAACTTCACCCTGACCTCGGTCACCGACACACGCTATGCGCGAAGCTCGGACACGGAGTTCGATTACGACCTGATAACCGACGACGGCCTGGTCGCGGCCGGCACGACCGTCACCTTCAACGGCGGCCAACTTCAGGCCAATGAGACGATGGTGTTCGACGCGAGCCATGAGACCGACGGCCATCTCCGCATCTTCGCCGGCGCGTCGAACGACTCGCTGACCGGCGGCGCAGGCAACGACCTGATCTATGGCGGGCTCGGAGCGGACAGGCTGGACGGCGGCGGCGGAAGCGACGTCTTCCGATACAATGCCGCCGCGGAATCGACCGGGACCGGCCACGATACGATCATCGGCTTCGATTATTCCGTCGACAGGATCGACCTCGCCGGAACGCACGACAGCTACGGAACGAAGCATGGCGGAGCGCTCGATGCAGCGACGTTCGATGCCGATCTGGCGGCGGCCATGAGCGGCGTGCTGACCGCCGGCAAGGCGATCTTCTTCGATTCGGACAGCGGCGATCAGGCCGGCAAGACCTTCCTGGTCGTCGACCAGAACGGGGTCGCCGGCTATCAGGCCGGCCAGGATTTCGTCTTCGACGTCACCGCCTCGCCGTCGCCGGTCGGCCCCATCCCCGACTTCCTCATCTAGAGCGCCTCGCATCGGGCCGGCCGCTGCGTTATAACCTGGATCAGGGAGTAGCAGATGGCCCAAACCAGCCGAGACCGGCTCGATCGCGACGCGCTCGAATATTGCCGCGACGAGCGCGACCGGGCGCTGGAGACCCTGCGCCGGATCGAGGACGAGGGCTGGACCTTCCATGAGGCTCGGGGCGACGACCGGATGCGCGACGTCACCGCCAAGCGCGCCAACCGCCAGCGCCAGATCATCGAGCGGATGGACCGGCTGATCGCCCAGTTCGAGGAGCAGGAGGGCTGAGCACCTCCGCTTTCGCACCAATGACTGGAACGCGCGGAAAAATCGCCTAGGCTGAGCCGAACCTAATCTCTTCAAAATCGGAAAATTCATGCGACCCGGACTTTTCTTCGCGCTGCTTGCCTTTGCCTTCGCTCCCGCCGCGGCCATAGCCGACGCGACCGCCCGCTATCGAATCCCCGGCGGGCAGGAGATCCTGATCGAGGCGTCGGACGACGGCCACGGACGCTTCACGCCCGAGGGCGAGGGCGCGAAGGGCGGCTATGCCGTCTTCACGCCCGACGATTCCTTCCTCATCTTCCCCGACGACGGCGTGACCCGGGTGATGCGCTTCGCCGATTTCCGGGCCGCGCTCGACGCAATGATCGCGAAGAGTCTCGCCCAAATCGGCGGCGCCGAGGCGGTCGACACTCCGGACCCTGCTCCGACCGCGTCCGCCGAGGCGCGGATGGCTGCCGCGGGCAGGAGCGAGGTGAACGGCCGATCTGGGACACTTTATCGCGACCGCGCCGCCGCGGCGAACATGGGGGAAATCGTGATCAGCGACGATCCGGCGCTTGCCCCGGTCGGGCGGGTCTTCGCCAAGGCCATGCTCGAGACGCCGATGTTCGGCGACCTCATCGGCGGCGCAGCGTCGGACTGGAAGCGGGAGCTGGCCGCCTTGCTGGACAAGGGCGCCCCGCTTCGGCTCAGCGAGATCGACATGGTGTCGGCGACCTCCGACAAGATTCCGGCCGAGCGCTTCGCCTTGCCCAGCGCGCCGATCAGCCGCGCGGAGTTCGAGCGGCTGGTTCTCAAGAGGCAGCGAGCCCCCGACCCCGATGCGGCTCCGGCGTCGCAATGAGAATGTAGGCGCCGCTACGAGGAATTTGTCTCGAGCGGCTTCGCGAAGCGGTGGCTGGTGCGCTCGAAGCCGAGATGCTCGTAGAATGCATGGGCCCCGCGCAGCTTCACGTTGCTGGTCACCTCGACGAGGCCGCAGCCGCGCTGGCGCAGCCGGGTCTCGGCGGCTTCGACGAGAGCGCGACCGACGCCCCTGCGCCTCGCCTTGCCGGTCACGACGAGCATGGTGATGCGGCCGACGGGCCGAGGCCGTTGAATCACCGGAACGACGTGCCAGGTCAGGCAGCCGACGACGGCATCGCCGAGCTTGGCGACGAGCACGGGCTCGCCCATGCGCGAAAGCATTCCGATGCGGTCGGCGAGATCGTCCGATCCGACTTCGTAGCCGAGCTCGGCGAGCAGGGGGGCGATCGCTTCGCCGTCGACGGCGTCGGCCCTTCGAATTCGGAGGGCGGGCGGCGCGGGCGCCGGCTTGCGCGGCGCGGCTGCTTGCGCCTTCGGCCTCGGCGGCGAGGCCTCGGGCGCGGGAGCCCTGCGCCGCTTCGGCTCAGCCGGCGTCTTCGCCGGGGCTTTCGCTTTCGGCTCGGAAGCGGGCCGCGACGGGCCGGCCTTGCCGGCGGCCGCGAGCGACTTCTTCCAGGTCGAGGTCATGGATCCTCGGAGGAAGGTCGCGACCTCCTGCGGCGTCGCTTCGAGTCCCTTTCCGCCGAAGCCGAACACCTGCTTGCCGGACTTCAGATCGGCAAGGCCGAGCCGGCCGAAATCCCCGCCCGGCTTGCGCCGCCGCGAGCGGACGAGGCGGCAGCCGCGGTTGGCCGCCATCTCGCGCAGGGCTTCGACTTCCTCCTTGGAGAGCTGATCGGGCATTTGATCCTCGGTGCAGGCCTCCAACGCGGACGCCGGGCGTGGGGTCCGTGATGCTGATCGGGTTCACGCGTCGACAAGCGGCGTGCTCTGGATTCAGCGCGAGAAACGCATGTCTTCCCCATCGCCCACGACGAAGAAGAAGTCTGGATCCCGGCCTGCGCCGGGGGAAAGAGGGTTCCAAAGCTCAAAAGGTGAAGGAAAGGGCTTCGACAAGCTCAGCCCGAACGGGTTTGATTCAGGCCGCCTGGTGCTCGATGCGTTCCAAGGCGCGGGCGAGGGCGGCGGCGAGGGTGTCGGCGCCGTAGGGTTTGGCGAGGACCTCGAAGTCGCCGGCCGAGCCGGTGACGATTTCCGAGCTGTAGCCGCTGGCGAGGAGGATCGGCAGGCGCGGGTTCTTCTGCTGGACGATCCTGGCCAGCTCGATCCCGCTCCGGCCCGACATGACGACGTCGGAAAAGAGGAGGTCGACCGGCTCCCGATCGAGCAGCTCGAGGGCGCGATCGGCGGATTCGGCGGCGACCACCGCATAGCCGAGCTCGGCGAGCAGGCTTTCGGCGAAATCGCGGACCTGATCATTGTCCTCGACCAGCAATATCTTCAGGCCGTCGCCCCGGACGAGCCTGGTTTCGCCCTTGCGCGCGATGCCCACCGACCTGGACGATCGCGGAAGGAAGAGTGAGACGGTGGTCCCTTCGCCTGCGGCCGAGGAGATTTCGGCGCGGCCGCCGGCCTGGGCGGCGAAGCCGTGGATCTGGGAGAGGCCGAGGCCGGTTCCCTTGCCGACATCCTTGGTGGTGAAGAAGGGCTCGAAGGCGCGCTCGACGACCTCGGGGCTCATCCCCTCGCCGGTATCGGCGAGCGAGAGGCAGACCATGTCGCCCTCGTCGCCGGGCACGTTCCGGGTCGCGATGGTGAGGGCGCCGCCCGACGGCATGGCGTCGCGGGCGTTGATCGCGGCGTTGAGAAGGGCGGTCTCGAGCTGGGCGGAATCGACCTCGACCGGCCAGACGGACGAGGCGAGATCGAGCTTCACGTCGATCCGCCCGCCGAGCATGCGGTCGAGCATCTCGGCGAAGGCATCGAGGCGGAGATTCAGGTCGATCACTTCGGGATTGAGCGACTGGCGACGGCCGAAGGCGAGAAGGTGGCTCGTCAGGGTCGAGGCGCGGTCGGCGGTGTCGATGATCGCGTTCAGATATTTGAGCCTCTTCTCCTCGGAGAGCTTGCCGCGGCGGAGAAGATCGGCCGAGCCACGGATGACCGTGATGAGATTGTTGAAATCGTGCGCGATTCCGCCGGTCAGCTCGCCGAGCGCCTGGAGCTTCTGCGCCTGGAACAAGGCCGCGCGGGCATCCTCGAGCTCCTGCAGCGCATTGCGACGGTGGGTGATGTCGCGGGTGATCTTGGCGAAGCCGATATGGCGGCCGGAATCGTCGTAGATCGGATCGATGACGACATGGGCGAAGAAGCGGGTGCCATCCTTGCGGCACCTTTCCGCCTCCTTCTCATATTTGCCTTCGCGCAATGCGGTTTCCAGCGCGCGCTTCGGTTCTTCCCTTTCGCGATCCTCGGCGGTGTAGAAGCGCGAGAAGTGCTCGCCCACGATCTCGTCGGCCGAATAGCCCTTGATCGCCTGGGCGCCGGCATTCCAGTTGGTGACCCTGCCTTCGGTGTCGAGCATGTAGATGGCGTAATCGGTGACGCCCTGGACCAGCATCCGGAAGCGCTGCTCGCTGGCATAAAGCTCCTGCTCGGCTTCCCGCCGCTCGGTGATGTCGCGCGTGACCTTTGCGAAGCCGAGCAATTCGCCGTCGTCGCCGCGGATCGGATCGAGCACGGCGTTGGCCCAGAAGCGGGTGCCGTCCTTGCGGTAGCGCCAGCCGTCGGCCTCGAACCGGCCTTCGCGCGCGGCCGTCTCGAGCGCCTTCCGCGGCAGGCCGGCGGCGCGATCCTCCTCGCTGAAGAAAGCCGAGAAATTCTTCCCGATGATCTCCTCGGCCTCATAGCCCTTGAAGCGCCGGGCGCCGCTGTTCCAGCTGACGACCGTGCCGTCGGGATCGAGCATGTAGATGGCGTAATCGGTGACCGAATCGATCAGGAGCTGGAATCGCTGCTCGCTCATGCGCGTGGGAAATGCGGAGCCGTCAGCCATGGACACCTTCAGCGAAAGGCCCGGAGACTAGCCCCGCCCTCGGCGCCCCCGCGCCAGCCCCTTCTATCGATGGCGGACGGGCGTTCAAGCCCGGATCGTTGAGCCATCGCAACAAGTTGGGACAGCGAAGATCCGGTCCAGCGCGTGTCAGTCAGCAAGAAAGGCGAAGTGAGATTGACCTGCGTTCGTCTACGGCTCCAGCCTTCGCTGGAATGAGGGAACGGGGGTCAGGCGGGAGAGACGTCCAGGGACGGCGGCCAGGCGCTCGGCCAGCGCCTGGTTCGGGTATTCGCAGCCGGGGCGGAAGTGGGCGCCGATCGTCCGGCGCGCGAGCCACGAATCACAAATGCGGCTTGCGACCCGCCTGCATCGGATCGGCCGCTCCGCTCTGCCGGTATGCCGCGACCCCCGAATCGTCAGGCGAGCTCCCTGGGCCGGAGAGGGTCTCCTCATCCTCGGCGAGCTCGCGGTGGTGGCGGCCTGTGATCTCGACCGCCCTCTCGATCAGGCGCTGGCTCTCAGCAATGCTTCTTCGGAGCGCCTCCTGATTCTCCTCGATCTCGCGAGTCTGCTGGGCGCGCCGCGCCTCGCGCTGCTTCCTGTCCGGCATGAAAGATACCGCAAGATTGTGAACGACGGCGCCCCGATAACGGGGCCGCCGGCGGGTTTCAACGGTCCGCGGCGACCGCCGGCCGGGGGCGAGCGGAACCCTTTCGCCCCGCCGGTGTCTTATCGAAAGAACGCGAGGAGCGGAGGCAGCCATGGGCGATGAGACCCGCAATATCTCCTACTGGATCGACACCGCCCCGGCCCCCGTCTTCCCGGCGCTCGAGGGCGAGATCGAGGCCGACGTGGCGATCGTCGGCGGAGGCATGGTCGGAGTCACGCTCGCCCGGCTGCTCAAGGACGAGGGCCTTTCGGTGGCGGTGGTCGAGGCCCGGACGGTCGGCGGCGAGGTGACCGGAAAGTCGACGGCCAAGATCACGTCGCAGCACAACATCATTTACACGAAGCTGGAGCGGAAGTTCGGCGAGGAGGGCGCCCGTTCCTATGCCGAGGCCAACCAGGCCGGGCTCGACCTGATCCTTCGCCTCGCCGCCGAGCATGAAGTGGATTGCGACATCGAGCGCAAGCCGGCCTTCACTTACACCCTGGACGAGAAGGAGCGCGACACGATCGAGCGCGAGGCCGGGCTCGCGATCAGGCTCGGCCTCCCGGCCTCCGTGACCCGCGACATCGGCCTGCCCTTCGAGGTGGCGGCGGCGATGCGCTGGGACGACCAGGCCCAGTTTCATCCGGTCAAATATGTCGCGGGGCTGGCGGCGACGATACCCGGCGGAGGCTGCCACGTCTTCCAGAACAGCAGGGTCACCGACTGGGACCCGAGGCGGATCGCGACGGAGAGCGGCGCGGTGAAGGCCCGGCACGTGGTGATGGCGACTCATTTGCCGCTCGGCCAGATCGGCCTCTTCTATGCCGAGGCCTTCCCCCACATCCATCCGGTGATTGCCGGCCGGGTCGAGGAGGGGCGGGCGCCCGAGGGCATGTATCTGAAGGTCGAGCAGCCGCGCCATTCGGTTCGGAGCCATCGCGGCGCCGACGGCCAGACGCGGCTCATATTCGCCGGGCCAGCCTTCAAGGCCGGCCATGTCGACGAGGAGCGCGCCAATTTCGCCGAGATCGAGCGGTTCGCCGGGGAGCATTTCGGAGTCCGGGCCGAGCACGCATGGACCAACGAGGATTATACGCCGATGGACGGGGCCCCGTTCGTCGGCTGGTCGTCCTCGATGCTCGGCTATCTGGTCGCGACCGGATTCAACGCCTGGGGGATCTCAAACGGCGCGGCGGCGGCGATCATGATCTCGGACATCATCGCGGGACGGGAGAATCCCTGGCTCGGCCTGTACGACGCGACCCGGATCAAGCCGGTCGCGGGCGCGAAGGAATTCGTGAAGGGCAATATCGAGACCGCCTCGCACCTTGTCGGCGGCTAC
The DNA here is from genome assembly GCA_036525315.1 of Allosphingosinicella sp. Taxonomy (GTDB): domain Bacteria; phylum Pseudomonadota; class Alphaproteobacteria; order Sphingomonadales; family Sphingomonadaceae; genus Allosphingosinicella. The sequence continues at coordinate 84,239 of DATDAS010000065.1, forward strand.
ATGGCGCGGCGCCCGAAAAGCTTCGACACGCTCGAGCGCGGCAAGGCGGCGGTGCTGAAGATCCACGGCGACCATGTCGCCGCCTATCGCGACGAGGAGGGCAGGCTTCACGCCGTCTCGGCGGTCTGCACCCATATGGGCTGCATCCTCGGCTGGAACGAGACCGACCGGACCTGGGACTGCCCGTGCCACGGATCGCGCTTCGAGCATGACGGCGAGGTGATTCACGGGCCGGCCGCGAAAAGGCTCGAGCCGTTCGCGGCGAAGAAGAATCAGGAGGGCTAAGCCTGAGTCCGCAGTCGCGCGGCCCGCGCCCCTCATGCACAAAATAAAACCGGAGCCGCGGCGGTTATCGCCGGCGGCTCCGGTCTATTAGCGCGCTTGAAGCGCGCGGAGCTTAGCGGGGGCCGCGGTCGTCGCCGACGCTGCCGTCCTTGCCGCCGCCGGTCTTGGCGGAGCCGCCCGGCGCGGCGAGATTCTCGTCGGCGCCGTTGCCGAAGCCGTTATTGCCCTTGCGGGTCGGGGGGGTCGGCGAGCAGCCGGCGCCAGTGACAAATTCCAGCTCGAACTCGTGAAGATTGCGCATGAGAGTCTCCTGTTGACGACGCCCCGTTGGATTGGGTCCACTCCGGCCTGACACCGGATTCCGTCGCGCACAATCGGCCAAAATCGACCGTCCCCGAGCGGGACGATCGCCGGTTTGGGAGTTAACGTGCCTCGGTGGCGACGGCGCGGGCGGCCGCGCCGTCGGTCGGGCTCAGCTACGCTGACCCGCCGGCCGGGCTTGCGCTTTTCCTCGCCCAAGCGCGAAACTGCTTCGCGATTTCACGCTTGGTCTCGGGCGCTACGCCTCGCCGCCGCGAAGCCAGCCGGTGACGGCGAAGCGGCGATGGGAGGCGGAAGGGGTCACGACCGAAACGCTGTGGCGCTGCGGGACCGAGAAGAGGTCGAGCGTGTTGAACCGCGGCACCAGCGCCTCGGCGGTGCGGTCGGCATGGCCGTGGAAGAGCAGGAGCCCGCCCCATTCGAGGCGCCATCCCGGAGTCAGCCCGTAGACATAGGCCGCGATCCTGTTCTTGCCGGCGACGTCGTCGTCATGACAGGTCAGGAAATCGTCATGGCCGTAGGCGGTCGCCTGTCCGTCGGTGAAGGCGACTCCGACATGGCCGGTGATCGCGCGGAGCAGATCGAGCATCGAATCGCTCTGCATCAGCCTGGCGAAATCGGTCAGGGGATCGTCGCACCCCGCAATCTCGTCTTCCTCGGGGACGCGAAGCGCCTGATAGCGGTACTGGAAGCCGGTCCGGGCGCGTTCATGGGCGCCGGCCTCTATCTCCTTCCACCGTTCCGCGCCGAGCAGCGCCTTCGCGTCAGGATCCAGCTCGATCACCCCGTCTTCGCTGCCGATCAGATGGATCCAGTCCCGGCGGCTCTCGAGATAGTCGTGGAGCTGGACGGCGCCATCGGCAAGCAGGCCGTAGACCCGGACCCGGCCCTGCTCGGCATAGGCCCGCGCAAGCGCGGGGAGGTCGAGATCCGGGTTGATCCGGAAGAGCGGCGGGACGAGACCGGCGGAAGGATCGACCGGCACGCCCGCGGACGGATGGGAATGAAGCAATTCGTCTGACCTCGAATGGCGCGGAGAGCGGCCATACCGATAGCGGAAACCCGTTTCGGGCCGGTTAAGCGGGTGGCCTCGAGCGGGCCGTCGACGCCGGCAAGGCTGGTCGTGCCCGCAGACAGTCGGCTATCGTGAACTGCACCGGGCCGGCTACAGGGGCTATGCGAGGCGGTGAGACGTGGGAACCCGAGGGGGCCGCCACATCTTATTGCAGTCATCAGGAGAGCGAACATTTCCCCATCATTCAAAGACCCGTCCTTTCAGAGCCGCATCGGAAGCGCGGCGGAGGCGAAGCAGAAGGCGCTGGACAATCTGCGTTCCAGGCCGCCGGTCGACGAGAAGGTCGTCGCCGAGCGCCAGGCGGCGCGCCTGAAGCGCGAGGCCGCCGACGCGGAGCGGCGCAGCGCGAAGAAGGAAAAGGAGCAAGCCGCCGAAGAGAAGCGGGCCGCTGAAGCGGCGCGCGCCGAAGAGACCGAGGGCAAGGCCGAAGCCGCGGCGCCTCCGGCGACCGAGGCCGAACGCAAGGCGGCGCGCGACGCCCGTTACGCCGCCCGGAAGAACCGCCGGTAGGAGCGGCGCCGCCGCGGATATTGAACACGGGTGCCTGCAAGTTGGGCAGAGGGGTTGGGCGTGGTCACTCGAGCGCCCGCAGGGGTCGCCAGCGGACCTCTTCAGATTAGAATCGCCCCTCTACCCAAAAATCCGCTTGACTTGTTGGAGAACAAATGGTAAACAGAGGGACATAAATGATGCTTAGAGTTGCGCCCGCGGCGGATCGACTGGCGGCGCGCGACGAGATCGCACGAGGCGCTCCGCGAGGGCGCCTTTTCCGTTTTGGGCGTCTTTGGTTTGGGCGATGGATCGCCGGTTCGGCACGCGGTGAGGGCTTGCGCTACCTCTCAATGCGCTCCGGGAACGAGATCCCATGCTACGGCACAAGGTTCACCGTGTCGCGCGCACCGCAGCATTCCCATGGCCGGTACCGCAACCAGGTTCGAGGTCAGGCGTGGGCGAGGCCGAAATAGTCGCTGATGCCGGTGAGCAGGAACTGTATTCCGATGCAGATGAGGAGGAAGCCGAAGATTCGGGTCATCGCATCGATGCCGCCCGGGCCCATGAACCGGATCATCGCCGCCGAGGCGCGAAGGACGATGCAAGAGAAGATCAGGGTGACGACCATTCCCGCGATGACGGCGACGTAGACGAACTGCCAGTCCTCGGGGCGGATGCTTCGGATGTGGCCGGCGGCCGTCAGGACGACCGAGATCGAGCCGGGGCCGGCGAGGCTCGGCATCGCGATCGGGGTGAAGGCGACGTCGGCCTCCTGCTGGGCGGCCCCGGCCTGGGCCGAGCCAAGGTTCTTCGGCGCCGGGAAGAGCATCCTGAAGCCGGTCGCCGAGATGATCAGCCCGCCGGCGACACGGATTCCGGGGATCGAGATCCCGAAGAAATCGATGATCGCCGCTCCGAGCAGGAGAAAGGTGACCAGGATCGCGAAGGCGTAGATGCAGGCCATCAGCGCCTGGCGGTTGCGCCGCCTGCTGTCGAAGCCCGAGGTCAGCGAGATGAACAGAGGCGCGGTGCTGAACGGGTTCATGATCGGCAGAAGAGCGCCGAACGTCAGTGCGACGGTTTCGATGAAGATGTCGATCGCCGCCTCCCTCCAAAGCGGGCGCGCCCGCACGAGGCGGCCCGGCAGGGAGACCGGCTAGCGCAGGCATGAGGAACTGACCCTCGGGATTTTCCCCATGCGGGCCGGGCGCGGTGGATGAGCCGCGCGGCCCGAAACGAGAAAACTGCAAACCCCATTCGCGCGGCGCCACGGCGCAGGCGCGGACCCCCGCCGTCCACAACCGACCGCAAAGTCGAAAAGCGATGCTGCGCGCGCGGATCGGCGCTGTGCCGCGCGGCGGGGGAAACTTCACGAGGAGGACCAGATGAGCGACAGGAAGAAAGGCGGCCGCCAGAGCAAATACAGGCCCGAGCATGTCGAGGAGGCGCGGCGGCGCTGCGCGAGCGGCGCGATCATGCGCGAGCTGGCCGAGAGCTGGGAGATCACGCCCCGGCTGCTCAACCGCTGGCGCGAGGACCATCCCGAGCTGGATCGGGCGATCGCCGATGGGCGGGCCGAGTGCAGGAAGAGGCGGGAGGCCGGCGGGCTGGAGGCCCGGCGCCGCGAGAAGGCGCAGCCACCCCGGTACACGAAAATGGTAATCGTCTATGTCCATCCTTAACGCCCGGGCGCCGGCCGTGTTCGAGCCGCTCGACGGGCCGGCCCGCTACAAGGGCGCGTGGGGCGGGCGCGGATCGGGCAAGTCGCATTATTTCGCGAGCCTGATGGTCCGCGACGCGCTCAACGAGAAGGGGCGGCTCGCGGTCTGCATCCGCGAAATCCAGAAATCGCTCAAGCACAGCGCCAAGCGGCTGATCGAGTCGCGGCTCGCGACCTACGGCCTTGGCGAGGCCGACGGGTTCAAGGTCTTCAACGAGGTGATCCAGACGCCGGGCGACGGGATCATCCTGTTCCAGGGCATGCAGGACCATACGGCCGAGAGCATCAAGTCGCTCGAAGGCTTCACACGCGCCTGGGTCGAGGAGGCGCAATGCCTGTCGCCGCGAAGCCTGGAGCTTCTCCGGCCGACGATCCGGGCGGCGGGATCGGAGCTTTGGTTCAGCTGGAACCCGAGGCTGAAGACCGATGCGGTCGACCGTCTCCTGCGCGGCGAGGAGATACCGACCGGCGCGGCGGTGGTGGAGACGAACTGGCGGGACAATGTCTGGTGTCCGCCGGAGCTGGAGCAGGAGCGGCAGGACTGCCAGCGGACGAACCCCGACCAATATGCCCATATCTGGGAGGGCGAATATGTCAGCGTCGCCGAGGGGGCCTATTATGCGCGGTCCTTGAGCGAGGCGCGGGCCGGCGGTCGGATCGGGCGGGTCGCGTTCGATCCGCTGATGCGGGTCCGCTTGTTCTTCGACATCGGCGGAGCCGGCGCACGGGCGGACTCATGCGCGATCTGGCCGGCCCAGTTCGTCGGGCGCGAGATAAGGGTGCGCGATTATTACGAGGCGCAGGGCCAGCCGCTCGCGGCCCATGTCGCCTGGCTTCGCGGCGCCGGCTACGGGCCCGACCGGGCTAACATCTGGCTTCCGCATGACGGGGCGACCAGCGACCGAGTGTTCGCGGTCTCCTACGAAAGCGCGCTTCGCGACGCGGGATACGAGGTCAACGTCGTTCCCAACCAGGGCAAGGGCGCGGCGGCGGCGCGGATCGAGGCGGCGCGTCGGCTGTTCCCGATGATCTGGTTCGACGAGGCGACGACCGAGGCGGGCCGCGGCGCGCTCGGCTGGTATCATGAGCGCAAGGACGAGGCGCGCGGCATCGGGCTCGGGCCGAGGCACGACTGGTCGAGCCACGGCGCCGACGCCTTCGGGCTGATGTGCGTCGCATATGAGGCGCCGAGCGAGCCCGCCGTGCAGAGGCGGAGGCCGAGAAGGGAGGCTTATTGCGGGCCGAACGGGTGGATGCTGTGAGGTGGGCAGCGCACCATCGGGCAGCAGTCGGAACAAGAGAGATCGGATCGACAGCACCCTGGCTGGACTCGGACCGTCAGTCGCAGCAGCATCGACGCATGACGGAGAAGCCGGACTATTACCGATCGTTCTGCAATGCGCTTCTGGGGCCGATCGATGACGCCGAAATCGGTAATTTAGATTCGGACGGCCTCGCGCATCTGCGGGAGGCAAGCGAGTATTTCGAGTCGGACTGGCGGACCATTCAGCACGCGCGAAGAGCGGCCGGGGAGGACTCAAAGAGTTAGTCGTCGAGAATTCTCGTGACGGCGCGGCGAGCTGCTTCCATTGTGTTCCCGCTTTCGCGGGAACACAATCATCGGGACGGCGGGCGCAATCGGATTTTCGGGGATCGCCGGGGTCTGCGTGGCCGTGCGGCCCCGGCCTCAATTCGGCGAGGGACGCACGCCGGAGGCGCCTTCGTCGCAATAGCGGGCCAGGGCGAGAAGCTCCCCGATCGTTTCCTCGTCGGTGCGCTCCGGCGGGTTGGAGGCCAAGGCGCGGCAGCGCGCGGCGATGCGGCGAAGCTCCTCGAGCTCGGTGCCGGACGGGACATAATCGAGGCGGACCATGCAATCGACGACGGCTTCGTGGAGCGGCACCTCGAACTCGACCCCGGCGAAGCAGCCTCGGCACCAGGCGATCCGGCTGTAGCGTCCCTCGAGGCCGGGAAGCTTGAGCCAGACCCAGGCGCCGGGCTCGAGATCCGAGCCGAGCTCGATCCTGCAGCCGTGGGTGGAGAGATCGACCAGGCTGACCGAGACGGCCGTGCGTCCGCGCTCGCGGAGCGAAGCCGCGAGGCTGAGTGCGATGCGGGTGACCCGCCGCCGTTCATGGCCGAAATTCTGTGCGCTCATGTCTCACTCGCCCGGTTCGAGTCCGAACCCGGCCATTGTCCGCCTGCGGGCTCAACAACCCGTTAACGGCCGATGCAGGAGACCAACGAGGGGATCGCCGTCGATCGCCGCGTTGGGCGAGGAAAAGCATGGGCCCGGACGGCGGGTGGACGCAGTCCGGCCCGCGGCCCGCGGGGCCGGCCTGTTCCCGGACCTGATCCGGGAGCGGCGCGGTCGCCCGCGCCGTGGCCGTCGCTAATCAGATTTTGGGGTCGTTGGGCTCGGGGCCGCCTGCTGAGTGGGCTCCGCCTTCCCGGCAGGCAGAGCCGGCGCTCCAGCCGCTGCGGCCGCTTCGGCGGCCTCCGCCTGGATGGCGCGGACCTGCGCCTCCTGCTCGGCCCGGGTGGACGGCGCAGGCGCGGAATCGTCCCCGTCGAGGATGATCGCGGTGAAGGCGAGGTGGATCGCGAGCAGGATCGCGACGACCAGAGGGAAATAGACGTAGCGCTGGCGGAACCGGCGGGTGCGGTCGCGAAGGGTGGCGCGGGGGATGGAATCGACGAAGCGCATGAAGCGCAACTGCTCGCGGAGATCGCCGGCGGCGAAGGGGGCGGGCGCGTCTATGTTGCGCTTGTAGAGCGGGCGGCGGCCGTCAAAGCCCTCGACCGTTCCGTCGCTATGGAGGACGAGATCGGGCGCCCGGCCGACGTGGCGGAGGACGACCAAGTCGGTCGCGGTATCGGCGCCGATCTCGGGCCTGTAGCCCTTGCGCACCAGGGCGTGGAGGCGCTCGAGGACCGGCGAGGCAAGACCCTCCTCGGCGGGCTGGACCTCGCCCTGGAGGATCGGAGGCGCCGCCTCGTCGGGCGCGGTCTCGACCGAACGGCGCGCGCGTACGCTGGGATGCTCGAGGATTTCCGACGCCACTTCATTCTCCGATTCTTCAGACATCGCCGTGCGATAGCAGGCGGTGTATTACATTGGCAAGTCACTAGGTTGCGGACTCATTGCCATCGCCGCGCATTGCCCTGCGATACTGCGCGTGGCACGTCCAGGAGATGAGCCCGATCGAGCTTCTCGGCCTCGCGGCCAGCGTGAGCCTGCTGGCCGGATGGCGGCTCTATCTCTGCGTGTTCGCGACCGGGCTGGCGATGCGGCTGGGGTGGATCGGGCTTCCGACGAATCTCGAGCCCCTGGCGGCGCTTGCAAACCATTGGGTGATCGGCGCGGCGGCGGTCGGCCTGGTCGCCGAGCTTCTCGCCGACAAGGTCGCCTGGATCGACAGCGCCTGGGACGCGGTGCACAGCTTCATCCGGCCATTGGGCGGCGCCCTGCTGGCGCTGGCCATCGTCGACGCCGGGGACCCCGCCTGGCAGGCGGCGGCCTTCCTGCTCGGCGGCGGCGGGGCGCTGCTCAGCCACGGCGCCAAGGCGAGCGCGCGGGCGGTGGTCAATTCAAGCCCCGAGCCTTTCAGCAATGTCGTCGTCTCGACCACCGAGGATGTCGCGACCGGGGGGATGCTGGCTTTGGCGTTCGCGGATCCGGTGGCGGCGACGGCGATCGCCCTGATCCTGGTCTGCATCGCGATCGTTCTTTTGATCCAGGCGCGGCGGGCGCTGAAGGCGCTGCTGCGGCTGCGCGACAAATGGCTCGGGCCGCGGCAACCCGACTAGAAGGGCATCCACGATGCGGACTTCCTGCCTGATCCGCCACGGCGCATTCGGACGATGGAGCGCGGTCTTCACATGCATGACGGGGCTGCTGGCGGCATGCGCGTCGATGCCTTCCGGCCGGCCGCCCGATATCGACCTGATCGTGGAAGGCCGAGAGGAAAGCTATCCCGCGTTCGAAGCTGCGGCGAAGGCCTGCGGCTTTACAACGATGGAACTGTTCACGGAATATGTCACCGATCCGCGTGGGCGTTCTCACTTCAATCTCTACAAAGTCTATCCGCTCAATCGGGAGTCGCGGTGCGTGCTCCAATGGGTGGACGATAATCCGCAGGCAGGGCTGGTTCTTATGGGCCATTGACGCGGGCAGATGCCGGGAAGACCCGGTATCCGCAAAAAAGGGCCCGCCGCTGACCGTCGCGGCGGGCCCTCCGTAAGCGGCACCATGTCGGACCTCGATTCACGACCCTGGCGCGGCCGGGGGCGATCGAGGTCCGGGTTGGGGGACCTGCGTCATCGACGCTCGCGGTGCCCGGACCAGTCTTGGCCCGAACGCGGTTACGGGCGCGCTAACCTTCGTGCGGGGAAATTACGGTGTGCGGCGCATTTGGCGCTTCGAGCGCAAATGACCAGTCATCCTGAACTTGTTTCAGGATCCAGCGACGAACCTCTGTGCGGATGGAGATCTGGACCCTGAACCAAGTTCAGGGTGACGGCTTGGGGGAGCCGTCAGCTTCCGCAATTGCAGACGCGGGCATTCTCGATACGCTCGACGTTCGCGCGCGTCTGGCGGCGCAACTCCTCCCATTCCGCCTTGGTGTGGCAGGCCCGGGTCCGGCGAAGCTTGCTGCCGATCTCCGATTCCGTCTTGCAGATCATCTTGTTGGGATCGCCGGATTTCCGTTTGCCGCCTTCCGCGGCCATGGCGGAGCCGGCGACCATCGCGGCGGCCACCAATCCGAAGACGAAAGGCCTGAGCATGGGAAGCGACCTCCTCGCCTTCCCAATAACCGATGCGCGCCCGATCCGGAAGGGTCGCCGGCGGCGGCGGCAATTCCACCAATCGGCAAAAGGAGACGAGAATGGGCGCGGACAAGGACGACAAGGTGCTGGAGACGGCACGGCGCGACTATGAGCGCGCGCGGGAGGCGTGGGAGGAGAATCGCGCCCGGGCGCGGGACGATCTCGCCTTCGCGCGACTCGGGCGGCAATGGCCGGCCGAGATCGAGCGGCAGCGCTCGCTCGAGGACCGGCCGTGCCTCACCTTCAACAAGATGCCCGCCTTCATCCGCCAGGTCGTCAACGACGCTCGGCAGAACAAGCCGAGTATCCGCGTCCATCCGCAGGACAGCGGCGCCGACCCGCGCACCGCCCGGATCATCAACGGCCTGATCCGCAACATCGAGACCAGCTCGGACGCCGACGTCGCCTACGACACGGCGATCGAGCAGGCGGTGGGCCAGGGCTTCGGATTCTGGCGGATCAACACGCGCTACGCATCCGAGAACGGATTCGAGCAGGACATCGTGATCGAAAGGATCGCCAATCCGTTCACGGTGCTCGGCGATCCGCGCTCGACCGCGGCGGACAGCTCCGACTGGAACCTGGCCTTCATCGTCTCGGCCCTGGGCCGCGACGAATATGAGCGGGCCTATCCCGACGCCAGGAAGGTGGACTGGGACCACGATTTCGCCGGCTGCCCGGACTGGATCGACGGGGACAATGTCGTCGTCGCCGAATATTGGACCCGCGAGCGGGTGAAGCGCGAGATCGTCGCGCTCTCGGACGGATCGATCGTCGACTCGGACGAGCTGAAGAAGAGCCCGGAGCGGTTCGAAGGGCTCGAAACGGTCGGCGATCCGCGCACGGCCGAGAGCTGGAAGGTGATCCAGCGCATCGTCTCGGGCGCGGAGGTGCTCAAGACGGTCGACTGGGCCGGCCAATATATCCCGATCGTCCCGGTCTATGGCGACGAGGTGATCGACGAGGAGGGAAGGCGGCATTTCCGGAGCCTGATCCGGGACGCCCGATCGGCGCAGCAGATGTTCAATTACTGGCGGACGACGACGACCGAGCTGGTCGCGCTCGCGCCCAAGGCGCCGTTCATCGGCCCCAAGGGCACGTTCGACAGCGATCCCAACTGGCTGACCGCCAACAGCCAGAGCCACGCCTATCTCGAATATGACAATAAGGGCGCGGCGCCGCAGAGGCAGGGATTCACCGGCGTTCCGGCCGGGGCGCTCCAGGAAGCGCTCAACGCGGCCGACGACATGAAGTCGATCATCGGAATCTACGACGCCTCGCTGGGCGCGCGATCGAACGAGACGAGCGGGCGGGCGATCCTCGCCCGGCAGCGCGAGGGCGACGTCTCGACCTTCCACTTCATCGACAATCTCAGCCGCGCGATCCGCCATGGCGGGCGGATCGTCCTCGACCTCATCCCCAAGGTCTATTCGACGGAGCGGATCATCCGCGTGCTCGGCGAGGATCTGGCGCCGGCGACGGCGCGGATCGCGCCGACGGGGAGCGCGGTGAGCGGGGACGGTGCAGTGGATCCCGGATCGGGGTCCCCAGATCGGGGTCTGGGGCAGGCCGGGACACGCGAGGCCGCCAACGGCGTCTCCGCGGTCTACGACCTGACGGTCGGCAAATACGATCTCACCGTCTCGGCCGGTCCGAGCTTCACGACCCGGCGCGAGGAGGCGGCGCTGCAGATGGAGGCCTTCATCCAGAAGGCGCCTCAGGCGGCGATGATCATCGGCGATCTCTATGCCAAAAATCTCGACTGGCCCGGCGCCGACGAGATCGCCGAGCGGCTGAAAAGGATGGTGCCGCCGCAGGCGCTGGGCGCGCAGCCCGATGCCGCGAGCGGCGCGGCGCCGCAGCAGGATCCGGCGCTCCAGGCGCAGATCGTCCAGGGCATGCAGATCATCCAGGCCCAGCAGGCGCGGATCGCCGAGCTCGAGCAGGCGGCCGGCGCCAAGGCGGCGGAGCTGCAGATCAGGCAGAGCGAGCTGGCGCTGAAGGCGCGCTCGGTCCAGGTCGACGAATATCGCGCGGAGACGGAGCGGATGAAAGCGGCTGCGTCTGGTCTGTGAGTTTGCCGGTCCCCGGGATTGTTTCTACAGCATTGGTTGTAGGGGCAAACGTGGAGCGCGACACATGGCCAAATCGTCCGTCGTACAGTACCGTCGATTGAACCGAGACAATTTCCCGAATCCAGGCAGTTTGAAGAATCTGCTCGTAGACAGCATGCGCTCTCAACGCGGCGGGCGGCTGGTCGGCGAATTCGTTGGGAACAGGCGTTACGATCTCGATCAAGATGGTCGATTGACGCTGCTGAACAAGATAACGGAGCGACCTCACTGGGACGAACCGTTCTTCACCGGCCAGCTCACCTACTTTGAGCAGGGCGCAAACGTTCCGGCGCTGCTCGGTGATCCCGACGCAGACGTGAATGAGCTTGATCTCGGTCAATTTAGCCTTGGGAGGGACGCCAGTATGATTCACGGCATCCTTTATTTCGTGGTGATCGGCGATCATTTGGGCTTGATTGAGAGCAGCGGTCTGAGAAGCGGTCGACTCGAACGATTCCTCACGCTGTTGCTGACGCAGTGCACAATTCTTGAACCGGGTGAAACGGTGACGCTCAACGCGCTTTTCACCAGCGAAGGGGGTCGACGTGTCACCGAAGCAAGAGAAGTGGAGGTGAAGGCCAACCCGGTTCGCAGGAACGATGTCGATGTCGGAGAAGGCCCGGCAAGATTCGTCGAACAGGACATCGAACGAGGGCGTCGAGAAGGCCATTCTGTGATAAAAGTGCTGGAGGCGCTGGACTGGACACCGGAGGACATCGAACGGCTCATGACTGAGGTTCCGCCCGGCGGATGGCTGGAAGGGTTCTTCCGATTTTTCATCAAGAGTCGTACGTCTCGGCGACAGGGAATCCGGCGTGCGACCCTTGACGAAGCTTTCCGCAACGTAGATCCGGCGGACCTAACTCTCTTAAGCAAGGGGAAGCGCGAGAAGGACGGCTTTGTAAAGTTGACAGCGAACCGAACTGTCGAAACCGTTGGCTCGCTGCTCAATCCAACTAGCGCCGTTGCGGAGATCGAGTCTGCGCTTCGAGAGTGGGCCGCTTCCGGCCAGATTGATCTCGCACTACCATGAGACTCCCTGTTTTTCCTCTCATTGGGGCGGTAGCGCTGCTGCTGGTACCCCCAAGCACTCTTCAAGGCGATCCAGCAAAGCTGCTCATGCCGTTCCTCGGCCTGATGATGGCAGGAATTTTCCCGGCTATTTCACTCACGATCAATACATTGAAGTCGGGGGGATTTTCAGTTCAACGGGTTAACGATCTGGCCGATGAGTTGCACCTTCTACTGAATTATCTGCAGGCCCTGTTCGCGGTTTCCCTCGTCGCAGCGTTAACGCTCGTCACGGCGGAAACTCTGCATTGGGGAGCAAACTTCTTCTATCCGGCATACACTGCGAGGATATTCAACCTTGTGCTCGGCGCCTGCCTAGGCGTGCTCCTTGGCTCACTTCCAAATTTGCGCCGCACTCTCGCGACCCTACTGCAAATCGCCCGCGAGATCGCAGTTGATGAAGCAGCGACGAAGTTGAGGGACAGAGCGAGAAATGTATCCTCCATCGTGGATCGCTTCCCCACCAAAGAAAAGTTCGGAGAGTTGTTCGATGTCGAGGGTGCAAAGAAGGCGGAGTAGCCTAAACCCTTCCTATGCTTAGAGGGGCCCCGTGAACATCGCCCAGAGCCCGTAGGCCAGAAGGAACAGGGTCGCCGCGAACATCAGGACGATCCGGCCCTGCATCCAGGACTCGAGCAAGCCCGGCTCGTCATCCTCCGGGTCGCGACGCGGGCACAGGCCGGCGGCGGCGAACAGGAGGAGCCCACCCGCGGTCAGCAGGAAGACGGAGGCGGGAGTCGCCCGGTGGGGAAGCGGAGCGAACTTGACGGCGGCGAACAGGAACAGTCCCAGCGATGCGAGCAGGTAGGCGAGCAATTTGCGTTGGCCGTCCGTCGGCATCGTTCGCCCTCACGTCCCGGACAGGCAGAATCGACTCCAGAGCGGGCGATAGCAAGGGGCAAGGGCGCGTTTCGTCGGGCCGCGTCCAAGGGCGGCTCAGGAGCCGGCGGCGCCGGCCGGGAAATCGATCACCTTGCGGCTGCCGCACCAGAGCTCGGCCGGATATTCGCGGACCAGGGCGCCGCCCTGTCGGACGGCCTCGATATCGCCCTCGGCCTCGATCTCGTCGAAACGCGCGAAGTGGCCGCGCCGGACATGGTACAAACGATAATAAGCCAAGAACGCCCCCGGTCGATGGCTGGACGCTAGGCGCGCCCGGCGCGCGAATCCACAACCTGCGGCAAGGATTCGGGGCTTTCGAGCGGCTGGCCGATGGGCTGGGGGCGGAACGATTCCCTGCCAAAACTTAACCCATGATCATGCGCTCATCCACAATCGGTGTTTAATCGGCGCCGGGCAGGGGGGAGTATCGGGCCATGCCGAATGCGTTCGCGAGGAAGCTGCGGCGGTTCGCCGATTTCACGGCCGACGACATTGCCGGAATCGTCCGGGTCTCGGGCCAGTCCGAGACGTGGCGGCGGGGCCAGGATCTGGTGCGTCAGGGCGAGAGGCCCGAAAACGTCCGGATACTGCTGTCCGGCTGGGGCTGCCGATACAAGGTGCTCGACGACGGGCGTCGGCAGATCTGCGGATTCCTGATCCCCGGCGACTTGTGCGACCTCCATGTCAGCATACTCAACCATATGGACCATAATATCGGCCTGCTCAGCCGGGCGCGGATCGCGACGGTGCCCGTCACCGAGATGCACGGGCTGATGGAGGGGCACAGGCGGGTCGAGCGGTCGCTCTGGTGCGCCTCGCTCGCCGACGAGGCGATATTGCGCGAATGGCTGGTCAGCGCCGGGCGGCGCGACGCCTTCGCGCGGGTCGGGCACCGGCTCTGCGAGATCAGGACCAGGCTGACCGAGGTCGGGCTGGTCGACCGCAACGGCGAATTCGACCTGCCGCTTTCGCAGGAGGAGCTGGCGGATTCGCTCGGTCTGAGCGCGGTGCACGTCAACCGCACTTTGACCCGGCTTCGCGGCGAAGGCCTGATCGAGCAGAAGAGGCGGCGGATGCGCCTGACCCAGCCCGAGCGCCTCGCCGATCTGTCCGGCTTCGACCCGGCCTATCTTCATCCCTGCGGCTGGCCGGCGGACCAGCGAAGCACGCAGATCGGGTAGGCGGCGCGCGAACAGGCAATTCGCCGAAGCGGCACGAAAGGCGGATTCATCCGTTCGTGCTCGCATGCTGACCTTTCCAATGCGCATCGTTCCCGGCGATCCCGACGGCGTGATCGCCTGTTTCCCAGACGTTCCCGAGGCCGAAAGCCGGGGCGAGGACGAGGCGGCGGCGGTGAACGGAGCGCTCGCCGCGCTCGAGAAAGCGCTTGCCGGCTATGTCGCCGACGGGCGGGCAATCCCGAAGCCCTCCGACATATGCGGGGCACCGACCGTCGAAACGGCACGGTTCAGCCTGCTCGGCATGGAGTAAGGGTTTGACGGCGCTGGAATAAGGATTCCGGCGGGCGGCGCCGGCGGAGGCGCCGGCGGCACATTAGCGGAGCCGCAAGCGTTTCACCTTAATGTTGGAATATGCAGTCCGCCTGATCCCCGACGGCCGGCGCGGCGTCATCGCCACGATCCCGGACGTGCCCGAGGCCGTGAGCCGAGGCGCGACCGAGGACGAGGCGTTCGACGGCGCCCAGGCCGCCCTCGAGAAGGCACTCGCCTCCTACGTGGAAGCCGGAAAGCCGATCCCGAGCCCTTCGGAAACCTGCTGCGCGCCAATGGTCGCGACCGACAAGTTCGAGGCGGCCGAAGCCGGGGATTAGAGGCGGTCCTCACCGCTTCGACAAGCTCAGCGGTTACTCAGGATGAGGGGTCGTGCGCTCCGACAGTGCGCGGACCGCGCAACGTGCGTGCGAACCCCATGAGCAGCAGAATGGAAGCGCCCGCGAGCGAGGCGATCAGGATCGCCTGGCGCACATCGGGGGACCAGCCGGGCCAGAGCAAAGCGCAGGCCGACGCCGCCCAGAGGCAGGAGAGGATGGGAAGCAGGATCCCATAGTCGCGGACCCGGAACGGGTGGACGAAATGGACCGGGGCGAAGGTGAGAGCCGCGAGCGCGGCGACAGCGATCGCGCCGGCCGACGGGCCGGCACCGGTGACGAACAGATAGAAAGCCACGAGATTCCACAAGGAAGGGAAGCCGAGGAAATAATTGTCCGGGCTCTTCATGTCGCGGCGGGTGAACAGATAGAGGGAGGAGACCTGGATCGCCGCCGCGAGCCAGGGGGCGAGATCGGGCGGAATCAGCCCGGCCCGCCACATGAAGACGGTCGGGACGAAGACGTAGTTGAGATAATCGACGATCAGGTCGAGCGCCTCGCCGTCGATTCGCGGGGCCCGGGTCTTCACCCGAGCCCAGCGGGCGAGGCTGCCGTCGACTCCGTCGATCGCCAGAGCGACGAGAAGCCAGAGCAGAGCCATCGGCCAGTCGCGATCGAGTATCTCGGCGAGCGCAAGAAGCGCCCAGATCGCGCCCGTGGAGGTGAGAAGGTGGACCAGCCAGGCGAAAACGGCCGGCGGGGGGGATTTCACACTGTCGGACCCGGCCATCGACTCGCGCTCCATGTCAGTTGCGGGGCGAACGTCATGGCGGACCGGCGGGTTCCAAGCGCGCCGCCGCGGCGCTTCGGCCGGGAAGGGCGCGGCTCCGGTGACGCGAACGGACAGGATGAAGCGACCAACGGAGGAACGGCGGCCCGCTCAGCTTCGCTGTATGGGCAGGATGGCAAGGCAAAGCTTCGACACGCCCAGCGAGGTGACCGCCGATCGAGGCGAAGTGCTGGTCGACGGACCCGGCAAGGTGGAGATCGCCTTCACTCCGGCCGCGGCGGCGGAGACGTCGCAGCGGCTCCTCGACGGGGCGATGACCGCGCAGGGCCAGCAGGTCGAGAAAGGCTGGGAAGCCGAGCGGCAAATCAGGCTGAGGCGCGATCCGAAAGAGGCGGATGCCGACGATCGGCCCGCGACCGCCGACGGTTGAGTGAAGGGCGATAGCGGCGAAGGGGGGCTTCGTCGGTTCCACATGGCGCGCGCCCAGCGCGATCGGCTCTGAATGACAAGCGGCGGTTCCACCGCGTGGGAAAGGGCGAGCACCATTTGTGGTCGCATCGTTTAGGCGGAAAACCGGTTCCCACTTTTCCGCACGATGCTCTAAGGCAGTTCCGTGTGTAGCGGGCTTCCCCTTTCCAGTGCTTGAGCCGGGGCGCAATTGCTGGCGGATCGAGCGGGCGAACCGCGCCGCGCTGATCGTCGACGCCGCCGATTATTTCGCGCTCGCGCGCAAGGCGATGCTTCGGGCCGAGGAGCAGATATTGCTGATCGGCTGGGACTTCGACACCAGGATCAGCCTGGATCTCTCCGAACCGGACGACGGAGCGCCCGACAAACTGGGCCCTCTGCTTTCCTGGATGGCGAAACACCGGCCGAAGGTTTCGATCAAGATCCTCAAATGGGATCTGGGCGCGCCCAAGCTGCTCGGCCGAGGGACGACCATATTCCGGCTCGCGCGCTGGGCGGTCACCGATCAGATCGATTTCAAACTGGACAGCGCCCACCCGGCCGGCGCCAGCCACCATCAGAAGATCGTCGTGATCGACGACAGGCTCGCTTTCTGCGGCGGGATCGACATGACCGCTTCGCGCTGGGACACGCGCGAGCATAAGGACGGCGACGAGAGACGAAGGCGGCCGACCACGAGCCGATCCTATTGCCCTTGGCACGACGCGACGATGGCCGTGGACGGCGACGCGGCGCGGGCGCTGGGCGAGCTTTCGCGGGAAAGGTGGAAGGCGGCGTGCGGCGATTCGATCGATGCGCCCAAGGTGCAAAGCGATCCCTGGCCCGACGGCCTGGAGCCGATGTTCGCCGATGCCGACATCGCCATCTCGCGCACCCGGGGCGCCACGCGAGACATCGAGCCGGCCCGCGAGATCGAAGCCCTGTTCCTCGACATGATCGCCGGGGCGAAAAGGTTCGTCTATGCCGAGAACCAGTTCTTCGCGTCCC
The DNA here is from genome assembly GCA_036525315.1 of Allosphingosinicella sp. Classification (GTDB taxonomy): domain Bacteria; phylum Pseudomonadota; class Alphaproteobacteria; order Sphingomonadales; family Sphingomonadaceae; genus Allosphingosinicella. The sequence goes on from DATDAS010000065.1 coordinate 101,102, forward strand.
GCGCCGTCGCCGAGGCGATCGCGAAGAGGCTTGCCGAGCCCGACGGGCCTGAGTTCGTGCTGATCAACCCGAAAACGACCGAAGGCTGGGTCGAGCAGGAGGTGATGGATCCGGCGCGGGCCCGGCTGATGAAGATGCTTTCGGGATGCCCGGGCTATGAGCGCTTCCGGATCTACACGCCGGTCAGCGAGGCCGGGGAAGAGATCTACGTCCACGCCAAGGTGACGATCGTCGACGACGAGATGCTTCGCGTGGGATCGGCCAATTTCAACAACCGCTCGATGGGCCTGGACAGCGAATGCGACCTGACGGTCGGCCGTCCCGGCGTCGATCCCGGCACGAGCCGGCGGATCGCGATGATACGCTGCGACCTGATGGCCGAGCATCTCGGCTGCAGCGCCGAACGGGTCGAGTCGAAATATGAGGAGACCGGATCGCTGATCGCGGCGGTCGAGGCCCTGCGCGGCGAGGGGCGGACGCTGGCGCCTTTCGAGCCGGAGGAGCCCAACGCGGCCGAGACCGCGATCGCCGACAGCGAGGCGCTGGATCCTGAAAGCGCCGGCGAAGAGTTCGAGCCGCAGGCTCGGCCGGGGCTGGCCGGCGGAATTCGCGCATTCCTGGGGGCCCGGCCGAGGCGCTGAAAAGATCCCTCCCGTCAGCGGCCAAAGAGCAGGCCGAAAGGGAACAGGCTTCGTTAAGCCGGCCCCTGCTCTAAACCCTTGTTGCCGCATCGTTTAAGCGGAAAACCGGTTCCCACTTTTCCGCACGATGCTCTAATGCGTCTGCCGTGCGAGGCGATCCCCACTGCGGTCCCATGGAGGATAGGTGTTTCAGGAAGAGCGCCAGGATCGCCACCGGCTGAAATCCGCGCTTGGAGTTGCGGTGCTTCACGGCCTGCTCGGCTATGCACTGATTGCCGGATTCGGCGTCGAAATGGTTCGCCTGGCCGGCGACGAGCTCAAGACTTTCGACGTCCGGATCCCCCCGCCACCGCCGGCAACGAAGACGAGGCCGGCGCCGGCGAGCGACGGCCCGGAAGGCGCGGCGTCGCCCGAGAACAAGAGATCGAAAGCCTCGCCGATAGCGGCCCCAAAGCCGAAGCTGGATTTGAAGCAGCCGAGCGAGGTCGCGGCCGCGCCGACGCCCGCGGCGGGCAGCGACGTCTCTTCCGGCGCCGCGGACCGGCCCGGGCCGGGGCACGGCAGCGGCGGCATCGGCGACGGCAGCGGCAGCGGGCGCGGCGGCGACGGAAGCGGCGGCGGCCGGGGGGCGAAAGCCCGCCTGATCCGCGGCCGAATAGTCGATTCCGATTATCCGCGCTCGGCTTCGCGGGCGCGGGCGGGCGGCACCGTCACAGTCGCCTTCACCGTTCGAACCGACGGCCATGCGAGCGGCTGCCGGGTCGTCAAATCGAGCGGCAATGCGGAGCTCGATTCGACCACCTGCGAGCTCATCGAGCAGCGCTTCCGCTACGAGCCGGCTCGGAGCGCGGACGGCAAGGCGGTGTCGAGCGTCATCGGCTGGAGGCAGCGGTGGTGGCAGGAACCGCGATGAATCGAGCCCCACAGGTTCCGGGCCGGGGCGAAATCGGCCTGCTCTGGCCAAGCCGGGATCGAACGGGTTATGACCCCTATGAAATCTGGGGTTGCGGACGATGGGCCAGGCCGAGTTCGACTTCGTGATGATCAAGCCGTCGCACTATGACGATGACGGCTATCCGATCGTCTGGTGGCGGACGATCCTTCCATCCAATTCGCTCGCCGCGCTGAACGGGCTCGCCCGCGACGCCGACGCCCGGCAGGTGCTCGGCCCCGACGTCCGGATCAACCTGATCCCGATCGACGAGTGCAACGAGCATGTCGTCCCTGCGAAGATCATCCGCGACCTGAAGCGGCGGAAGGCCAAGGCCCTGATCGGGCTGGTCGGAGTCCAGTCCAACCAGTTCCACCACAGCCTCGATTTGGCCCGCGAGTTCCGCGCGGCCGGGCTTCCGGTGGTGATCGGCGGCTTCCACGTCTCGGGCTGCCTTTCGATGCTCAAGGAGATCCCGCCGGAGATTAGGCAAGCGCTCGACATGGGCTGCACGTTGTTCGCCGGCGAGGCCGAGGAGGGGCGGCTCGACCGGCTTCTGATCGACGCATGGGAGGACAGGCTCGAGCCCGTCTACAATTACATCAACGACCTTCCGAGCATCGCCGGAGTCCCCTATCCGCTGCTCACGCCGGAATCGATCAACCGCAACTGGGGGAGTTGGTCGAGCTTCGATCTCGGCCGCGGCTGCCCGTTCCAGTGCAGCTTCTGCACGATCATCAACGTCCAGGGCCGAAAGAGCCGGGTGCGGGCGCTCGAGGATCTGGAAGGGCTGATCCGGGAAAATCTCGCCCAGGGGATCAAGGCCTTCTTCATCACGGACGACAATCTCGCCAGGAACAAGGAGTGGGAGGCCTTCTTCGACCTTCTGATCCGGCTTCGCGAGGAGGAGGATCTGAAGGCCAATCTGACCATCCAGGTCGACACTTTGGTCCATCGAATGCCGAATTTCATCGAGAAGGCGGCGCGCGCCGGAGTGACGCGCGTCTTCATCGGCCTCGAGAACATCAATCCGGACAATCTGATCGCGGCCAACAAGCGCCAGAACAAGATCACCGAATATCGCCACATGCTCCAGCAATGGCAGGAGCGGGGGATCATCACATTGGCCGGCTACATCCTCGGTTTTCCGGGCGACACCAAGGAATCGATCCTTCGCGACATCGGGATCATCCAGCGCGAGCTACCCGTCGACATTCTCGAATTCTTCTTCCTGACTCCGCTGCCCGGCTCCGAGGATCACAAGAGGATGCACGAGGCCGGCGAATGGATGGATCCCGACCTCAACAAATATGATCTCCACCACCGGGTCTCGCACCATTCGAGAATGTCCGACGCCGAATGGGAGGAGACCTACAAGGCCGCCTGGGACGCCTATTTCACCTGGGAGCATATGGAGACGGTGGCGCGCCGCCACGCCGCGCAGCCCAAGGGGCGGCCGAAGAAGGCGCTTCAATATCTGAACGAGTTCCGGATGCTCTACGCCAATGAAGGCGTGCACACGCTCGAGGGGGGAATCGTGCGCCGCAAGCGCCGGCGGTCGCGCCGCCCGGGCATGAAGATCGAGCCGGCGATCCTCTTCTATCCGAAATTCGCCTGGGAATCCCTGCGCAAGGGCTGGCTCTACTGGCAGGGCTTCCGAAAGCAGAAGACGGTGCTCGAGCGGGTCATGAACGATCCGGCGCGCCTCGATTATGTCGATCTCGCCACCCGCCCGCTGATGGACAACGAGCTCGCGGCGCTCGACCTGTTCCACGAGACCGCCGGCGGCGAGGCCTTCGTCGCCAGGAAGGCGAAGCAGGACGCGATCATCGACGCGGCCCAGGCGGCGCATGCGGCCTGACGGCGAGGCAGATCCGCCGGGTCCGAAGCTGCCAAGTCAAAGTGCCGGGTGCGGGGTGAGCATTCGCGTCCTCAGGCCTATCGCGTTCATGGCCGCGGCGATCGCTTTGGCCTGTTCTTATGCCGCTTCCGCCAAACCCAACGGCGCAGAGCGACGGATCCGCGGCCTGTCCGACGAATTCGTCGAGGCCCGCCTGGAGCGCGATCCGGACATCGCCCATCGATTCGGACTTCCGCTCAGCGAGAGGCTGCAGGGCAGGCTTCTCGACCGGACGCCGGAGAGCCGGACGCGGTTCGATTCCGCCATCGATCGCCTGGCGCGGGAGCTCGGGCGGATCGATCCGCGGCGGCTGGATCGCGAGCACAGGATCCTTCGGGCGATCCTTCGGGAAGAGCTGATTGTCCACTCCGCGCTTCGGGTCTGCCGTCGCGAGTGGTGGGACGTGAGCCATATCGGCGGCTGGATGGCGGACATACTGGACCTGGCCCTGATCGAGCCGGGCGGGACGAAAGAGTCCCGCGCGGCCTCGCTCGAGCGCTGGTCGAAGCTTTCGGCGTCGGTCGATACGCAGATCGCGAATTTGGAGACCGGACTGGCGCGCGGCTATTCCGCGCCCAGGCTGGTGGTCGAGCGCACCATCGCGCAGCTCGATGCGGTCATCGCCGGGCCCCTCGAAGCGTCGCCGCTCTACTCGCCCGCGGTCAGGGATCCCGACCCCGCTTTCGCGGCGAAGCTTCTCGCTCTGACCGAAGGGACGAACCTTTCGGCCCTCAGCCGCTATCGAGACTTTCTGCGCGATTTCTATCTGCCGCGCTCGCGAACGAGCCTCGGAGTCAATGCGCTGCCGGAGGGCGAGGCCTGCTACCGCGCCCTTGCCCGCCGCTACACCGGCCTCGACGAGCCGATCGAAAGGACGCTCGCAAGGGTGGAGGCCGCCAATTCGCAGGGGCTCGCGGATGCGCTCGAGGCCGGGGCCGAGCATTACGGCACTCGAAACCCGGCAGAGCTGCTGCGCAGGGCGCGCGAGGATCCGGCCGAGCTTTACGCCTCTTCGCAGGAGATGATGGCCGATGCGCGGGAGACCGCGGAACGCGCGCGCAGGGCATTCGCGCCCCTGTTCGTCGCGATTCCGGCGCAGGGCCTGATCGTCCAGCCCTATCCGGAGGGCCGCCGCGGCCTGGGCCTTCCGTTCCGCTATTTCGCATCCGGCGTGCCCTCGATCCCGGCGACGACCTGGGTGCCGGACGAGCGGTTCGCGGCGACTCCGCGGGCGGTGCTGCGGTCGACCATCCTCCACGAGGGCATAGCCGGACATCATATGGTCGGTGGGCGAATGGCCGGCCGGGCGGTCCATCCGCTCAGGAAGGTCGCCTATCAGGGCGTCTTCGACGAGGGATGGGCGCTCTATTCCGAGGGCCTGGCCAGGGAAGCGGGAATGACGCCTTCGCCGGCCGGACGCGTGATATTCGGAATCAATCGGGCAAAGCTGACGCTGGTCGATATCCTGATCCACCATCGGGGGCTCGGCCAGGCCGAGACGGCCGATGCTCTTTCGGGCCGCGGCGGCATGGGCCAGGGGGCGGGCGATCGGGTGGCGCGGATCGCCGCATTCCCGGGCCAGCAGCTGAGCTATACCGTGGGCGAGCTTGCGATCCTCGACCTCCGCTCGGAGGCCGAGCGCCGGCTGGGCGATCGATTCAGCCTGGCCGAGTTCCACGAAGCGGTGCTCCGCGACGGCTGGGTTCCGCTCTCCTTCCTGAGCGAGACCGTGCGGGCCTGGATCGCGGAGAAGGAAAGGCAAGGCGGGCGCGGCGGCCGATCGAGCCCCTGAGCAAGGCTCGGCGCGCAGGCGAATGAATGGCCGCCATCGGCTCGGGAAACGAATTAAGTATAGTGTCCCCGTATAGCGCTAAAGCCCAGCATACCAGCGGGCGAAGCCTTGCCAGAGCGGGCCGTTGGTGAGGCCGAGCAGGGCCGGCGCCTGGGCGAGGATGAAGATTCCGAGCATCGCCGGGAAGACCAGGCGGCCGGCGCGGTTGTTGCGCTCGAGCCAGATCAGGACGAGGAAGATGAGGTCGGTCAGGCCGAAGGTCGCCCACTGATAGTTCCAGTCCGGGGTCGGATCGGCCCAGAACATGAGGCGGATGACGACCGGGTCCACCAGCGTGAGCGCGGTGCAGACCATGAAGCGGGAATGGCGCGCGACCGAGCGGCGGGTCCAGATGGCGAGGCCGTAGGAGAGTGCGAAGAGGAAGGCGAGCGAGAGCTGAAGCCAGACGATGTAGGTCTGGATCGCATAGGCCTCGCCCGAGATGCCGCGGATCCGGTCGTGCGCGAGGAGCAGGATGCCGAGGATCATGAGCGGCGCGAGGAGGTAGGAAGCCTTGCCGAAGGCGCGGTGGAGCGCGACCCGGCGCGCGCCGATCGCCCAGGACTGGGCGACGAGGAGAATCATCCAGGCGGCGGCGGTCGCGGCGTGGAGATGGGTGTAGGCGCTGCTCGCGCGCGGCTGCGACAGATAGGTCGGCCAGAAGGCGACCAAAGCGAGCGCGAAGAAGGCCGCGAAATATTTCCAGCTCCGCGCCAGATCGAGCATTCGCGCCATGTCCGAATTCCCCCCGGATTCCGGGCGGCACCTTAAGGACGGGCCGCGATCGCGCAAGCCGGCCTGTTCGGACGGCGACCGGACACAGGGAGCTTTGCAACGAGGAAACTCCGGAGCGATTTCTCGCTCCGGCGTCCGTTCAACCGGGGAGATCGGCCCCCGGCGAGGCCTGCCAGCGCATCGCCACATCCGGATCGCGGACGTCGAATTCGAATCCTTCCGCGGACTTCATCTCGATCCGCAAAAGGCCCTTGAAGCCGGTGACCGCCGAATTGGCGAAAAGAACGCTGAGCTGGGCCACCTGAAGCGAAACCAGGCCGTCCGATCCGGCTGGGGCGTCGGGTCGGGGTTCGGAACCGGCCGAGGCAGCGCCGGGAACCGCCTGATAATCGATCAGGCCGAACAGGTCGGATAGGTCGTCCCCGGCAGGTCCGGCACTGCCCTGGACGGGCGAGTGATTGATGCCGAGATGATGGGCGGCAAAGGAATCCGCATCGATGCCGCCGGCCAGCCCCGCGATTGCGGGCGGGAGCGCGCTTTCCGGTCGAAGCGAGACATTGAGCATCAAGATCCCGGTCCAACTCGGTTCCGAAGCGATCCTGGCAAAATAGGAATAGATGCTCGCGGGATCCTGTCGGGCGCGTTCGACCGCGTCGGCCAGCCAGTCCGTCAGCCATTGGGAGAGAGCGGCGACGGCGCCGGGCGCCTCGCCGGGCCGGCACGAAAAGAGCGAAGCCGCGGTCCACGCGTTCGGATTGGGGGCCAAATCGATAATGGACCCCTGGCGACCTTTCAGAATGAGGATGTTGGCGAAGCCGCCGGCGGGAACAGGCCGTCCCACGTCCAGTTCAAATGCCCACTCCCCGATATCGGGGCCGCCGGTCAGGCCGGCCAGCGGCTCGGGGTTCACCGCGACGAGAACAGACCGTCGGTCTGAATCGCGGCCTGGAGCGGGTCGGAGGGATCGATGACGGCGAAATCCGCGAGCGCCGCAGCGCCGCGCGGCCGATAGCGGGCGAGGACAAGCTCGAGCCACCTGCCGTCCGGGCCGACGGCGACGGGCATTCCCTGGGGGGTGGTCGACCAGACCGGTTCGTCCGCGGGTACCGTCTCCCGACCCGACACAGGTTCGTCCATTCCGTTCCTCCCCGCACCGAGCTTTGCACGGCCCGCGGAAGGCGGCAACGGGAGAGGGCGATCAGGCGGCGTTCCGGCCCTGCCCGGATTGCGGCTCCGGCGGCGTGAACAGCCGGCGGACGCCGGGCTTTGCCTGGCCGGCGATGATCTGGTCGAGGATCGCGGGGTAGAGCGGGGTGGTGAAGCGGCAGCCGGCCCTGCCGTCCTGCGCCCAGACGATCTCGGCCTTCATCGGCGCCTGTCCGGACAGCTTGAGCCAGACCAGTGCGCCGGGCGCGAGATCGAGCGGGCAGCGCATCATGAATCCGTCGGTCGAGAGATCGGCGACCTCGACGTCGGCGAGCTGCGATCCCTCCTCGCGAAGATCGGCGGCGAGATTGACGACCCGGCGCTCGGCGCCCCGGCCGACCGGAAGCCGGGCGACCTGGCCGGTGGTTCGAAGAAGAGTCTTTTCGGTGTCCCGCTCCGGGCGGTGCGACGGATGGCTGCTCATGGTCCGGTCCCCCCCGGCGGGGGATTCCGGGACCAGGCGCGGCCGCGCCCCCCACGAACGCGGCCGCCTGGTCCAAATGAAGAAAGTCCCCCGACTCCCGTGGCCTGGTGGATAGGGGGCAATGGTTAAGGCGAGGCTAACCGAAGCCGAGCGGAATGCTGGACGGAGCGCGGCAGGCGCTTACAAGCAGGGAATTGCGTCGCGTCGGGAGGGGACAATGCGCCGGGCGATACTTGCACTTGCGGCCCTGCTGAGCGCCTGCGGCGGCCCGGCGCGGGAATCGGAGACTCCGCCGCCGCTCCAGTTCGATCCTCCGGCGGCGACGACCGCCCCGAAGCAGGCCGCCTTGCGGCATGGCGAGCGGCTGGCATCGGTGCTCGGATGCCGCGGTTGCCACGGCAAGGACCTGACCGGGCACGTCGGGGAAGACGATCCGAAGGTCGCGCTGCTGTGGACTTCGAACCTCACCCGCGTGCTCCCGGCCTATGACGATGCGCAACTCGAGCGCGCTCTGCGGGCCGGCGTCCGGAACGACGGCTCGCCGCTGTGGGGGATGCCTTCGGAGCTGTTCTCCCATTTGAGCGGCCCGGACATGGCGGCGCTGATCGCCTGGCTTCGGACCGTGCAGCCGAAAGGGGAGGAGCATCCGCGGATCCGGATCGGGCCGGAGGGCCGCAAGATGATCGAGAAAGGCGAGATCAAGGCGACTCCCGTCTGGGTGCGGGAGAGCCGGCGGCTGGCGCCGGCGCGGCTCGACGGCCGGTACGATTGGGCGCGCTACATGGTTCGGGCGACCTGCGCGGAGTGTCACGGGATGGAGCTGAAGGGCGGCGATCCGAAAGATCCGAAGCCGACACCCGATTTGATCGTCGCCTCGGCCTACGGCCGCGACGAGTTCCGCCGCCTGCTCCGCACCGGCGAGCCGACCGGGGGCCGCAGGCTCGGGCTGATGGCGGAGGTGGCGAAGGGCCGGTTCGTCCACCTGACCGACCGCGAGGTGGATGCGATCCACGATTATCTCAAGGCGAGGGCGGAGGCTCCGCAATGACAGGCTCACACCGGCGGCTCCCCCTGCGCGTCCTGATCCTCCTCGGCATGGCATTGCCGACGGCAGCGCTTCCGGCCTTTTCGGCCGCCCATGCCTGTGTGCTCGTCACCTATTCGCCGCCGACTCCCGGCCAGAAACGCCGCTCCGCGCTCGCCGAGGTCAAATATGCCACGGCGATCATCGATGGCGAGGTGGTTCGAGCGGCGACGGAAGACCGGCCGGCGCTGGTCAGGGCATCGCGCATATTCAAAGGTCCTCGACAGGCGTTTTTCGAGATCGATGTGAAGCACACCGGCTGCGACTTCGAGCTCACTCGAAAGGGAAGCCGGATGCGAATGGTGCTTTCGGGCGGCCCCGAGCGCTATTTCCTCAGCGTGCAATCGGATTCGCGCGCCGTGGATCGCGTGCTCAAATCGGACCGCCGGAAGGCGTGGCCTTATCGTGAGGGGGCTCCACAGTCCCAGGAGCCGCAATAGGATTATCTGAAGGCGCGGCCGAGGCGCCGCAACGAGCGCAGCGCCGGCGCTGCCGGGAATTAAGTATAGTGTCCCCGCATTAAAGTCAGGCGGATATTCGAAGGTCTTCCGCCGCCTCCCGCTCCTCGAAGCGCGCTCGGCTTTGCGAGAGCTGCAGGTGGAAGACGGCGCCGCTGCCCTCGCCGGGAGAGGCCCACAGCCGCCCGCCGAGATCCTCGACGATGATCCGGCTAAGCGACAGGCCCAGGCCGGTGCCGTTGGGGTGCGTCGTGTAGAAGGGCTCGAAAATGCGCTGCGCGTCGTCCGGGGCGATGCCGATGCCCGTATCGCGGACCTCGAGCAGAATGTTCCGGTCGTTCACCGAAGCGGAGCGAACCTCGATCAGGCGCGGCCCGCCCGCCTTCGACTCGATCGATTCGATCGCATTGGTCAGGAGGTTGAACAGCACCTGCTGGATCGTGACCCGATTGGCCCGGATCGGCGGCAGCGCCTCGTCCAGCTCCAGCCGCAGGGAAATCCTGGCATTGGCGAGATCGCCGTCCAGCCACGACACCGCGTCCCGTACCACCTCGTTGAGGCTGACGCTGGCGATCGTGCCCGGGACGTTCGCGAACATCCCGCGGGTGCTCTTGAGCACGTCGAACGCCAGATGGCCGGCGTCGAGCGTGTTGCGCAGAGCCTTGAGCACCCTCTCGAGCTCCGGCCGGTCGCGGTCGAGCCAGCTGAGAGCCGCGCTTGCATTGGTGTTGACCGCGGTCAGCCGCTGCCCGACCTCGTGCGAGATCGCGGCCGCGACCGCGTCCATCGACATCAGGCGGGCCTCGCGCTCCCGGTTTCGCGCCGCGGTCGACAAAGCGAGCTGCGCATAGAGCCGGTTCGACTCGAAGATCAGCGCCAGCAGGACGACGAGATGCGAGAACAATATGACGCCGTAGAGGCAATAGAAGCCCGCCGTGAACCGGGCGTGTAGGGTCATGATGATCAGCGACTGGACCATCCATCCCGCGAGCGCGACCAGGAGCCAGATATCGAGCACCGACCTGCGCGTTCGAAACAGCATCGCCGCAGCGGTCACGAGGAGGAGGAAAGTCACCAGCTGGTAGAGGACGGCGTTCGAATAATGGAGGACCCGCGAGTCGACGTAAAAGCGCGGAAGGAGATCGTGCCCGAGCGTCGCCAGCACGATGAGCGCCGCGGCCGAGGCGCAGGCGGCCAGCACCCAGGGAAGGGCCATCGCCGGCGGGCGCTCCGGGCCCGGCCGGGCCCGTGAATCCGCCCGCCCGAGCACGACATAGAGAATGATGGCGATCGGAAATGCCGCGCGCTGGAAGGTCGAGATCCAGGCCGTGCTGTTGAGTCCTGCGCCGAGCAGTCCGCCGGGCGCGAAGGCGCCGGGGGCGGTGAGCGCGTGCGCGGCGAGCATCAGCGCGGAGAAGAGGAACCCCGTGGCCAGGACGGTCAGCGCACGCGACCGGAAGACCATGGCCTGGGAATAGAGCAAAGTGGCCGCGATCAGATCGCCGACCATCAGGACCGCGTCGACGGTGGGAATGAACGCTCCGATCGCCGGCAACGGGACGTCGCGGATCGGCAGGATCAGAAGGAAGGCGAGCACCAGGAGGCCGGCGACGGCCAGGCTGGACCTGACGTGCCTCGCGTTCGGCGGCGTGTCGAACAATCCGAGATGATCGCGGCGCACTTAGTCCCCTGAAGACGAATCCTGCCGACGGGTTCGAACCGGTTCGGCCCGCGAGTCAATACGGACACAGCAGGATCGCCGGCGGAATGATCCGGCGGTCCGGGCGCCAGGCCACTTCTGCAAGGCGCACGACCAAAAAGCGCAGGCTCGGGCGGGGCGGGAATGGAGTATAGTGTACCCGCATATCGAACCGGGACTTCCCCGGAATCGCGTGGGCCATCCCGTTAACTTTCCGGCGCTAATCCGCAGGCAGCCAGTTGCAAGAAGGGGTGAATCAGGTGACCGAGTCTCAATCCAGCATCATCGCCATCATCCTGGGCCTTGCCGTCTTCGCGATTATCGTGGCGGTCGGATGGCGCAGCGTTCAGAACCGCCGGATCCTTCGCCTGAAGGGCGCGAACGGCCAGGAGACGATCATCGTCGCCCGCGAAGGCGACGATGTCAGAAGCGTGGAGACGACGACCGCCGAGCCGGTTGAAACCGCGCCGGTTCCCGCGCCGCCGCCCGCTCCTTCGTCCGGGCCGTAAGCGGGGAAGCTTAGCCGCCGCGTCCTCGGCGCCGGGATCGAGCGGTCTCGTCGCCATGCTTCGGGAAGCGGGCGGGGAATTAAGTATAGTGTCCCCGCATATCAGAACGTGAAGAACGGTTCCTCGGCGACGAGGAAATAGTCGGTATTCGGGAAAACCAGGACCTGCGCTACGACTGCCAGGATCAGCAGCATGGCGAGGAGCCTGCGCCGGCGCACCGCGCTCAATCCCGGCTGATCGACTTGAGGAAGTGGGGAACGCCCTTCTCGTCGACGACCTTGACGGCGGTGGCGCCGAAGCGGGTCTGCATCTGCTCCATACGATCCCTGGCGTGCGCGGTCGCCGATTCGAGATCGTCATATTCCTCGCTGCCCATGGCCAGCGGGCCGCGCATCCACATCAAGGTGAAGGCCATCCTGTTCCCCTACAGGCCCGCATAAGAGACGGTTTCAATGCGGTTTTCAAGCGCCGCGGTGCGCCCGGCCGGGCCGTTACGGTCTCCGGCCCTATCCAGGATAGGGACGCTGCGGATAAGCCGGCCTAGCCTTCACCGGCGACTCGGGGGCAGAAAGATGGCCGATTATCATCTCTATTATTTGCTTGGGAACGCGCTGACCGGAGCGGACAGGATCGAGGCGGCCGACGATCTGGAGGCGAGGCGGATCGCCAGGGAACGGGCCGGCGCCCGGACCGTCGAAGTGTGGAACGGCCATGAGCGCGTCGGCCTGATCGCCTGCGGCAGGGCAAGGATGGCGTCGGGCCAGGCCTGAAGACTCTTCATCGACCGGGAAATCGCCAGGATGGGGGCGTCAGATCCCGTCGAAGCACGCGAAGGCCGAGCCTGAAGGCAAAGGCCCGTTTGTTCGCGCGGAGACGCGGAGACGCGGAGATGCCGCGCGGCCCCCCAAAGTCGCGGCCGATTGAAATTGGATGCCGACGAAGCCGGCTTGAATCGGGTCGGGGTCCGGCAGTGCCGAAGGGGCTATCTCAACTCTTCGCACGATCCTCGGACCCTCCGCGCCTCCGCGTCTCCGCGCGAACCAATTGGAAAGCCGGGCCGGATCGGATGACGGAGGACGGGACAATCCCTGGTCTCCGCTCCGATAGGCGATGCCCGAAAGTCGTTTTTTCCTGACAGCGAAGAACGGCTTTGCCGCCTTCGATCATCACGGAACGGTCGGCGGCGAGAACATAGGTGACTAGCTTCGCTCGATGCGCATCGAGGCCGGCCGTGCAACAACCAGCTGCGATCATCTTGTACGCGGGTTCACGCGATTCTGCACGGCGGCGATCCAGATCTCTCCCCAGCTCGTCGCGGTCTGGACGGTCTGGGACGGAAAGACAGAGACGTCAGCCCGGCAGGCCGAGCGCGAGGGTCAGTCAATCGTCGCCTTCGTGCGCTATGCGCTCGGACCCGAAGAGAATTTTCCGGATCTTTTCAGGACGGCCTGCCGGCTCAGAAAACCCGGTAGCAGCGTGGGACCTTCAGGCGACATCTGCCTGGGCGCTCCCCGGATTTGAAAGCCCGAAAAGGGGGGCGACAGCTCTCCGTCAGGAGCGGGCTCCGCCGGGTCAGGAGCCGAGCCCCTTTGCGGAGCCTCGCGCGGCGAGCTGGAAACCTCGCCCCCACCGAACCAGCTTGTACGTCGGGTAAAGAAAGAAGCCCAAAGCGACACCCAGGATCGTTTCCTCGTAAGCCGGACCGTCGCGCATCACCTGGGCCATTGCACCCACGACGAACAATGCGAGGAAAGCCGGCACGCCCGCGAAGACGTAACAGGCGACGGCGGTCGCGAAGGATGGCGATGGCGGCGGACCCTGATACTGCCTGACGACATGGCGCGTCAGGAAGAACGAAAAGATGATGCCCAGCGGAACGCCGGCCGGCCACAGCCCCGGCAGCATGGCCCCGTAGAAAAAAACGGCAAGAGCCAGAAGCAGGAACTTCGCCCCGAGCCACATGCGAGAAGCCAGTGCCGCAATCACGATCAGATCCTCCTGTTCCGCCATCGGTTACCACGAGGTTGCTTATTCGGGGTTAAGAGGCGTCGGACGCGATCGAACGGATGGAAGGCGCGTTTGCGCCATGAAACTCCGGGTGGCGGAGTCCCAATTCTCATCCCTCCCGATGCATGTTAGCGTGCGCCGATCGGGCGCGTCGGGGGGATCTGAATGGCGACTGTGACAGCAGGAGCGGGCGACGGCGCCCGCCGAGCGGATCGGCTTTCGGGCACTCCGCGGGCCCATGCCGTGGACCGCTGGATCTACGTGTTCATGGCGGCGAGCTTCATCGTCATTACCCTGACCGGATTCATCCCGGATTCGCTGATGAAGATCGCGATGGTCGAAGCGGGCGCGAGGCCGCCCTTTCCGCTCGTGATGCACATGCACGCGGTGCTGATGGGCTCGTTCCTGCTGCTGCTGCTGGCGCAAACCACCCTGGTGGCGACCGGACGCAATGCGCGTCACGTCGCGCTTGGCCGGGCGGCGTTCATCCTCGCGCCGGCGCTCGTCCTGGTTGGGGTCCTGCTGGTTCCGACAAACTATCATTCGGTCTGGAGCAGCGCCCATGCCGGGCCGCCCGAAGCGCAAAATGCGATGCGGGCATTCCTTCCGAGGCTCGACAACATCATGCTTCTCCAGCTTCGGGTCGGACTGCTGTTTCCCCTGTTCCTGTACATCGGGCTCAAGGCGCGCCGGTCCGATCCCGGGCTTCACAAGAGGATGATGATCCTGGCCACGGCGGTCGCGCTGGGGGCGGCCATCGACCGCATGAAATGGCTTCCGACGACGATGCCGGAAAGCCCGCTCGCGACCGACCTCTATATCTTCCTGGCGGTCTCTCCGATGTTCGCCTGGGATCTCATCCGCAACCGCGCGGTCCATCGCGCCTGGCTGATCTGGATCGGGGTGAGCCTGCCGGCCGCGGCGATCGTGATGGGCCTGTGGGACAGTGCGTGGTGGCACCAGACCGCGCCGAAGCTGATGGGCGTGTAGCGGGCGGCAGGAATCGCGCTCGCCGCTTTTCAGTCCGGCTCCATCATCATCATCATCATCATCATGAACTGAACGACGCGTTCTTTCGCGTGTCGACCCTTGGCTACCGTCTCGTCGGCGACAGAAAATAGCGCTTGACTTGTTGGAGAACAAATGGTAAACAGACGACATAAATGATGCTCAAAGTTGCGCCCGCGGCGGATCGCCGGTCGGGCGCTTTTCTTTTCCGGGGCCGTCCCTTCCAGCGGCCCGGAACCCCCGCCACCCACATCCGAACGCGATAACGAACGCTATGCTGCGGCTGAGCGGGTCGGCGCTGTGCGCGTGGCGGGGCAATTTTCCGCCGCCAAGCCTGAGGGCAGCGGCTTCATCGAGAGGGATCTTATGGATATGATTGCCGGAGAGAGCGCGGGCGAGGAGTCACGCGCCGAGGAACAGGATATCGCGCTGGAACCTGCCGAGAGCGGCTCGGATTCCTTCGACGGGGAAGCGGAAGACGATCTCGCGGAAGCAGAAGGCGCCGACGAGGTGCCGGACGACGACCATGACGAGGTCGAGATCGACGGCGTTCGCCACCGGGTGCCGAAGGCGCTGAAGGGCGCCTTCATGATGCAGGCCGATTATACAAGGAAGACCCAGGAGGTGGCCGAGCTTCGCCGCGCGATCGAGAACGAGCGCGCCTCCATCCGCGAGGCCGGCGCCGAGGAGATCGGGACGCGCGCGCAGCTGCTCGCCATCGACGAGCAGATCGCGCGGTTCCAGAAGATCGACTGGGACGCCTGGGAGAATGACGATCCGTTCGAGGCCCAGAAGGGCTGGCGGCAATATCAGCAATTGCAGCAGGCGCGCGGGTCGACCGCGGGCCGGCTCATGAACCTCGCGCAGCAGCGCGGCCTCGAGCAGCAGCGGGAAACCGCCAGGCTGATCGAGCAGGGCCGGGCCGAGCTTGCACGGGACATCAAGGGGTGGTCGGACGATCTGGCGGCGTCGCTGCTGGATACGGGGGTGAAGCAGTACGGCTTCGACCGGGCCGAGATCGAGGAGTTCACCGATCCGCGCATGGTCAAGGTCCTGCACGACGCCCACCAGTTCCACCTCCTCCAACGAAAGCAGAAAGCAGCGCAGGCCGTATCGGCGGCGCAGGGCGTAAGGCCAGCAGCCCGGGTGGGCGGGAGCTCCGCTCCCCCCGCGGGACTGGACGACCGCCTGAGCGCCGAGGAATGGGCCCGTCGACGGAACCGGCAGGTTCGCAAGCGAACCTGAGGGCGCCGCAACCAGCAGGTCCGGAAGAGGCGGGGCCAGGCTCGCGCCGCCCCCTCCACCAGCCTTCGCCAAGGCTACGGCTGGTCCCCCTCCCCGTCCCGGGGAGGATCTGACGGATCAGGACTCAACAGCCGCGTCGCGAGACGCCGCTCTTCTCACAGAAAGAGATTTTTCCAATGGCAAACGCACTTTTGACCGCGACCGCGGTGACCAGGGAGTCGCTTCGGGTTCTCCACCAGAAGCTCGGCTTCGTCGGCAACGTCAATCGCCAGTACGATTCCAGCTTCGCCAAATCGGGCGCCAAGATCGGCGACAGCCTGAAGATCAGGCTGCCCAACCAGTACAGCGTCCGGAACGGCGCGACCCTTTCGGCGCAGGACACGACCGAAAGCTCCATGACCCTGCAGGTCGCCACCCAGAAGGGCGTCGACCTCAACTTCACCAGCGCCGATCTCACCCTTTCGCTCGACGATTTCTCGAGCCGGATCCTCGAGCCGGCCATGTCGGTGCTCGCGGCGGCGATCGAGAGCGACGCGCTTTCGATGCGCAAGGACGTTTATCAGCAGGTAAACAATACGGGCGCCGTCGTCACGTTCGGCAAGGTGCTCGAGGGCCGCAAGAAGCTGGTCGACAGCCTGGCGCCGGCCGGTGTCTGGAACGCCCTCCTGAACACGACCGATGGCGTGAACCTGGTCGACGCGCTGAAGGGCCTGTTCCAGGATTCGAAGGAGGTCGCGACCCAGTATCGCGAGGGCAAGATGGGCCGCGGCGCGGGCTTCGACTTCATGGAATCGACCCACCTTTCGACCCAGCTGCGCGGCTCCGGCAACGGCGCCTATCTGGTCAACGATATTGTGGCTTCCGGTGACACGACCGTCACGGTCGACACCGGGACCGGCACGATCAAGAAGGGGGAGATCGTCACCTTCGCGGGCGTGAACAGCGTCCATCCGGAGACCAAGGCCGACAGCGGCGTGCTCCAGCAGTTCGTGGTGACCGCGGACTATGCGGGCGGCGCGGGCGATCTCAGCGTCAGCCCCGCCTTCATCTCGACCGGCCCGACCCAGAACGTCTCGGCGCTTCCGGCGGACAATGCGGCGATCTCGATCGCGGGCACGGCCTCGACCAATTACGGCCAGTCCTTGCTCTTCCATCCGGACGCCTTCGGCTTCGCGACCGCGGACCTGGTGATGCCGAGCGGAGTCGACTTCGCCCGGCGCGAGGTGCTCGACGGGGTCTCGATGCGCGTCGTCCGGCAGTACGACATCAATACGGATCGCTTCCCGACCCGGATCGACGTCCTCTACGGCTTCAAGACCCTGAGGCCGCAGCTCGCCTGCCGGCTGGCGAACCTCGCCGGCTAGGGCCGGCGGCGGGAGGGTCGTGAACGGCCCTCCCGCTTTCCGATTTCACGATATGTCGCGCCAGAGCGAACGTCAGTGAGGGAAACCGATATGTCCGTCTCCGACCGAATCCTTCCCACCGGCGGCATTGTCCCCAGACGCACCAGCGCTATCCGTCCCGGCGCCGAGGAATATGCCTTTTCGCTGGGGCTGACGCCCGGTGGCCCGGGATGGGGCGATGCGATCCGTGATTATGTGCTGCATGGTGCAGCTCTGGACGAGGAGGAAATTCCCGATCAGGTCGCGGTCCTTGCGGCAACCGATGAGATGCGCTCCGAGGATGCCGGGCCCGGTGACGATGACCCGCGTGTTTATTCTCGGGGATCGGGCCCAACGGAGGAGGGCCGAGCCGAAGGCCGATATCCGGAACCCAACAACCAGTTCGCCCAGCTTTCCCCGCTCGGGCAGAGTCCGTTTCACAATCTCGCGAGAGCCAGGGAAAAAGATCTGAGTTTTCGCGAAGACGTTCCGAAATCTATCGACCTGATGGGGCGGGCACCAGGGTTTCCGCCTCTGGTAAGACCGCTAAGACCCAAAGGCAGGCCCACGGGGGCCAAGGCGGACGTCCAGAAGAGACAATTGGGTTCGCGGCCTGGTGACTCAGACACCGTGACTTGGGCGAACCGAATAGCGAACCGCCAGCGTGCGCTGCCTGGAGAGCGTCGTGAGATTTCCGAGCGCTATGGCATTCCCCTTTCGTCCACGCCAACTGTCGACCGGCTTTACGCGACGATGCTGGCTAAGGAGGGAGGGCTCGCACGTGACGGTACGCAGGTCGTCAATCGCATTGGCATGGTCGGAGCAGCGCAGATGGATCCCGACACCGCGCGCGACGCCGGACGCTACTCTCGAATACCCTATAACAAGGGTCGCCTGCACAATGATCGGGCATACAACGAGATGCTCGGTCTGGATTATTACAAGTGGTTGGTCGAGCGCGTTGATGGAGACTACGTCAAGGCGGCGGCCGCATACAATATGGGCTTGGGCAACTTCACGCGGACTCTAGAAGCGGCCGCGAGGGCCGGAAGACCCGCCGACTGGGAGAAATATATTCCGAGCAAGGAGACGAGAGACTACGTCAGTTTCTTGTGGAAATTCAACAGGTTGCCCGACAGTCCTGCCCGTCCTGTCCAATACTTGCCGCTCCTGCGGCACAACGGTGAGTGATCCAGTCGTAAAGAGACACCATGTTCATGGCATGTTCGCTTTATGTCTAGCGCGATTTCACCGGAAATGATAAATTCGTGGCAATCGATTCTTTCCGTGGCGGAGGCGCTCTTGAGGACGCATTCCATTCTCGTAGCGGCGACGCTCATGTTGAGCGGCTGTCGGGAGGCGGAGCCGACTCAAGCGCCAGTCTCACGGCAAATCACAAAGGCGTTGCCGGCGAAGGGCGACAAGCCGGCCGTTCCCCAGATGGCGCTTCCGCCACCGCCTCGGGAGCCAGCTAAGCCGAGCCGGATCATCCCGGTTCGAGCGGGCAGGTACGCCGAATGGGAATATGTGGATTATCTGAAACCTGTCGGCTACCGCATGGGCGACGTGATGGTCGTCGTCCGCGGCCCGGTCTTTCCCGAAGGCGCCGATCCGCTGAAGGACATGCCTTCCGGGATCACCCGGCAGATCAGGATCCAGGCGCCCAGGCGCCCCGATTATGTTCACGAGCTGGAATTTGTCGTCCCTTGGGGGGCTAGTCGCTTCGGTCATGGAAGACTGGATCGCGGGGGGACGCGTTATGTCCTGGTCCAAACGGACAGTTGGGGCGCCCGTTGCTGCAGCGACATCGACCTGTTCATCCTTCGTCCCGGACGCACCGAGCATGTCGCGCTCGGCTCCTGGGCCGGCTTTGAAACCCCGGACGTACGCGACTATGATGGCGACGGCCTGGTGGACTTCGTCGTTACCGACGAGAGCTTCAGCGGAGTCTTCGCCTCCCACTCAGTTAGCCAGGTTCCACCGATGGTCCTGAATGTGGTGGACGGCAAGGTTCGCGACGTGTCCGCGAAGCGGGGCTTCCGCCCGCTGTTCGTCAGGGCCGCGAGGTCGCTCAGACGAGAATGCACACGCGCGAAATGGCGGGAGTCACAGGATGGCGCCTGTCCGGCTTATGTCGCGGCGGCGGCACGGGCCGGGATGTTCAGAAAGGCATGGGAGGAGATGCTCGCGACCTACCGTCACCGCAACAAGGTACGGGACGCGCCTGGCTGGCCTTCGGACGTCGAGGTTGCGCGCTACGCCGAGAAGCTTCGCGACTTTCTTCAGGAGCATGGCTATGCGAGCTGAGGGGATCGTCACTCCCCGCTCAAGGCGTGCGTCTCTTTCTGATTGCCGCCGCCCTCGCCGGGCCTCCCGCCTCGCCCGATTACAGTTTCAAGATAGAAACGCCGGCGTCGGAAGCGCGCCTATCGCAAACTTTCAAACAGTGCCGGGACCGTGATTATGCGTTCAACCAGGCCCATTTGCGCTGCATCGGACCTGAATGGGCCCGCCAGGACGAGAAGTTGAATGGGACATATCGTATCGTCATGAGCAGGCTTCGGCCGAGGGAGCGAGCGAAGTTGCGCAACCTGCAGCGTGCCTGGATTCGCCATCACGAAGCAACCTGCGCGCGCGTGTCCGGAGTGCCGTACACAGGCACCGACGGCGATGTCTTTGAAGCCAGCTGTCTTCTGCATCAGGTCATACAGCGCACCATCTGGCTGGAGAGGTACCCTCGCGGGACTACCGCGCGCCACTAGATGGTTCTCCTTCTGTTCACTTTTTCTCTTTTCGAAATTCAACGCAAATGATAAGTCAGACTCGCTGATTCCTCTCCGCTGGAGGGCTCGATGAAACCGTCTGTACTCACCGCGATCATACTTGCCGCCTTGCTGGCGGGCTGCCGCGGAGAGGATGGATCAGCCGGCAATCTCGTGGCGGCGAACGCGAGCGTCGAAGAGGAGAACCTGGAGCGGGTCAATTACGCCCCCGGTGCTTTGAACGCGCCTTCGGCATTCCCGCCAAAGGAAGCCCCTCGTCTGCATCGTTTCATTCCCGTGCGGGCTGATCGATATGTCGAATGGACCTACCGGGATCACCAGAAGCCGGTCGGCTATCGCATGGGCGACATGACCGTGATCGTCCGTGGGCCAGAGTTTCCGGCGCTCGGCTATTCGGGCTCCAATTTCGCCCCGGTCTACCGTCAGGTCAGGGTGAACGCACCGGGCAGGCCGGAATATGTGCACGAAACCGAAACAGGTGCAGGGTTGCCGACCCTCCTGGGTTTCGGGCGTTTCGATCGCGCCGGGACGCCCTACCTCGTCATGCAAACCGAAACCGGCGGCAATCACTGCTGCGGGGTGCTCGATCTTTTCATTTTGCGCCCGAAGCGCATTGAATATGTCGAGATAGGCTGGTTCTCGAGTGATGGCCCGCCCGATGTCCGCGACGCGGATGGGGATGGCCTGATCGATTTCATCGTTCCGGACGGCATCTTCCTCAATCACTTCACCGGCGCTGCCAGCGGGCGGGCTCCACCAAAGGTCCTGAACGTGGTCGGCGGAGAGGTCCGGGACGTATCCGCACGCCCTGGTTTCCGATCGGTGTTCCGAAAAGCAGCGCGGGAATTGCGCAGGGAGTGCCTCCAGCCCGGGGGAATCGATCCAAACAGCGCCTGCGCAGCATATGTCGCAGCTGCCGGGCGAGCGGGAAACTTCAAGAAGGCCTGGGCGGAGATGCTCGCGGCCTATGACAAAGACAGCAAGGAGGGACTGATGTGCAGGGTCAGCCTGCCGGACGAATCGTGCCCCTCGGACGATCTCACCTATGCCACCTATCCGGAAGCGCTTCGGGCCTTTCTCGGGGAAGAAGGTTTTCCGACCGCATGACAAGTGCGCGCTCGGGCGACGCGGGTCACAGATAACCCCCATCCCTGGCCAGGAAGAGGGCCTGGGTCAGGTTCCTGACCCCGAGCTTGCGCACCATATTGGCCCGATAGACCTCGACCGTCCGGACGCTGAGGCCGAGGCGATAGGCGACGGCCTTGTTGGGCGGGCCGTCGGCGAAGGCGAGAAGCACCTGCCTTTCCCGGGCGCTGAGAGCGGCGAGGGCCCCCGCCGGCCCGGCCCCGGCGGCCCGGAGCTTCTCGAGCGCCTTCTCGACGGCGGCGACCAGGTCCGAGATGCGGAACGGCTTCTCGATGAAATCGACGACCCCGAGCCGGCCGGCCCGGACCGCGGAGGGAACGTTGCCGTTGCCGGAGAGGACCACCGCCGGATCGGTCCCGCCGCTCGTCGCGATCATCTCGAGCAGGTCTAGCCCGTTGATTCCGGGCAGGCCGATATCGACGATGATGCAGCCGGGGCGGCGGCGGCGGTAGCCTGCAAGAAAGCTCTCGGAGGAGGCATATTCCTCCACGTCGATACCGGCTCCGGTCAGCGCCTGTCGGACCAGGGCGCGAAGGCGCGGTTCGTCGTCGACGATGTAGGCGAGTCGGCCGGGCGGCTGGCTGCTCACCGGCCCGGTCCGGGGCGCCGTCCGGCGGCGGCCGAGGCGCCGATGGGTATCGGGGTAAATCCGGTTCGGGCGAAATCGCCGCGACGATGCATCGAGCCCTCCAAAGATACACGGGACGAGCGCACGACAGAGGCTAGGGATACAAAGCGACTGTCGCAAGGCCCGTGAACGCGCAAGCGCGGCGATTGAGCCGCGCCTAGGTATTTTTGCGGCATTGCACGGGCGCGCAAAAGCAGGCCGATGTGGCCCCGCCGCTGCGAAGGCTGGCCGGTCCCACCCCCCGCGGCAGCGAGTAGATGCGTGCGCATGAGCGGGGGCCGGCGGCGGTAGCGCCGTCGGCCCTTTTGGCCCCGGTCAGGGAAAACCCTGATCCACCCGTCGTCGGGCCAGCCGGCGCCCCCTCCGAAGCGGCAGGCACCGCTGCCCGGGCTCGACGAACTTCCATGATCAGCAACGAAGCGCATCACGCGCGAGGAGACGGCGAATGACCTTTTTCGATGGCAATTCCGCGCGCATGCGCCACCCCGGCCGCGGCCGGTTCGCCGTTTCACGCGGTGAAGCGGAAGCCTTTGCGGCCTCGCTCGGGCTGACTCCGGGCGGGCCCGGCTGGGGCGACGCGATCCGGGATTTCGTGGTCAATGGGCCGGCAGCGAGGGACGTCCCGGGCGGAGCCATGCTTGCCGCCGAGGGCGACGATGGGCCCGCCTTGCGCCACGGACCGATGGGACTCGGCCCATCGGCCTTGCCGGCCGCTCCACTGCCCGACCGGCGCGGTCCGCCCATCCTGCCCACGAATCCGCAATCGCCCAAAGGAGATCCGGAAGGGATTCGGCAATTCTTCGGCGGGCAGCCCGGCGAAGCACGCGATCCCAGCCTTGGCGGCCGGCTCCGCGAGAGTCAGGACGACATACGCGGAATCCTGGCGCCCGGAGCCCGGCAGATCGACCTGCCGCGCGCCCACGCCGCCCCGGAACCCGGTGGGCGGCCGGTCGACCGCGTCTCCGCGGCTCGCGCAAGGCCGGCGCGGCTTCCGGGCGGCGGGCTTTCCGCCCGTGAGGAGACAGGCGGGCGCGGGCCCGGCACCGTTTCTACCGGCGTGAACGACCCGGGCGGGATCTCCTACGGAAGCTATCAGCTTTCGAGCAACAGAGGGCAGGTCCAGGCCTTTCTTCGAAGCGATGAGGGATCGCGCTGGTCAAGGGAGCTGCAGGGCGCGGCGCCCGGCACCCGGGAGTTCCAGAGGCGCTGGCAACAGATCGCGGCGCGCGACCCCGACGCCTTTCACGGCGCGCAGCATGATTTCATCGGGCGGACCCATTACACGCCGGCCGTGACGGCGGTGCGGCGGAACACCGGAGTCGATCTCGATTCCATGCCGGAAGCGGTGCGGGACGCGGCCTGGTCAGCGAGCGTCCAGCACGGCACCGCTGCCCAGGTGCTGACCGGCGCGGTCGAAAGAGCCGATGACCGAGTGCGGCAGGGAAGCGAAGCGGTGGACCGGAGCTCGCCGCTCTACCAGGAAGCGCTGATCGAAGAGATGTACGACGGACGCACGGCGCTTCTGACGAGGCTGATCAACAGCCCGCGAACCTCGGCCGGCGACCGAAGCACCTTCCGCGGGATCATCGCCAATCGCTATCCCAGGGAGCGTGCCGCGGCGCTTCGCCAGCTCCGCGAGGGGCAGGGGCGGACCGGCGGGGGCGAATAAAGGCTATTTCTGGTCAGGATTCTCCGGAAATGATAAGCCGATCGGATCGTACGGCTTTTCGGAGGCACTCGATGACTCGCCTGGTCCTGCTGCTGTTGCTGGCCGCTTCGTCTCCGGCCCTGGCCTCGCCCCAGAGCGAAACGGATGCCGCCGTGGAAGCCGCTTATTCCAGCGAGCATCGCCGGTGCCTCGACGCCTCCGGCGGCGGCGACGTCGCGATGATCGAATGCAACGGCGCGGAGTTTTCGCGGCAGGATGCGGCGCTGAATGCGGCCTATCGGGCGCTCCTGGCCCGCCTTCCGAAGGCCGAGGCGTCGCGGATCCGGACATCGCAGCGGACGTGGCTGCGGGCCGGAAAGACGGTCTGCGACCGGTCGATCGGGACGCCTTTCCGAAGCTGGGGCACGCTCGAGCGGCTGCGCTGGTCCAACTGCAACCTCGACCGCACGATCCGGCGGACCGTCCTGCTCGAACGCTACCGCGCCGGCCGCGCCACGCTTCGGGACCTCAATCGGTAAGCAGCGAACCAATCCGCGACAAGGAATTGTTCTAACGAGGCGAAGTCAGGCCGTCGGCGCTTGTCCGGTCGCGCAACCGCTCGAATGACCCAAGCCGGCTGCCAACCCAAAGCACGGTGGGGCGCAGACGGGCACATGATTCCCGATCGGCGCCAGCGATAAGTGCGCCAGCGGCCGGCGGCGGCTGAAGATCATGTTCAGCGCCAGCCTCCCCCACTTACTGTTCCCGCCATGTTCACTTTTTCTCTTCCGCACACTCATCGAAAATGATAAGTTCGAGTCGCTGACTTTCCTGAGATGGAGGGCCTCGATGAAACCGCCCGTCCTCGCCGCGCTCTTCCTGACAGCGATGGTGGCAGGATGCGGCACGGAGGACCGATCCACAGGCAATTCTCTCGGTGCGAAGGGGAGCGCCGAGGCAGCCCTGAAGCCCGTGAAGATGAAGATGGATGAGCGCCTGGCGCCCCATGCCGAAACCATGACGCCGCCCGTCGATGCCGTCCGCAAGACGGCGGACCCCATCCCGGAACGGGTGTGGGACGCGTTCGAGGCCGCAACCGGCCATCGCTCGAACTTCGGGGTGACCGAGGGACGGAACATCGTCGTCACCAGGCCGGTGAAGATCGTCGAGCTGCCGTTCGGTCCGGCACTCCTCACGGAGGTAGAGATAGAGCTCGGTTGCCACGGCTGCGCCGGTGCAATCGGGGTCTATTATCTGAAGCAGGTGGACGGCAAATTCCGGGTGAAGCGCCGCTGGCCGAGGGCAATCAGAGGGTGGACCTGGGGCCTGCCGCCGACGGAGTGGCATCTCACCAACAGATTTACCTCCTATCCCGCCATCTATGCGAGAGGCGGATTTCTGGCCCAAGGGATCAGCACCGCAACGGCGACGATCACGGAACTGCGCCCGGCCGGTCCGATCGAGTCCGACCTCATCGGGACCAACTATGACGACGAGGGCGATCCTCAGACGGGGAGGCAATCATGCCGCGTCGAGGGCAAGATTGCGAACATTCGGAAGGATCGCTCCTTCGACCTGGTGGTGAGCGGTTCGGTCAAGACGGTGGCGCGCTACGTCAAGAGGGATGGCCGGTTCAGGACGCGTTCGCGGATCCGGTGGAACGACCCATGCCGTGACTGACGAGCGCACACTTTCCTCGTGGAACCGGGACGTCATGGACAGGCCGATCGCGCCCTTCAGGCAAGGCCGCGGACAATTCTATTTGGGGGCTGGCTGTCGGTGGCGCCCTGGCATCGCTCGCCGCCGCCTCGATCCTCTCCAACTGGATCGAGCGGGACGTCGCTCCCGAACGGCCGGCTGCCCTGGTCGCACCGCTGCCGCCTGCCGACGAAACTGCGACTGCACGGCAGGTGCCGGACCATGCTGCCAACTCGTTGCGGGAGGAAAATCTGGGCGATGAGATCCAGCCCAAGCGCCTGGCGGACGCCTTCGAGGCGGCAACGGGCCATCGGACCGCCTTCATCACGCACGGCGAGAATGATTCCGTCAGGACGGTTCCACTCCGCATCATCCAGCTTCCCTTCGGCCCGGCGCTTCTTACCCAGGACACGAATGCCGGCAGACAGGCCAATGTGGGCGCCATCGGAGTTCATTATCTCAGTGTGGAAGACGGACGTTTCGACGTCATCGCCAGTTGGCCGCGCGCAGTGATGGGACGGGGTTGGGGCGATCCGCCGAAATGGCGTTTCACCGACCAATTCACTGCTTACCCGGCCATATATGCCTGGGGAGATTTCACGGCTCAGGCCGCGGTACTGACGAGCGCAACGATCACCGAGCTTAGGCCGGAAGGTCCGGTTACGTCCGATTACATCTATACGGGCCATGACAATGAAGGCGGACAGCGGGCGGAGGATGAGCCGGCCTGCAGCGTGAAGGGCCGGATCGCCAATATCCGCAAGGACAAGTCGTTCGACGTCGTGGTGACCGGCTCGCGCGCCGCAATCGATCGCTATGAGAAGGGCGATGCGTTCGGAGCCGTACGGCAAATCCACTGGGATCTGCCGTGCGACGTTCCCAACCGCGGCAGGTGAAAAGCGCCGCCAAGCGCTCGAGGGCTCACGAGCCGCCCAAGGGCTGACGCGCGGAATCCCGCCGCCCCGGGGATCACGGGGTTCGAGCTTCACTAAAACAGAATCGAAGGAGACGCGCATGCCCACGCTTGCCGAGCTGAAGACGCGTATCGTCACCGAGACCAACCGCGACGATATGGTGCCGGGCGGGGAGCTCGAGCCGTTGCTCGAGGACACGATCGCCCGGGCGATCGAATTCCACGCCGACGAGCTGTTCTGGTTCAACCGCGCCTCGGCGGCGGCCGAGACCGTGGCCGAGGCCGCGACCGTGGCGATTCCGGAGGGGATTCGAATCGCGCTCTCGCTGAGCTGCGAGGGCTCGCCGCTGCGCAAGATCGCGGCCGAGAATATGCTCGGCCTCTCGGGCGGCGGCAGGCCGCTGCTCTGGGCCGAGGAGGACGGCGCGATCCGGCTCTGGCCGGTGCCCGACGCGGCCTATCCCCTGGCCGTTGCCGGCATCGCCGAGCTCGGCGTGCCCGAGACCTCGAACGAATGGACCGAAGCCGGCTGCGACCTGATCGCCGCCCGGGTGCGCATGCTCCTGTTCCGCGACACGTTGCGCGACCTCGACGGAGTCCGCCTCGCCGCCTCGGCCGAGGAGGAAGCGCTCACCCGCCTTCGCCGCGAGACTCGCCGGCGCGGGCGGTTCGCCGCCGCGGCCGACCCGGCGCTCCGCGCCGCCGGGCGGAGCGCGAGGTCATTCTGATTCGAGACTCGAAAGAGTCCCATGACCGGGCCGCAACGTCCCCCGGACGTTGCTTCGCCCTTCCACGGAAAGGGCGCCCCCGCTCATGAGACTCTTTCTCCCCTCGGACGCGCCGATCTGGCTCAAGGCTTTCGCAAGCTCGGTTGACGACAAGTTCCGATCGATCATGACCGCGCCGTTTCGGCTTCTCGGCCTGGCCGGCGCCGATCTGCCGGCGCCCGCGGATTACGCCCAGGGACTGATCTACGATCTCACCGCGGCGCGGATTCTCTACTCGACCGGCGCCGACTGGCACCGATTGTTCGGGTCGGGCGAGGAGTCGCTCGAGGCGATCGCCGCGCTGACCCCCGCGGCCGACAGCTTCGTCTATTTCACCGGGCCCTCGTCCGCCGCGCTCGGCACGGTGACGGGCTTCGGCCGTTCCCTGCTCGACGATCCCGATTCGACGGCGGGGCGCTCGACGCTCGGCGCCGAAGCGGCGATCGCGGCGGGAACGGCCGCCCAATATCTTCGCGGAGACAAGAGCTGGCAGGCGCTCGACGCCTCGGCCGTCGCCTTCGCGCCGGCGGGATCGGTTTCGGCGGGCAACGTCCAGGCCGCGATCGCCGAGCTCGATTCCGGGAAGCAGCCGATCGACGCCGAGCTCGGCGCCATCGCCGGACTGGTCTCGGCGGCGGACCGACTGCCCTATTTCACGGGATCGGGCACGGCCGCGCTTGCGACCTTCACGGCGGCCGGCCGGGCGCTGGTCGACGATTCCGACGCGGCCGCGCAGCGCACGACGCTGGGCCTCGCGATCGGGACCAATGTCGCTCCGGTCGCCTCGCCCGGCTTCACCGGCTCGCTGACCGCGACCCAAAGCGCGACGGGGGGGCACGCTTTCAACAGCCAGGGGGTCGCGCTCTACGCGAACAGCTCCAACTCCAATTCGAACATCGTCGGCCTCCGCCAGGCCGGGGCGAACGTCGTCCATCTCGGCCATGATTCCACCGAGGGCTTCCGGATCTCCGACAGCGCCGGGAATCTGCGCCACGGAATGACTCTGGGCGCGACTCCGGCCTATCGCCTGAACGGCCTCCAGGTGCTGACCACCCGGAGGACGGGATGGAGCATCGCGAGCGGAACGGCGACCCGATCGACCTTCGCGACCTCCACCGTGACCACGGCGCAGCTCGCCGAGCGCGTAAAGGCGCTGATCGACGATCTGACCGCCCACGGCCTGATCGGCTGAGCCGGCGGCCGGAGCGATGTGCGAAAAAGTGGGTACCGGTTTTTCGCGAAAACATCGCGGCATCAAAATTTAAAGCAGCGACGCGTCCGCGGCGCTAGCCAAAGCATACGCGATCGCGCCGCGCCTTTACGGCGCGGCGGCAAAAGCGATCGTCAGTGTGGGTAGTGCCGGATCAGTTCGAGAGATTGGCGGGACGCGAATCCTGGATCTTCTCCACGTTCGCCCGGGCCTGACGGCGAAGCTCGGCCCATTCGGCCACGGTGTGGCAGGCGCGGGACTTGCCGAGGCGCGAGCCGGTCGGGCCCTCGGTCTTGCAAACGACCTTGTTCGGGTCTCCGGACTTGCTCTTTGTGGAGCTCGCAGAGGCAACGCCCGCCGCGAGAGCGACGGCGGCAACACCGAGTATAGCTCTGCGAATCATCTCATTCTCCAACATCTTCAGCTGTGTTGCGCGCATATCACGCAAACAGCCTGAACGCCAGATGAGCCGCGGAACCCGATGCGCCGGGCCGAAAAAGGGGCGCGGCGCAGCGTTGGCGAGCGAGGGGCAGACCGAAATGAACGACCTTCCTCCCGACTATCCGCGATTCCGGCCGATGCTGGCCGGGGCGATCGACGGCCGCTTCCATACGATCGAGCATGTGGACTGGATGATCCGGACCGGCCGCGCCCAATATTGGCAAAGCGCCGGAGCCGCGATCGTGACCGAGCTCCGCGATTATCCCGCCTGCCGCGCAGTCCACGGCCTGGTCGCCGCCGGCGATCTCGACGAGATCCGCCACATCCTCATCCCCGCCGCCGAAACCTGGGGCCGATCCCGGGGCTGCGCCTTCGCAATCGTCGAAAGCCGGCCCGGCTGGCAGCGGGCGCTCCGAAACCAGGGCTATGCGCTCCACCAGATTGCAGTCGTGAAAGGACTTTGAATGGGCCTCTCCTCGAGCACGTCGAAAAGCAAGACCGACGAAACCCGCACCGAAAATGCGACCACCACGCCGGTCAACCCGCCGTGGGTGACCGGGGCGATCGAGCAATATACCGGCCGGCTCGGCGCGTTCGGCGATTCCGATCCTTATGCCTTCGTCGCCGGCCCGGCGCCGCTCCA